>CALFCF010000068.1 GCA_937951345.1 uncultured Granulosicoccaceae bacterium
CAGGTCTTTTAGCATCTGCCTTCAACGCTGCCTTTATAAAGGTAATGAGTCACCCCACCACACTAAAAGCTATCATCAACACATTCATTGTTTCGCTTTGCTCTGCCACACTCTCGTTGATATTAGCAATAGGCTTGTTACTGATTGCCAGGCACTGCCAACATAGGTTGCAATGGGTCAAAACCGCCTCCTCAGTGCAATTGCTGGGTAATTTGATTTTGGTGATGCCGCCGCTGGTGCTTGGCACAGGGTTGTTTCTGCTACTCCGACCGTACGCGGATGTTTTCAGCTTAGCGTTGATTCTGGTGATACTAATCAACGCCCTATTGGCGTTACCTTTCGTTCTACGCATTCTGGAAGCGCCCATCAACCAGGGAGCTCAGAATCACGACCACTTGGTACGATCACTTGGAATTCAGGGCTGGTCTCGTTTTAAATGGCTAGATTGGCCAACCATAAAACCCGCCACAGGTCTATCGTTTGGTATTGCAGCAAGTTTGTCCGCAGGTGACCTGGGTGCCATTGCCCTGTTTGGCTCAGATCGGGTCACAACACTGCCTTTACTCTTGTATCAGCGTATGGGTAGTTACAGACTGCAAGAAGCATCCGTTACCGCCGTTCTGTTATTACTGATCTGTCTGTTTCTATTTTTGCTCAGCCAATGGGCAACTCGAACGCCTGTTATTCAGAGAACACCATGACACTGATACTGGATGACGTAGCGGTACAACTTGGCGATCGATCGTTTAACTTTAACCTGCAGGCAGCTGTTGGCGAGGTACACGCTATCTCGGGTAAAAGTGGCTCGGGCAAATCTACCTTGTTAAATCTGATCGGTGGTTTTTTAACACCGACGCGAGGAGAGATTATCTGGGAAGATCAATCCATTTTGTCACTACCTCCTGATAAACGCCCGGTCACCACGTTGTTTCAGTCTCACAATTTATTTGAACATTTAAGCATTAATCAGAATATCGCGCTGGGTGTTTCACCTGCCATGAAACTTGGCCCGGAGGAATGGGCTTCAGTTTATGAGGTGCTTGACGATGTGGGTTTACCCAACCGCGGTGATGAAAAACCGGGAACGCTTTCTGGCGGTGAGCAACAACGCGTAGGGCTAGCTCGGTGTTTACTCAGAAAAAAACCGGTTCTGCTGTTGGATGAACCCTATGGTGCGCTGGATGCAGCTACTCGAGATGATATGCTAACGATAACCCGAGCAGTTATTGAAAAACATAGGTTATGTGTATTGCTAGTGACTCATAACCCGGACGATGTGGATGGGCTAGGGGCGATTAGGCATAGAGTTTTGGACGGTGTTCTTGAAAAGATCTAGCCTGCTTTATTCATGAAGGGTTCGCCACCCGAGTCTGGCTACCTAAGCAGGTCGCTCGATTCAGCGAAATTCGTAGAAATCTACGGGTTGAGCTCAATCGAGTGAGCTGCGACGGTAGACTGGCACTGGGGGTGAATAGAAAACAGTGTGCGAATACCCGCAGCGACGCTAAAACTGCTTTTCTAACTGAAATTGCTTAGTTTTCATTGTCACTGTTTTCGCCTTCGTGAATAGAGCAGGCTAGGCACACAAAGGGGTAAGGCCAAGTTTAAAGTTTCTAACTGCAGCTAATGGGTTAGCTTGTGTTTTTGCAAATTCAAGTGTTGAGCCGAACTAAATAATGCCTCGTTCGCGCAAAGGTTTGTTTTCCAGCAAGCGATTCCATCCCAGACGAGATAGATCAATGGATTCATACCGACCATTCACGATCAGTTCAGCCAACGCCTGCCCGCAGCCCGGTGCATGCATCAAACCATGTCCGGAGAATCCAGCCAGCATATGAAAGTTACCTAAACCGTCAGCTCCGGGACCGATGATTGCGTTGCCGTCAAAATCGTTTTGATCATACAAGCCTGACATTGTAGATTTACACTTCGTACTTTCAAATTTCGGGAATCTGTGGGCCAAAGCTGGCCATACCACATCTTCAAAATAACGATGATCGACTTCAAAGTTATACCCGCGAGGTTCCTTCAGCGTTGGCACACCACCTGTATATCCTTTACCCTCCGGACGAAAGGCTAATCGTTCCATGTCTTTGACGTAAGGGAGAGGTTCGATTACGTCCTGGCATTCGAAATAATGTTCAAATCGACGCAGCGGTTCAATGGAGACCTTGAAATCGAGCATACCGCAAATATCCTTTGCCCATGCTCCCGCAGCATTCACGAAACACTCGGCTTCAACTACTGTCCCCTTTTCTGTAACAGCTGCCGTGACGCGCCCTGCCGATCTGCGCATTGCTGTGACGTTTTCTTTTAGATAAGTTGCTCCTAAAGCACTGGCCTTGCGACGGAGTCCGGTGAGAACCGAACTGGGGTCGAGCCACCCATCTTCTATCGAGTGCACGGCGGCGCCCAGGTCATCAACATACATTGATGGAAATTTGTATTTGATTTCGTCCGGTTCCAGCCAATGGACATTACACCCGAGTTCTCGCTGTGTGTCGTAATTGGCTTTAAGTACATCAGTATCGCCAGGCGCCACGATAAAAATGTAGCCGCCCTCGGTAAATCCAATATCTGCGGAAAAGCCTTCTACCGCCATGTCTTGATGGAAACGTTCAAAAAAGGGTATCGAGTAGTTGGACAGTTCAATGTTTTCAGGTAAAGAGAACAATCGTCTGACACCGCCTGACGCGCGAGGGGTCGAGGCGAATTGATACGTCGAATCGCGCTCCAGAACTGTAACGTCCATGGTAGGCGACATGCGCAGCAAGTGATAGGCGAGCGCTGAGCCCATCGCCCCTCCTCCGATTATCAGCACATCAGATCTAATGGTATTTTTCATTGTTCTGATCCACTTGTTGCATGCACTGGCAATCAGAAGAACCGCTTAAACACAAAATGATTGGGTAAACTGGATCACTGTTAGCGAGTTAACGGAGTAGACGTAGTGTATGGGCAAGGAAAGCAGTTTTTCAGAAACACTGTTTGGCTATGGTCAAAGCAACCGATTCATGTACTTCAATCAGCCAGCAATTCAATCATCTCCTGGTAGCCACGTGACCTTGCGTGTTCCAGTGCTGTGACTCCTTGTCCGTCGGCAATCTCTTTATCAGCTCCAGCCTTCAACAATAATTCCAGCGTCTTTATGTGATTTGGACCACCGTCACCCAATATCACAGCCTCGATTACAGCTGTCCAGTCGATATTATTAATATGATCAAGTGGAGCATTGGCTTTGATTAAACTGTCTACAACTTCGTGATGACCCAGGTGTGCTGCTGCAATTAAAGCGGTGCCATCGTAGGGGCTGGTGATGTTGCCAGCGCTAGCCCCCTTTTTGAGTGCTAAGTTGAGCATCTCTATGTCATTGGCTACCGCAGCTATTGTGACGATATCGTACGCCCTATCTTCCTTTGCATTCATATCAGCACCTGCTTCGGCCAACAATTCTACAATTGGCTCTTGTGACGCAAACCCGGCAACCAGTAGCGGCGTTCTGCCGGAGCCATCACGGGCTTCGAGGTCAGCGCCGTTTTTTATTAATTCTGCCGCCGCCTCAGTATCTCCTTCATGCGCAGCACGATGTAAACCGATATAGTTCGATATCTCGTTCGCTGAAGGCGCTGTCTGACCGTATGCATTCGATAAAAGGATCAAACAAAGTAGCAAAAACAGGAATTCCAGATATCGGAACGGTCGATGATATTGATAAGTCATAGTGTCACGCTCCTGTTCGCGACAAGCGAATCGACAAAAATATTATCGTTGAATTGGGTAATGTCATTAAAATATCTTCGCTCGGACGTCCTGACGTTCAGCAAGTAACCGTTGCCGATCTCGCGGGTGTTGCCGTTCAGGATATTCAGGTTGCCAGGATAGTCGCTCACGCTTATCAGAATTAATATCGAACACCAGCACACTATCGGTTAGGTTTAATTCGACAGCCATTCCCCACTCTACAGACACCAGGTGTTGTCGGTAACACCCTGGAAAACGCTTTTTAAACAGACCGAGAGCGATGAGCGCGATCAAGTACACGATAAGCAACATTCAGATTATCAAGCTGAACGTTGCTTACAGACTGTTCCTGCCAGTCTGACTCATCAAAACTGTGCAGCCAGGTATCACCTTCAAATTCAGCATCAATTACCGTCAGGTACAAACGATCAACCTGAGGCATAGCGGCTTCGCAGAGTTGTGCACCGCCAATTATCGCGGCTTCGGCGTGTTGCAGTACGTTTGCACCATCATCGATACCGGATTCATGGTCGGGTTTTAGCTGAGCGGTTAAGTCCTGCGCTAACTGAATCGCATCATCAAGTGATTGGCAAAGATAGAGCCTGCCATCAGCCAGGTATTGCTCAAATTTTTCACCCGTCAATTGGCCACTGGCTGAGACCACAATACTCACCCTGCCCGGCAATGGCTTACCGATTGACACATAGGTTTTGCGCCCCATGATCAACACCTTGCCCATGGTAACGCGCTTAAAATACGCAAGCTCGGCTGGTAAATGCCACGGTAGTCCACCATCTTTACCGATCAGTTTATTGCGATCCATCGCCATGACCATCGACAAACGCATTGCAGTGGTTCCGTTGTTAAACAGCAACCGGTGCACGGATGTGCGGTGCTGCCTCATAGTCAACCAGCGTGAAATCATCAAACCTGAAGTCGAACAAATCAGTGACTGACGGATTAAGCTTTATCTGTGGTAGGCGGCCGGGTTTGCGCGAGAGTTGCTCTTGTGCCTGCTCGAGATGGTTGGAATAGAGATGCGCATCACCCAGTGTGTGGACAAACTCACCGGGTTTCAGATTGCATACCTGTGCGACCATCAACGTCAGCAAAGCATAGGATGCAATGTTAAAAGGTACACCGAGGAACACATCAGCGCTCCTTTGATACAACTGACAACTCAAGCGTCCGTCAGCAACATAGAATTGAAAGAGTGCATGGCAAGGTGGTAACGCCATTTGATCAACCAGACCAACATTCCAGGCACAGACCATATGGCGTCGCGAATCCGGGTTGTTGGTCAGACTCTCGAGCAGGTTTTTAATCTGGTCAGTATGAGTCCCGTCGGGGTTTGGCCAGGAGCGCCACTGTGCACCGTAAACCGGGCCCAGGTTTCCGTTTTCATCTGCCCATTCATCCCAGATCGATACGCCGTTTTCTTTTAGATAGGCAATGTTGGTATCGCCCTGTAAAAACCACAGCAGCTCATGAACAATCGAGTTGACGTGCAGCTTTTTGGTGGTGAGTAGCGGAAAGGAGTTTTCAAGATCAAAACGCATCTGATAACCGAAGACCGAGACCGTACCGGTACCGGTCCTGTCGCCTTTTTGCACACCGTTATCAATGATGTGCTGCATCAGATCAAGATACTGTCGCATGATGGGTTGGTTTTACCTGAGTTGCTTCTGACGGGGGACAATGCGCTATTCCGACGGCCTGCTTGGTGTGGCCATCGAGTTGCTTGTTCCCAATACAGATTCTACCGCAACAGGCGCTGCCCGTCAGACTATTGCCAGCGGGCAAACCCCGATTCAGCCAGCCTATTTTTCCGGATAGGTGTCGAACTTACCGCGCTTGTAACCGAAGTAGAGCATCAGCGCACCGGCCACGATCATCGGCACCGATAACAACTGCCCCATGGTCAACCACTCAAACGCGATAAAGCCGAGGTGACCGTCCGGTTCGCGAACAAATTCAACGAGAATGCGGTAACAGCCGTAGAAGACCAGAAAGAACCCGCTGACCGCCATACGCGGTCTTGGTTTACTGGAGAACCACCAGATCGCCAGAAAGAAGATAATGCCTTCACCGATAAACTGATAGATCTGGTTCGGGTGACGCGGCTCCGGCCCGACATGCGGATAGACCATTCCCCAGGGCAGATCAGTCACCCTGCCCCACAACTCGCCATTAATAAAATTGCCAATGCGCCCGGCGCCAAGCCCGATCGGAAACATGGGCGCGAGAAAATCTGACACTTGAAAGAAGGTGCGCCCCGTCGAACGACCGTATAACCAGAAGGCAATCAGTACACCGATAAGCCCGCCGTGGAACGACATACCGCCCTGCCATATTTTAAACAGCATCAGCGGATTATCCAGAAAGGCTTCTGTGTTGTAGAACAGCACCGAACCGACGCGCCCACCAACAATGACACCTATCGCCACATAGAAAAGCACATCGCCGACTTCATCAGGTTTCCAACCGGAACCCGGGCGGGAGGCACGGTAACGGGCTAACAAATATCCAACAACAAAGCCAACCAGATAGGTAACACCGTACCAGTGAATGGTAAGTGGCCCGAGCGAAATGGCAACCGGATCTATTTGTGGATACTGGATCATGTGTGTCTCAACAAAACTAATTCGTCATCTGTCAGGCCAGCCGTGCCATTAATCCTTTCAGGTAATGGGTTTCCGGCACACCTGCGAGAACCGGATGATCAGGTCCTTGTGTCAGGCGGTGCAATACCTGTAGCGTCTTACCCTGTTTCGCGGCTGCCCGCCGCGCAATCCCGGTTAATGCGTCTTCCTGCAGAGCCTGTGAACAAGACGCAGTTATTAACAGTCCATCCGCTGCGAGCAACCGGCACGCCAGCCGGTTGAGCAATTCGTAGTGTTGCACCCCTTTATCGTAGTCTTTTTTGCGCTTAATAAACGCTGGAGGATCAAGAATGATGACATCGAATTCCTCAGCGTCGCGTTGTAAGGATTTTAACGCTTCGATAGCATCTGCAACCAGTGGACGTATCTTCGCGGCCACCCCATTGGCGGCGGCATTGTCTTTTAAACTTGTGATCGCAGTTTCAGATGAATCAATACAGACTACTGACTCAGCACCTGCCACAGCAGCACTGATTGACCATCCACCGGCATAACAGAAAACGTCCAGTACCCGTTTACCAGCCACAACTTGGGTTGCCAGCTTGCGATTGCTACGGTGGTCATAAAACCAGCCGGTTTTCTGGCTGTTACGTGAAGCTACTTTAAAGTCGCAACCCTGCTCTCGTACGGTTAATTGATCCGGCAGCTGCCCCAACGGTGTTTCTTCCTCCGACGGTAACTGCTCCAGTTCCCGACTGGCCACCCGGTTTGCCAAATGGACCGTACTACAACCCGTTAGTTCAGCCAGATAGTCACAAATGGCCAAGCGGTGATGTTCAAGGCCGGCGGTAGTGATTTGTACCATCAACACGGAGTCATAGCGATCAACAATCAATCCCGGTAACAGATCACCTTCTGCGTGGACCAGCCGGTACCAGGGTTTGTCAAACAGTGACGAGCGCAACTGGTAGGCTGCTCGCAGGCGATCTGTCAGCAGTGACGTCGGGTCGTAAGCCGATGCGTTATCGCTTGCAGTTACCGGTTGTTGGCTTTGAGTGTCTGAGGAACGACGGGACTGCCGCAACAACAGCAGGCGAACAGAAATTAATGTGTGGGGGTTGGCGAAGCCACTACCCATGTAATCGCCGGACGATGAGTGGACGTCTACCCAGATGCCCGGTGACAGGTGTTTGAGCGGAGTTTTTTTGGTATCAACTTCGTTGCTGAATACCCAGCAGTGGCCCTGACGCAGGCGCCTCTCGGCGCCTTTACGCAGAATAAGAGCAGAAGTTGGTGGCAATTATTTTGCAGCCAGTGCTTCCAGCAGCTGATCTTCAAGTTCGCCGCGAATGGAAATGATCTGACCCAACTTGGCGAGGTCGCCTTTGAGCATCTCGATTTCGTCAGGCGTGCCTTCGAAGGCATCGTACTTGTCATTGAAATCAATGAGGTAATCGGTCGTCTCAGCAATCGCGGGGTAGACCTCATCGGCAACCGCCTTCACCGCTTTGCGCCTTTCTTTACCTTCGATGATACGTTGATAGATCTCGAAGTGACCCATTGCCGTATAGTCGACCATGATCTGGCAAAACGAACGCAGCTCGTCCGGCTTGACCTGCTGATCTTCGAGATTACGTTGGCTAAATGAAGATACACCTGCCATTTCGCAATAACTGACAATAACATCCTGCCGGAGCTTCATCAGCGACTGAATCGTGTGATGAAGACGCTCTCGACGCTCTAGCCCCATGCTACCTTTGGCAGACGATAACTCTTCGTCCATGGATACGGCGTTTTGTGACTGTGCCATGATTTCCCCGTGTGTTTCCCGTTTGTGAACCTGTTGTCCGATTAGTCTGTTCGCGTCGCTGATCAAACTTACCCACACCGCCCGGCAATCTATTCAACTTATCGGCGCAGTAGACGGACAACTTTCTTTTATGACGTGTCCGCAACCCTGGGGTTGCGAAGTTGTCATCATTTGCTGAAATCAAACACACTTTCGCGGTGATCAGCATTTTTACAACAGCAGTGAATTAACCAACGCATCTACGAGTCGACTGATGCTGTTACCCGCAGCTGACACTTATCGCGTGTTGGTCAATCCGCTTCACCGGTGACGAGTAGCGCTACACCTGCAAAACAACCTGCAAAACAACCTGCAAGATAATGTCTTGCAATTTAGCTGCCAAATCGCCACGTGTGTCGATATGTGACTATATAAGCACAACTCGCAACGAAACGATAGATAGTTTGTGGCAAAAAAACAGCAATTTTTACATTGCACATTTTTTTATTTGTACTACCACCGTTATGAATAGTTGCTTGCAGTTAACGATTAAAAGGCAAGCAAAACCGTTTTATTTGCTCGCTAACTTGACCATAAACGATAACGCGATCAACAGCGTTCTTCCGTGCAATCAATCCATGCCAGTCAGATGAATTCAACGTGTTCGAATTCAGGCGTCAGTCTGTCCGGGTAAATCAGACAAATGAATAATGTGGTGTTGCGCCAGGATTTCCGGATCGGTATTGTCCGTTTGAGCTGCTATCACCCATCGCTTCACGGAAATGCCTTGCGAATGCGTCGACTGTCGATCTCCTGAAACCAACGGATGCCAGTTTGCGAGCGCTCTGCCCTCTGCAAGTCTGCGATAAGCACAACTCCACGGTAACCAGGCGAGCTTTTCGGCGTTCAGGGGTCTGACGTTGATACAGCCCGGCACCTTAATCTGCCGATTCTGATAGTCCGAACATTGGCAGCTATCGCAATCGAGCATATGACAGGCAACCCGCGTGTACGCGATATCACCGGTGTCCTCATTCTGAAGTTTCTCCAGACAACATAGCGCACAACCATCACATAAGGATTCCCACTGCTCGTCACTCATGTCTTCAAGTGACGTGGTTTCCCAGAAACCTTTGTCCGGGGCGGGTGTGTTCACGTCAACTACGATGCTTCAGAATGGTAACTGTCGACAAGCTCCACCTCGGTAGCGGAGCCCATGATGACCGGCACACGCTGATGAAGAGAATCGGGTTGGATATCCAGAATTCTTTCATTGCCGGTACTCGCAAGACCGCCAGCCTGTTCCATCAACATGCCCATCGGACTCGCTTCATACAGCAAGCGCAGTTTGCCTGCCTTGTTATCAGCTGCGAGCTTCTTGTCAGCCGGATACATGAATACGCCACCGCGCATCAGAATGCGGTGCACATCACCAACCATTGAACCAGCCCAGCGCATATTGAAATTTCGTCCGCGCGGCCCTTCACTACCCAGCAACGCTTCATCGATATAGCGTTTGACCGGAGCAAACCAGTGACGCGTGTAAGCTGCGTTGATGGAGAACTCGCTGGTCTCTGCAGGTACGCGAATATCCGCATGCGTCAGGAGGAATTCGCCGCTACTGACATCAAGTGTAAAGCCATCAACACCGTTGCCGGTTGTTAACACCAGCATAGATGCAGAGCTATACAAACAGTAACCGGCACAAACCTGCCGATTGCCCGGCTGTAGAAACGAACTGTTGTTAACATCACCTGCCGGTGCCTGCATGATCGAAAAAATTGTCCCGACAGACCCGTTGACATCAATGTTCGATGATCCGTCCAGTGGATCAAACGTGATCAAGTAATCACCGCGGGTAAAGGCTGCCGGAATCGGATGCATGTCATCCATTTCTTCTGATGCCATACCTGCCAAATTACCGGACCACTGTAGTTTGTCGATGAACACATCATTGGAAATAACGTCGAGTTTCTTCTGCCCCTCACCCTGAACATTTTCACTTCCAGCGTCCCCCAGTACACCCGCCATGGCACCCCGGGTAACCAATGCCGAGATGTTCCTGCAAGCGCTCGCCACGTCATCAATCAGTGCAACGAGATTCGGCGGCAGATCGCTATTCGAGGTGAGTAGTTGCTGCTTCAAAGAGACGGGTGAATTCATGGTTCAAGCGGTATTATCAGTTAATTGAGAGGCACACTAAAATTAAGCGGGTGAGAGCATGAATAGTTATTTAATCAGTCATCCGCCCCAAATACCATGCCAGTATAGTCTTGACGACAGGATTGCGTTAGCGAAGGTGGCTGACAGCACAAGACTGACAGTGGAAAATTGCGCAGAACAACAGTATTGTGACACTCGCGTTTAGCTACCCTGACAAACACCACCCATGACAACCCTTAGACTCGCTGTCTGGTCCGGCCCGCGCAATATATCCACAGCTATGATGCGCGCGTGGGAAAACCGCCCTGATACAACCGTGATCGATGAGCCATTGTACGCGCATTATCTGGATGTCACCGGCATCGCCCATCCCATGGCAGAACGCATCATGCGAACGCAATCCACGGATTGGAAAACCGTTGCAAAGGCGCTGACAGATGAGCCCGCGGCCTCAAACATTCAGTATCAGAAACACATCAGCACACATCTACTGCCTGAGATGACTCTGGACTGGTGCCTGCAACTGACGAACTGCATGTTGATACGCCAACCTGAGCGCATGGTGGCCTCTTATGCGAAGAAACGCGCTGATATCAATGCCCGCGACTTCGGCTATGCGGAGCAGTTGCAATTGTTTGAATATCTGTGCGCCAACGGACAGCAACCATTGGTCATCGATACCGACCGCTTGCTGCAGAACCCGCAAGCGCAACTTTCAACGTGGTGTGAGCGTCTCGGTATCGAGTTTGTACCGGAGATGCTCTCATGGCCATCCGGCAGACGCGACACCGATGGTATCTGGGGTGCTCACTGGTACGATGCGGTGGAAAAATCCACCGGGTTTATACCGTACCAGCCCATGACAAACCCGTTGTCTGAGCCTCTACAACAGATAGCCGATGACTGCGGCAACGCGTACAACACACTGCTTGAGTACGCGATTTGAAGGTAGTTAGAACACGACAG
Source organism: uncultured Granulosicoccaceae bacterium (assembly GCA_937951345.1). Lineage (GTDB taxonomy): Bacteria > Pseudomonadota > Gammaproteobacteria > Granulosicoccales > Granulosicoccaceae > CALFCE01. The sequence goes on from CALFCF010000068.1 coordinate 11,263, forward strand.
GTGAATGAACTGCCAGTGCACAGGGTCTGTGCGCATGTGCAATGCACCGGTTGTGTCTTGTGCAGCCGGTGCCCAGAGTGGATTCAACCGGTTAGTAAACGAACGTCAGACCGACACTCACTGCAGATATATCTTCAAACAACCCGTCACTTTGAATGTAGCTGACAAAGTCTGCATTCAGGAAAATCCGGTCTACGAGTTTTACTTCAGCACCAAAACCCCATGACAAGCCGGCGCGGTCTTCGCTGAACATGCTGCTGCGCACGTCCTGCGAAATGGATGCAGCCGTCACTCCCAGTAGTCCGTAAACCGCACTGTCACCCGCAAGTGGAAGATAACCTTTCAGAAGGCCCGAAAAATAACCCACACCAATGTCATCAAAACTCTCGGTAGTTTCAGTAAAACTGAAGCCAAGGTGCCCGACTACATCAAAATAGGTCGACACCTGGTAACTCATGCGCAAACGCAAACCAGCGGGATTCAGTTCCGGGTCGGTATCACTGGCAAGTGTCACACGCGAGACATCAATACCAAAGGCCGCTTCACCGAAATGACCGGAATCAGCGTTTGCTTGTGTAACAGGCAACAGGCTGAACACCAGCACCAGCGTTGCAAAAATGGCGGGCAGAACGTTACGTGAGCATGCGAGCGTTTGTACTTTCTTCATCGTGACAACCTCAAAACTACGGATCAGATCTAGCGCACCCGATCATGAACCGTTGTAGCTCGTATCACCGGTCGTTCAGAAATCGGAGAACACACGCTGGCTGCTAAAGGTTACTACGACTCATGTTTTCTTGCGCAGGTTACGAATTCACTGTGACCTCTTCACCCTGAACCTCGTCTGAATCTGTCTGATAAGCACTTAACGGCGGGCAGGAGCAAATCAGGTTTTTGTCACCGTGCACATTGTCAATACGCCCGACCGGCGGCCAGTATTTACCATCGAAGTCCACGCCATCCGGATAGGCTGCCTGTTCACGCGTGTAGGCGTGAGCCCAGTCACTGGACATAACCTGCCGCGCAGTATGCGGTGCATTCACCAGCGGGTTATCCGTTGCCGGCAACTTTTGCTGGCGTACTTCTTCGATCTCATTGTGAATCTGCAGCATTGCATCGCAGAAACGTTCAATCTCGTCGAGCGACTCACTCTCGGTTGGTTCAATCATTAACGTACCGGCAACAGGAAACGACATGGTAGGCGCATGAAAACCAAAATCCATTAACCGCTTGGCGATATCATCAACGCTGATCCCTGCCTGATCTTTCAGTTCACGGGTATCGACAATACATTCGTGTGCAACATACCCTTGCGCACCGCGATATAGAATCGGATAGACCGTGGATAGCCGGCGTGCCATATAGTTTGCACTCAGAATGGCAACCTCTGTTGCACGGCGCAGACCGTCAGCACCCATCATACGAATGTACATCCAGGTAATTGGCAGAATCATCGCACTGCCCCAGGGTGCAGCACTAACCACACCCTCAGCGTCACCGGTTTCGGAATGCCCCGGTAGAAACGGTGCCAGATGCTCTGCAACTGCAACGGGGCCAACGCCCGGTCCACCACCACCGTGTGGTATGCAAAACGTTTTATGTAAATTCAGATGCGAAACGTCGCCGCCGAATTTTCCGGGCTTAGCCACACCAACCAACGCATTCAGGTTGGCACCATCGATGTACACCTGTCCACCGGCTTCATGAACACGACCGCATACATCAGTTACACTAGCCTCGAAAACACCATGTGTTGACGGATAGGTAATCATGATGGCGGCAACGCGTCCGTCATTTGCTTCAAGCTTGGCATCAAGATCATTAAGGTCAACATTGCCGCCGGCATCGCAGGCAACGACGACGACCTCCATACCAGCCATTTGCGCGCTGGCCGGATTCGTACCGTGTGCGGACTCAGGTATCAGACAAATGTTGCGATCTGTATCTCCGCGTGACGCGTGATAACGACTAATCGCCAACAGGCCCGCATACTCACCCTGACTACCGGCATTGGGTTGTAGTGAAACCGCAGCATATCCTGTGCAGGCACACAACATCGATTCCACATCGTTAATCAACTGACGGTAACCGTAACTTTGATCGGACGGTGCAAACGGGTGAATGTCGGTGAACCCGGGCCAGGAAACCGGTGCCATTTCAACAGCTGAATTCAGCTTCATGGTGCACGAACCCAGCGGAATCATGGATCGATCAAGGGCTATGTCCCGATCAGCCAGTCGGCGCAGGTAACGCATCATTTCGGTCTCTGAGCGATACGCGTGAAAACAGGGTTGAGACATATAGTCATCGGTTCGCAGCTGCCCGGTTGTTGCAAGACTGGAAGTCTCGCTATCGTCGCTTGCTGCAATGTGGGCACAGACCCAGGCGGCATCGATGCCAACTTCCGCGCCAGCAGAATTATCTGACAGATCGTTGAACACAGCGGCAATGGCCACCACATCATCAATAGTGGTGGTCTCATCAAATGCGAGAACCACTGTAGAATTATTTAAAACCCGTACGTTGTAACCGGCATTCAACAGTGCCTGTCGGGTTTCCTGCGCATCAACTTCGGAAACTGCCAGTGTGTCGAAAGCCGGATGCGCACCGCAATTGAAACCACTTTTGGATAAGTATGATCGTAGAGCTTGCGTCAGTCGATGAGTTCGCCAGGCAATGGCTTTCAGACCCGCCGGGCCATGATAGCAAGCGTAAAGCGTTGCCATAATGGCAAGCAGCGCCTGTGCAGTACAGATGTTCGACGTCGCCTTTTCGCGACGAATATGCTGCTCACGTGTTTGCAGTGCCAGACGATACGCAGCGCGACCATGAACATCGACCGACTGCCCGACTAACCGGCCCGGCAAACTGCGTTTGAGTTTGTCGGTTGTTGCCATAAACGCCGCGTGCGGACCACCGAAGCCCATCGGCACACCGAAACGTTGCGCACTGCCAATCACGATATCGGCATTGAACTCGGCCGGGGAACGGAGCAATGTCAAAGCCAGCAGATCAGTGGCCACGATCAACATGGCGTCGGTTTGCTTACAAACAGCAGCGGCCCTATCAAGCGGCTCTATGCTGCCGTCAGTTGCCGGATACTGTGCAATTAACGCAAAACAATCTTCGGGAATATCACTCTTATCAACAGCGTGCGCATCATAATCAACAATATCGATACCCAGTGGCGCGGCGCGTGTTGCAAGCACATCCCGTGTCTGCGGGTGACAACCGCGACTGACCAACAACGTGTTCTTGCGACCACGTTTGGCACGATGTGCCATTGCCATCGCCTCAGCTGCAGCCGTTGCTTCGTCGAGTAATGAAGCATTCGCGATCGGCAGGCCTGTCAACTCACTGACCATCGTTTGAAAATTGAACAGCACCTCGAGTCGACCTTGCGCCACTTCCGGTTGGTAAGGTGTGTAGGCGGTGTACCAACCCGGGTTTTCGAACACGTTGCGCTGAATAACTGCCGGTGTGTGACAACCGTAATAGCCCTGTCCGATACAGGATTTGAAGCGCAGATTTTTTTCAGCGTACTCGCCCAGCAACTGCAGAGCCTCAGGCTCATTCAACGCAGGTAAAAGATCGAGCGGGGAACGATCAAGAATCGACGCGGGTACCACGCGGGCAATAAATTCATCCATACTGGATTCGCCCAGCGCATCAAGCATGTAGTTGATGTTATGTGCTGTAGGCCCTATATGACGACACTCAAAACCATGAGCTTCAGTCAGCCCGGAGGTATTTAAGTTATTACCGCCAGCGTTGGTGATATCGAACGATTCTTTAGTCATAGCTTTCTCTTGCAAACCAGTCAATTTAGCCAACCAGCAGGTTGTTAGTTTTGTGAACTTACAATCGACTCATAGCCTTCCGCGTCCATCAGTGTGTCATATTCAGTTCCGTCATTAGGTTGAATTTTGTACAGCCAGCCATCTTCATACGGGCTGGTGTTGACTAGCTCCGGTGTATCACCTAGCGCCGCGTTGGTATCAACGATCTTGCCCGCAACCGGTGAATAAATATCGCTGGCTGCCTTGACTGACTCAACCACAGCAATGGGTTGTTGCGCTTCACACTCAAGATCAATTTCCGGCGTTTCTACAAACACCACATCACCGAGTTGCTCCTGTGCGAACTCGGTTATACCTACTGTCAAAGTACCATCATCGTTCTCGCGCACCCATTCGTGGCTCTCGAGATATCTGAGATCTGCTGGTATTGCCATTTTTTCTTCTCCAAAAAATTCAGGGAATTTCAGTATTCCTGCGTTCTATATCAATGGTTCGAATCAAATTAAAAAACTGGCTGCTTCCGGTAAAAGAACCTCGTTCATCGGTGTATAGACTTTCGTATCCGGACACAGCTTAAAGTTCACTCGGTTGTTACAGGGTTGCGTTCTAGTTTTCTATATATAGCGCGATTTTGCTAAGACCGTTTCTTGTAAAACGGTTGGACTAAGAGCGTTTTCTGTAAAACGGTTGGACTAAGACCGTTTTCTGTAAAACGGTCTGCGCACAAATCGGGCATCCAATGGTTTACCCCGGATAATCACCTGACAGTTCTGATCCAATAATTCAGTTGCCGAACGTACATTACAGGCGGCCAGAGAAACACGGGCAAGCGCTATAGATTTCTCAAGGGTCGGACTAAAACTACCTGAGGTAACAACCCCTACCTCCTGTTGATTCACAAGAATAGTCTGGCCACCACGCAGCACACCCCGGTCGTTCAATACAATACCGATCATCTGCCTGTCGAACCCCTGTGGCTGTTGATCGGTTTGCAGAGCGGTACGACCGATAAATTCACGGCTGTCATCAGTCATATCAACACACCAGCCGATACCTGATTCATACGGGTTAACACTCTCGTCCATATCACTGCCGTACAGATTCATCGCAGATTCCAATCGCAACGTGTCACGAGCACCAAGACCGGCAGGTTGCACGCCGGCGTCATGTAATGCATCCCAAAGCACAGCGACGTTATCTTCCGGCAATGCCACCTCGATACCGTCTTCACCGGTATAACCCGTACGACCAATAAACCAGTCACCTGATTCGCTAGAACCAAAGCGTCGAATAGCATTAACGTTAAAACTATCCTGGTCCAGGCGTTCAGCCAAATCCGTTTGTTCAACAACGTCTGAAAAACGTTGCAGCGCTAGCGGCCCCTGCACTGCGATCAGTGCCAGATCATCGCGCAATTGTAGCTCCGGCTGATCGCCAGCTGCATCAAGGCACTGCTCTATCCATTGCAGGTCTTTTTCGCGTGTTGCCGCATTCAGAATAAGGCGATAGTCATCACCACCACGCCAGTAAACAATAAGATCGTCAATCACACCACCGTCTGGCTGCAGCATGCAGGTGTACAGCGCATCACCTTTACCGGTTAGTTTCTCTACATCATTGCACAGAAGTTTACGTAAAAAATCGCGGTTAGTTGTTGAAGGGATGGATGCGTCGGCCGCTCCTTTAAGATCGACAATAGTCATATGACTGACATCAAACATCGCTGCTGTGTTTCTGCAAGCATGATGCTCTTCAACCTGAGAGCCGAAATTAACCGGTAACATCCAACCACCAAACGGCATCATGCGCGCACCACGTGCGACATGATTTTTGTACAGCGGCGTGCGATGTGCAGATTCGCTAGCGTTTTCGCTCATGTTCTTATTTCCTGGCAGATACCGGCTGATCTGTCGGGATTTTCAAAAAAGGTACGGCTCGAACAAACCGACGGGAGCGTATTACCACGGGATTGGGCAATTATTTTTGTCACGGCACGAACGTCGATGATATTCCCGACTAGCCGATGAACAAGACGATTTACGCTGAATTGATCCAGGTAAAAGCGGTATGCGCGCAATCTATCCGCACATAAAAAACATGCGTTGGATAGGCAGGCTAAAAATGAGTGGTGCGATGAATACATTCAAGTTTCCGTGTCGACAAAACGAAACAACACGCCGGTAAATACCGTGTGTCACTCCCCTCTGTCCGGGAACCTGAGAGATTGGGCATACCCCTTGTCTGTATCTGCTTACATGTAGAACGTTAGTTACATGCAAAAGCTGCTGAGACTGTCAGGTAGCCTTTCCCCTTGGGCGGGTACGATTCTTAACGGGTTTAACCAGGATTTTTAACTAGAATTTTTCGCTAGTTTCAGCCTGGTTAAATCAGTGTCCGGGTTCAATTAAGATTCAAACGAGCAACCAAAACTCAATTGAACAACCGCGAACGTACCACTCTCCAGAGTCGGCAGATTTGATGGTCCTTTTGCCTGAGCGTTTTCGGGACGTTGCGCCTTCGGCGCCGGCGATAACCGGTCTCTCCCATCAAACTTTTTACCGAGCCGAAAGCATAGCATAGGCGAGACATTCATGTTGTGACCCCTGCAAACAGTCATTCACATGGGCCTAAAACGGGAGATTTATACGGTTTCGTGGCGGTTTTTTGTCATGCGCCCAAACAACATTGAGAGCGCGATCACAGCAAGAGAGAAGATCCAGACTGGATAGTTACGCACACGGGCATAGGGTGTGGACCCGGTACGCGGCGTCACATCAATGTCGAAAAAACCTTCGGTTGAGTGCGGGATACTCTGTAGCACTTCACCGCGGTAATTTATCGCCGACGAAACACCGGTATTGGTAATACGCATCAACGGACGCTCAAATTCAATAGCCCGCATCCGTGCAATTTGTTGATGCTGATAAGGCGCTATTCGTTCACCAAACCACGCATCATTACTGACATTGACCAGTACGCCGGCGTTCGGAAAAGACAGCGCCATTTCTTCGCCGAATACATCCTCGTAACAGATGGACAGACCGATATTTTCACCTTTTATATTTAAAAGATTGGCAGGTCCGGAGCCGCGCGACAGATCAGATGAAGGAATGATGACAAACTTCGAGACAAAATCGAATAGCAATCGAAACGGCACATATTCACCAAAGGGTACGAGATGCTGCTTGGTGTAAAGTGCCCGGTCGCCACCGAGCTGACGCACTGCGTTGTAGACATTATCGCCGTCACGGTAAAACCCACCACTCAAGACTTCTGTGCCGTGCTCCAATAACGACTGCGCAAAGGGATCGATGACTGTCTCTACGTTTTTAAAACTTGTCGGGATCGCAGTCTCCGGCCAGACGATAATATCGACATCTTCCGAATCTTCATTGGACAGTCGCATATACGTTTCAAGCGAACTGATCAAACGCTCACGACTGAATTTGAGTTCCTGTGGGATGTTGCCTTGAACCAACCTGAAACGCAGCGAAGTATCTTTAGCTGATGAATGTTCTACCGATAATAGCAACCAGCCCGATAGTGGTAACAAAAGTAACGGTACTAACAACCCAAGTCGCGCGAGTTTTACGTGCTGTGGCGCACCACCCTTACTATTACCAGCAAACAAAACCACCACCAGAAGCGAAGCGAAAAACACCAACACCCAGGAGACACCGTACACACCAATGTACGAGGCAAAGGCCCGAAAGACCGAATCTGACTGACTGTAACCGACCAACAACCAGGGGAAACCCCCAAAGATCCAGCCACGCAGCAATTCTGCTATCGTCCAGGCGCTGGCAAACAACGCGGTATTGAAAAGCCACGATCGGCCACGAAAACGCGCATGAATTGCAGAGGCTGCTGCCGGGAAAAGCGTCAGGATCAGTACAAGTAGTACTGTCATCGCAACCGCTGCTGGTGGTGCTGCCGAACCGAAGTCGTGCACACTGTTGTAAATCCAGGAGACGCCTATACCGAAGTAAGGCAGAGCATAAACGGCTGCAAATCTGAATGCCTGGCGAGGCGTTTCATCCCGGATAACGAAATACAAAACTGCAACCGAAAGAATTGACAACGGCCAGAAACTGAACGGTGCGTAGGCGAAAGGCATTGCACCGCCAGCAAGCAACGCGAGAAACCATTTCATCGTATAACTGTACCTGACAGGGTGTAGGATCAGTTCAGGTGTCTGCTACTGCAGCGCGCTTTACCTGTATCAAATGAATTCTGCGCGAATCCGCTGCCAGAATCTTGAAATCAAACCCTCCAATGACCACACTTTCGCCCGGCTTGGGCATATGCCCCAAATCAGCCATTAAAACCCCGCCGATAGTGTCGAATTCATCGTCGCTAAAATTCGCTTTCATGGTCTGATTAAACTCTTCGATAGGTGTAAGTGCCCGTACCGAATAACTGCCAGCTCCATGGTCACGGATATTCTGGTCTTCGTCGGTATCGTGCTCGTCATCAATTTTGCCAACGATCTGTTCCAGGACATCTTCAATAGTGACCAAACCGGCAACGCCACCGTACTCGTCGAAAACAATCGCCATATGATTTCTGTTAGAGCGAAATTCCTTTAACAGAACATTTAGCCGCTTTGTCTCAGGTTGAGAAACGTGAGGGCGCAGAATACGTTCAATGTCAAACGACTGGCGATTATTGCTACTGTTGAAACGCAAAACATCCTTGGCGAGCAAAATTCCGACAACGTTATCTTTGTCTTCGTTAATAACCGGGAAACGCGAATGCCCGGATTCAATGATGACCGGCAGCAGCTCTTCCAATTCGGCATCTTTTTCGACAACAACCATCTGTGCACGAGGGATCATGATATCGCGCACCTGCATGTCGACCACGTTGAACACACCCTCGATCATTTGCAGCGTGTCCTGATCCAGAATTTCGCGCTTGCGTGCGTCTCGCAGCTCGTCAAGTAACTCGTCCCGATCCCTGGGCTCTCCGCCTATGGCGTTTACCAACCGGTTCATTAGCGACCGGCTGGTACTCTCCCCGTCTTCGTTCATATGGTTTGTCTGGATTCCTGCAAAAAAACTATCGCGCTAGTCGATAGGGGTTGAGTGATTATAGGGGTTCTGAAAACCGAGATCCGACAGCAGCTGAACCTCTACAGATTCCATACAGCTGGCAGCCGTATCACTTTGATGATCAAACCCCATTAAATGTAAGACGCCGTGCACGGTTAAATGTGCCCAGTGTGCTTCTGCGTTCTTGTGCTGCTCATGCGCTTCTTTGCTGATGACATCCCGGCAAAGAACGATATCGCCAAGTAACAAGTCCGGTCCTTCCCGGTCATCCTGCGAACGCTCACCTGGCTGATCTGGCGGCGGATCTTCAGCGGCACCTTCAGTATGAAGCGCGTCAAACACTGATGTCCAGTCTTCATCACTTGTATCAATGCCCGGAAAGGATAGTACGTTGGTAGCCTTATCTCGCCGGCGAAAATCACGGTTAAGCATCCGCATCTCGTCCGAGCCGGTTATCCTGACAGATAAACTCACAGTTCGGTTCTTTTGCTGTGCAGTCGTGACCGTGTCAACGACGTCATTGACAATCGACGGCCAGCCTGCCGATTGCTTGATGGAGTTGCTGGCATCCAGTACATAGTTGAATGCAGAGTGAGCCGCGACACGAATTCCGGCACAAGAAATTCCAACAGTGTTGTCAGTGTTGATGGTGTCCTGAACTTCAAAAGACGAACAATCACTGGTGATTGAAATTTCGAGTTTCTGATTTGACGTTGAGATCATTCAGCACGCTCAAGTGCGGGACCCGTCGCCTTGTTGATCATGTTGTTCAGATGACGCCGCTTTCTCTTCAGACAATTCATAGGCAGAGACGATGCGTTGCACCAGTGGGTGGCGTACAACATCGGTTGCATTGAAGTGACAGAATCCTATGCCTTCGACGTCACCAAGAACACGCTGTACGTGTTTCAGTCCTGATAATGTGTTACGCGGTAAATCAATCTGCGTTGTATCGCCGGTCACAATCGCCTTTGAACCAAACCCGATACGTGTCAGAAACATTTTCATCTGCTCGACGGTTGTATTTTGCGCCTCATCCATAATTACGCATGAATGATTGAGCGTACGCCCACGCATGTATGCCAGCGGCGCTATTTCAATCACATTGCGCTCAACCAGTTTGCCGACTTTATCAATACCCATAAACTCATAGAGCGCATCATAGATAGGACGCAGATAGGGATCTACTTTCTGCATCAGATCACCCGGCAAAAAACCCAGCCGCTCACCCGCCTCGACTGCAGGTCGAACGAGCACTAGACGCTGGACCTGATCGGATTCGAGCATCTCAACTGCAGCGGCAACTGCCAGATAGGTTTTTCCCGTACCCGCCGGACCTATACCGAATGTCAGATCAACATCGCGAATACTGTTGACGTATTTCACCTGCCGTTTGCCACGACAGGTGATGGTTGCCTTACGCGTCACTAAGCGAGTGGCACCGGACGCATCGTTTTCGTCTGATGCATCGTTTAACGCGTGCATACCGGCGTCCTGCAGGTATAGATGCACACGTTCCGGAGAAAGGGATTCACTGGTGGTTGCTGCATAAAGGTGTTTAAGTAATTTACGGGCATTCGCTATATTTCGGGTATCACCACTGAGACGGAATAATTCACCGCGATTGCTGACCTCGACACTGAGCCTGGTCTCAATTTGTTTCAGGTGTTCGTCAAATTTGCCACAAAGGTTGGCAAGGCGTTGGTTATCTGGTGGCGCCAGCCGAAATTCAACGTCAGGCATTCAGACTCACCGGTTGGAGGGTAGATGTCATATAAAAGGCGTTTCGTACTCCGAAAAAGGACAGTATATCGCTACCTGTGATCAATGCATGTGTTGCACAAGCAGTACCAAGTGCATCAGACCTTGTGCAATATTGCATTGTCTAAGAGCACAATGGCACATGACAGCCGGCACTTGCCTTTGAAAACCCATCAAACCCGCATCGCAGCATACTACGTTGTACCATTGAGCTCGCCGCGCAGTGAATTCGGCAATGCTTTTGTGATCCGCAATTCAACAAGCTGACCGGCAAGTGCTGACGGGAGCGACTCATCAGAGCCTTCACGGACTGTCCCACTCGACCTGTATTCTTCGGGTACTGCAAAATTAACCACACGGTTATTCTCGGTGCGACCACAGAGTTCATCAGCATCCTTTCGAGACGGGCCCTCGACCAGTACTCTCTGCGTGTGACCGACCATACGCCGGCTGATGGCACTGGCCTGTTGGTTTATTAATCCCTGCAGTTTTTGTAGTCGTTGTTTTTTCTCATCCAACGAAACCGGGTCGGCCAGACTGGCGGCAGGGGTACCCGGTCGCGCACTGAAGATAAAACTGAATGACTGATCAAAACCAATGTCTTCGATCAACGCCATCGTCTGATCGAAATCCTGTTGCGTCTCCCCCGGGAAACCCACAATGAAATCAGACGACAGGCAAATGTTTGGGCGAACCTGACGTAGTTTACGAATGATTGATTTGTATTCGAGCACTGTGTGCCCGCGCTTCATCGCAGCAAGAATACGGTCAGAGCCACTCTGTACCGGCAGGTGTAGAAAATCGACCAACTCAGGAACATCGGCATAGACTTGAATCAGGTTTTCGTTAAATTCAACCGGATGCGATGTGGTGAAACGAATTCGCTCAATACCGTCAACCGCTGCGACGTATCGAATGAGTTCTGCCAGATCAGCGATACCATCGTCATGGGTTGCGCCACGGTAGGCGTTAACGTTTTGGCCAAGTAAATGGATTTCACGCACACCCTGCTCCGCCAGCATCACAACCTCCGCTATGATGTCGTCGAGTGGGCGACTGACTTCTTCGCCGCGCGTGTAAGGCACTACACAAAAGCTGCAGTACTTACTGCACCCTTCAATAATCGATACGAAAGCGGTCGCGCCTTCAGCGCGTGGTTCAGGCAGGTTATCGAATTTCTCGATCTCGGGAAACGAAATATCAACCTGGGGCTTGCCGCTTTGCTCTCTGTTGCGTAACAACTCGGGCAAGCGATGCAGTGTTTGAGGCCCGAAGACGAGATCCACAAACGGCGCCCGCTGATTGATGGCATCACCTTCCTGAGAAGCCACACACCCCGCAACCCCGATGACAACGTCTTTTCTCAGATCTTTTAACGGCCGCCAACGCCCGAGCTCTGAAAACACTTTCTCTTGGGCTTTCTCCCGGATAGAACAGGTATTGAGCAGCAGAATATCGGCATCCGCCGGATCCTGGGTTAATTCCGTAGGCGTGTCCGCGTCGAGTACGTCCAGCATCTTGGCTGAATCATACTCATTCATCTGACAGCCATGCGTTTTGATAAATACTTTTCTTGCCATTGGCGGCGAGAATACACGGTCTCCGTGCACCTGTCATCGCGAATACCCGGTCAACTGGCAGATTCGGAATCTGTGGCAATCATCATCGTGGTAGCGACTACCCGGCATACAAGTCAAGCGGCCAAGGCGGTCTGCATAGACTGTTGCAAGCGGTCGCGGAAGCGCACCAGACTGTCTGCATGACTCGCTGTTTGGTCATATTTTTGACCATTATCCCCACCTCACCTATCCGGCTGCCGGCCTGCAATCGCAGACAGCCTCGGTATAACCGCAGGTTGCCGGGGTGGCGCAACACTCTGTGCAGTCAATTTAAAAGCACGAGAGGATGACCATCATTGCAATCGTTGTATTTAATATTTAATGTCTCTAAAGTAACCACCTGATCCGAACGCTACAAAGACATTAAATGAAGGAATTTATGATATTATTAGTAATATATTACTATTTTTATAAAATTTAGATTGAAGATGTTTTCTTCTCAGCATCGACACAGATATTTATTAAAATTTAATGTCTATAAAATCAATTGTATTGAGTATCGCTCTGTGAATTATGGAAAACCGTTAAAACGAGGATTCTCCTGGCAGTGACTGAGACCTCCCCCGATACCAAGAGCCTCGCATCAGGTAATGCAGCACTACAGGAGAGACGCTTGCAGGCCGTGCGCATGCGACTGGAAGGAAAGAAGCTCGCAGATATCAGCTCAGCTGTAGGTCTCAGCCAACCCACCATTATCAGCGCGCACAAAGCATTTCTCGCCGGTGGCTGGCCAGCGGTCAATCAGTCGCGCAGAGGCAGAACCGCGGGCAGCGGGTCACTCAGCGATGCCGATGGTCATTTACGTGCTCTGCTTAGCCGCACGCGACCAGAATCAGCGTCAAAAGCAGCAAAACTGTGGACTGCTGCTCTGCTCACAAGCTGGCTCAGTGAGCATCACGACATTACTATCACGCGCAAAACTGCAGGTCGGCAGATCATCCACTGGCAGTTGGCAGCGCCTGCTTTTGCAGAAGGCGAAAGCGCTCAGCGAAGTAAATTACCAACATTCAGGTTAGCTGTTGTACAGCATGCGGATTACATGCTGTTTGCGACAAAAGATGCTCGTCGTCAACCGTTATGGCTGCATCAACACGGCAGTCTTAGTCGGCGCATGACGCTGGACTTTCTTGACAGGCTACTGGAGCACGCAGGAAAACCCTTCATGCTGCTGATTAACGGGATCAACATCAGCAGTGACCCAGTACTAACGCAATGGTTTAGCGATCACCGGTGTGAATGGCAGCAGGCAAAACTGGCGACAACCCATTCAGCCAGGTCGCCAGTTCCTGCGACAGGAAAAGCACGAACGATTCTTGCAGAAACACAATCACTAGATACACCTTTTGTCGAAGCAGCGGGTTCGTCAGCCGCCCCGTCAAAACAGAAATTAACAGCACATGCACCTGGCCCTGGCCCTGGCCCTGGCAAAACGGAGAAACATTCAGTGAATGCCAACAGCAATCAAGCCATCAATGATGACAAAGCACCACTCGTCTTCGATCACCTGCATAGGCTCGAAGCGGAAAGCATACGTGTGATTCGCGAGGCAATCGCTGAGGGTGTTAACCCGGTGATGCTGTTTTCAATGGGCAAGGACAGTATCGTATTGTTGCATCTGGCAAAAAAGGCCTGCTATCCCGCGCCACTTCCATTTCCACTACTTCACATCGATACACAGTGGAAGTTTCATGCGATGTATGAATTCCGTGACAACGTTATTGCAAACGAGGATGTCAATTTCCTTGTTCATGCCAACAATACCGGTATAGAACAGCAGGTGAATCCGCTAACGCATGGTGCCGAGTTACACACGTCTATTATGAAAACCGATGCGCTGAAGCAAGCCATCGACAAACACGGTTTCGATATAGCCCTTGCCGGTAGCCGACGTGATGAAGAAGCATCACGGAGCAAAGAAAGAATATTCTCGTTTCGAAACGAGAAGCATCAATGGGATCCGAAAAACCAACGACCAGAAGTCTGGAATCTTTACAACACGATGGTCAAGCCCGGCGAAACACTGCGAGCTTACCCGTTATCGAATTGGACTGAAATTGACATCTGGGAGTATATCCAGCGCGAATCGATAGCTATTCCATCGCTCTACTTCGCTGCTGAGCGACCCACTGTTGAACGTGATGGCATGTTGATCATGGTCGATGATGAACGGTTACCGTTGCAGGACGGCGAAGTCCCTATGATGCGACAGGTTCGTTTTCGCTCGCTGGGTTGCTATCCGTTAACCGGTGCTTTCGAATCCACCGCGGCAACTGTGCCAGACATAATCAATGAAATACGCAAATCCGAGCTGACAGAACGCAGTGCCCGATTGAATGCACACTTAACAAGTTCAGCAATGGAAAAGAAGAAAATAGAGGGTTACTTTTGATGCGATCCACAGCAGTAAAATTGGTAGATGTCAGTGCTTCAGCAGAGAGTGTTGGTAAAAAGACGCTTTTACATTTAATTACCTGCGGTAGTGTCGACGACGGTAAAAGTACGTTGCTCGGCCGTCTACTGCAGGAGACCGACTCTCTGCCGCAAGATGAACTGGAGAGATTGACCGACGATTCGCGCAAGTTCGGTACGCAAGGAAACGCCACCGATTTCGCGTTGTTGTCTGACGGACTCAGCGCCGAGCGGCAGCAAGGTATCACCATTGATGTCGCCTATCGCTTCTTTTCCACAACCACCCGTAAGTTCGTCGTTGCCGATACACCGGGGCACGAACAATATACGCGCAACATGGTTTCGGGTGCCGCATCAGCAGATGCAGCGCTGTTGTTGGTCGATGCCAGAAATGGTCTAAGCAAGCAATCTCTGCGGCACAGCTATCTGGTTGGATTGTTAGGTGTTCGACACCTGGTGTTGGCTGTCAACAAGATGGATCTGGTTTCATACTCTGAAACAGTATTCAACCAGATCGTCGAGACCTTTCAACAATACGCCAAAAATGCCGGTATCGACGTCATCACTGCAGTACCTGTTTCTGCGTTGCACGGCGACAACATTACCGAGCGCAGCGCCAACATGCCTTGGTATCACGGATCAACCATCCTGTCATGCCTGGAAACATTGCCTGTAGAACCTGAAGCGGCACGCGAACTTCCCTTTCGTATGGCTGTTCAATGGGTAAATCGCCCAAACATGGATTTCCGTGGATATGCAGGCACAGTGAGTAGCGGTGAAGTGCGCAGCGGTGACACGGTGCGGATACAACCATCAGGTAAACCGGCAACAGTAGATAAAATTGTCACCGCTGATGGCGATCTGGAACTTGCCGTCGCCGGTCAGTCGATCACGTTAACAATGACTGAAGAGATCGATGTTTCACGCGGCGATGTGATATCCACTACAGATGAACCTGCCAGTACTGCTGACCAGTTTGAATGCAGCATTATCTGGATGGATGAAAGCGCTATGCTCGCCGGGCGCCCTTACGTCATGAAAATCGGTACGCAACAAACCGGTGCGACGATAACGGATATCAAGCATGAAATTAATGTCACTACGCTTGAGCAGACTGCAGCAAAACAGCTTGAGCAAAATGCTATCGGTATCTGCAATTTAAGCACTGATCGCCAGATTGCATTTGATGCATTCAAAGACAACCGGGACACCGGTGGCTTTATCCTGATTGACAAATTAACCAATCAGACGGTTGGCATTGGAATGCTGAACTTTGCACTGCGTCGTTCAGATAATATTCACATGCAGGCAGTCGATGTTGACAAGGGCGCACGCTCAGAGCTTAAAAGTCAAAAAGCCTGCATACTCTGGTTTACCGGTTTGTCAGGTGCAGGTAAGTCAACCATTGCGAATATCGTTGAGCGTAAATTAGCCAAACAAGGGCGCCATACCTATTTGCTGGACGGTGACAATGTGCGTCACGGGTTAAACAAAGATCTTGGCTTTACTGATGCTGACCGGGTTGAAAACATTCGGCGTATCGGGGAAGTGGCAGGACTGATGGTCGACAGCGGCTTGATCGTACTATCAGCTTTTATCTCACCCTTCCGGTCAGAGCGTCAGATGGCGAGAAATCTGGTTGATGATGATGAATTTCTGGAAGTGTATGTCGAGACCCCGCTTTCAATCGCGGAAGAGCGTGACCCCAAAGGCTTGTATAAAAAGGCCCGGCGCGGCGAACTGAAAAACTTTACGGGTATCGATTCACCTTATGAGCCGCCCGAGACACCGGAGATTCTTGTCAATACGGCGTCGCACACCGCCGAGCAGGCAGCCGAACGTGTGATTCTGGAGCTGCGAAAAAAAGGCATCATTGGTGAAAGTGATTAACACAATTCGATAAATGGTTTAACGCTAAACGATTTAATACCAAATGATTTAATACTAAATGATTTGATACCGAATGATTTGATCAATCCCGATCGATAACTATCGGCTCACCATGCGGCGTATGCAACGCCGCATCGTGCCAGCGTTTTTGTAAGTCGGTAAGTTCATTGCTATACGCAAGTTTGCAGTCAACAAGAATACGCTCCAGCGCATTTAACCAGTGCAGGTAGTAGGTATCACCGTTGTCCGGATCACCGGCTGCCTGCGCGCGTGCAATCTCATTACCCAAGGTTGCAGACCACTGCGACCATTCAAATAATCCCTGTTGGTGTAGCTCAACCACCATAGCAAACACCTGTGCATGCCAGGGTTCGGCAAAAACCGGTTCGCCATCGTGTTGAGGCAGTTCTGCATGGCGCTGAACAAGTGCGCTGATATTTTCTGATACCTTCGGATCAGTTGTATTTGTTATCGTCACGATTGCACCCTACCTACCATCAATACCATCACTCTTCGTGTTCAGCCGTGTTTGCCGGAAGCAGATAAGGCTCCCAGCAATCCACCATGACAGTGCCGTCGAAAGCGGTGTCCGTATCGCCCCACAAACCGGCAGCAGCGAACTCAATGTTGTACAGCCAGTGTGGATCCTCACCCTGCCCTGTGGCATGGGAATCAGGATAGATATGACACCCATGAACTTCAGCGACGATACCTTGTTGACCACGAATATAAGCAGGAAGACGGGTGTGCGTTGCCGGCTGATAGTTTTTCACCATCACTTGATCACCCACTCGAAAGTGCGGTTTGGAGTCTGCCTGTCGCTCGACAGGGGCGCCGCGCTGTAGCGCGCCTTTAACATCTGCGGCCTTTAAAACACGTTCAACGCTTTGCGATTTTTGTAGAGGTTTGCCTTCTGCGAGCTCCGCTTCGGTAAGCAAACCTTTACGAACCAGC
Organism: uncultured Granulosicoccaceae bacterium; assembly: GCA_937951345.1. Lineage (GTDB taxonomy): Bacteria > Pseudomonadota > Gammaproteobacteria > Granulosicoccales > Granulosicoccaceae > CALFCE01. The sequence goes on from CALFCF010000068.1 coordinate 28,750, forward strand.
ATGCGTTGCAGCGCTTCAAACCATATACGGTAGTAGCTGCTGTTTAAATACAATGCCTGCGGCAGGCTTTCACGGGAGAAACGTGACTCATCCAGATTCCATTTACCGGTGGCCCCACAGGCAAGTGTCAACGCTAAAACACGACGCTCCCACTCGGCATGAAATAAATCATCATCCTGACTATTTTCGATAGCACCGTATCCGTGGTGTCCACCCATATCGTGTACCCCATTCACAACGCGTAAACTCCCTGCTCGGTTAACCCGATCATGTTGCCGTAGGCTCTGTCAATGGCAAACCGGTGCCAATCATGGAATCACGGGTAACCAGCGTTGCAAGTGTGGCTTCATCGTAGGCATCAGTCCCGGGCGGGCGCTCCGGCAACACCAGATAACGCATCTCAGCGGTCGAATCCCAGACGCGAATCCGTTTGTTCCGGGGTAACTCAACACCAAACTCAGCTAATACTTTGTGCGGTTCTCTAACCGCCCGTGATCGGTAAGGCGCCGACTTGTACCAAGTCGGTGGCAACCCGAGAACCGGCCACGGGTAACACGAACACAGCGTGCAAACAACCATATTGTGAACATCAGCGGTGTTGGCGACGACTTTCATGTGTTCACCTTGTCGCCCGCTAAAGCCAAGCGAGGCGATAGCAGCGGAGCCGTCCTGCAGCAACCAGTCATGGTACTGCGGATCAACCCATGCACGCGCAACCACCTGCGCGCCGTTTCGCGGACCAATACGGGTCTCACAATGTTCGATTAGCGCATCAAGTGTTGCTGGCTCTACATAACCTTTGTCCGTCAACAGCGTTTCTAGCGCACGAACACGTACGGCTATCTCGTCGAGATGCGAGTGGTCGTGATCGTCATGATTATGATCGTGAGACATGGGTTCTCCCGGTCTGGAACAGGCTCAGAGTAAGCCCGGTACCCCGTTAAATGTGCCACAGCTTAAATGACAAGAAAAGATTCTTTGCATTACACTCACTTGCCATGGAAATCGCAAATCAAACTGTCCCTCCCGGTACGCGCTGTTATATCGATCTGCCGTTGCCACCGCTCTATACGCATACGTCAGTATCGATGCCGATTCATGTCATCAACGGCAAGCGTCCGGGACCCATTCTTGCCGTCACCGCTGCGCTGCACGGCGACGAAATTAACGGTATCGAAATTATCCGCAGACTACTTGAGAGTCGCCGTTTCAACCGCCTCAGAGGTACGCTGGTCACCGTGCCTGTGGTTAATGTTTACGGGTTTTTATCAGGTTCGCGCTACCTGCCCGATCGGCGCGATCTGAACCGGTCTTTTCCCGGCTCCAGGCGTGGTTCGATGGCAAGTCGCCTGGCAAATCTGTTTTTAAACGATGTACTTAAAAACGCAACGCATGTTATCGATTTGCATACCGGGGCTGCTGGTCGTGACAACTTGCCGCAAATTCGCTACGACTTCAAGTCTGCCAACGAAGATATCGAGCAAATGGCGCAGGCTTTTAACGCCCCCGTGATACTGAATTCCAAACCGACAAAAGGTACGGTTCGCGCTGCAATGGGCAACGCACCTTATTTACTGTACGAGGCAGGTGAGGCGCTGCGCTTTAACGAACAGGCGATTCGCAGTGGCGTTCGAGGACTGCAAAACGTCATGCGCACCCTTGAAATGATTCCACCGTCGCCGACTGAATCTAACACATCAACATCCAGAATCTGCACTGATAGTCAATGGATCAGAGCACCGCAAAGCGGTATTTTGAGAAGCTACAAGCGCCTTGGGTCAACAGTTGAAAGTGGTGCTGTGCTTGGCGTTGTTGCCGATCCGTTTGGTGAACTGGAAGGGGAAATCATCAGCAAAAACGACGGCATCGTTATTGGCATGACGAATAATCCACTGGTGCATGAAGGTGAAGCCTTGTTTCATCTAGGCAAAGTGCAGGACGGATGACTAACGTTGACGTCAGAAAATCTAGTGAATCCCGACTATCAAAAGACTGATTAATCACGGACGCAACGTCACGCCTAAATTATCTACCAGCTCTTGCGCAAATTTTATCTTCCATGCCGGGTTAGCCTGCTCCATAAGATCAATTTCAGCACTTGCTGTTTTTTCACGCGTTTCAGAGGTTCGCGGACCAAGATATATCTCAGGATCTTGTTCCTTCGCCATCTGAATCACCGCTTCCCTGGTCATGTAGTACAGTACCAGCTCGGAATTTTTAAACAATAACCGTGACGCAACATTACCCCGTTCCCTACAAGTAAGTTCATAGAAACCATCTCTCGCAACAATCTCTTGCTCTACATCCACATTTCGAGTGCGTGAAAGCAAAAAAAGGCGATGCTGAGCATCGTTCGGTCGCAGGCGATCACGGATTTCGTTGAGTGACTTCTGTATGCTTTCAATACTCTCCATATTTATGAACTCACATTGTCAGAATATTCAACTGTGGTTACAACACTCGAATAAAACTCGTAAATATAAACAATCATTAGGTATTCAGGTAACGACTACTTCCCGGCGAGCGTAGTCTCATAAGCCATCCATTTTCAACCAGCCAGTTGATTTGTCCGCCCCGATAGCTGGTGATGAAATGTATCGACACACCCTCACTTTCAGCTATTTGATTCCAGTCAACCTGGTATTGCACAGCGCCGCCCTTGAATCCAAACCAGGCAACAACAGTACCCTGGAAAACAGGTAACGATTTGAGAATTTGATATTCATGCAGATCATTTCGATCAGTGTCCGGCGGTAACGATCTTTCCTCAAACGGCGTTCCGGCCGGTGAGAAAAATGACCCTCGCTCATCGCCATACCTGTCGATACGACCGTCAATCATTTCGTTAGCTTCGCTCATTCAAACCTTTGTTCCAGTTAATTGGTATTGATACTGAACGCACCCTATACAAAAACTTCCTATCAATAAATCCTCAATACCATACTTAATCTACGATAAAAGGGATTACGCGTAATCAATGTACCACAAGCAACTGCCTTGCTATTAGTACAATGGACTGGCATCAATAAATCAGTAAGAAAGAAAATCACAGTAGCGGGCCACATAACCTCACAACACTTACAACACTTATAACCCTTATAACTGGACGGACGGCAGTATGTCACGAAGCTATTTTTGCGGGATCCTATTTCTATTACTTTCCGCCACCAGCTCGGTGCAAGCCAATGGGTTCGTTAATCGTATCGGCGCCGGGATTCAGTATGGTGGTGTGGCGGGCTGGCAAGGCTCTTATCAATTCGGGGCAAATGCTGCCAGATTCAGCCTCGGATTTGCCGGCATTGCAGTGGGTTACGAACGTTTCTTCGGTTCAAACAGCTCTATCGTAATTCAATCTTTTGGCAATCAATTCCTGGTTGGGGCCATTGGACTAAGTTACAACTATCATTTTAATTCTTATAAGAAAGCCGGTTGGGTTGTTGGACTGGATCTTTACTCCGGTTTTGAAACAGATGAATTGACGCTTGAGGTTTTAAGTGCTTTGTTTACAGCAGGATTTTCATCTAACCCGACCGAAGAATTCGAAGAAATTGACCCCGACAGAAGCTCGGGTGTATTTATATCGATTGGCTACCAGTTCTAGCGGAGCCAAGGAATCACGCTATCGCGCTATTAAACTACGGGCTGGTGCTGCGGACTAATAGAAACGTTCAGAATCAATCCTGAAAGCGCATCACATATCGAGGGTCACTAACACAGAGAAGTTCGTGTACACACTGCAACAGCAGTGCATTCTCACGCCATAAGTTGCTGTCAGGCACTCTTTAGACCTTAGAAGCAGAGTCGAACGACTTTTCGACTAATCGTTTGAGCTCTTTTAGTTTGGTATGTGGCAGTTTTGCCATTACCGCAATCTCAAGCTGATCATGTTGCCAATGTATGAAATTCAGCTCTCCGAATTCCCCGGTTTGGTTGCTGACAGCTGCGGCGTCATCAGAAGACCCTTTACGTATAGGTGTGATACAAACTGCAACCGGCTGTTCCTCTCCCGGTGCCAGATAAGCTAGCTGAATTACCGGAATCGCATTGGACTGGAGGATCTGTCCACGACGGAATTCAACGCCTTCTGCATCAAGATTCGGGATGACCATGTCTGCGTCAAGTGCGTGTTGCCATCGCTCTAAATCAGCAGCCAATACCTCGTCTGCAGCTTTTTTTACATGGGACAACGTATCCAGGGAATACATTTCCTGGTAGTTGGCCATCTGCAACAACCAGCTCTTCACGGGTCGCAGCTGATATGTCGAACCAGCCACTAAATCATCAGGTTTATTGAATTGTCCATCAACAATATATCGATACCCCAAAATGCCGGAGAGCAAACCCAACAGCAAGCACGCAGCTGCGGCATATAAAGGTGCTCTATTTTTTTTGTATGATCCTGTGTCTGCAACGCCAATAGAACCTACTACGTTGTTCGTTGATTGGGTTTTAACAGACTGATTAGACAAAAAAGCATCTGGCGATTTATCTTCCAGCAACGAGATGTCATCAGCAAAGATATCGCTCAGACTTTGTTTTAACGCAATGATCGATTCTTTTTTAGCTTGAAGTTCGTTGCTTTCGGATATCAGATTAGCAACGCGCTGCATTTCTGATTCAGGCAATTCGCCATCAACAAATGCATGAATTAGTTCGTCATTCATAGTTTCAGCTGCTGGTCTGTTCATTGCGTGGTCCCGATACCCATCTGGCTTTTGTTGAACGTGACGAGCAGTTGATTGCGTGCTCGGGACAGACGACTCATTACAGTTCCTTGCGGTAGTTCAAGCATGTCTGCTGTCTCCTGATAGGTCATTCCATACACATCAACAAGGAGCACAACGGAACGGTAATGTTCCGGCAATGCTTGTACCGCTTCGCGTAACTGACCCACTTCGTATTGTCGCTCTGGAGGTTTTTGGTCTACTAGTTGATCCACATTTTCCAGGCCGTTCCCTCGACGAACACTACGTGACCTGATCTCATTCTTCCAAATCGAACGAAGTATAGCAACCGCCCAACTCTCAACTTTAGCAACATCTGTGCACTGATGCTGCCTTGCTATTGCTCGCTCTATGGTGGATTGCACAAGATCATCGCTATCAGGAGCGGAAGCTGTCAAAGCATAGGCCAGCTTTTTCAGACGTGGCACCGCACCAACAAGACGATTCTCAAAGCTTATGTGTAAACCGGACATAGCGCCATACGAACTTTAAATGTCTAGAGGCCATCTCAAAATCGATCGGGGACGCCGAGTCCTGCACACTGATCCTGCGTTGTGTGCCGTTCTGCGCTGCTCATTTACTGCGTGTATCTGAGCTGTTCGGTCGCCACACGCCTTGTTTGAGCGCGCAATCTCAGTTTTGAGATGGGTTCTAGTATCCAAAAGACTAAAAAAAGAGCCAAACCTGAGTAAAAGCAAAACTTGAGCAAACCCAAATATATGTTACGTGATTGCAGCTTGAGCAGATGCTCCATCGGGTTTTCGTTAACTTCATCACTCAACGTGCCGATGGGCACGAACACCGTTAACTCGACGTTTAAGAGACGATAACAAAATTTTTGAAATATTTTGAAATAAAAAGGATCCGCCAAGTGTCTATTACGTGCGGAGATAAAATTTATCAGCTAAGCCTATGTGAGCCGTGAAAAAAACCGGAAAAACTGTGTCGTAAGCCATCACGCCACAAGCGCATCGATTTTTAACGATTAATAAATTCTACATGCATTCTACAAACTACATACAGGAGTTATAAACATGACGAATTCAGCAATACTCATCAGGGTTTTCGCAATTTGTATTGTATTAATACTACTTCGAGGCCTTGCTAACGCACAAGATCTGTCAACACCTAGTGCAGATGGTTCCAGCGTTTATATCGTTTCACCAAAAGACGGGGAAACTGTTGGCAAGACCTTCACTGTCATATTTGGCCTGAAAGGGATGGGTGTAGCCCCTGCAGGTGTCGAGAAAGAGCACACTGGCCATCATCACCTGTTGGTCGATGCAGACGCGTTGCCGGCCCCTGGATTGCCGATGGGTGCAGATGTCATGCATTTCGGAAAAGGCCAGACTGAAACAAGTATTACATTGGAACCGGGAAAGCACACACTACAACTTGTGCTGGGGAATCATCTCCATGTACCGCACAACCCGCCTGTCACATCAGAGGTTGTAACCATCACTGTGGAATAATAGTTACAGGTAAACAGAAGTTTTTATTTTCTGGCGCCCGTCCCGATTCTGTTGGATGAAGGGCGGGTGCGTGCAGTGTTAAACGCAGTGTCGAACGTAATTACGATTCACAATAAAGAATTCGACACAATGCAAATTAAAACCGAACTCCTCGTGCGCATATTCGCGATGTTTGCGTAGGCCTTAAAAGGTTCTACTCCAGCGCACCTTCCGGACTTGTCTCCGGAAATACAGGCAAGTCAGTGTTTACTGCAAGCCAGGAGACAGAAGTTCGATGGAAAGCATGACGATCAGGGGTGATCATCTCGATATTATCGAGCGTACCGGCATAAACAAATGCATGACCATTGCCATGCCATTGACCAACCCAGCAGATTGGCGTACCACATCCATCGCAAAACCCTCGCTTTACACCATTAGACGACTCGAAGTATTTGGGTTCAGTAGCAGTAAATTCTAATTGTTCACTACTACCCATCACCGCGACTGTAACAGGTGCACCAGTAATGCTTCGGCAGGTTTCGCAGTGACAGAAGGCCACTTTGCCAGGTTTACCGTTAAACCGAAAAGTTACACGTCGACAGAAACAGCCTCCTGTTAATACAGATTCAGTATTCATATTACTTCTGATTGTCGTCAACTGGAATCCCGGCGCGTCTAAGTCCTTCAACGATTTGGTCAAAGTGTTCAGGAATCCGAAAAGGCAAAATTGATTTTTTATGCGCTATCGAGTACTCAGGGTTAATAACTTTAACGCGCTCCCACTGCTCTTTTGCAGTGTTAGAGTGACCAAGGTAACCGTAAGTCGCTGCCAGCAGCACCCGACTGGTATCGCTCTCCGGTTTTCTTAATATCCGCTGCAGAAGAAGCGATTCAGCTTTTTCAAACTCACCGAGATGAAAGTAGGCTTGGGCCTGTATATGTTGGTAGGCATCACGAAAGTGAGGATCCAGTAACATCGCATTTTGTAGAGGCTGGAGTGCCTTAAAAGGCACACCGTCATATAGGTGTATCATTCCCTTCACAGCATGAGCCTCAGCAAAATCAGGGTCGAGCCTAAGCGCTTCATCGGCAGACTGCAGTGCAGATTGGTGATCTCTCAACCAGAGTATGCTGGCAGCTTGTGCGAAATACCCGTGCGGATTTTTCTTATCAAGATCAATAGCTGTCTGCGCATTTTTAAGAGCGTCTCGCAGTTGTTCAGTATGAAAGTCTGACCAGCGATTGATATAGCAAACTGCCATACTACGGCTTAAATAGGAGTACGCGGATGAAAATTTTGAATCATACTCTATCGCTAAACGGAACTGCTCTCGAGCAGCAACGTTACTTTGTTGTGTATCCTGACGGTCAAGCTCTCTGCCTTTAAGAAAGTGACTGTACGCAGTCTCATTTTGTGTGCCTCGATTCGCACCAACTGCCGTTTTCTGTTGTGTAAGTCCAAGTGATGTCAACACCGAACCAACAACCGATGAAACTGCCAGATTCAGGGCGACAGGCGTGATTGCTTTATCAATTTTATAGCGCTCAGCCCAAACCACCTTAGACTGATCACATGTGTTGAGTGCGACACGCACATCAAATCCTTGCCCATCATCAACTATCAACCCATCGATCACAAAGTCCACTGCAAGTTCACTTGCTATTTGCTTGAAATCCGGTTCATCTCGATAGTGAAACGCCGAGTTGCGTGAAATAACGCTACAACCAACCTGTCGGCTTAATGCGATAAGAATATCTTCGGATAGTACCTCTCCTGCAAATCTTGCAGTATCGAGACTACCATTAGCCTGTTTACCAGGACGCAGGGGCAGTACAACGATAGCAGGCCGGGTTAGTCGCCGAGCAGTGCTGGACTCAGCGTCGACCGCGGCTAATGACTTTCTGGACTCCGATGGTGCATTAGTGATTTCCGCGATCAAACGGTAGCCAGTGCGGGGGATAGTTTCAACAAACTTTGGATTTCGGGCGTCATCACGCAGTGCTTTGCGTATTTTAATGACCGAATTACTTAAGGCATCGTAGCCGACAACCTGCCCAGCCCAGCAGACTGCTTCAAGCTCCTCACGCGAGACGGTAGTACCTGCGTTGGCTGCCAGGTGACACAAAACTGCCATCGCTTTCGGTTCAAGACGAACGTTGTAATCGCCTTTTGTAAGTCGATTAGCATCCTGTTGCACCACCCAGTCACCGATCATCCAATGCATTGTCATGAATACAGGATCCAGGATAGGTCAGAAAAACAGGCGCAAAATGGTCGAAAAACCGTCGCTCTTCGGTGATAACTCGAGTTTATCACAGCGATATGCTTGATTCGATCATATGCAAAACGTCAGAACTTAATACAAAAACGGACAGATACTTATGAACTTCAACTACCAAAAATCACTCACTATATTCGCATTTTTAGGCGGCATAATTGTCGGTACTCAAACTGTCGCTATGACAAAACGCGATGCTCCAGACGCTCATCAGGGAATCAGTGCAGCAAGTCTGGGGGTTGTCGACGCCGAGTCCATGAAAAACACTTTGGGTCTTGAGGGGTACAAACTTCAGCTACGCGAAATCGGATTGGCACCGGGTGGAAGAATTGCAAAACACAGCCACAGCAATCGCCCAGGTCTTGTCTGGATGCTGGAGGGGAGCTGGACGGAAGGGCGCGAAAACGGAGAAGTTATGATATCTGCCGGCACTGAGCAGAGCTATCTGGTCGAGGATGAAAACACGACTCATTGGTTTTTTAACGATACTGACAAAGCAGCCCGAGCAATAGTTTGCGATATTGTCCCCGAATAATCGTCAAGTCATCGAGTTGTTTTATGCACCGGCGAGTAATTAAATTTATTCAAACGGAACCTCATGACAAATTCAGCTGAAAACAAACCGTACAAACAAGACTGTAAGTACAGATTTACACACTTGTGGGAAACGCATACTCAGGCTTGTATGCTTTAAAGCTATCAAGATATTGCGAATTGGCTTGGCGTTGCCATTCAGTTTCAGGCAATACCATAGATACACATTTATAACGCTGCCGGTATTTAGCAGTCTGTTCATTGTCTTCAAATACCAAAGCAACAAGACCCGCAACCTTACCGTGCTGGCGCTCAATCAGCTGTATAGCGCCTTCCATTGTGCCACCGGTTTCAACCCATTGATCAACCAGCAACACACGCGTATCCGGCGCGAAAGCCGGTTTACGCACCTCCATAGACTGCGTACGCCGTGAATAATTGGTAAAGGGCACACCATCTGTCTCGACACACAGTTTGCCGGCTTTACGTATAGGTAGAAAACCGCACCCCATACGCGTTGCGATACCGGCACCAAGAACAAACCCCATCGCATCGAGACCACCGACAACATCAATGTCGTCCGGGTTAAGATCAGCACATAAGTCATCCAACAGATCGTGGAACGCTTTAGGGTTGATATAGATCGAAGTTGGATCAAGCCAGGCAAACTTCTCGCCCTTGGTATTCGGCGCCATCAATGAAAAATACCAACGTGCATCGCGCGGGCCTTTGTCTTGCGGCTTCATGATTCTGCTCCTGAACAAGTGGTGCGAACAATGGACAATACTGCCTGCAAACGCATCGGGTCGATATTGTAGAAGTCACCGGGGTAATTTATACCGGTAGCGATCAGAATTGCATCGAGATCCGCCGCATACAACGAGACATTTTGCGGGTTCACACCCGAAGCAACCGCCAATGGATGCGCTTTGCACGCTTGCCTGAAAACGTTAATTTTATCAAGATCAGCCGCCTCTCCAGTTGCAACACCGGATGTTGTCACAACATCCATATACTTGCAGGCAGTAGCCGCGCTGATTGCAAAGTTTTCACTTGCTACTTCACGCTGTTTTTTGAAAGCAACGCCACCGAAGTACATGCCACTCCAGCACCCATTTGCCTTGATACTATCAATATCAAGCGCCTCTCGCTGGTTATCCACATGCTCATCAATGCGGGCGTCATCCGCCCAATAAGCATCAACCAGTGTGCCCTGCTCCTGCAATTGACTTAACACCGGGAATGCCTCCTTGCCGGTAATCGCAAGAAAGTTCACGCCGAGCCACAAGGCCGGGAATCGCTTTCGAATCGAAACGATAACCGGTAGCAAGCGCGCGTACTCAAAATCATGATTGATCAGAAAGACACCCTGCGCCCCACAGCGGATAGCAGTAATGACATTGCGCTCAGCTTGTGCGTAATCCAGTGTATGAATAACCGGCAGAATCGCAGGGCCAGACGATTTGAAAGTTTTCCGAAATGCGTTGCGATCCATTGAATACTCGCGACGAGATCACCGAATTGACCGGCACTCCCGGTGGATATAAACGGGTGCCCGAATGATACAGAAAGCTGCTGTCAATGGTAGGATAAGGAACGTGCAAGCAACCCGTCGTGGCTCACCGATTGTCGATTTTATGGCGCGCCCCGAAGCACTCGAAACTGGAAATTGGCGAACGAATCCACCGTTATCTGAATGGAGAAAGCATGAATAAAACTGATAAGTCAGATAGTTATAACAACAATCGACGAAAGATTCTTAAGGCTGGTGCCGCTGCAGGTGCCGCTGTCTTCGCACCCTACATACGCACCGCAAAAGCTGCACCGGTCGAAATCAACATATTGTCATGGTACGGACTCGGTGAGCCGGACATGGTGGCTGAGTTTGAAGAGGCGAACAACGTCAAGTTCAAACCCAAGTACTATGCCGGTGGCGACAATATGCTGGCAGCGCTCGCGCAATCGCCGCCCGGGACTTTCGATTTGATCCACACCGATGCTGAGTACGCCCGTATTCTGATTGAACGTGGCGATCTGGTCGACGCGCTCGATCCGGCTGATTATCCGTTCGACGATATGCTGCACGAAGACTTTACGAAGTTTCCCGGGCACTGGAAGGACGGTAAATTGTATTCGGTGATTTGCCGCTACGGACACCTGGGCGTTTCGTATAACACCGATGCGCTCACGCAAGCAGAAGCGATGTCTTACAACGCATTCTGGAGTCCCAAGCTTGCTGGCAAAGTCGGCCATTTCGACTGGCATTTGCCGAATCTTGGTGAAATCAGTCTGCTCAATGGCAACACCTCACCCAGTCCTTTTGATATCGACAAGGCCGCATGGGACAAGGTAAAAGAGAAAACACTGAGTCTGAAGCCACAGGTCAAAGGTTACTTCGACTACGGAGGCACCTTCGCTTCGCTTAAGAACGGCGAGATTCTCGCCTGTGCCGGCATTGGTGACTGGGTAACTGCCGTTGTCGCCAAAGACGGTGGCAAAGTCGCCTCTGTGGTACCTGATGAAGGTGGAATTCAGTGGACGGAATCGTACTCGATCGTTTCCAGTTCTAAGAAGAAAGATCTGGTTAACAAATACATCCAGTACTGCCTGTCACCAGAAGGTCAGGTGAAATCGGCCAACATGGCAGCCTACCCCGGCTTTGTCGTAACACAGGGTGGCGAAAATGCATTGATAAAAGCCACACCGGATGAAGCCAAGCGCAGTGGTCAAATGCCGGGCCTTGCCAACAACCCGATCACACTGATCAACGAAGGTAAGATTCATTACCGCGATACGCCCAAGCAACAGACGCTTGAGGACTGGAACGACTTCTGGTCGGAATACAAAAACGCCTGATAAGTATCAGCAGGTTTACTGTACAGGCGGAGGCCCGGTTTTTCCGGCCTCTGCCTGCAGTCCCGCACGACTGATTCAACGCACATGCACTAACGCTGTAAGCAATGCCCGAAACACAATCTTTTATAGATTTATAGCACTTTGAATTTTAACGATTACCTTTTAGCACAAGAACAAAACCACCTTTCCACCAATCGCTTACATTGCGTAACGCTCCATCCACGTGAACAGTAAAACCAAACTGACACATTCAAGGTTGTCTGAACGGTACTTCGCGATGCTCTGGCGAGCGCCTCTGCTGATCTGGCAGATCCTGTTTTTCGTCGTACCTTTATTCTTTCTTGTTTATCTGAGTTTTTGGGTAGTCAAAAACTACCGTATGACGCCTGCACTCGATCCGGTCAACTGGATCAAAATGCTATCGCGGGACTATTTCTGGAGCGCTTATGGACTAACGCTCACAATGGCAACCGTGGCCGCGTTGCTGGTATCGCTACTGGCATTTCCTGCCGCCTACACACTGGCGTTCAAAGTTTCCGCCAGGGTGCGTCAATTGGCTGTATTCGTGTTGATCATTCCGTTTTTTACCAGCTATCTGGTACGCATCTATGCGTGGCAAACACTTCTGGCAGAAAACGGGGTTATTAACGCATTTTTCTCACTGCTCAATCTTGGTCCGTTTACGATGCTCAACACGCCGATCGGTACGATGGTAGGTTACATCGCCCTGACACTACCACTGGTCGTCATACTGCAAACCATTTCTCTGGCGAACATTGACCGAAGTCTGGTTGAAGCAGCACACAACCTCGGCTGCGGTAAGTTACGAACCATCCTGACAGTGATTATTCCATTGGCTAAAAATGGAATCATTATTGGTATGGTGTTCTGTTTTATTCTGTCGTTTGGTGATTTCGTCAGTCCCTACTATCTGGGCGGATCAAAACCGCCAACGTTGAGTATTTTAATCATTGACACCACCAAAGCCGGGCAACAGTGGCCGAAAGCGGCAGTGGTTGCGATCACAATGATCGTGACCCTGTTTATCGTTGCCATAGCTGCAGTGGCCGCAGCCTACAAACGGCCGGGCACACGATGATTTCTTTCAAATCAATTCTATTGCGGTGTTATGTCGTCCTTGTATTCGCGGTAGTTTTTGCACCCATCATCGCGAGCTTTGTTTTTTCGTTTAACTCTGACCGTTTTCCGACTGTTCCGCTCGGTTCATTCACAACGCACTGGTATCAACAAGTCATTAGCGATAGTGAGTTCTGGGAGGCATTCCGCAACTCAGCGATTACAGCAATTTGCACCGCAATTGTTGCAACTATTATCGGATTTAGCGCCGCATATACCGACTACCGCTATCAATTTTTCGGGAAGTCTGTGTATCTGGCACTAGGCTTGTTGCCTCCGACCATCCCATTGGTTATTTTCGGACTCGCCATGCTCGCCTGGTTGTCGCGACTCGGTATGTCAGGGCAAAGCTATTCGGTATTTCTGGCGCACGTTGTCATGTGCACACCCTTTGCCATGGCGATCATTCGCTTGCGCTTATCGCAAATGGACGAAAGTCTGGAAGCTGCAGCGTGGAACCTGGGCGCATCCCACTGGAGTGCATTGCGGCATGTGGTTCTGCCTTTTGTACGCCCGGCGATTATCTCTGCACTGTGTCTGACGGCAGCAGTGTCGTTTGATGAATTTGCAGTTGCCTGGTTTGTGTCCGGTTTGAATAAAACCGTTCCTGTCGTTGTGTTGGAAATTTTACAAGGACAGGTTGATCCGCGTATCAATGCCATAGGTACGTTCGTTTTTCTGACATCCATGACACTCGTTGTTATTTCACAAGTGTTTCTTTTAACCCGAACAACAAAATCTTAAAACACAATGCCTGAAACCCAGGTTGAATTCGAAAACGTCAGCAGACACTTCGGTGACTTTGTTGCTGTTGACAATATAGATTTCGCTATTGATCGTGGCGAATTTATCGCGTTAATGGGCCCGTCCGGTTGTGGCAAGACGACCACACTACGAATGTTGGCAGGTCTGGATAAGCCCACAAGCGGGATTATCCGATTGTCAGGTACCGTTATGAATGACCTGGGCCCGCAACAGCGTGATACACCGATGGTTTGGCAATCGCTGGCGCTTTTCCCGTTTCTGGATGTACTCGGCAATGTGGAATTCGGATTGAAAATGCGCGGTGTTGCGGCTGACGAACGAAAAAAGCGCGCGCTGGAGTGGATTGAAAGACTGGGACTCGGTGAGTTTGTTAAACGTCAGGTCACGCAACTCTCCGGCGGTCAACGCCAGCGTGTTGCGCTGGCACGTGCTCTGGTGACAGAGCCGGAGATTTTGTTGCTGGATGAACCTTTATCGGCTTTGGATGCGCATCTGGTTGTTCGCATGCAGGGAGAATTGAAACGTCTGCAGGCAGAACTCGGCATTACGTTTTTTTACGTCACGCATTCACAATCAGAAGCATTTGCTATGGCGGACAGGGTCATTATCATGAACGAGGGTAGGATCGCGCAAATCGGTGCTCCGCGAGAAATCTATCGAACACCCGCTAACCGTTTTATTGCACAGTTTGTCGGACGCAACAATATTATCAACGGGACGGTAAGCAGCATCGCTGGAAATATGGCAACGTTTACAACCCCTATCGGCAATTTCGAGGCTGCATGCCCGTCCGTCCAACCAGCCGAAAGATCTGAAGCGAGCTTTGTAGTCAGTGGCGATCTGATGAAAATCAGTAAAATGCGTCCCGACACTAAAAATCAGGTTGAATGTACTTTAATCTCTGAAGAATTTGTCGGTTCTTTCGTCACGCTGTTTCTGGAATCCGCAGATGCTACGGAATTCAAAGTAGAAGTTCAGCAACGCGAACTTGAGCAGCTGGAACTGACACCCGGCGGTACGTTCTGGTTGTCGTGGGAGTCCGGCCATGCTTACGTGTTGCCGGAAAACGCGTGACAGGTTACTGATTTCGCAACACAGCCTACTTCAGACTCTGATTGATATCAGTCAATGTCGATGTACCCGGGCACAGGGTAGACATCTCAATTTTATTCAATGGCGTATTGGCGATTTTCATCATTTGATGAAAATCCGGCTCCTCGGGATCAATGTAAATCAAACCCGTTAATATCTGATTATTTGCGCGTGAATCCTGTAATGCCGCGATCGCGTTACGACGATCTCCGGGATCGTAGTCAGTCGTTGTTTTAACCAGATTCAGCCTACTGCCGTCGTGCAGTGCGACATTGTGCGACGCACCCTCTTCGTAATTTGCGGTAATTTCGGTTTCCGACGGTACAAAGTCTACGATATTACCGGCCTGCACATGCTCGCGCGTGTAATCGTAACTCTTGGTAGAGCCATGATGATTATTAAAAGTGACACATGGTGAGATAACATCAATCAATGCAAAACCTCGGTGTGCAATCGCAGCTTTAATCAGCGGCACCAGTTGCTGTTTGTCACCCGAGAAACTTCTGGCGACAAACGTCGCTCCGATCTCAAGTGCGACACCAACCAGATCAATATTTTCAAATGGATTGATTTGCCCGGTACGCGATTTTGACCCCTCGTCTGCAGTCGCTGAGTCCTGCCCTTTGGTCAACCCGTAACAACCATTATTTTCAACCATGTACAACATATTGATGTTGCGGCGAACCACGTGGGCAAACTGGCCCATACCGATTGAAGCACTGTCGCCGTCTCCGGACACACCAATATAGGTAAGTTCATGGTTTGCTGCATAAGCACCGGTCGCAACTGATGGCATACGACCATGCACTGAGTTAAACCCGTGAGATTTGTTCAGAAAATAAGTGGGTGACTTCGACGAGCAACCGATACCGGAGACTTTGGCTATGCGGTGCGGTTCCAGACTCAATTCCCAACAGGCTTGAATAATCGCTGCACTAATCGAGTCATGACCACAACCCGCGCACAACGTTGAAATTAACCCTTCGTAAGCTGTGCGGGTGAACCCACGCTCATTGGCTGGTAACTGGGGGTGACGAAACTGCGGCTTTATATAACTCATCGCAAGCTCATTCCATCCGGGATTGTTCGGCAAGACCCGGAATGTTCGGGCGAAGCCAGGTTAAAACAGCATCGGCTGATAGCGGCGTGCCATCGTAGTGCAGCACCGAGCGCAGTTTCGCGGGATCGCAATCCAGCTCGTTTATCAACACCGTTCGCATTTGCGCATCACGATTTTGATCAACAACAAACACATATTCGTGACTATCAATAAATTTCCGGACAGCATCGTGAAAAGGAATCGCCATGATCTGCAGCGTGTCGGCAGCGATACCATCAGCGCTTAACTGATCGACTGCCTCTGTAACCGCATCACGCGAGGTGCCGTAATGGATAATACCGATTTCAGATGAATCCGAAGCAGTGACGATTTTTGGCGCTGGCAGATAATCCGGTGCTGAAAACCATTTCGCCAGCAATCGTTCCATATTGCGCTGGTACGCATCACCTTTCTCGGTGTAAATGGCGTCTTCGTCTCTTGAGGTTCCACGCGTAAAAAAAGCGCCTTTTTCAGGGTGTGTTCCCGGTAGCGTACGATAAGGGATGAAGTCTCCGTCAATATCACGGTATCGACCAAACTTCTCCAATGCCTCTAGCTGATCAGCATCCATGACCTTACCGCGATCATGCTGATAACTGTCGCTCCACTCCAGATCATCACACAAGCAATCATTCATACCGACATCAAGGTCGGTCAATAGGATTATCGGCGTCTGTAACCGCTCTGCGGCATCAAACGCAGCAACAGTCAGTTCAAAACATTCCTTGGGATCAGCCGGGAACAGACAGACATGACGGGTATCACCATGCGATGCGTAAACGCAACTTAGAATATCACCCTGCTGAGTGCGGGTTGGCATTCCAGTCGATGGGCCAGCGCGCTGCACATCAATAAGGACAGCCGGTACTTCGGCAAAGTACGCAAGGCCGAGAAATTCGGTCATCAGCGATACACCCGGTCCACTGGTCGCAGTGAATGCACGTGCACCGTTCCAGTTAGCACCAATGACCATCCCAAAAGCAGCCAGCTCATCTTCTGCCTGTATGACGACGTAATTCTTTTCATCCTTTTCGGCATCGTAGCGCAGCTGGCTGGCGTATTTTTCAAATGCTTCCGCGACAGAGGTTGACGGCGTGATGGGGTACCAGGCGGCAACTGTTGCCCCAGCATATACAGCTCCCAACCCACAGGCACTGTTACCTGTCATCATGATCTTGCCATCGACCAAATCACGTTGTTCAACACGGACGGGTAACGGACAATCAAAACGTTCTTTGGCTGCATCGTAACCCAGCCGCAATGCATCGCAGTTCGGCTTGACTAGCTTGGGTTTTTTCGCAAACTGCTCTTCGATCAGTTTATCGTAGACTGAAAGTTCAATATCAAGCAGTGCTGCAAGTGCTCCAATGTAGATAACATTCTTGAACAGCTGGCGCAGCCGTGCATCTTCATACTCGCGGTTGGTGATTTCAGTCAGCGGAACACCAAGATAATTTATATCCTTACGAATCGCCCGAATATCAAGTGGGCGTGTGTCGTCATACAAAAAATAACCACCAGTGCGTACCTCTTGCACATCGTCAAGCAGGCTTTGCGGATTAACCGATACCATCAGATCGACACCACCAGCACGTTTTGCCAGATAACCTTGTTCGCTGACGCGAACCTCATACCATGTCGGTAAACCCTGAATATTGGATGGGAAAATGTTGCGAGGAGCTACCGGCACTCCGCTTCTGAAAATACTTTTCGCAAACAGCGTGTTCGCACTCGCTGACCCTGACCCATTGACGTTAGCGAATTTAACGACAAAGTCGTTGACGGCATCGATTTTCGGCTTTTGCATCGTATGACAATTACATAAGGCGGGGGACGGAAGGGAGGATCAGGCTTTTGCAGCTCTTGCGGCAACAGAAGGCAGGCCAATAGCTGTCGCATCGATTTTTATAATCGGTGCTGCTTTGGTAACCGAATACATGTACTGCTGCATATCCCAGGCGGCGGTCGGACAACGCTCGGCGCACAGACCACAATGCAGACAGACATTTTCATCTTTAACCATTACGCGGCCGGTCTGCGCCAGTGAATCACTGACATAGAGCGCTTGATTACGGTCATCTGCCGGTGCCATTAATCGTTTTCGCAGATCGTCCTCGTCACCATTGTCGGTAAACGTTATGCAGTTGGTCGGGCAAATATCAACACAACTATCACACTCGATACACTTACTGTCGAAAAACACGGTTTGCACATCGCAGTTAAGACAGCGTTGCGCCTCGGCAAATCCTATCTCGGTATCAAAGCCGAGTTCCACTTCCGCTTTACGATCTTTTAAGGCCGTTGCGTTATCGAGATGCGGTACGTCGAAACGTTCATCCGGTGTGACTGCACTATCGTAAGACCACTCGTGTATACCCATTTTGGTACTGAACAAATGCGTACCGGGTGCCGGGCGATCAGCCAACATATCGCGACCGGTTAAAAACAGATCAATAGAGACCGCAGCCTGATGACCATGGGCAACAGCCGTTATTACGTTTTCTGGTCCAAAAGCCGCATCACCACCGAAAAACACACGTTCGTTGGTGGATTGAAAAGTGGCTTTATCAACAACCGGTTGGTTCCAGCGATCGAACTCAATTCCACAGTCATCCTCAATCCACGGAAAAGCGACTTCCTGACCGACGGCAACAAGCACATCGTCAGCGGCAACGAAAACCGGCTCTTCACCGGTTGAAACCAGAGACCGTTTACCGTTTTCATCGTACACGGACTCAACGCGATCAAAGCGCATACCAACCAGACGACCCTCTTCGATAACAAACTCAAGCGGGGTATGGTCGGGTAAGAACGGGATACCCTCACGCTGGGCGTCCTCTTTCTCCCATGGCGAGGCTTTCATGGCTTCATAGCTACTGCGCACGGTTATGGTGACTTCTTCACCACCGAGTCGGCGCGCTGTACGGCAGCAATCCATCGCCGTGTTACCGCCACCGAGGACAACCACACGTTTACCGATTTTAGCCGTGTGTTCAAACGCCACGTTCGCCAACCAGTTGATACCGATATGTACATTGGCGCCCGCCTGTTCGCGACCGGGCAAATCGAGGTCTCGTCCCCGCGGCGCACCAGTGCCAACAAATACTGCGTCGTAGTCCTTTTCAAGTAACGATCGCAGACTCTCTACCCTTTGCGAAAGAAGTGCATCCACTCCCATATCCAATATACGGTCGACTTCTTCATCAAGCACCGATTCCGGTAAGCGGAATGATGGTATCTGACTTCGCATAAAGCCACCGGCTTTCGGGTTCTCATCGTAAAGATGGATAGTGTAGCCAAGCGGCATCAGGTCACGGGCGACAGTCAGTGCTGCCGGACCCGCGCCGATCAACGCGATGCGTTTGCCGTTTTTCGTCGCCGGTATATCCGGCAACCAGGGGGAGATATCACCTTTGTTGTCGGCAGCCACCCTTTTCAAGCGGCATATCGCCACCGGTTCAGGTTCAACGCGACCGCGACGGCAGGCCGGCTCACAGGGGCGATCACAAGTTCTACCGAGAATGCCGGGAAAGACATTGGATTCCCAATTAACGAGATAGGCTTCGGTATATCGCTGACGGGCTATTAGCCGGATGTATTCCGGCACCGGGGTATGCGCGGGACACGCATACTGGCAGTCAACTACTTTATGGAAGTATTCCGGGTTACGCGTATCGGTCGGGCGCATCAGATTTGCCGGATAAGGCTGTTGTTATGAGAGGTTATGGAGATACTAGCAACCTTCCCTGCAATTTGTGAACCTAATATATACCATCTTGGTTGTCATCACGACAAACTGCGCCCAGCTTCTCCCGTGGCGGCTATCAACCGGTCAGAATTTGAACGGCTTTACGCTCATCACTTCCATTCGGTAGCCGGATTCCGCGAGATCACTGACGATGGTTTCCGTCGACATACGGCCGGTAATGACAACAGGTTTGTAAAGGCCTTCAAACTTTATCTTCTCGTCTGACTTCGCGTAGACCAATTGATTCGCCGGCGGTGGCGGGGTATGGATGCAGGCCCCCATGTAGGGCACCAGCAGAAATTCACGGATGGTTTTTGGATTATCTGACTCAAGCGGCACAACGTAACCGGGAATCGAGACAATTTCACCGTCGAGTTCTTCGACGATCGGTGCATAGCTCATGATCTCGTTGATTTCTTCGAGCTGCTTATTCGATTCTTCACTGCCATCGAACAACTTATCCAGCTCGTCCATCGACATTTCAGCCAGTGGATTTTGCGGAGGAACATAGTCAGTGGGAATCAGGTTTTCCCAACTGAGTTCCTGTGCACCGGCGATAGCATCCGCGTTTTTGTCCTTTTTGAACCAGCCTGTCCAGCCGGTAAGCAGTGCAACAGCCAGCACGACCAGCAGTAGCCTTGCAACTGTCGAATTGACCGGTTGGTACATCGCCATATGTCTATCCCACTAATAACTTATCGGTACAAAACCGCAACTAAACCGGTTTTGAGTAATTACGTTTACTTTGGGGTTTACTGTGGGTTAGTAACCTTTCGACCACACTTAGTTCCGGTTAAGTGCTGGTCACCTGCCACAAAACCCTTGCCACGTGCGCTATACACGGATGCTCATCCCGTCAGCCAGCGATTGACCGTACGCGCGCAAGCCCGGCAGAACGCCTGCAAGCAAACCCGCCAGCACCAGTATGCCCAATATCCCCCACTCCCGGAGTAGCGGCAGGCCAAGCGTCATGTCGAGCCCGTAACTACTTGATAACCACTGGCTACCCAACAGAAATACGGCATAAAAAAGCAACAAACCCACACCGATAGCAAGCAAAGTGAGTAACAGTGATTCAAGACAAAGAAGCCCGAAAACCTGCCACGGCCGTGCACCAACTGAACGTAGTATCGCCATCTCACGGCGGCGCTCTGCGAGCCCCGCCATCAGGACGGCAACCAATCCGACTAACCCGGCAAGTACAACGAATAGGGAAACCAGAAACAGCGCCTTTTCAGCCACTCCGAGCAATCCCCACAGCTCCTGCAATGCAACCCCGGGTAATATCGCCAGCAACGGCTCTTCACGGTATTCATTGATAAAACGTTGCACGCGGAAGGTTGATGTCTTGCGTTTTAACCCGATCAAGGCCGCTGTCACGGCTTTCGGTATCAATTCACGCTGGCGAATCTCATCCAGTGATGTTTCCTTGCCGGGAATTTTAGCGCCCTGTTGCCAATCCACATGCATCGCTTCAATTCCTTCGAGGCTGACGTGGATGGTGCGGTCGACTGGCGTACCGGTTGGCGCCAGTATGCCACTGACCTGAAACGGCTGTCCGTCGTGCGTGTAAATGGCACCTTCGCCCAGTCCATGTGACATGATAATGGACTGCCCAAGCTCATAACCGAGCGCTGATGCAACCTTTGCCCCGAGAACAGCGTCAAAAACATCATCAAACGGCTGACCATCAGTAAACCGAAGCTGACGTTTGCGCCCGTAACTGAACCGTGTGAAGTACGCCTGACTGGTTCCCATCACACGAAAACCACGATGCGAATCCCCCAGAGATACTGGCAGCATCCACTCCACTTCCGGATGTCGGCTGATGTCCTGATAGCTCTCCCAGGAAATATTGTTGGTAGCGTTGCCGATTCGAAAAACGGAATACAACAGCAATTGCACCGAACCGCTGCGCGCCCCGACAATCAGATCTGTTCCGGATACTGTGTTGGCAAAACTGTTGCGCGTCTCATGACGCACTCGCTCCACTGTTAACAACAGCGCAACACTCATTGCGATGGCCAACACAGTCAACACCACTGTCGATCGACGATTCCACAAACTTGCAAATGCCAATCGCAGTACGGTCATGAATCACCCGATGTGACTGAGCTTGAGTTGTTATTCAGGCTCATCAAATCCATATCGCGATCGAATGACGGGATCATGCCAAGGTCATGGCTGACGACAAGAACTGTCGAACCCGCCGCAC
Source organism: uncultured Granulosicoccaceae bacterium (assembly GCA_937951345.1). Classification (GTDB taxonomy): domain Bacteria; phylum Pseudomonadota; class Gammaproteobacteria; order Granulosicoccales; family Granulosicoccaceae; genus CALFCE01. The sequence goes on from CALFCF010000068.1 coordinate 50,653, forward strand.
TGGCTTCATCCAGCAATAGCGAAATAAAGCGGTCGCGGGTTTCAGCATCAAGCGCTGCGGTTGGTTCATCGGCCAGTATTAAAGGTGGTGCACCTATTAACGCCCGTGCTGCCGCGACGCGCTGCTGCTGACCGACGCTCAAATTTCCAACAGTGCCTGAAAAGTCTTCAGGATTAAGATCGAGCGCTTGTAATAGGCGCCGAGCTTCCTCAACAGGTGTGTGACCACCTGAAGTCGCGCGATTGAGGCGAAGTTTGGAAAATCGACAAGGTAACAGCACGTTTTCTGTAACAGACAGAAACGGCAGTAAATTAAATTGCTGAAAAATCAATCCGAGGTTATCGGAACGCCACCGGTCACGCTGCGTCGCAGTCAACCTGTTGATAACCTTATCGTTGACAGTTACTTTTCCACTGTCAGGAACAAGGATTCCGCCAAGCAGCGACAGCAACGTGGACTTACCACACCCTGATGGTCCGCGCAGAAAAAAACGCTCACCGGATTCAACCGTCAAGCGTTCAATAGACAGGGTGTCGTGTTCGTCGCCTGGCCACCGGTATTGTAAATCTTCAATTTCTATCAAAAGCGATCACCCGACAAACCAATCGCGACTCTCCATAGGCAATGCGCTGGCGCGATAACCTGATGTCAAATCATATAAATCATAGCTAGCGCACGAGAATGTTGTATCAGCCGACACCCGTATAAATCTCCAGCGCGTTACGATCGACATCGAGTTTATCAGTTCAGGTGATGAAAGCCATCGGAATTGCCATGCTCAGTTTTTAACCCACACCGATAGCTCAGCAACTGTGTGCTGAAATTTACGGCGGGTTTCGCGTATGACAAAAGGCACATCAACAGGTTTTGCTGCTGACGAGAATTCCGGCTGGAGCGCATCGCGAATACCTTCCAGTGTCGTGTAGTTCTCACCGGTATTGGCCTTGAAACCACCTAACCACTTGTCGCGTTCGGTAAAATCCTCGAGCCACGTATAAGGTGAAGTAATCACCAACAAGCCACCGGGACGAATCCTGCCCTTGATAAGATTTAAAAAGGTTTCCGGTTCATACAACCGATCGATCAAATTACCGGCAAAAACCACATCGTAATCTGTGAACTTTTCAGGCAAATTGCACGCATCACCCTGCATGAAATTAACTCTGTCAGCTACATCTGCATAGCCCAGCTCATCCATCCGCACTTCCTTAAACGAAACTATTTCACCTTCGTCCTGAATAGCGTAGCGCTGCAATCCGTCGGATTGTAGCGCCGAAGGACAAACGATCAGTCGGGCTGAGAAATCCAGCGCATCGACATGCCGGGCAAGTTTTGCCAGTTCGAAGCTCGATCGACCAGTTGCACAGCCAATATCCAGCGCACGTTCAACATCCCGTCCATTCAAGTGTTTAGCAACTTCAGCTATACAGGCAACGGGAAAATTTGGCACGTCAAAATATGTATCACCGTAGTGGAACTCAATGTATTGCGCGACCATTGAATCTGTTTCATAGACGTTCATTTTTGGCTCCGGTAACGGATTACCTGCGACGTAGCGCAAACCCGAATGCTGATAGAAATGCCGTCGAAATGCGTAGCGCGCATCCCGAATCGCGTAGTTGCCGGTGGATATCCAGCAACCGCCTTTAAACAGATTATGCTTACCATCAAATGTCGGTGTTGAAAAATCATCGTATGCCGGATGTACCTCATAGCCTTCAAGTGCATCTACAGGCGATTCAGTCCACTGCCATACATTACCAATAACATCATAAAAACCGCCATCGAATGCATGCCGATTGACCGGACACGAGGAGGCAAAAAATTCGAGGTTTATATTCCCGGGTGCATGATTCCAGTAAGGCTGGTCTGTATCCACTGTGTTTCGTAACGCATACCATTCTGCTTCTGTTGGCATACGGATATGGCGGCCTGTTTGTTCAGATTTCCACTCACAAAACGCCTTGGCTTCAAGGTAACAGATGTCAACCGGCCAGTCCCACGGCATATCAATAACTTCAAGCATCGCGCGATAGCGGTACTCGTCGTTTTGCCTGACCCAGAAAACAGGCATCTCGGCGTTTTGATACTGAACCCACCGCCAACCCTCATCTGACCAGTAGCTCTGAGTCTGATACCCGCCCGCTTCCATGAACGTTAACCATTCGCCATTGGATACCAGACACTGGCTGGCTTCGAAGTCATCCACAGTTTCAGATTGTTCACCATATTCGACATCCCACCCGTACAGCGGATCGTCTTTTGATTTTCCCAGCGTTATGTTTCCACCTTTGACCGGCAGTAATCTATTCTCAGGCGCTTCACCGTGCGTGCGACAGATCTGACTCCAGATGGGATGCGGCTTTACCGAGGCCAACGGCAATTCGCGAATAAGAACAGATGATGTTTCGAGATGGATGCGCTCGTGTTCGATACCCATCATCACAATCCAGAGCGGATCATCCCAGGTAATGGGCAGCGAAACATCACAAGTGCGTATAAAATTATCGACAAGCTCGCGTGTCTTGTCCCGATAGGCTTTAACTCTTGCGGGCGTCGGCCAGTCGTAATGATTTTCGTTAAGATCATCCCAGGACATCTCGTCAACACCGATCGCCAGCGATGATTCAAGTGACGGGTCAATGCGTTCGTCAATAAACTGCGCAACATTCAGTTTGTTTACAAAAAACACCGCCGTGTGCCCGTAATAGAAGATCAACGGATGACGCAAAGGGTTTGCACGGGCATAGTAGGCATCATCGTCAACGAGACATTCAAAGAGGCTTTCGTATAAATCAAAGCTCTTGTGAAAGTAATCCAACACCTCCAGGCGTTTTGCTTCACTGTCGCCTTCATTCAATAGTGTGGTCTTTGAGACTGTGACATCCGGGAAACTGCAATTAGAGTCTGCTTGAGCTGTTTTCATTTTTTTTGCTATTTGTTTTTTGTTTTAACTTCGGTTCGATCGTATCGGTGACGTATTTTGTTAAGCCGGGTACGGCTCGGTCAGGCTGATGATCAATCGCGCAACCTGTGCTCACGGGTTTGAAGCTGGTTCAGTGTTGCAGTGACCAGTGTTGCAGTGACAATGCCCAGTGCAGATGAATTGAGTCGGCTCAAATGACTTGTTAGAAAATGACCGGGTACAGGTGACCAACTAAATTTGACAGTGTGTTCGAGGCAGAGTTGCGGATTGTGATACACAATTTACGTTTCTGATACGGTAAAAGATCTTCTACCAGATCAAACTGTGGATAAGTAGTGACAGTTATTAACGTTTCCCGGTTTCTTACAGTGGCAGTGGCTCAAGTAGCGGCTCATCACTACCCAGGTCCTCCTTGCGACGCGCAACATACGCATCCAAAGACTCCACAACGGATAGGTCAATCGGCGGTGGCTCCGACTCTTCTAACACCTTCTGCCAGATTTCGGTGGCCCGCTGTGTTGCATCTTTGCTACCCGCCAACTGCCAGTTTTCGTGATTCTGCCAGTCGCTCAGAAAGGGTTCGTAGAATGCAGTGCGGTATCGCTCCATGGTGTGAGCGCAACCGAAGAAATGACCTCCCGGCCCCACCTCGTCAATAGCATCCAGGCCGATTTCAGCATCTGTGATGTTTAGCGGCTGTAGCATCGCAGCCATATGCTGGAGCATTTCGCAGTCGACCACGACTTTTTCAAATGATGCGACCAGCCCGCCCTCGAGCCAGCCAGCAGCGTGATAAATGAGGTTACCGTACCCGGTTACTGCACCCCACAACGCCATCTGGGTCTCCCAGGTAGCCTGCGCGTCTACAGAATTTGCAGCATTACAGGCGCTGGTTCTATAAGGCAGGCGATAACGCCGTGCCATTTGTCCACCAGCAATATTGGCGAGCGCGTTCTCCGGTGTTCCAAAGGCTGGTGAACCGGAGCGCATGTCCACATTCGACGTAAAACCCCCATAGACGACCGGAGCTCCGGGACGGGTGAGTTGCACCAGACAGATACCCAGCAATGCTTCGGCGTTTTGCTGAACAAGTGCACCTGCCATGGTGGCCGGTGTCATTGCACCCATCAGGGTGAACGGTGTCACAACCGTGATCTGTCCGAGCATGGCCATCTGCATAGCACCATAGGCCATCGAATCGTCGAGCTTACGAGGTGAATTGATGTTGATGTTTGTCGCGACACTTGGAATATGCTGCATCTCATCGAGCGACAACCCCTTGGCTAGCGCGCACAATTCGACGGCATCGCGCGCTCGACCGCCACCGATACCAGTCGCCAGAAACGGCTTGTCCGATAGTGTCAGACTGATAGAGCTGGTATCGAGATGGCGATTGTTAGCCGGTAAATCGGTGGGAGCCAGCGCCTGATTGCCGAAAAAAGAAATGATATTGAAGTGCTGGCCCAACTGAATAAGCTTACGGTAGTCCGCAATATTGCCCGCGCGCCGGCCGTTGATACAGTCATGTACGTTGGGTGGCCCTGACACCAGACCGAAGTTGATAGCATTGCCGCCTACACGAATCGTATTGGCAGGGTTGCGCGGGATCCAGTCAAATTGTTCCGGTGCAAGCGCTATTGTCTCTTCCACCAGTGCACGATCCATTTTCACGATACCCGCTGCATCGACATCTGCACCAGCGTCACGAAACAGATTTAACGCCAGCTCTCCCATCACTTCGATCCCCTGCTCTTCAAGCAGGCGCAACGACGCCAGATGAACACGTTCCAGCTGCTCTTCATCCAGGGCCTGGATGGGCTGGAACCGGTTTTCCAGCTGCAGTTTGTCGAGCTGTGGCATTTCCTTTTTCGCGGTCGTATCGCGCTTTTTGCGACGACGACTACTTGAGGAGGCTCTGGTTCGACCAGATTCGGTTGCTGGCATGCGAGAAACGTCTCGGGGTTAAGTTCCAAGTTTGACCTGAAGCTAGCGATAACTTTGAGGCAGGTCAAGCAGCATAGCTCATCTGTCGGCAGCGAAAGCAAGGCAGACTGGCAGCCTGTATACGATCAGACTACAATTCCGGCACCCGGTTGAACGCAGTGAGGTGTGCTGGTGCAAGAAGACAACGCGCTAATAGAGGCAGATCAGCAGGCTGTCAGACGATGGACTGATCAGATACCCGACACGGAGACAGTAGCGGGATTTGTTCCCGGGCCCGGTATCGAACGTCTGTCAATACGGTTTGATGCCTGCGCTCTTCTCGATACCCTTCACAACGCCCTCGCCAGTTTGGACGCCCGTACTGATCAGTATGGTTTCGGCGGCTTCCCGTTAATGCGAAGACCCGGTGCAGAGAAAGAAACTGAAAACGATCGCTCCGGCCTTTTCTACACGCGGGTGGACAGCAGTTATCAGGAGGTGCAGCGCGAACACGCTGTAGACGAACGGGCGTTTACCGAGCTCGTCCCAACTTTCAAAGGCACATACTTCGAACACGTAATAAACGAACTGTCAAAACGTTTCATACTCGGGCGCGTGCGTGTGCTCTCGAAAGGAATCTACAATTGCAATTCATGGCATCGGGACCCGGAGCCGCGACTGCACATACCGATTGTGACCAATCCGGGTTCACTGTTTTTGGTTAACAATCATGCGACTCATTTGCCCGCTGATGGATCCGTTTACTTCACGGACACGCGCGGTTACCACACCGCCTTGAACGGCGGCGAATCGAATCGCGTGCACATAGTCGCTGCCTTACCCGCAGTGAAAGCATGAGCGAATCTAACGAATGCGCATTAGACATCAACAATTTGACACACTGTAACTGTGCCGAATGGTTATATACTTACTGATTACGCGTGCTTACTGAGTACAGGTACTAAAGTGCAACAAACTGGACGAATCAAATCCCGGATGACGAGTTGCAACCCGGGCCAGTTGTAAACCAGAACAACTTATACCAACGCAAGATGCGCTAAAGGGATAGAACGTAACCAGGTGGAACTGAACCAGCGACAAACCAGCGACCACCTGACATAAATAAATTGAACATTCCACACATCATAAATCGTGCTCGGCTACGTCTGACTACCTGTCTGCTGACCGTGATCATTGCGGGCTTTTTATACCCTGCCCTCGCACAAAATACGCAAAGCTCGCCACTGGACACGCAACTACTCCCGGTTGGTGAGCTCTTTTCGTTGATAATCCGCGCTGATGGCGAATCTAATCCACCAGCACGTATTTCCGCTGACGCACTACCGGAGGAATCAGTACTACTCAGAAACCTCGATGGTTCGCGTACATTTATGTGGATTCCACGAACGGAAGACATCGGCTCGAAAACCATTGAAGTGACAGTTACCGATGCGCAGGACGCATCCGTTTCTGCCACCTATCCCATTCACTTTGAAGTGGTTGCACAACTAACCGGTGGTAGTACACAAGCGGCCGCAACCGCAGAACAAACATCGACGACTAACACTGCAACATCCACTAACGCCGATAAGTCGACAGTCGCCACAGCGGCCACATCAAATGATGCAGACAAAGCATCTGACAAAACTGATAAGTCAGCACTCGGCAAAAAAGAAACCAACAACGTGCGAGCGCAGGTGGCTGCGGCGGATGCTGATTCCGATGCCGGTGTAAACACCCCTGCCAGCGACGCGGATTCAATCACACCGGAGACGAAAACTACAGGAGCCGAAATCGAGGATGTAGCTAAAGCGGTGAAAACTTTGCGTAGCGAAGAGCCGTTGGTGCAATCGGCTAGTCAGGAGGCGTCACAAACGCTGACACAGGCTGCATTATCAGCAAATACAAAAACACAAACGGCTCCTGAAGTAGCAGAGCCGAACATCGAACAACCTTCTGCTGCAACATCAGATGATGCAGATGCTGACAGTAACGTTGCAGAGACTGTAGAGCTGCCGAGATTGTCTGTAGACGATGAGACTGTGGCTGTACAGATTGGCAAACCTGTGCGAGTGCCTATCGAGCACTCGGATTCTACCGGTAAACCCGCCGACCTGAATGCATTGAACCTGCCGCCACTGGCTCAGTTACTGCCCGTCAAGGAAGGCCATCTGTTGCGTTGGTTACCGACAGAATCCGACGTTGGCACACATGTCGTGATTCTCGTTGCAACTGACTCCAACGATTCGCAGCTACGCACGTCGAGACGTCTATTAATACAGGTGGAACGGTAGACACTAGACGCGTACAAAATCAAATAAACCTGAGAGCAAAAAAAACCGGCTGAATAGCCGGTTTTTTTATAGCGGTAAAAAATTAAACTACCTTATATCTAAACTACCTTATGTCTAAACTACCTTATGTCACCACCAGGATGTACCATCCGCGCAGGCAGAGGATGACGCCTGTTCAAGCAACAATCAGTAGCGGTAGGCTTCAGGCTTGTAAGGACCTTCTACACCCACGCTGATGTAATCAGCTTGTTCCTGTGTCAGTTCAGTCAGTTGCGCGCCGATTTTAGCCAGGTGTAACCGCGCAACCTTCTCGTCCAGCTCCTTGGGCAGAACATGCACATCAACGCTGTAGTTCTCGGAATGATTCCACAACTCAATCTGCGCCAGCACCTGATTGGTAAACGATGCCGACATAACAAAGCTCGGGTGACCGGTACCACAACCCAGATTAACCAAACGCCCTTCAGCGAGTAAGGTCAGACGCTTGCCATCCGGAAAGATAATCTGGTCAACCTGCGGCTTGACGTTCTCCCATTCGTAATTCCTGAGTCCTGCCACATCGATTTCGTTGTCGAAATGACCGATGTTGCAAACAATCGACTGATCCTTCATGCGCTGCATGTGATCATGTGTGATGACGTTTACGTTACCGGTTGTAGTAACAAACAAATCAGCCTGATCAGCAACATCATCAAGGCGCACAACACGGTAACCTTCCATCGCTGCCTGTAATGCACAAATTGGATCGATTTCAGTGACCCACACTGTTGCACCCATACCGCGAAACGCTTGAGCACAGCCTTTACCGACGTCGCCATAGCCAAGTACAACAGCGATTTTTCCGGCAACCATCACGTCTGTTGCGCGCTTGATACCATCAAGCAACGACTCACGACAACCGTACAGATTGTCAAACTTGGACTTGGTGACAGAGTCGTTTACATTGATCGCCGGCACCTTGAGCGTACCGGCTTTGACCATCTCAACGAGACGATGCACACCGGTGGTTGTCTCTTCGGAGAGACCTTTGACGTCCTTAAGCAATTCCGGGTAGTCGTTGTGCATCATCACCGTCAGGTCACCACCATCATCCAGAATCATGTTCGGCACCCAGCCGTCCGGGCCGGTAATCGTACGGTGAATACACTGATCAAACTCTTCTTCAGTTTCACCCTTCCAGGCAAAAACAGGAATCCCCTGATCAGCAATTGCAGCAGCCGCATGGTCTTGAGTTGAGAAAATGTTGCACGACGACCAGCGCACCTCTGCACCGAGATCAATCAGTGTCTCGATCAGCACAGCTGTTTGTATAGTCATGTGCAGGCAACCGGCGATGCGCGCACCTTTAAGCGGGTACTTGCCTTTGTACTCTTCGCGCAGTGCCATCAATCCGGGCATTTCAGTTTCTGCGATCTTGATCTCCTTATGACCCCATTCGGCCAGCGCTATGTCGGCCACCTGGTAGTCGTTATCCGTCTGCGCAGCGGTTTGTGAATTCATTGCATGTTCTCCGGCCTTCAAGCGGCCTTTTAAATTGAGTTGTTTCTTATTGATTCGAGCAGCAGTTGCTGATCAAGCAATTCCGGAAGCTTGTTTAAGTGCATCAACCTTATCTGTCGCTTCCCAGGTGAAATCACTGTCTTCACGTCCAAAGTGTCCATAAGCAGCTGTTTTCTGGTAAATCGGACGAAGCAGATCCAGCATGCTGACAATGCCGTATGGCCGCAGATCAAACACATCACCAACGACCTGTTCAATCTTTCGATCGTCTATCTTGCCGGTGCCAAATGTTTCGATAGAAATTGACGTGGGTCGCGCCACACCAATCGCATAGGAAACCTGTATCTCACAGCGATCGGCGAGTCCTGCAGCAACAATATTTTTTGCAACATAGCGACCTGCATACGCTGCGGAGCGATCTACCTTAGATGGATCTTTACCGGAAAACGCCCCACCACCGTGTCGTGCCATACCGCCGTAGGTATCAACTATGATCTTTCGTCCGGTTAGACCACAGTCACCGACAGGGCCTCCAATGACGAAGTTCCCGGTGGGATTAATATGAATATTTTCCTGTGGGCAACTATCAAGCCAGTTTTTCGGCAGCACGGCTTTGATAATGTTTTCCATTACCCCTTCGCGCAAATCAGACAAACTGACATCCGGATCATGTTGCGTGGATAACACCACTGCATCCAGCCCGACAGGTTTGTTGTCCTGATAGCGCAGCGTTACCTGACTCTTGGCATCCGGTCTTAACCACGGCAGCGATCCGGCGCGGCGTACCTGCGATTGCCTTTCAACAAGACGATGCGAGTAGGTAATAGGTGCAGGCATCAGTACGTCTGTTTCGTTGGTGGCATAGCCGAACATCAGACCCTGGTCACCGGCGCCCTGCTCCTCGGGCGCCGAACGATCTACACCCTGTGCGATATCCGGGGATTGTTTTCCGAGCGCGTTCAGTACCGAACAGGTTGCGCCGTCAAAGCCGACATCGGAACCGTCATAACCAATATCAAGTACTGTCTTTCTGACCAGCTCTTCGAGATCAACGTAGGCTGATGTCGTTACCTCGCCGGCAATGATGACAAGACCGGTCTTAACCATGGTCTCACAGGCAACACGGGCCCTTGTGTCGGTGGCAATAATGGAATCCAGCACGGCATCGGATATCTGATCTGCCATCTTGTCCGGATGACCTTCCGAGACCGATTCAGACGTAAAGATGTAGTCATTTGCCATGTTGCTGTGTTTCCTTGAATTCGTGGGTAAAAGTTAATAACCGGTTATCAGCGCCACGCCTGGTCGAGGGTGTATTTCTTTGGCCATCCGATGACCCTCTGATCAATCCGGAAATTTATTCATGCACCAACATTATAGACATTTATAACAAAATAAACATATCTTTATATGCCATATTCAATGCGCATAAGCGGATCTACCACTCGGACCGTTTAGCTACACCACAGGTAGCCATGGCTAATGGGAATCAGGCAGTCGTTTGAACCGGTGAATTCCGGACGTTTTGACGATCTACGTCACAAAAACACGCGACTGTTTGGTTGTAGATGAGATGAGTAAATTCTTGTAACCGCGTCTTTGAGGACGACCAGAGCCTTGATTGATTTGGCTATGCGCACCTGCGTATTACACCAAAGTGACTGCATAGACTGATGCAGCTTGTTTGCAAAGGTGACGGGACGCTCGAACAGCAAGCCTTCGTTCACCTGAAATTTGACCAAATCAAGCGGCTGCCGGCGCCAACAAAACCTTTTTCAAGACCAATCAGTGCACTAGCCTGCTCTGTTCACGAAGTCATGAATAGAGCAGGCTAGCAGAACACCTGCAACAGTCTATGCAGTCACTTAGGACGAATTTGTCTGCCAGTGTCTATCCGGATACTAATTGGCGTTGGCCGGGTTGTAGGCGGGTAACTCGATCACATAGGCGTCGACGGTACCTGAATCGTACCAGTCCGACGAAAACAGAATGCGTGTGCCGCTCGGGCTGATGGTCGGGTGCGGCTCACTAAAATAAGGCGCATATCCCCCTTTAGTTGCTTCTCTACCGAACGTGCGGTGATGCGCAAGGCGGCAAACGGCCGGGTCTTGCTCACTGGTATTGACGAGGTAAATCTCGGAAAAAAATACCGGAGCTGATCTGTTCTCAAGCGACTCCATACGCAGGTAATGCAGATCTTTGCTTCCAATACTGGACATGGCAACCCAACCGGGGCGCTGGTAGGCAGTCGCTGAAACGTGGGTCCCGCTGGTCGTTGGTGGCCAGCCGTCTGACTGGCTCAGGATAGTCCTACAACTACGCGTGTTCAGATTAAACTCCACAAGATTACTCACACCCTGCCAAAGTCCATCATTACAACCACGGGGTGTCGGCAGAAAATTGGTTGAGAAAAAAGCGTCATCGCCATTCCAGGCGCGTCCTATGCTCGCATGCTCGGTTTGCGCAATGTCGATTTTGAAACCAGTGTCTTGCAAACGTTTGTTCAAAAGAACGGGGGGAATCAGAAACTGTTCACCACTCGGGGCAACCACCGGCGCAACGTCCGCCTCAATACCAGTGCCAGCACCAATCAAAGCACGTGTGACAACACCGGTTGACTGTTTAAATGTAAATGCCAACGATCGGGCTTTGTTTTTCGGATTAAGACAACGGAAACCGAAGGTATCGTCATCATGAGATTGCATTTGTACGTCGTACCCGGCGATGGCTCGCTCACCAACAGCACAGATCTTTGTTGTATCCAACAGAAGTGTTTCATTTCCACTGAGCGCATCATGTTTCAGAAAATGCCCGCGCGAATCGTCCTCCTGACTGATGTAATAGAATGAAGCAGGGTCTGTGTAAGACCAGAAAACATCTTCAAGGTCACTTGGCCATATATCGAGTTGTTGAATAACTTCGTAAGTTCTACCGTTGTGCAGGTAATGCCCGCCGCCTGATGTACCTGTTCGGTAGAGGATCATCAGGGATTCATCCGCATTCCAGGCCTGTATCGTTGAATACGGTGCTTTGTTAACTTCTCCAAACTGGCCGTCAGAAATGCGTATCACTTTGGCGCCGAAGGCCGGATCGCGATAGTAGGTTAGATGCGGAGGTTTTACGATCCGGGGTACAACACGTCTCTCCTGTGAGCTATCGAACCCGTAGCACAAGTCATCATCATCTGGATTTCCAGCATACGGATTGCCCGGGTTGGTAAACACACTAGCCGAAGATGCAAGTTCGTCTACGGTCTGCCCCCGATCTGACATATCATCAGCGCTATCATCAGCGCTAACATCAGCGCTAACATCGGCATTAACACCGGTACTGTCGTCAGCAACTGTGACCGATCGCCTGTTCTCGTCGCTCGGTTCATGCTGGTTACAGCTGATGAGTAGAAAAAATACCAGGTACAGGCAACGTGGAAATTGCCTGTACCTGTGCGAACTTATCCACTCACAGACGTCTGAAAATGCCGCATTTTTTTTAGTGCTAGAAAGGGATTTCATCGTCAAACTTTTCTGCCGGAGCATTGCCCTGCGCTCCGCCATTGCCAACAGCGGGTCCTGGTGTTCCTGGATTCATGCCGGTCTGCGAATTCTGCATTGCGCCCGACTGACCGTCCATGCGGCTGCCCAACAACTGCAGCTCACGCGCGATGATCGAAGTTGAGTACCGGTCCTGCCCGGTAGTTTTGTCCTGATATTTGTCAGTGCGTATCGATCCTTCGATGTATACCTGTGAACCTTTGCGGCAATACTCGGCTGCAATTTCACCCAGACGGTTAAACAACGTAACACGGTGCCATTCAGTGCGCTCCTGCCGCTGACCCGTGTTCTTATCTGTCCAGCTTTCACTGGTTGCCAGCGATAGATTAGTAACCGCTCCACCGCTCGGCATATACCGGGTTTCCGGATCCGTGCCCAGGTTTCCGACTAAAATAACTTTATTGATTCCACGTGCCATAGTATTTCTCCGACGTTTCCAGCCGCCATCCGTTGGCCGCTGCAGGCCTACAATATTACCGCATCCAGCCCGAATAGACTTATATTTCAGCGATTGCGGTGCGATTAAGACTTTTTTGGGAGGCCAAAAACGGTCGTCGAGCATGGTAACACTTATATCGATTCTGGCCACTCTCACTGCATCTGGTTATCATGGTCTGCTGGCCTGCTTATTGTGTCTGGTAAACCGGAAACCTGGTCGGTTTAGCAGATAGCAGTAGAACGTGTTCCGGTTAGTTTCCATCAATAAGACTGAAGTCACGGCAAGTAATTGTCGACGGTCTGCAAGCTGTGTTTCCGGATTGTGCGCATGAGCAAACGCTCTCAACAAAACAAAAAAACGAAAGACGCGAAAGTCGTCAAACGTAAGCAAAAGCAATCAACGCACAGCCTCTCCCCAAGCGACGATCAAATGCAGACAACGTTTAAGTCGCAGCCCATCGCAGATAATGCTGTGATACAGATACGTGGCGCGCGCACTCATAACCTGAAAAATATCGATCTTGATCTGCCACGAGATGCGCTAATCGTTATAACCGGCTTGTCTGGATCAGGAAAATCCTCGCTAGCGTTCGATACGATCTTCGCCGAAGGCCAGCGACGCTATGTGGAATCACTATCAGCTTACGCCAGACAATTTCTGTCTGTAATGGACAAGCCCGATGTGGATCATATCAGTGGCTTGTCACCAGCGATTTCCATTGAGCAGAAATCCACTTCGCACAACCCGCGCTCAACCGTCGGCACGATCACCGAAATCAACGACTATCTGCGCCTTTTATACGCCCGGGTTGGACAACCCTATTGTCCTGAGCACAAGGAACCGCTGGAGGCACAGACAATCTCCCAAATGGTCGACACAGTGATGAGTCAACCGGAGGGCACAGCCATGATGTTATTGGCGCCGATAGTCAATGCGCGCAAAGGCAACCATGCAAAGTTGCTTGAATCATTACGCGCCCAGGGTTATCTGCGAGCACGCATTAATAGTGAAATTTTCGAGTTGGATGAGTTACCGGAACTAAAAGAACGCCAGAAACACACCATCGAAATCATAGTCGATCGCTTCAAAATTCGTGATGATCTGCGCCAGCGGCTGGCGGACTCTTTAGAGACAGCTCTGCGGCTCGGCGATGAAACTGTAATCGTCGCCCCGCTCAAGGCCGAAGGAACCGCCAGTGATATCACCTTCTCTACACGCTACGCCTGCTCAGTGTGCGGATTTTCCATCCCGCCGCTGGAGCCGCGCTCTTTTTCGTTTAACAGCCCGCATGGCGCCTGCCCCGAATGCGATGGGCTCGGCATGCAGCAATTCTTCGATCCAGAACGCATCATCACGAGTGATGAGCTCAGCCTGGCAGGTGGTGCGATTCGCGGTTGGGATCGCCGAACGACCTACTATTTCCAGATGGTGCAGTGCCTGGCTCTTCACTATCAGGTCGATGTTGAAACACCCTATTCAGAGTTGCCGGAATCCTTTCGCCAGGTACTCCTTTACGGCAGCGGGGATGAAGATATTGAATTCATCTATCTGAGTGAACAAGGCAAAAGTTCACGCAAGCGCAAACACCCTTTTGAAGGCATCATCGTCAATATGCAGCGACGCTATAAGGATACGACGTCAAACACTGTGCGTGAAGAGTTATCCAGATTGATGTCGGTCGCTGCTTGCAAATCCTGTGAAGGCACACGGTTAAATGAGGTCATACGACATGTACTGGTGGATGATCTGTCAATGCCGGAAGCATCAGCACTTTCAATTGAGCGGGTAAGCCAGCGGTTACAAAACCTGCAGCTGTCAGGACACCGCGCTACGGTAGCCGAGAAGATACTGACAGAAATTAATCAACGTCTGCAGTTTCTGCTGAATGTCGGACTGGATTATCTCACCCTTTCGCGAAGCGCTGATACACTCTCGGGTGGCGAAGCTCAGCGTATACGTCTGGCCAGTCAGATCGGTGCAGGACTAATGGGCGTTATGTATGTGCTCGACGAACCTTCTATCGGTTTACATCAACGAGATAACAATAAATTACTGGCGACATTGCGCTACCTGCGCGACCTTGGAAATACGGTTATTGTCGTCGAACACGATGAAGAAGCCATACTCGCCGCTGATCACATTGTTGACATCGGCCCGGGTGCGGGTTTTCACGGTGGAGAGCTGGTCGCCGAGGGAACTATAGACCATATAAAAAGCAATCCGCGCTCACTGACCGGTCAATTTTTGTCAGGTGCACAAGAGATCGCGATCAGTTCGCCAGTCGTTCCGAGTGATGAGCAGATCGTGATTGACGGTGCAACCGGCAACAATTTGAAAAATGTATCTGCAGAAATCCCGGTTGGTCTTTTTACCTGCATCACCGGTGTATCAGGCTCGGGTAAATCCACTTTGGTTAACGCCACACTCTACCGTCACGCAGCACGGCATATCAATGGTTCCAAAAATGATGCGGCGCCGGTAAATGAAATAAGAGGTCTGGAAAAATTCGACAAGGTGGTTGATATCGATCAAAGCCCTATCGGCCGCACACCGCGTTCCAATCCGGCAACCTACACAGGTATATTTCAGGCTGTAAGAGATCTGTTTGCAGGCACCCGCGAGGCGCGATCAAGAGGCTACAAGAACGGACGCTTCAGTTTTAATGTCAAAGGTGGCCGCTGCGAGGCATGTCAGGGTGATGGCTTGATAAAGGTCGAGATGCACTTCTTGCCGGATGTATACGTCCCTTGTGATGTCTGTGAGGGCAAACGCTATAACCGCGAGACACTCGAGATCGAATACAAAGGAAAAAGTATCGCTGATGTGCTGAATATGACCGTCGAGGAAGCACTGGAGTTTTTCGCAGCCATACCAGTGATCGCACGCAAACTGAACACGCTTCAGGCGGTGGGATTGTCGTATATCACGCTTGGGCAAAACGCCACCACGCTCTCCGGTGGTGAAGCACAACGGATCAAACTGGCCAGGGAGTTATCGAAACGCGATACCGGTAATACGCTCTACATTCTTGACGAACCAACGACCGGATTGCATTTTCAAGACGTTCGAATGCTACTGTCTGTGTTACATGAGCTGCGCGATCACGGCAACACCATTGTTGTGATAGAGCACAATCTCGATGTGATAAAGACAGCAGACTGGATCATCGATATGGGGCCGGAAGGCGGTGAAAAAGGTGGCGAGGTCGTTGCCTGCGGACCGCCGGCTGTAATATGCGAGGAGACCACTTCCTACACCGGGCAATACCTGAAAGGCATGCTGGAAGATAACAACAGGTCAGGTGAAAAAGAAATTTCACAACCGGGGGCGCTTCAGGCTTAAGCGCCGGTAGTTACGCTACCAAAGCTACCAAAGCTACCAAAGCTACCAAATACGCTGCCAGAAAATTCGCGGTAACAAAGTTTGTTGATAAGAAATATGGAAAAGGACGTCCCTGTCATCCCTGTCCGTGTTCTTTCAGCAGCATTTGAGCCCTTTGCTTGTTTTGGTTTGCTGCTGCTCGTTGTCGATCTACGCCTGTGGGGCAATGCTCAATGATTTGCTCCTCAATGATTTGCTCCTCAATGATATTGCTCAATATGACTTGCTCAATATGACTTGCTCAATGATTGATAGTCCTAACTACTTTTTCTAAAAATACTTGCTCAGCCTGTCTACGGGCAGCTTTTTCTGGCAAGAAAGTATCGCATGTCAATCAGTTTTTTTCTGAACTCGATACTTTTATAATTGTTTAACGTTTGAAACAGAGTACCAGCATGGCAAACAAGGTCAACTGTGCTTTGGTCTAGTTATTGACTCAGATCTTTCTTTTTGCCGTATTTTGTGGGTCAATTCTGTAATTTAACAGGACGCTAACATCGCAATTTTTCCTTCACGGCAGTTAATGCTCCGGGTAACAGTGTTGAATAAAATACTCTTTTTTATCACCGTGCTTAAGGTGTATAACGATGTATCGTAACTTTAGCCACACATATTTAGTTCAACACTTGAAATACGTCACGATACATAGAATCTTGTGCGACAATCATGTGGGAAAAGCCACACTCAGGTAGTGTGGTCTGTTCTAAATTAACAACAATAACGGGATGTTAAAAGTTGAAGATTTTGTTGGTAGATGATCACCGTTTAGTAGCAGATGCGATGGCCATGATGCTGCAGGACCTTGACAGTGAAGTGAAAGTAACAACTTGTCACACTAGTCAGCAAGCCCTTGACGCTATCGATGAGAATTCGACGTTTGACCTGATACTGACCGATATCTATATGCCTGGCATTGATGGGCTGGGTTTATTGCAAGGCCTGCGCAATCGATCCATAACTGCACCGGTAGTTGTAATTAGTGGAGCCGAGAATTCCAAAGTCGCAAAAGCTGCCCTTGAGCAAGGTGCCAGTGGTTTTATAAACAAGTCATTGCCGAGCAAAGAAATGCTTGACGCATTGCGACAGGTTCTGAGAGGTGAACGTTATCAACCCGAAGATTTGGAGTTAAACGCCAGACAGAGTGCACATGGCGAAATCGGCGACTTAAACAAGACAACTCAGCCGTCCACATCTGATATCGAAAAGGATGATCAGATAAGTGCCCGACAAATTGAAGTGTTGGAATTGATTGCGAAAGGTAACTCTAACAAGCAGATTGCTCAGCTGTTGAACATAAGAGAAACAACGGTTAAATATCACACAACCCACCTGTTTCGCTGTCTTAATGTCAAGAACCGTACTTCCTGCGTACGTGAAGCACGCCGGCTTAAATTAATTTCACCGGACAACGAGGAGTACGCAGAGTAATATCCAACGAGATCTAGCCTGCTCTATTCATGAAGGGTTCGCCACCAGAGTCTGGCTACCTAAGCAGGTCGCACGATTGAGCGAAATTCGTAGAAATCTACGGGTTGAGCTCAATCGAGTGAGCTGCGACGGCAGACGGGCACTGGTGGTGAATAGAAAACAGTGTGCGAATACCCGCAGCGACGCTAAAACTGCTTTTCTAACTGGATATTGCTTAGTTTTCATTGCCACTGTTTTTGCCTTCGTGAATAGAGCAGGCTAACACTTGTTGTTGTACCCATCAGTTCACGCTGAAATTCACAGCAGGAAAACCGTCGCTATACCTCACGCCTCGCTTCCATACTTATCGGCGTAACATTTTTTTGCACCACCTACCCAGTCATCGCGTTCAATCCGGCTAGTAAATGTATCAAGCGCAGCGGCCACCCGTTCTATATCCTGTTTGTCGAAATTCGCAATTTGGGCAAATGACGTGATCCCCAGGGAATTCAATGTATTTTCCATTACCGGTCCTATACCGTAAATCTTCTTCAAATCATCATGTTCTTGCGATGCTTGAAACAGCGGCTGCGTATGCTTATTTGCCTTTTCAGTAATTTTCGTATTTTTTTCGTGAGCATTTGCAGGCACCGCACTTTGATCTGTAATGCCTGACAGACGCTTTTCGAGTTGCGCGATTTGTTGCTCACGTTTTTCCAGTGTTTGCTGAAGTTCGGCATTAGCGATCAGTTTTTTCCGCAATGATTCAACAGTTGAAGTCTCTTCGCTAAGCTGTGCTTTCAGGTTACTGAGTGCTTGATCAGATGCGTTTTTGGAAGCTTGCAGCACATTCAGATTTTCCTGTAACGCGTCGAACTCAGCGCGTAAATTACGCTTATGTTTCAGCTCTTCTTCAGCAGTATTTAATTTCATCTGAAGCATACTGACCTTATCCAGTTGCTGCTCGGACTGCTGCATTTTTGCCGCAAGTTGCAGATTCTGCCGTTGCTCGTCGTCCAGTTGCCGCTTCAAATAGCTATTAGAGTCGTTACCCGCGTGCTGTTGGCGATCTAATTGTTGCTGCAGTTTCCGCTTGCTTTCTTCTGAGTCAACCAGGGTTTGTGCGTCTTGTTCGGATTTTTTCAGTAACTTATCGTAATCAGCTGTAAGATCTTTATGTTGTTTAGCAATATCGATCAACTTTCGGAATTCCGCATCCAGCGCTTTATTTCTATCCTTTAAAACCGATAGCGCCGTAGATTTTTCTTTCAGCTCCCGTTGTATCTTGTCATGGGCTTTCACCATTTTTTGAGCGTTTTCCAACTTTTCTTCTATCGCAAGTAATGAGGTTTCTACAACTGGAAGTTTGGCGGCCTTTCTTCGAAGATCATCATTCGCTTCTGCAGCGCTTGCCAATTGCTGATTCAGCAAGTTAGCCTGCTGTCTTAAACCCTCGGTTTCTCCATTCATCCGAACGATCAAATGATCTCTCTCGCGAATTGTGGACTGCAACGCAGTTACACGATTGGCTTGTTGTTGCGCCTCATGTAATTGCGCCTTCGTCGCTTCCAGCTCAGTGTTAATAACAACAATCTGCTGAAGATTTCCCGTCAGCTCTTCAATCGTGTGGTCGCGTGAGGCGGTTTGATCCCGAAGACTTTCCAGCTCCGCTGAATGTTTTAGCGTCAATCGTTGCATGTCTTTATCACGCGACTTAAGCTCAGCCTCCAATGAACCCATTCGATTAACCTGCAACTTCAGATTGGAATTTTCTTCCTGGAACGCTTGTAGACTTTCCCGCAATGTTGCCATTTCGGATAGAGATTCTGATTTCTCATTGATTACAGCAGCTTTGAGACTTAGTTGCTCTTTCAGGTCAGCAAGATTCTCATTGGATTTATCCAGTGCAGTCCGCTGTTCTTCGAGCTGACGGGACAAACCAGCCTGCTGCTCGCTGAGCCTTTCGTTCTTGCCACGCTCCTCTATTAGTGCAGTCTTACTATTTTCCGACTCTTCAGTCTTGCGCTTCAGGGCGTTCTCAGCGCTAGCCAAAGCATTTTGTTGCTCAGTTGCAGTCGCTTCCAGATGACCCATTTTTTCAAGAAGCTTTTCCAAACGCTTGGCGTTTGATTCTTCTACTGACTTCAAGCGCAAGTTCTCGGTCTGCGCACTTTCGAGTTGTTCCTTTATGATCGGAAAATTTGTTATTTTTTCATTCGACTGCTCAGCTGCAGACTGTAAATCCCGAATAACCACATCTTTGGCAACAAGTTTTTTGTCCAGCAACTCGTAACGGTGACGCAGCGCTTTTAATTCACCATCGCGGTTTTGAAGAAGATCAACCCGGACTTGACTGGCTTGTAAAGAGTTCTGTAAATCCGAAAATGCTGATAAACGACCCTCAGCTACTACCTGCATCATGGTAAGTTTTCGATTAACAACATCATCCTTGTCAAGCCGTGCCTTGGTCGCGGCAGTTTTACTTGAAAGCTCACTTACAGAGGTTTTGAGTTTTTTGATGAAAGTAATTTTTTCACTCAGTAAATCCTGTTTTTCCTGTAAGCGTTTTTCCAGCGTATCGTTTTTCTTTGTTAGTAAATCAGTTTCCTGTTTGTAGCTCTTAGCCTCAATCAGTTTATCGTTAAGCTCTTGTATCAAATCCTCCTTAGCATTCAACGAAGATTCAAGTCGTTCCTTATCCACGGCCTGTACTGTCAAAGACGCTACCTTGCTTTGCTCCTCCTGTAACTGCGCACTTAATGCATCAGAGCGCTCTGCTGCCTGCTGTAACTGTCGCCGACTCTCCTCAGAAGCACTTAGATCCGCTGCCAGACGATTAACTTCGACAGTCAATTCTGCTGCCCGCTGATTGCTTGCTGTGAGCCCGGTGTTCGCAGACTCTAGTGCCTTTTCAGATTCGACACCTGACGATTGCAATCGCAATACTTCCTTTTCACTATCGGCAAGCGCTCGTTGCGTGTCTTCCAATTGTTTAGCGATCTGATTAATTTCCGACGAAGACTTTTGTACATTCGCGAGGTTTTTATCTTCAAGCTTTTCAGACTCCAGTGTTATCCTTCGAATGTCCGTTTGTAATCGTTCGTTTTCATTTGTAGTGCGTTTAAGCTCATGCTGAACAGCATTCAACTGCTCGCTGGTGTCCCGCAACTCTGATTGGACGGTATTCAGTGAATGCAACTGTTCTTGACTGTTTTTTTGTGCACTCGAGAGTTGAGCAGACAGTTGGCCAACCTGTTCCTGACTTAGGTTTAATTCCTCTTTAAGTGAATAATTTCGATGCCGGTACTGCTCGAGCGACTCCTGCATTTCCTCAGACCGGTGAGAATTCGTGCTGACTTCTGATTCCAAATCAGTGAGCCTCGCCAGCGTGGAATCAAACAGTTTTAATTTCTCTTCTGACTCTTCAATCTCATCACCAATTTTCCGGGAGCGCTGGAGTTCCTCATCAAGAGACATCTCGCGACTCTGTTTTACACGGCCAAGCTCCTGACCGAGGCTTGTAATCCTTTCGTCGCGTTCCCTGACCTTCGCATGCAATTCGTCGATAAGCTGCACAGATTCCAAATGCTTTTCGCGGTAGTCATTAGACTGACTGCGGACATCATAAAGATCTGACTGAATTTCAAGTAACTTTTGCTCACCACTGTGATGGGACTGTTGAAGTTCCGAATTAATTAATTCCAATTCAACAATTTCGGATTTAAGAGTGTTTACGGCGCTGTTCTCGGCGATCTTATCTGCCGCGTCAGCTGGTTCTTCAGATGCCCATGATCTTGGGGCTACTGCATTGGAATCTCCCTGCTCTGGCGAAACACGCGGTTTTTGATCTCGAAGAGACTGCAGCTCATCCTGTGCTTTGCCGAGCTGACTTTCCATCTCGTGTCTGTTTAATACTTCAGGGTCGTTCGCGCCAACAGTTCCAGTGGCTCTGCCCGCCTGTCTGGCTTCGGTGCGCAGTCGCTTCACTTCCGCACGAGATGTCTGAAGTTCAAATTCAAGCGGCTTAACGAGACTTGCCACTCGATAAAGCTCGTCTATTTCCCTGTCTTTATCTGCGAATGTCCGGGTAAGATCGTGATTTTCCAGCTCCAGTTGCTCTACCCGTCCGGTGAGATGACTGTAGTCATCCGACGGGATCTCCGCAGACTGTTCGGGCATGGCATTCGCTGTCACCGGTGCATGCAACTGCTCAAGTTGCTGCTGCCGGTTTTGCTCAGACAGATGGCGATGTAGCGACCAGTTTCTGATAAACCAGCCAATGACCGCGCCGACAGTCAGTACCGCTACCAGAGCCCATTCAATCATTCCGATTTCTCCAAGTCGCACACGTGCATCTACCCATTCGATCGCGCATAAAACCGTACACGTCAATTTTCATAAAGCGGTGTCAATTAGTCGACAACCTTCAGTTAATTAATAGTAGTACTGTCAGACCGAATCTGTGGTGATAGCCAGCGGAACTGGCCTGATCCACGTTAGTTTCGGCGTTATATTTCATAAACCTACCAACTAAGGTGTTTCATAACCGCGTGATCCAAGACAACCAGAGCGCGTGACGGGAGCGCGATAACAAAGAAATTTGTTTTCGCCCTTACACGCTGTGCTGGTCGTACGGGGTTTGATTATTTGGATCGAACGCAGGACCGGAACAGATGAACAGTCAGTTAGCTGGCGCTCAGGCCCTGGCAGGGTAACGTGCTTCTATGCTGTGAACGGTTGCCGTGATGACGGTGTTGAATGGCGTGGCGAAACCGTACTTTTTTCCAAGCACCGGCACCATGCCATTAATAGCATCAATTTCACTGTAACGTCCTGCGGCAACATCCTGTTGCAACGACGGTCGGGAGTCAGGCATTGTCGCTACAAATTTATCCAGATAGTCAACCGGATCATCGAAACTGAAGGCGATATTCTCTTTCTTACCTGCCTGGTAGGCTTCCAGTAAACAACCGACGGAGACTTCGCGCGTTTGCGGGTTAGCGTGTAACTCCCCAATCGTGCAATCAAACACTGCACAAGGCCCACTCAATGCCACATTGCAGACAAACTTCTCCCACACAAGCTGCCTTATATCGGCAAAGGCTTTTGCATTGAAACCGGCATCACGCCATAACTGTTCGATTTGTTGCAAGCGTTCGGTAACACCGCCGTTAACTTCACCTAGTCGGATGAGTTTCATCGCATTGTGATGTACCGCGCCAGCGCGAGGAACGGATGCCCCAAAACCTTCCGCTACACCAAGAAGCACATTATCCATTGGTACGTACTCGCTGAGCCGTTCTATTGCGCCTAATCCGTTCTGAATGGTCAACAACAGTGCGTCAGGTGACAGTACACTTGCAATCCGGGACGCCGCGCTGGCAACACCTGATGCCTTGGTAGCCAGAATATAAAGATCACAATCAACCGCAGCGTCAATAGAGGTCGATGCACGAATCGTTGATACAACACGGTCGCCACTGACACCGGAGATATGGAGTCCGTGGTCAGTGATAGCATCGATGTGTGCCTGCCAGGTATCAACGGCAACCACATCATGCCCTGCCTCGGCAAACAGCGATGCGTATATTCCACCCATTGCACCTGCGCCAATCACGGCAATTCGCCAACGCCTGTGTTCTTCTGTATTCATCAGAAATACTCCGATTTATTCAATGTCATGACACAACATTCGGCTTCATGTTATGCACTGTCACAGAGAAACTACAAGTCAGCTAGCTTCGGCATAACAGCCCCCTGATGCATACAGGTAAAGGCAGCTGCCCGCCTCGCAAAGGATAAACAGGCAGCCAGATCAATTGTCGAGATATCGAGCTTTGATCGATTAACGCAATGGTGTTCACCCAACCAATGCAGTAGTGCCGCCTGAAAAGAATCCCCGGCGCCGACTGTATCAATTACATCCACTGGCTCAGCCGGCTGATGCAGGTGTTGGCCCGAGTTCAAAAAGCCCGTAACACCCATCTGTCCGCGCGTCACAACCACAAATCCGACACCGGATGTCATTGCATCTGCTACGAAGTTTTCTATCGCAACGTCACCTGCTCCGTACAGCGCGGCAATATCTTCATCACTGACTTTTATCATGTCAGCAGCGGCAGAAAACCGGGTGACACAGGCGCGCCATCGATCAAGATCGGGCTCGATACCCGTGCGAATATTCGGATCGTAACTGATGACACAACTGCTCGCTGTTTGCTCAACCAGAGATGCCAGCGCATCAGCCGTACTGCCTGCGACAGTGGCGTATGAACCCACATGCAGAAAGCGCACACTCTCTGACAAGGGCAAAGGCAATTCGTCAATCGTCAGAGACAAATCCGCCGTCTCTCGTGCATAAAACGCATAGTTGGCGGACCCGTCGCTGTTACGTTGAATAACAGCAAGGGTTGTATTGACATCGCTTACAGGGCAAAGAGAACTATCTACCTGATGCGCGTGTAGAAATGCCTTTATATGCTCGCCAAAAGGATCGCTCGACAACTTGCCCAGATAGCGCACCGAATTACCCAGCGCGGATAGACCGCAGGCAACATTAAGCGGAGAACCACCAACATGCCCATTTAGCTGCAGTCCGAAATTTTCAGTGCTACGCCGGAGAACATCACTAGCAACCGGTGAAGTGGCAAAGAAATCGATCAATGAATCACCACAGGACAAGTACATGGTGATTTACGTTGTTAAACTCGCACAAAACATAACTTACTGGCGAGTATCTTTTAATAAATCACGAATTTCAGTCAGCAGTGCAACTTCATCCGGTGAGTCATCCGCATCGGAGGCTTTTTTCATATTGTTAAGTGCTTTGATGATCAAAAAGATAACAAACGCAATTATCAGAAAATCAATCAATGCCTGTATAAACGCGCCGTAGCCAATCTGCGCATCGCCAACGGCAATCGACAGCGATGAGAAATCAACCCCACCCAGAACCACGCCAATGATAGGCATCAAGATACTGTCAACCAGCGCTCCCACCATCTTACCGATCGCGGCCCCGATGATAATGCCTACTGCCATATCAACCAGACTGCCTTTACTGGCAAAGTCTTTGAATTCACTCATCATGCTCATAAGCTGACACTCGCTTCCGTAGATTTTGGTGACTTGAGTATAGCTGTTAGCGATTGACCGATTGCTGGCCCGGCAGCGGTGACCTGATGAGATGCAACGGTAATCAACGGGATGACAACGGGAAATCTATATGGAGATGATTGTTATCCGGGTCGCTGATATGTACCTGTACGATCTGTGCCACGTCATCATCTACTGTTACTTCACGATAACTCACGTCATGGTGGTGCAATCGCTCGATAAAAGCCGGGTAGTCGCCGGCGGTGAACGACACATGTTCCAATTGCGTACTGCTTATCGGTGGATCAGTCTTGTCAGTCTCAACCAGATGGATTACCGGTTGCTCGCCGAGATACAACCACGCACCGTTAAAACTAAAGGCTGGTCGCGCCCCTGCCTTCAACCCGAGCACGGCGCCATACCAGGCGACCATCTGTGATAGATTTGCAGTTCTGATATTGACGTGGCTGAGAGCAAGCACGGTTTGATCTCCTGTTGATTACTGCTGAAACCGGTCGGGCGTCCACCTCAGTTAGGCATTTTTCGCAACTGTTCGCAACTGTCCGCAACTTAAGCTGACTAACTCAGCAGACTACGACTGGTGCCGTTAGCGCTAAATATATCAAGGCACACGTAAAACGCTACAAACGATTGAACAATTTCCAGCACCGCCCCGGTGCGGACAACTCACCGATATGACTGCATCAAGTGACTCGATAATTCTGCACAACTATCCGCAATCACCGGTCGCCGAAAAAATACGCGTGGGGCTCGGTATCAAGGGAGTGAACTGGTTCGACGTTGAAATTCCGCGCCTGCCACCCAAACCTTTTTTAACCACTCTAACAGGGGGATATCGACGAACGCCGGTTATGCAGATCGGCGCAGACATTTACTGCGATAGTCTTTGCATATTGAACGAACTGGATGCACGCTTTCCTGAACCTGCATTCACAACGGATAACAACCCCGGCCTGCAATGGTCTGCAAGCAGATGGCTCGACACCGGTGTATTTGACGTCGCGGTGAAAGTGGTGCTTGGAGCTGCCGGAGATGAACTGCCTGAAGACTTTGCAGAAGATCGCGGACGGTTGTATCTGGGCCCCGATTGGGCCGCAGGGCTTGCACGTGCCAACCGTGAACTCCCGCATTTATTAGCGCAGCTGTGCGAAACGTTTGACGGTTTCGAACTGCAACTACGACAAACGCAGGCATTTTTAACAGGGACTAAACCTGCTGCCATTGACGCCCGGCTCTACCACATCGTTTGGTTCCTCGCCGGTCGCTGGGCGGGAGGACCTGCGCTTATGAAGCGCTATCCGAATATCGACCAGTGGCGCCAACGTGTTTATGACCTTGGGTCAGGCCGTAAAACCGACTTGTCGCCGCAACAGGCTATCGAGATTGCAAAATCAACCGCAACCCAATGCAAAAGTGAAATCGCGACTCATGAACCGCAAGCATTTAAAGCGGGCCAGACACTAGCCATCGTCGCTGATCTCGATGGCGGGGAGGAGCCCGTTATCGGGCAACTGCGTGCGATTAGTTCATCACGCGTCTCGGTTGATCGTGTGTCAGGTGATGCGGATGAGGTATGTGTGCATTTCCCTCGTATCGGCTACCGCATCAGTGCCGTCTGATTGAAAATCGCTGCAATGTTCTTAGCTGCGTTTAATTTACTTAAGGTACAACTTTGGGGTAAAAATAAGCTTTATTTGCATATCATTGGTGCACCAATTTAGTTATTTGGTATATTAATGGTACTTTATTTATGCAAACGAACATGCAAAGCTATCCGAGTGAAGTGCACGTTATTCAAACACTAAATTATAAGCACTTCGTCAACCCAACCAACGGAGGTTTCCTGATGAAACTACGCAGTTTCAAACCACTCGGCGCAGTGCTTGCAGCCGGCCTGATTTCATTGTCTGCGGCAACCGGTGTAGCGCGCGCAGCCGACAGCACACAACCCATCGTCATCCCGATACACAACTGGTCAAGCCAGATCGTCATGGCTTATGTGCTCGGTGGTATGTTTGAGAGCATGGGCAACAACGTTGAATACGTTCCTGCCGATTCACAGGCGGTCTATGAATCAATTCGCAACGGTGACGTAACGATCTCCCATGAAGTCTGGCAGTCAACGTTTGGAAAATCTTTCTACAATGCGATGCAGAAAGGTGGTGTTATTGACGCAGGTACACACTCTGCAACAACACTTGAAGAAATGGGTGTACCGAACTGGGTAATTGAGCAGAATCTCTGCCCCGGTTTACCGAATTGGGAAGCGCTGGCAGATTGCCACGAAAATTTCACCACTGCAGACTCAGGTGGAAAGGGACGTTGGCTCGAAGGTCCGCAAAGCTGGCACGGTGATTTAATGCCGGAACGCCTTGAGGCTTTGGGACTTGCAGACAAGTGGACAGTGAAGTTTGCCGGTGGTGCTGATGCGCTCTGGACTGAGTTGGCCTCTGCCAAGAAAGAAGGTCGCGGTACAATCGTTTTTAACTGGACGCCTAATTTCACCGATGCTGACGGATTTACCTTCATCGAGTTCCCGGAGTACTACGAAGGTTGCCGTAAGAGCGACGGTGGAGACGGTAAATGCGGATCACCTAAGGGTTGGTTGAAGAAAGCGGCAAATTACAAATTCCCGCGCACTCATCCTGCAGCATATACAGCCTTCTCCAGAGTTGATTTCTCAACCAAGCAAATCGGTGAAATGGCAGCACTTGTCGACACCGACAAGATGGATCACAAAGACGCCGCCAAGAAGTGGCTCGCAGACAACGAAGGCGTCTGGCAGCCTTGGGTTAAGTAATACGGAGTAACCGGAACGTCGAGTATTTTCGTCATCCAGAGCCCCTCTGTTGATACTGTCGACAGAGGGGTTTTTAGTTTGACCTGTATGCGCTAAATTGATGTTCTCATCACCGTACTTTTAAAATTTAATGCATAGCAAATCCATAGTAAATCCATAGCAAATCAGAAGCGCATCAATAGCCGCTAAAGTAGTCGTATACGCGGCCCTTGCGTTTAATGAAATCCGATAGTCAAGACAAAATCGATGTCTTCTACCACAGATTCCGCTCGAACCGACGCACCCGTAATTCAATGCGAGTCGGTATACAAAATTTTCGGTAACAACGCCAAGCGCCTGTTAAAGCAGGCAAATGGTATGGTTGACGCTGCAGAGTTTGAAAAAGCAGGCTGTATTGTCGGTGTTAACAATGCATCGTTCGAAGTATATGCTGGCGAAATCCTGATCATTATGGGTTTATCCGGATCAGGAAAATCCACATTGCTCCGCTGTATATCCCGCTTAACAGATGCCACTGACGGTAAGGTTTTTATCGAAGGTGAAAACATCATGTCGATGCGTAATCGACAGCTCATTAATTTGCGCCGCAACAAAATGGGCATGGTGTTTCAGAGTTTCGCCCTGCTGCCCCATAAAACAGTCGTCGAAAATATTGCCTTTCCATTACAGGTCAAAGGCGTCAGCACAAAAGAAAGCATGCAGCAGGCTCGAGAAATGATAGATCTCGTCAGCCTGACGGGCCGTGAAAATTATTTTCCTCGTGAGCTCTCCGGTGGGCAACAACAGCGAGTCGGTATCGCGCGCTCACTGGCGATACGCCCCGATATCTGGTTTCTTGACGAACCCTTCTCTGCGCTTGACCCGTTGATTCGAAAAGAAATGCAGGATGAGTTCCTGCGCCTTCAAGGTGTTCTGGGTAAAACCATTCTTTTTGTAACACACGACTTCGATGAAGCACTGCGCCTTGCGGATCGCATAGCCATTATGAAAGACGGTGTGATAGAACAGTTGGACACACCAGCAAACATCGTGCTGAATCCGGCGACGGAATACGTACGCAAGTTCACCGAAGATGTACCGCGTGAAAAGGTGCTGAAGATAAATTCGGTGATGGAACCGGTTGACAGAAATCTTGCACTGGCAAACGCCACTGTTAAAGACACTGCTGTGCTTGAGGATGTTGCCGAACTTATCCTGAATGCAGACAATCCACTCGGGGTTGTTGATGACAATGGGAGTCTGATCGGCATGGTGCGATCATCGCACATTATCAACGTGCTGTTCGGTGCCCGTTCCGATCAATCACAGGCCTGATAAGAGTCAGAGTACTGCAATGCCAGAGCTGCTCAAACAACGTAAATCACTGCAGTTTCTTCTGCTGATTATCATCTTTGCGTTGCTGTGTCTGATCATACCGCAGAGCGATAATAACTGGCTCTGGCGACTACCACCTTTGCTCAAGGAATTACCGGGGATTATCAACGGATCAGTTGACTACCTGATGTTCGAGTGGTGGCCGATTGAAGTTTACGACGCTGAACTCGACGATTACGAACAGAAACCACTGGTGCGTGAATTCACGCGCTCTGTTTCGAGCGTGATTCTTTTCATGATCGAGTTAATCCGCGAAATTCTACTGGGTGGCGTTAAAACTATCGTGGCTTTCACCAGTTGGGACTGGGCAACAGAAAACCAATGGGCTCGCTGGCCTGCGCTGCCCTGGACAGTTGTCACCGCTGGCGCGGCACTGCTTGGATACTCGCTTGGCGGTATTCGATTGGCACTACTGAGTGGTTTGTCCCTTATTTACATCGCCGTATTCGGTCAGTGGGAACCGTCAATGCAAACACTCTCGTTTGTTCTGATCGCAGCGCCGGTTTCAATTCTTCTCGGCCTTACATTTGGCGTATGGGCGTACAAAAGCCAAGTCGTTGAAAATGTGCTTAACCCGTTGTTGAATATTGCGCAGATCATGCCGCATTTCTGTTACCTGATTCCCGTCATGGTGTTCTACGGTATCGGCGATCATGCAGGGGCCATTGCTACGATAATTTTCGCCACACCGCCGATGGTACGCCTGACATTACTGGGTCTGAAAAAAGTTGCTCCCGAAGTGGTTGAAGCGGGCTTGATGAACGGTTGCAACAATCGTCAGTTGCTAACACGCGTTCTAATCCCTACAGCGCGCCGCGACATATTAATCGGCGTTAATCAGGTCATTATGCAATGCCTGGCAATGGTAGTAATCGCCTCGTTGATCGGTGCTAAAGGGTTGGGCAATGAGCTGCTGATAGCATTGAACAGACTCCGTATTGGTCTGGCACTCGAGATCGGCGTGTGCATCGTTTTGATCGCGATAGTGCTCGATCGAATGTCGCTCGCCTGGGCTAATAAGCAAACCGACTATTTCTCCAGCCAGTCATTTACCGAAAGGCACAGAAACCTGCTTTGGTTTTTAGCGATCTTTGTGGTCGGAGTTGTACTTGCCTATGCGGGCAGGTTCATCTTCAAAGACGGGTTTAATTATTTATATTTGATTCCACACAACAAAGGTATCTCAACCGCTGAATTCTGGCAGGCTGGAGTTGACTGGATATGGGATACTTTTTTCTACACGCTTAAAGGGTTTAACGAGTGGCTGATCACACAAGTGTTGATACCCGTTAAAAACGCTTATCTGAGCATGCCTGTCGTTGCTACTTTTACATTAGCGATGGGTACAGGTTTTATCGTCGGTGGTGTGCGATCAGCCTTGATTGTGGGCGGCTTTTTACTATTTATCGCACTGACCGAATGGTGGGATCGTGCACTGATAACCTCTTATCTGGTGAGTGTCGCAGTGGTTATTTCAGGCACTATCGGTGTGATCGTTGGCACCTTGTGCGCTCAAAAGCAGTCAACGTCACGGTTCATACTGACGATGTGCGACACGTTTCAGACCTTCCCGTCGTTTATCTATCTGATCCCGGTAATGATGCTGTTCGGAGTGACGGATACGTCCGTTTTAATTGCGATAGTTGTCTACTCGACCATTCCTGCCACGCGATACACTGTTGAAGGATTGCGCAGCGTACCCGCCTCATTGCACGATGCGGGCACGATGGCGGGTGTCAATCGCTGGCAGAGATTAAAGTCTATTGAATTGCCCATTTCTTTTCCGCATATGGCACTGGGTATAAATCAAACCGTGGTATTTGCTCTGTCAATGGTGATTATCGGTGCGTTGATCGGCACAGATGATCTCGGCCAATTGATTCTGAAATCCCTGTCTGACCGCGAAGGTGTTGGAAATGGTTTGGTTCTTGGCTTTTGTGTTGCCTTTATCGGTCTCGCGATTGATCAAATCCTGAGAACCTGGGCTAATCAGCGAAAACAAATGCTGGGTATGACCTGACACGTCGCAGTGCGATCCATTGCTTGAAAGCCGGTCAACCTTTCTGCCTT
Source organism: uncultured Granulosicoccaceae bacterium (assembly GCA_937951345.1). Taxonomy (GTDB): domain Bacteria; phylum Pseudomonadota; class Gammaproteobacteria; order Granulosicoccales; family Granulosicoccaceae; genus CALFCE01. The sequence goes on from CALFCF010000068.1 coordinate 81,434, forward strand.
GAGCCAATGAGTCAACGAGTCAATGAACCAGACTGGTCAGCTGCCACTCACGGGCTTCTCAGCCCGCAACGCGATTGCATGCTTTCTTATCTGTTATAGTGTGCAACTGATTCAATAACCGCACCGCCCTGTTAGAGCGGTATCAAAAGCGGGCGTCGTCAAAAACCATTTACTAAATTTACAAACTGAGGATATTTTTAATGCCGCAGGCCAGTGCACGACACATACTCGTAGAAACCGAAGATCAGTGTAATCAGCTAGTGCAAGAACTCTCTAACGGTGGAGATTTCGCTGCGTTAGCATCCAGCCATTCCAAGTGTCCGTCTGGTCAGCAAGGTGGTGAACTGGGAAGCTTTGGCCCCGGTCAAATGGTCAAGGAATTCGATGAAGCCGTATTTAACGGTGAAGTCGGTGCCATACAAGGCCCAATCAAGACCCAATTTGGTTATCACGTACTGCAGGTGACGGAACGTTCCTGATTTTTAAATAATCCCCCGCCTTTGCGGGGGATTATCAGATTTTTCTCTAAACGGAAAAGAACTTTAAACACCCATCAACTGATCATCGAACGGATAACGCGTTAAGTTTTCATACCCGTCTTCGGTGATCAATACCTGATCTTCCAGTTTGATCGAGAAGGATCCATTCTCCGGGCTTACCAGCGCTTCAACACACAGCACCATACCCGGTTGCAGTTCATAGTCATACGCACCCTCGACCATATGATCGGGATAGGCGACCAACGGCCATTCATCGCATAAACCGACACCGTGCATCAAACAACCGTACTTCTGCTTTTGATATTCAGCATTCAGCACGTGTGAATTTCGCGAAATTTCATCTATTTTCACACCGGGTTTCAACAGTTCCATATTAGTCATAATATGTTCGTGCCCGTGACGCATGGCCGCAACCATGTCAGCCGGTGGCTTTTCATCACCAATCCACCAGCTGCGGCTGATGTCCACGCAGATGCCGTAACTTCCAACAAGGTCAGTATCAAAACTGACGATCTCGTTGTTCTGAATGATGCGTTGCCCGCACTCCTGAAACCACGGGTTTGTTCGGGGACCGGATGCCAGTAGACGGGTTTCAATCCATTCACCGCCGCGCCGTATATTTTCAGCATGTAATACCGCCCAGACGTCATCTTCCGATACTTTTTGTTGCGGGATGGTCTCCCGCGCATACTTTTCCATCTCAAACACGGCTGTCTCGCACGCATGAGATGCACAACGCATTGCAAGAATTTCATCCGGCCCTTTGACCGAGCGGCATTTCTCGGTTAGCTCCTCCCCCGAAACAATATTGAAACCTTGCGCCTCCAATGCGCGCAATCCGTCGAGCATAATCTTGTCGACCGCCAGACGTTTGTTATTACCGCCATGTTCTTCAATCAGGATTCGAACCTCATTGGAAAACTTGTCAGCTGCAACGTCGACTTTGTCGCCACGATCAAAATAAAACAGATCCGCACCAGAGCGCTGCTCCCGCACCAGAGGGTTAAACGTCGACAGAAACGGGGAGTTTTTATAATCCCAGATCACCATATACCCGTCAGCGCATAACAACACCGCACGAAATGGATTGTGCGTATTCCACAATTGCATGTTCGTGCTATCGGTGGAATAGCGGATATTTAATGGATCAAACAGCAACAGTCCGCCGTACTCACGATCAACAATATGTTGGGTCAGGCGTTCCCATCGGTACCTGCGCATGGCGTGTAAATCAGGCAGTCTCAAACCAGCTTCTGCCCACTCCGAAAATGCGAGTCGCGTTGGACCGATTTCTATACGGTTGTCATCGTTCGGAGAACCATCCGCCAGCAAGTCTCCCCTACTCGGATCGATCTTGCGTGTTTCACTGTAGTGTTCAAAGGACATATATGTCTCCCGAAGCTAAAGCGCTGTCCGAGTTCGACAGCGTCGATCATAGGGTTCAATCGGCGTATGACGACGTCTCTGATACATCGCTGACACGAGACTGACACCGGCATCCGGGCGCATTTAACAGACAGCCGACCCGTACGATTATTGTATTGCCAGATGATCGCACGTCAATCTGTCAAAAATCCGTGCATAGCGATGCTTTATCCGCAGGATGATGTCACAAAAATGGGCCACCCATGCTGATCAGGAGAGTATAGATCGGATGAAGAGGTCGAACGATCAGAACATTTCTGAACCAAATCATATCCACTTGACGTAACAGCTAATTAAACGTCGGTATCAGGTTATTGTATTGCTCACTGCCAAGCTGTCAGTTGCAGCGCTGGCGCGCTATAGTAGGGCATCATCAGACGCTACCCGGCGACTTACCGGGTTCGCGATATGACTTGTAGACAGTGCCAACCGACAGTCGCGTTTTTGCTTGCCGGTTTTAATTTGCGCCACCTGAATTTCGCAAGAATGAGCGCACCGGGTTTTCGCGCCAGATGAGCGCGAATTCGACGACTTCCGGTTTCGTCAACTTCAAAACCTGTAAACCAGATTCTTAAGAGAACGCCCGTGTCACGATATTCTGCCTGGAGTGTGTTCAAAAACGGACTGACCGGCCAAAAAGGCTGGGAGCGTGCGTGGCGTGATCCTGAGCCAAAGTCAGAGTACGACATTGTTATTGTCGGGGCAGGCTTACATGGACTGGCCACTGCCTACTACCTCAGCAAAAACCACGGCCTGAAAAATATCGCTGTCGTCGAGAAAGGTTGGCTCGGTGGTGGTAATGGCGGGCGTAACACCACGATCGTACGCTCCAACTACATGATGCCCGGCAACCGGGAATTCTATGAACATTCCCTGACCTTGTGGGAAGAGCTGAGTCACGAGTTGAACTACAACGTGATGTTTAGTCAGCGCTCACATGTCAGTCTGCTGCACAGCCCGGCAGCACGCGATGCCACTGCAAGGCGATACAACACAATGCGACTGACCGGTTCAGATGGTGAATTGTGGTCACTCGAAAAACTTAAAAATACAATACCGCACCTGAATTACGACAACGCCCGTTTCCCAATCATTGGTGCAGCAGTACAACCTCGCGCTGGTACTGCCCGACACGATGCCGTAGCCTGGGGTTATGCGCGCGCGGCAGACTCTCATGGTGTCGACATACTGCAAAATTGTGAGGTCACCGGAGTCACTCGCCAAGGCAGTCAGGTGAGCGCTATAGAAACTTCACGTGGCACGATCAAAGCGAAGAAGATCGGGTTTGCCGTCGCAGGCAACACCTCGCGTTTGTGGTCAATGGCAGATCTGGGCCACCTGCCGATTGAATCCCACAAGTTGCAGGCTTTTGTATCGGAACCACTGAAACCACTGCTCGATCATGTGGTGGTGTTTGGTGTGGGTGGCGCACACTTTTATATATCGCAATCCGATAAAGGCGGCATGGTGTTCGGTGGTGACCTTGACTGGTACAAGTCCTATGCACAACGCGGCAACCTGCCCATCGTTCAGGATGTGGCCGAGTGCGCAACATCGATCATGCCCTGTCTCGGGCGTGTCAGGATGCTACGCCACTGGTCCGGCGTTATGGATATGTCGATGGACGGATCTCCGTTTATCTGTAAAACACCAATCGACAATCTGTACCTGAATGCCGGCTGGAACTATGGCGGATTTAAGGCCAGCCCTGCATCAGGCTGGTACTTCGCGGACCTGATTGCAAACGACAGACCGGATCCGGTCATTGAGAACATGCACCTGCAACGGTTTGAACAAGGCATCATCATTGATGAACGGGGTGCAGGCCCTGATCCGAAGTTACACGGCTAAGTTTCGATACGGCAATTCAGTCATGCTAAGAATCCACTGTCCTTTTTGCGGCGAACGTGACCATAGCGAATTTTCCTACGGCGGTGATGCATCGATCGAGTATCCACCACTCGATGCGTCCGCCAAGCAATGGCACGACGCGGTTTTTTTGCGCGAAAATCCTCGTGGTGTTCAGCAGGAAACCTGGCATCACGTCAGTGGTTGCCGTATGTGGTTGATAGTTGAACGCGACACAATGACCCACGAGATTCATTCAGTCAAAGCGGCGCACCCTGAATTGACAGGCATGCTTGAGGGTTCAACATGACTGCTATTCGCTTATCAGAAGGCGGTCGGATAGACCGTTCAAAAAGCCTGAACTTTAGCTGGGATGGCAAATCCATGCAGGGCTTTCAGGGCGATACGCTCGCCTCGGCGCTGTTGGCAAACGACGAACTGATCCTGGCACGCAGTTTCAAATACCACCGTCCTCGCGGTGTGATGTCAGCCGGTGTTGAAGAATCCGGTGCGCTGGTAACTCTTGGCAGCGGCAACCGTCGCGATCCGAACATCAAAGCGACACAGCAGGAACTGTACGCGGGACTGGAAGCATACGGACAAAACGCCTGGCCCAATGTCAGAACCGATATGGGATCGGTAAACAACCTCCTCGGACGCTTTTTTTCGGCTGGCTTCTACTACAAAACATTTATGGGTTTGCCGCCACTTGAGTGGGGCAAAGGCACTGGCCTGTGGATGCAATACGAGAAGATCATTCGTAAGGCGGCTGGTCTTGGAACAGCCTCACGGGAGCCTGATCCCGATGTGTATGATCACGCACATGCCTTCTGCGATGTGCTGGTGGTCGGTGGTGGTCCTGCAGGTCTGGCCGCTGCAGCCAGTGCGGCCAAAGCCGGGCTTGACGTTCTACTTGTTGAGCAGGAAGGCAGCCTCGGCGGTGACCTATTAAGTCAGCCAATACACAAACGTGATGCAGATGCTCAGCGTGACGAGCTAATAAAAGCTATTGAATCATCAGGTGTGCGTGTGATGTTGCGAACATCCGCCTTCGGTCTCTACGACTATGGCACTGCCGGTCTACTCGAACGCGTTACTGATCACGAACCACCCGGCACCTTGGCTCATCAGCCGCGGCAACGTTTCTGGACAGTGCGTGCACGACGAACCGTGTTGGCTACCGGCAGTTTTGAACGCACGATCGCGTTTGGTAACAATGACCGGCCAGGCACTATGTCGGCAGCCGCTGCACGCACCTATTTGAATCGATTCGGTGTCAGAACCGGTGACAATGTTGTTGTTGCCACTAACAACGATTCGGCTTACGACTGCGCATTTGATATGCAATCAGCCGGCGCCCGGGTAACGCTCCTCGATGCGCGCACAGGCGTACAAGGAGCTATCGCCGACCGGATAGCTGATGCCGGAGTGGAAGTGAAGTTCGGTACGGCGCCACTAAACGCATCGGGCAGTAAACGCATCAGCTCGGTGACGGTTGCAAACGGCGCGCCTGGCAACTGGCGTAAGGGTGATGCAATTGAAACCGATAACCTGCTGATCTCCGGTGGCTGGTCACCGGTGGTCAATTTGATATCCCATCGTGGTGTTAAACCCGTATGGGATACAGCCACTGCCTGCTTCAT
>CALFCF010000069.1 GCA_937951345.1 uncultured Granulosicoccaceae bacterium
GGTTTTGACAGTTGGGGACTCGGCCCCTCAAGGCCCCACCAGATCCGTGCCGTGACATACTTGTGCTGGCTTCAATGGCGGCCGGGTCACTGACGTTCGGTCCGGACATGGCGTAGACTCTGATGGTGAAGTTCTGTCCGGGACCATGGATGCAGAGGATGATTCCAAATACGAGTTGAATGAATCTGCCTATCGAAATATTCGTTGCCCGGTTCTTATTGCCCATGGTTGCAAAGATCAGGTAACTCCACCGGCAGTGTCGCAAACAATTGCAGCGTTAACGAATGCCGAGTTAGTGATGTACCCGGATGCCGGTCACAACCCGGCCGGGCGTTTTCCAGCGCATTTCAATTCTTTGATGCGGGACTTTCTTGCGAAACATCTTGGCACATGGAAGCCTGAAAAAATCCCTTCTACTAAAAGCAGTAACAAGCGTGTGTTGTTGCTTTCTTCACCTATAGGTCTGGGACATGCCCGGCGCGATCTGGCCATTGCAAGGGAGCTTCGCAGACAACGCCCTGGTGTCGAAGTGGATTGGCTGGCTCAGGATCCGGTTACTCGCTTACTGCAAGCAAATAACGAACGAATTCATCCTGCAAGCAGCAGGCTTGCAAGTGAATCTCAGCACATAGAATCAGAAGCCGGTGAACATGATTTACATGCCTTTCAAGCTATACGAACCATGGATGAGATTCTTCTTTCCAACTTTATGATATTCCAGGATGCACTGGAGCAAGGCAGTTACGATCTGGTGGTTGCTGATGAAGCGTGGGATGTTGATCACTACTGGCATGAGCACCCGCAGTTAAAACGCTCAACCATCGCATGGCTGACTGATTTTGTTGGCTGGGTGCCAATGCCGGAAGGTGGTGAGCATGAAGCATTTCTGACGACTGACTACAATGCCGAAATGTTAGGGCACATCGAAAAAAATCCATCCGTGAGGGATCATGCAATTTTTATTGGCAACCCGGTAGATATCGTACCACTGAGCTTTGGCAAAGATCTGCCGGATATGCGTGACTGGATACCTGAGCACTATGACTTCAGTGGCTATATTCTTGGTCAGCATCCGGAGTCATTCGGATCTCGCGATGAATTGCGTTCCCGTTTTGGCTATGAAGATGGAGAGGTGGTATGCATAGTCACCGTGGGTGGCTCGGGTGTTGGTGGTAGTTTGATCAACCGTATTCTTAATGCTTACCCGAGCGCGCGACAACGGATTCCGGAATTACGAATGATCGTCGTAACCGGTCCACGTCTTAGCCCGGAGCAGTTTACATTGCCAGCAGGTGTTGAAGCCCGCGCTTTCGTCCCCAACCTCGATCAGCATCTTGCTGCCTGCGACCTCGCCCTGGTGCAGGGAGGGCTAACCACTACAATGGAACTGACAGCTGCTGGAACGCCCTTTTTATACTTCCCGCTGCGCAATCACTTTGAGCAAAATTTCCACGTCGCTCATCGGCTTGATCAATACAACGCCGGCAGACGCATGATTTTCGATGAAAGCAATGCTGACCAGATTGCAGCGGCAATGGTTGAAGAAATATCCAGGCCACGCAATTTTCGACCAGTAGAAGCTGACGGTGCCAGTCGGGTCGCAGCGAAGCTTGCAGATCTCTTGTGTTAATTCGCTGACCGATTACCCGCTACAAGAAAAGAAGGGCATCCATGCGTGCCTTGGAGTCAGACCATGAGAAGTTATATCTGGTTAGGAGTGGACCTGTTTAAACATTTCCACGGGCGATTGTTCAGCCGCTGCATGGCATGATCCAACGTGTCTGCAACAAGACCGGGTTAGGTACGCTGATGAAAACCCCTGCCACTCCCGTGCTAAATCAAATAGATCCCAGCACCGATTAGTCCAGAGATAAACGTGAACAATAAACTCGGGTGAGTTAAGAGGCGGAGATATACAATCATCTCCGTCCAGTTTTCTTTATATACAACTACCACTTCCGCGTCGACCGATTACAGAGCCATCGAACCCGATCGCTGCAACCTCAACGCAATTTTGTACACGTCCGCTTACACTTACAAACAAGTTTAGGCGTGTAAACCCTGCCACCACGCCGTCAACTTCGACTATGTAACCATCAACCATTTCTTCCAATGCCGGGTCAACTGTCCAGTAGGAGATAAATCCGTTTGACAACCCGACTCTGTCAAAAGCAGTGAAGAATACATCCGGAAGCAATTCAACAGGCGAGGGTAATATTGGTGGTTCGCCATTGAACAAGACTGTTCCGGTATCGGTATTTACAGACAACGTGCCGGAAAAATCACCAGCGTTACCCACGTTGTCAATCAGTCTAATTTGATACTCCAGATCACCTGTTGCAAGTCGATCAAAGTAACTGAATCGAGCTTGCACTGAATCGATTAGTTCATCGTTTCGATAGATTTCTACTCTAGGTGGAAAGACAGTCAGCCTGCCGTCTTCGAAGGTAGCCAGTGGTGTCCAGAAGATCTCGACACCGACTCCGTCATAGATTCTTGCATCAAGATCGAATTCCATGTTTTGAACCAAATCAAGCGTCGACGTAACAGCAGCATTGAGGTCTGGAAAATTTGCACCTTCAGCCCAGCATTCAATCGTCCCGTCAGGTCGTTCACCACACATGGTGGAACCAACCCGAAATCTAGTGCCATTACGAAAGATTTGTATAAAACCGGTTTCTGTTTCATTGGATTGAATCGATAGAAACTGCTCGCCGAGCGGATAGTCGCTCGCTACGTCAACGTTTCGAAAGGTGCACTCCAACGTCCCGTCAGAAGTCAATCCACACACAGCGTCAGAATTGGCTGCAACATCTATGTAGTCATCACCTGGCGGTGCTGCTGTGATAAGCCTGGAGTTTTGAAAGCACTCTATCGTGCCATCGCTCATTAACCCGCAGACACCACCAATTCGCAGGTCAAGATCGGTAAATGGCCCGTCAATTAATTCCTGAGCTACTGACGTGTCAGTTGTCCAACAGGTGATAGAACCATTTTCCAAAATACCGCAGCTGAAATTGGATGCGGCATCGATTTCAATAAAGCGCGCACCTGCAGGTGGCTCTGTTTGACGATTGTCATTCAACCCCCAGCAAATCGCCTGACCTTCGGTATCCAGCGCACATGTGTGGTTGGCACCTGCATTAATTTTTACCAATGGCAGGCTCGTGTCGGGTATATCTAACTGACCGAAGTTGTTGGAACCCCAACAGATAGCTTCACCGTCCAGCGTAATTCCGCAGGCATGTACGTCACCTGCTGTGACAGCCATCATTGCCGGCAACGATGCAGGAGGGCTTATACGTTCGAAGCCTTGTGAAATATTGCAGTTCACCTGGCCGTCGCCATCGATCATACACAACTGCGAGGGTCCAACTGAATAGGTGGCGGTTGATTGTGCGGTAGCGATAAGGGGTATTAGAGAATACGATGCAGTAAGCAACAGCAATGCAAAACTTGGTCGGTTCATTAGGGTAGACGTCCTGGTTCGATCCTGATTCGAGAGACAGACTATTTTATAAGTCGCTTGCGGATGTTTAGCTTTTTATAATTGTCGGGCTTTGCAACTCCGGTGATATACCGGTTTTCTATTGCCCGTCACAACGCTAACACATGATTAAACATGAAGTAATTACGGCACTACCAGCTATGTAAATCGTTGTTAAATTAATCTTGTTTCAAAGCAAACAGGATACTTTTGGTGTAGGCAAACAAAGGACGGTAGTGCCGGAAAGGTAGCTTCTCTCTTTTTTGAAACTTATGTTTTGCCGGCCATAAGATCTGCCGTGGAAGTCATGGGACCAGACCATGGAAAATCATTGATAACAAATAGAATTGCACGATAGTTTCAACCTATACGAGTTTTAGGTTGCCGTGATTTCAATTTCCAAGTGGAACAGATTGCTTGTCGTACTGTATTGGAGCTAGCCGGGTCGGGTGTTGATTCCTCAGCACCCGCTCCATTCGCGGGGCATTGATTAACAGTGACGTCACTGCCGCAGGAGCTGACCGTATTGGCAAGTGCCGGTGGAGATAAAACCCATTGTGCTAAACACACCAGCATCACTGCCAGTGAATAGCAAATCCTGTTACCGAGCGGAGGCACAGCCGTACAGCTGGAACCTTGTCGACGGATAAAGCTGTAACCACGGTCACGCATGGTGACCAAGGTAGTGCTTAGAGATAAGTTAGTGGAAGCAGTTGAAAGCAATTCACCAGCTAACTGCCGACGATGTCACAAAAACGGCCTATGAAATTCTGGACTTATGGATTGGGGTCAGATCACGGCAAATCAGCAGTCATGGGGTCAGAGCATGACGAGTCATTGATAACAAATTGAATTCACGAGGGGCTCGGACGAGGGCAGTGAAACAGGTGCAGCCGGTGCTATCGGCATCAGTTTTGGGTGGGGCCGCCCAGGTGGGGCGCCTACGATCTGGAGAACGCTTAGATTGAAGTTAGATATGCGGATCCTGAAGCAGAGGGTAAATGTATTGGACAAGCGCTACACGATCGATGTTTCGACGATATTCGCAAATTTGGGCATCAACACGTAAAATTAAATACACACACGGGAACGCTGGCAGGCACAATTTACAAGCAGAGTGGTTGATGTCGGATTGGCAACGATAGTGACGTACTATCGTCTATAAAAAGTCACTCTACTAAACTTATGTTCAATCTCTACTGCTGTCTCTAGGAATCGATAGCTGATAGCTCAAACCAGTTGACATTGAAAAGGTGACCGCCGCTACCGCTGTACTCAAGGCGGTAAGTTGCTGATCCTGAGGTCAAATTAGCTGTTGTCTCCACTGTTACCCAGTTTTGCCAACCGCCGGTTACCGGTACATCAACACTTGCCAGTACAACATTGTCTTGTGTGAGTGTGATAGTGCCACCGAATAGCAGGCTCGCAACCCGAAACGACACACTGTAGGTTCCGCTGTTAGTTAGATTGATAATATAGTCAGAACTATCGCCGCTGTTTATGAAGCCGATGTTTTCACCGCCGTCGACGTCGGCGGTCACCTCACTTTGTATACCCGATTGTGCGGCAAATTGCTCTGCCTCTACTCGTGTAATAGATGGAGTAGCGGCAGAATCGATCGGGGTTTGTGTTGTAAGTTCTGATACGGTATCAACCGCTGAAATTTCAAACCAGTTAACGTTAAACAGATGACCGCCGCCGCCACTGTATTCAAGGCGGTAAGTTGAAGTACCGGCTGTCAAATTGGCGGTGGTCTCCACCGTAATCCAGTTTTGCCATCCTCCTGTTAGCGGAACATCAACACTTGCCAATGTAGCATCACCTTGCTTTAGAGTGATTGTGTCGCCGTTAAGCGGGTTCGCTACACGAAATGAGACAATGTAGGTGCCGCTGCTAGCTACGTTCAAAACGTAGTCAGAACTGTCGTCACTGTTAATGAAACCAATGTTTTCACCCCCACCAACATCTGCTGTAGGCTCGATTTTTATACCGGATTGCGCTGTGAAGTGCTCTGCTTCTATTCGTTGCGTTACATTCCCGTCGATAGGGTCGGTAGGGGTGTCAACCGGGTCGGTTACAACCGGGTCAGTTACAACCGGATCAGTTACAACCGGATCAGTTATGACCGGATCAGTTATGACCGGGTCAGGCTCGACTGTTTCGTTGGTTACATCGGAGATTTCAAACCAGTTGACGTTAAACAGGTGCCCACCGCCACCACTGTATTCAAGGCGGTAAGTTGAAGTACCGGCTGTCAAATTGGCGGTGGTCTCCACCGTCACCCAGTTTTGCCATCCTCCTGTTAGCGGAACATCAACACTTGCCAATGTGGCATCACCTTGCTTGAGATTGATTGTGTCTCCGTTAAACGGGTTCGCCACACGAAACGAGACAATGTAGGTGCCGCTGCTAGCTACGTTCAA
>CALFCF010000070.1 GCA_937951345.1 uncultured Granulosicoccaceae bacterium
CTCTATCGAACGCAAGACGGAGAGACCGTTGCAATGTACGACCGTTGCCCCCACCGCTGGGCACCGTTGAGTGAAGGACATGTGCACGGCTCACGTATCGTTTGCCCGTACCACGGTATGCAGTTTGATCCGTCAGGCACGTGTGTCAAAGCACCCACACAGGAAATGACACCTAAAACGGCGAAAATCCCGGCTTATGTCACCAAAGAAGCCGGTGCGTTCGTCTGGATCTGGATGGGTGAGGAAAACGCGATTGACAGCGATCCGCCGGATGTCAGTTACCAGACAAACCCCGACTGGACATTTATGTCTGGCTACTATGATGTGGCCGCTAACTGGGTGCTTGTTCGTGAAAATGTACTCGATCTAACCCATATACCATTCCTGCACGCCAATACCTTCAAACAAAATGACTGGGTTAAGCCACCAGATACATTTATGGACGGTGATACCGTCTGCTACAAACAGGAGTTTGACCTTGCTCCCCTGTCACCGCTCTTTTGTGCAGGCATGGGTTTGCCGGAAGACAAACCCGTAAAACGCAAACAATTGGGCCGTATGCCCACCCTGGCCGTTTCATTTTCCGACTGGATGGTACACGACCCGGAACCGGAAAGCGGTCACCGCAGTGACTTCATCATGCGCGGCTGCCATATCGTAACACCCGGGCAACGCGGAACTACGCACTATTACTGGGGCGCCGCATTTGATGTACCCACACTACCTGATGAAGTGATAGATAAAACAAAAAGCAACGTGATCGCTGCATTTGACGAAGACAAACATTTACTTGAGCGGATGCAGCAACAAATCAGTCACGACCCTCGAGGAGTCGACTATCTGGAAGTCACATTGGGCGCTGATGGCGCCGGTATACTGGTTCGACAGGTGTTGAATAAAAAACTGTCAGCAGAAGGACGGAAGTTAGATTCCGGGAATTAGATTGTTAGTAAAATGTTAGCGAGCAATAAATGATGTCTCGTGCATTTATCAATTCTCATGCGTAACTCGGAAGCGTAACGCTAACCTCTGCGGCGATGGGCAAAAGCTCAATGTTGCATAAGGCACTCTCTAAATTTTTGTCTTCAAATAGGGATTGAAACAGGTGTATTCAACCGGATTGCTGTCCTGCGGCGGTCTCTGCAGCAGGGATTCCGCAGTGAAGCCCTCATGGATGAGTTCATGGCGACCACCGCAGGCCAGTAGTCCGATAGAAGGCACCGAAACTTATTCGTACCCAAGCCGTTTAATAATTGAAAAAAGAAATTGCCGCGATAATGATGATCAATTGATCACCAGTTCACACTTAAGAAAAAGTGCTATCGCTGTTAAATGCCACCGAAGACGCGAATTACGCTGAATAAGAACACTTACAGTGAAACGGCAGGATCAAAAACAAAGAGTGTTGCAGTATCGGATTTTGTACTAGCGCCAGGACTTCAACGTAGAAAGCTGAAGCCAGCCATTGTGGTTATTGTCTGTACCGGCTTCCAGCGAGATATCGCTGTGCCACAAATTACCTGAGTACTTACCACTGACTTGCGTTAGTTCCGAGTTAAATACATCCTCAGCAACGTGCTTGAAAGCCAAATTAAGTTTCGGCGTCAATGATAGACGAGCCTGCAGTAACCCGCCGAAATCGGTTTTATCGGCAACATTTGTACTGCGTTCGTCCCGCCATTTAAATGTGCCTGTCAAACCTATAGACCGACCGCCCGTCAATTTAAACTTGCGACTCATAATCCATTGTGTCTCCTGTCGCAGCTTGATTGCACCACCAACTATCTGTTGATTCCATCCGGTTTTAGCTCTTATCCTGATCAGTGGCTTACTGTTATATCGCAGCATGCGGCTGAGATTGAACTCAATTCCGGTTTGTTCTTTTACGTGCTCCTGCTTTTGCCAGAACAATCGCAAATTCGAGGAAAACGATTTTGATGGTAATCGTTGTAGAAAATCCAGTCGGTGAACAGTTTTCGTAGTGCTGTAATCAGCGTAATCAGTTGTAACTTTAAAATTGAAGTTAAGCTGATCGGTCATATCCCAGCTGTACTGCAAGCGCAATTGATTTTCAGTGTTTTGTTCTAAAGCTGTTGTATGACTACCGGCAAAAGTCAGTTGCTGGTTTTTTGTCACCGGAATATCGAAATTTGCTGTCGACACATTCTGTTTGCCGATCGGATCGAAGTGATGGGCCACGCCCACCTGTGACAGATCAGACGCAAACACAGCAGCAGGGCTTAGTGCCGCCACTAACAGTAGTGTCCTTGAGCTTGTAGGAAAAGAAGCTGACATGCGGGTACAAGTTACCACAACTTTCGCAAACGAAGCAGAATTCACTTATTTATTCATTTACTTAGTTATAGTGTAAAGACCAGTCACTCTGGATACAAACGATTAACCCGCTATTAGCACTATTAGTAATGGGGGTTCGCGGTTAAGCATTGAATCCTGCCACTCAACACAGGGAACGGAGCCCATAAATCCCTGAAAGATCCATGAATCATCGCAAGAAATGACAGTTTATGAGGAATGTAACATCACACCTGAGCCAGGGAAAGATACGCAGAAATCCGACCAGATTCACAATTTTTCACGACTGATCAGTAACGGTCTCAATGAAAATACAGCAATCTAAAACCCATAGAACACAGAATTTTTAGCAATATTCCTATCAACGGTATTTACACCAGCACGTTCGTCCCAGGGTAAAACATTCCATGCTCAACACCTTTAAACCTTTGCTGAAATTTATTGCTCTGGCGTTTACTTTGCTGGCCGTGCTAAGCGCCTGCACAAGCCCACAGATCACCCCTCGCACAAACACCAGCAGTAAAACCACGCAAACTCGAACAACCAATCTCTTCATACCGTCGCCCGACACAACCTGGCATGCACAATTCAACGGCAACGTTAGTTTCAGAAACACGGTTGATCTGTACATCGTTGACTTATTCACTATCGATCCCGCGTTAATTGAAGCAATACAGACTACCGGCAGACACGTGCTCTGTGCGTTTTCAGGGGGATCACATAAACCGAACACATCCGATGCTGCTTTTTTTAGCGCCGATATGCTGGGTGGTGCGATTGCTAATACAAGTAATGAATTTTGGGTTGACCATCGAATACCGGCAGTTCGACGGATAATGGATAGAAGGTTTGCAATTGCACAACAGATTGGCTGTAACGGTGTTGCGGTATCAAGACTGGATGGAATCCACAGCGCTCACGGTATAAATGGTTTGGCAAACGCCGATCAATTCGAGTACAACCAGTTTCTGGCTGAACAGGCACACGCACGTGGACTTTCGATTGGACTAATAGATTCTTTAGCCGAGGCGCAAAGACTGGCGATTTACTATGACTTCTCACTAACGCGGGACTGCCACGCAAAAAACCGTTGCGGGAAACTGTCTGAGTTTGTACGTCTGGGTAAGGCAACACTGATTACCGAATCAGACCGGACGTACCTAGAGACACCTACCGATAAAGCACACTTCTGTCGCGAAGCCTTGTCCAGGCGCTTTAATGTGGTTTTTACACCTGCTAATCTCGACGGAAGCTACCGCGATAGCTGTAGTCAAGTCTGAAGTCACAGCCGACGTGATCCCTTCGCAGCAAACAGAGCTGCAACATTGCAAGATATCGTAAGTATGGAGAACGACACTAGTTCGATCGAACCGGTGTCGCCATATCAATAATGTCGATGACAGTTATGTCGCTATTGGAAATCGAGCACTAGGTGTCGTTTACTGCTTTTTCTATCGCTTCAATGCGAGCCGAATTGCTGGGGTGCGATGCGAAAATTCCACCACCGTCACCATGTACTTTACGCATCTTTTCGAACGCACGAATTAGTGCGCGCGGATCATTGTTACTTTGCTTGAGTAATCGGACGCCGAATGCATCAGCCGCAAGCTCATTTTCTCGACTGAATTTACTGGTCAGAAAGTTTTGGCTGATCGCGCCGAGATCCGACGCTGCGATCTGACCGGCACCACCGGCAGTTGCTGCAATTAACTTTCGACCACCCAGCGTTTGTAACGGGCAAGGGAATGTTCTTCAACAACATGCCCTATTTCATGACCGATAACACCAAGCAATTCATCGTCTTTAAGCAAGTCCATCAATGCAGTGTGAACGCGAATGGAACCATTCGGCATTGCGAATGCATTCAACGTGTCGTTGTAGTACACCTTGTACTCAAGTGGCACCTGCGCTGAGTTTTTATACGGATCAAACAACCGGTTTAAGCGTTTTGTGTAAGGATCATCCGGACCGGCCACCTCGCTCTGCCCATCATACTGACCAATCGACTGATTGGATAACGCGATCATCTGTGCATCAGTCACAGTTGCCGCTTTCAAAAAATCCACACCGGCACTGACAGCCAGTTCCTTATTCAAAGTTTCAAGGCAGCCGGATAGTAAAATCGCGCAGCTGATGAGCAAAGCTGACGCTAAAGATCTGATTCGCATTAGATAATTCCTCGCTTACCGATAGACGGTTTTAACAGGAAAACCCACCTGGTACCAACTTTATACAAAGAGTCTTCTCAGTTGATGAACAGGATTTCAACCGAGCAAACCACTCAAGCTGTAGATACAGCAAAAGTAATACATGCGCAGGAACAGTTTTTACACGAAATACACCAATACAGCCGTGTTCAAAAAATTGTGTGTACGCTTGGAATATATAACATTATGCATATATTGTTATATTGATTATTTCGCTGCAAACCTGTCCTTCGAATTCTTTCCTCCCCGCCAAGCGCTACAGGAGCGTCAGCTCTGGCAGACCATTGGATGCCTGTATACGTGCGCTAGGACTACTTTTCGGTAACCTATGGTGCGGCCGATACGGATGCTGAAGTGTCTATCAAGCTAGTCGAACAACTTCATTCCGCGATACCGCCCCCGATAACTGCACGTTTAACCTGCACCGGTCAAACCCAGGGTGGCATCACTACCCGACTGAAGCAATTGCGTTCAATTGGCGTGCATCATACCGTCGCGTTGCGCGGTGATCGTCCGAACGCGTAAACCAATGCAAACGGTACCGACAACAAACACTTGCGGGACAATTACAATGTATACAGCTTGCCTCTGATCTTGTGCAGTTTATTAGTGAATTCGGTGGTATTGAAGTTAGCGTGGCGGTGTACCCGGATATTCATCCGCAGGCCAGCACCGCAGCTCACGATCTGATTTATCTCAAATAAAAGTTCGAAAACAAGTTGCGGTCGCGAGATACAAAACGCGAAGGGGAATATCCGGAAAACCGACTCGGGATATTTCTGGTTTGTACATTACCACGGCTCACAAGGTGTAAGCCTTTTTCATCAATCAACAACGAGCCTAATTTAACCCGACCCAACTTGGCCTAACCTAGCTGCAGCGTATTCTGATAAGCGAACAATGCGGCAAGGCCGCCGGTATGAATGAACAAAACAGAGGCTCCCGGTTGTATCGTGCCGTTTTCAATCAAGGCAATGAGTCCCGCCATCGTTCTTCCGGAATACACCGGGTCGAGTAGCAATGCTTCCTGCCGGGCTGACAGATCTATTGCTCTTTGCAACGCATCGTTCATTTGACCATAGCCCGGTGCTAGCACCGTATCGTGAACCTGCACATCGTCGTCAGACAATTTCACCGGTTCGCCGAGTAGCCGCATTACATCCGCAACCCGGCGGTTGATGCGCTGCCGTTGCTGTGTGGCATCGCGTCTTACACAAATACCCTGTACCGGCACATTCCATCCGATCGCTCGCGCGCCAGCCAGAAACCCCGAGTGCGTCAGCCCGCTACCGCTCGGAATCACGACATGGTCGACGACCTGATTGCGTTCTGTTAACTGAACATAGCATTCATGTGCGCACACAGAATAACCGAGCGCACCAATAGGCGGATGTTCCACACCCAGATGAATGACATAAGGATTACGACCGTCTGCACGCAACTTGTCCGCCATCCGATCCAGATTGGCATCAGCGGCCGCCTCATTTTCACCTTCATCAAAGTAGTGAATTTCAGCGCCCAGCAACTGGTTGAGCAGGACATTACCTGACGAGTTATACAGAGGGTCGTCACTCGGCACGCGATGTTCGAGTTGAACAATCGGATGCATGCCGAGTCGCGCCGCGGCAGCTGCACACAGTCTTACAAAATTAGACTGAACTGCACCGGTAATAAGCACAGTATCAGCGTTTTGCCGACAAGCTGGCCCCAGATAAAATTCCAGCTGACGCACCTTGTTCCCACCGAACGCAAACGTCGAGACATCATCGCGTTTGACCAGCAGGTCAATACCCAGGCTTTCACTAAGACGCGTCAGCTTTTCAAGCGGCCTGATACTGCTGTCGAGTTCAACCCGCGCATGCTTCGAGAGTCCCTGCAGGTTTTCAGTCATCGCAATCAGAGTTGAAAATACGCAGTATTTTTATTCTTTGTTCGCAGACTAAATTATACAAAGACAAAATCGATCGTTAGCCAGGCGATACAAAAGCCTATGCGCTTCGACACTACGCACTTCGAAACTACGCACTTCGATACAGCTTGGTGATCGAAAATTCACGATGCCCTAGCGCTTCAGCTGCTGTGTTACGACCGTTCGCCGTGCGTCTAATCATTTCAATCAGCTCATCACCCGCCTGATCAATCGTCATTTCACGGCGCAGAATGCCCGATACATCGCAGTCAACGTGCTCGCTCATGGTACGAACCGTTCTCGGGTTAGCAGAAATCTTTATCACCGGAACTATCGGATTACCTACAACGTTGCCCTGGCCTGTTGGAAATGTGTGAATGACATAACCCCCTGCAGCCATCAGCGTAACGCACTCTGCTGCGGCCGACGATGAGTCCATGAAATACAAGCCTTTACCTTTTTGCGGTGCCTCTGCAGGCTCGAGTATGTCGATGTACTCAGAAGTACGACCGATTTTCTCAAGGTTACCCAGCGCTTTTTCTTCGATGGTTGTCAATCCGCCTTCGATATTACCTTTGGTTGGCTGGCTGTCTGACAAATCATCAGTCTGATGAGCAAAAATTACATCGTCCTGATAGGCCTTCCACATCTTGTACCAGCGCTCACCAACCTCTTCATTGACAGCGCGCTTCTGACAGATGTGCTCTGCACCGGTGATTTCCGAGGTTTCACCAAAGCAACCGTAGATACCGGTAGGCAGCAATTTATCGTACATGTTGCCAACTGTCGGACACGACCCCAGACCGGTTGTGGTATCTGACTCACCGCACTTGGTGGAAATCCACAAATCCGATAGAGCACACTCCTCACGCTGCAACTCGCTCGCATAGTGAACAAATTCTTTCGCTTTCCGGGATGCATCCATAATGGTTTTAAGATCCCCGTTTTGCTCAATAGAGAATCCCTCTACCGGCTTACCGGTAGCAGCGATGCCATCAACTACACGCTTCGTCCAGCTCGGTTCTATACCGATAACAACAACGGCGGCGACATTTGGATTGGCACCTGTGCCAATCAATGTACGAAACGTCACTTCGAGATCTTCACCAAACTGCAGGCGCCCGTACGCGTGCGGTATCGCCATTGTGCCTTTGATGTTATTTCCAACCGCTTCGCATGCAGCGTTGGAAATATCGTCCAGCGGCAGTATCAAGACATGGTTTCGCACCCCGACTCGCTTGTTTTCACGTCGAAATGCCTGAATGCTTATATCGGATAATTTTGTAGACATGTTTCGATCCCCCTACCAGCGCTTGGTTTTACAGTTGTGTGTATGGACATGATCGCCTTTGGAAATATCTGCGACGATCTTGCCGATATCCTCGCCGTACTTCGTTGCGGTATCACCTTCTTTAAGATCCTTTAACGCGATCTTATGGCCTATCGGCACATCAGCCCCTGCGGTCAGTCGAAAGGTTGAATTGTCATGCGTTACGCAGACCAGCATGTCGGTGCCTGATTTCAGCCCCTCGACAACAACAACGCCTACATTATCTTCTTGCTCGTGCACTAACAGATGCGGAATTTCTGCCACCGTTTTAGCTCCTCAGTACGGATTGATTTGCAATATGATAGAGTTATTCTTATATAATAGTCAATCTATAATATTCAGCTTCCATCGCACCCTTATCGCGCCCCGTTTGGCGGCTCTGCAGCTGGGCATTTTTGAGCGGGTTATTTTTTCAGGCTTTAGATAAACGTTAAATTTCTAACACAAACGTGACCGAACCGCTCTACAAGCAAGTCATCAATACGCTGATTCAGCGAATCGCAGATGGCGAATATCTGCCCGGGTCGATGCTGCCCAGCGAATTTGACCTTGCCGCAGACCTGAACGTCAGTCAGGGCACGGCCCGTAAAGCATTAGTAGAGCTGGAACTCAAAGGAATTGTCCAGCGCAGCCAGGGTAAAGGCACATTTGTAACTGTACGCACACCGGAAAATTCGTTGTTCCATTTCTTTCGTTTGCGGACACCGCAAGGGCAGCAGGTCACGCCTGAATTGCTGTCCACAGACGTTAAGATCAGGGCATCGTCGAAGGAAGAACGTTCACTATTATTTAATGCGCCGAAAAAGGTTTTCGAAGTCAGTCGGGTACGGACTTTCAAAAACCAGCCGCTTTGCCACGAAACGAGCATCGTTCCGATCGACTTGTTTCCGGGCTTACACGAGCGTTGCCCTTTACCAAACGCGCTGTACGTACTGTTCCAGCAAGCCTACTCGTGTGTCGTGATATCAGCTGAAGAAAACCTCACGGCAGGTTTGTTGGAAGATCCTGTCGCATCGCTACTACAACAAAAAGTTGGCACACCGGTGATAGTCGCCCGTCGACAAGCACGGGATCTGCTGGAACGGGTTGTTGAACTAAGGACCACCACTATTTTGACGCATGGTTCTTCTTACAATATCGATTTACGATAAATAACAGATGAGATATCAGATGAAATATCCGGTGGGCTTGTAGGCGAGATTAACGGCGATGATTGCCAGCGGTAAATCTCCGTGAGAATCAGCGCCTATAAGAATAATCACCCAGATATGTCGAGTATGCCGCTGGTTGCACCCCTATCCCAGGCAAACTAATCGTCATAAATTTTAAATACCTGTTAGGCCAGATTCGCCTGTTTTTTTAGAAACGGTAATAACGCGTTGTCAAAAGCTTCTGTTTGCTCAACATTGGCAATGTGGGATGCGTTTTCAAGGATATGTAATTCAGAACCGCTGATATGCTGATGGATAGTTTGTGAAGCTTCAACCGGTGTCGCGATATCCTCTTCACCGACAATAAGACATACCGGCGTTTCAATTTTTGAGAGCTGATCTGTGTAATTCAAGTCCATAATCGCCCTGCAGCACGCGACATAGCCGTCATCTGCAGTTCCGGTAAATTGTGCTCGTACGTTTTTCGCAGCTTGTTGGTCAGAGGCATCACTTGAACTGAGAAAATCCGATGTAAACCACCTTTCCATGGTTGCATCGGCAATTGATATCAGTCCGTCAGCGGTCACTTTAGCAATACGGTCATGCCACACAGGCATTGCTTCTGACGGAATCGCGCTCGATGTGTCGCAAAGTGCTGCTGATAAAAAGCGTTCCGGGTAGCGTAACAACAGCCCTTGCCCGATCATGCCACCAATCGATAAGCCTACCCAGTGAACACTTTTTAAAGACAGTGCATCCATAACAGCGATTACGTCATCGCCAAGCCCCTCCAGCGTATAAGGGCCGGGGGTGACATCGCTCTGCCCATGACCGCGCATATCCAGACGAATGACACGGAACTTGTCCTGCAGCACAGGCATCTGAGGATCCCACATGTGAAGATTGCATCCGAGTGAATGAGCCATCATGACAACCGGCTTGTCATCGGACCCGCTCATTTCAATATTGATCTCACCGGAAGGCGTTCTGACTTTCATGAATAGTTACCCTTCAATTGCATTTAGCTGACTTAAGGAACCTCTGATTTATTGGGCGAAGCAGGCAGGGCAAGGCGAAATTTGGCGAAAAAGCGGAGTGTATATGCGAATACATGAGCATTTTGAGCCGAATTTCAACGCAGCC
>CALFCF010000071.1 GCA_937951345.1 uncultured Granulosicoccaceae bacterium
GTTCGATTTCATCAATTATGGCAATTCTGGAAAGAAACTGTCTTCGATCGTTAAATGCTACAACCCTGCCGGAGCTAATAGTAAAGAAAAGTATTCATGGATCGAAAAATATTTGGCTGATGCTGTTGAAGAAGCAATAGATATTCGCAAGACACATTAAACAGACGGATTTTGACCTTGCAACCAAGGTTGCAAACGAACATATGATTTGGCTGAATCATGGATATAAAAACTATCGACAGTTAAGTCTAAATAAGGATAAATACCTAGGTATTCACGGCCTGTAAAATCATCTTCATTCTGATCATCTTCTAAAATTGGTGCGACAGCAACTCGACTTGTTTTAGCGTCCATATAACCAAGTTCCCACGGCATCCAAACAGATTTTTCAGCTGATACGGATGTCAGATATATAAGGCTACGGCAATTGTTCATGCGATTTCTTAAAACAGTAGCGCTATGTTTATTTACCTTGTTCCTATCTAACTGCTTATCTTCTACCCAATCCACATAGACACTGTGACCCTTAGATATCAACTCTTTTCGTATCTGCTTGACTATTCGCGCATCCTTAAAGGCATGGGATAAAAAAATGTCGTATGTTTTAGTGGAATCAAATTCATCAGCAGATTTACGTAATTGCTCTGAGGCCCATCTGATTTCGCGACTCTCTTCAAGAAGGTGTATTTCTCCTTTTACGTATCTACCAAGAACATCCCGTTTTCTTAAGACGGCCATAAATATTCAGGCCTTCCTTCGAGAGTGAACAATTCGCCTAGTCATCTGTTCACTTTACAGCATTTTTGGGGTCAGCTTGAGAGGCAAAACCGCATAGGACTGCGGTTTTGGTTTTAGCCAGGTCGCCCAAAAGGTGAACAGAATTCTAGTAAAGTGTTCACTGCCGATGCGACCGACGGGCACGTGAGATATTCTCACCCGTTTAATGTCAGCAGAAAGTCTAGGAACGTTCACTCATAACGGACGCTCGACACGGTGGCTGCTTGTTTTCAAAGCAGTCCATGACAATGACACTCGTAGTATCTTGCAAGCACTATGAATTTACTACCGTGGCACAGGTATTGCGGTTTCAGGAGGTTCGCCTGCGCAACGGAATCAGTTCATGTCATCTACCTACTTATATGTTTATGTTAAGTCGTCAGACTCAAACAAGCATGAGCTGCTTGGTAATTTCTTCAAAGAGATCAGTGGCAAAGGTAGGCCTGAAATACTGTCTGATCTGTTGTCCCAAATAAACCCAAAAACCGGCAACAAGCTATGGGAGGAATTGAAAACTCAATGTAGCGAGGAATTTGACGAAGATATATTTCAAAATTTCGTTACCGAATCTGATTCTTATGCTGGTTACTGGAAGTTCGAGATGTATCCGCCAAGCCATGCAACAATAGAAACAGGAACCGCTCTAGTGGCATTTTTTGGCTCTCTGGATAAGACAATCGATTCCAAGGGCCATGATGTCTATAGCGGTGACCCTGGTGAAACATTTTATCTCTATTCAAAAGGTAAAGTAATCGTCGAAGAGTACGTGCCGCGCGAAAGCTTAAAAGAGGATGACAGGGCTTTGAAAACCGGTGTCTATGCAAAATGGCATAAAGGAGTGCCTGAGCTACGAGTAGGGCTGCTCGAGGTTGATTTAAATGACATCAATGTAGTTATAACGGGCAAGCCGATTGGCGAGACTATCCGTATTCTTGATTCTGCAACAATACAAGACATGAATGTTCAGAAGAACATCGACGACGAAACGGACTTGTTAGTGATTTGTGAAGGTTACAAAAAAGCGGATATCGATATTGCAGACGATCTGGGAATAACCACATGCTCGGAGTTTAACCTTATTTGGTCATACCCCGACGGGGCCTCATCTGAAAATTCCCAAGGAATAATAAATAGTTGGAAAGCGACAGACGATAAAAACTGGCACGAAGACGATTATGCAGAAAGCGATGACGAGCTAGAACTTATAGAAGATTTAATTCCAAAGAATAGAGAGATTACTGTAAAAGCGGAGAGGAGTTCTATAACCGAGTCCAGCCTATATTTTCACACTTACTGGGGTGGGGAAATAATATTGGATGATATGAGTCAAGTGCGGCATGGAGATTTTGTTAAAATGAAAGTAGAGTCCATTCAAGTAAAACCATTGCAATTTAGCTGTACGTTTATTGAGCGAAACCAAATACCAATGTGTCCGTATTGTTCAAAGCCATTGCGTACAGTCTATGCTAAGCAATGCCCTCACTGTTTTAAAAATTGGCGTGGCTCAGAATAGTAATTGCAACGCATCAGAATAATACGTTAGTGGCAGCTCTGTTCCGAAACCAAATGCTGATCTTCATAAAAACGACCGATTTTCGCCTCTGGAGTGAACATTTTACTGCAGTCGGTTCATTTCTCTAAAGCCGACATTCCCTGAAGGGCTATAATTTGTAAAAACGGCCCAAACCAGTCTTAGACATACCTTAGAATTACCAACTAATTGGAGTTAGGCACTTGCTGATAGTGTCAAATCAGGTATTTATACTCGATTTGAAAATTTGGACACTGGTAAGCTTATTCATAAATGTACTGCGTTAAGAGAAACTACCTATGAACCATACTGCGCTTTCATTCGCTCTAATCACGACTTTGTCTATCGCTAGCTGCAGCCAAAGTGATGATTCGTGTAGTGATCTCGAAGGCAAAATAACCCATACCAGCACTGAGATTACTGGAATAGAGTCAGCCTCAGTTTTTAAACGAAGCACAAATTCTAATGTTGTGGAGGCGGTTGATCAGTTTAATGGTACCGAATTTTCAAATCTGATCATTGAGATAAAACTGTCATGGATTGAGGAACAACATCGGTTTAGAGCGACCAATACGTTTATTCAATCGTTTCTCGATTGGTTTATCTCCCCAGTTATGGCTTGTACGTTGGCACCTTACTACGAGGATTACCAACCAGCGGTATCTAGCTTACAAATATTCAGCGACAGTGATGTGAATGAAAATTACGCTGCTGGAAGTGATCTAGCCCAGCTTTTTTCAGCTAACGGAATGATGGGAGAATCCACCTCACTACTAGAGGCCACTAATAATGGAACACTAGCATCCGCACGCACATACTCATTGGAACCAGCATGGGTAGGCGGTGAACTAGCAACTGCACCAACGACTCCCAATGAGCATATTTTTACGATAATGATTTCACTTGAAGATGGCAGCACCTTCGAAATTAGAACTCCAGAAGTGCTACTTTCTGGAATTTAGTGACCTCTCAGTTTCTGGTCGTCTAGGGCCGGTTTGGGGACTTTTCAGACCTAGCCAAGCGTCCGGCTACGTCGGCTTTAAGCTCACCAGGGTGAACAGTTGAACCCAGCCTGTTCAGCTGTCAAAATCGATAACCAGCAGAGATCAAAGCCGCAGTTCTTGTAGGGTAGTCTTCTCCGAACCAGTTTTCTTGATTGTATTTTCCTACATCAATTCCAAGCATCCAACCGGCAGAAGGTGTAGGAGAGAAATAGTAATTTAAATTAAGAGCATAACCAGTAATCAAGACGATACCAAATGCTTGGACGCCCAAGGCTATCTTTGGGGTTATAAAATAATCATACCCAGCCGTAAAACCGATGACTCCCAAACCTAGGCGAAAATTACTCTTACCAGATTGAATAGAAGCTTGATAGCCAACTGCACCGGCATACTGGACCCCAGCCCCAAGAGAGTGATTTATCTCGGCAGAT
>CALFCF010000072.1 GCA_937951345.1 uncultured Granulosicoccaceae bacterium
AGGAACGCATCGAGCAGGAACGCATCGAGCAGGAACGCATCGAGCAGGAACGCATCGAGCAGGAACGCATCGAGCAGGAACGCATCGAGCAGGAACGCATCGAGCAGGAACGCATTGAGCAGGAACGCATCGAGCAAAAGCGCATCGAGCAAAAGCGCATCGAGCAGGAACGCATCGAACAGGAACGCATCGAACAGGAACGAAGGGATGCTGAGCGTCGCGCTGCTGAAGAGGCTGAGCTTAAGCGACAGCAGGAAGCGGCGCGCCTGCAAGCAGATCGTGATCGGCAGCGACAACGTTTGCAGGAACAGCGTCAGGCAGCAGCGACGGCAGAAGAGTCGCGCCGCGCAAATCAGCGACTGGAGCGTGAACGTAACCGCTACTACAACGCACTAGGTAGTGCAGTACGGCGTAGCTGGCGTAAACCTCCGGGCGTGCCGGCAGGTATTGAGTGTCGGGTCAATGTTACGCAGGAACCCACGGGACGTGTTCGTGATGTCAGGGTTGATAGTTGTAGTAAGGGCGGAGAGCTTATGCGCAATTCTGTGGAGCAGGCGGTATTGCGCGCTTCACCATTGCCGACCCCTCGTGATGATTCGTTGTTTGATCGTGACTTGCGTATAACTTTCAGATTCTAGCCTGCTCTATTCACGAAGGCGAAAACAGTGACACTGAAAACTAAGCAATTTCCAGTTAGAAAAGCAGTTTTAGCGTCGCTGCGGGTATCCGCACACTGTTTTCTATTCACCCCCAGTGCCAGTCTGCCGTCGCAGCTCACACGATTCGGCTCAACCCGTAGATTTCTACGAATTTCGCTGAATCGAGCGACCTGCTTAGGTAGCCAGACTCTGGTGGTGAACCCTTCATGAATAGAGCAGGCTAGGCTCTGTGCGAAAATCGTAAACGAGACTGACAGGAAAACTATGTATCAACAACTGATCAACAAGTTTCGCGACAACTACCGAAAACTCTTCAGGTATGTTGGTTTGCTGTGTCTGGTTTCGGGAATCAATCTGTCTTCACCTGCGTTTGCTGTCATAGAAATCGAAGTGACAAAGGGTGGATTCAATGCGATCCCGATTGCTATTGCACCGTTTGGCTGGGGTGGTCTGGAGCCGCCGGTTGACGTCGCAGGCGTGATCAATGCAGATCTCTTGCGAAGTGGGTTATTTACCCCGTTAAGTAATGCAGACATGCCCGAATCACTCGTCAGCGGGCAGCGACCCAATTACCCGCTGTGGGATAGAGCAGGTGTTGATTACCTTGTTATTGGCAGTGGTAGTCGATCGGGACCTAACTTCAATATCGAATTCCAACTGTTTGACCCTATCCGTGAAAAGCTATTGACGGGTTTCAGTTACTCGGTACCGGCTTCAAGTCTGCGTGCGGTTTCGCACCAGATAGCCGATGTAGTTTTTGAAGAGATAACCGGGATACGGGGCGCGTTTAATACGGAAATTGCCTATGTCGCCGAAACGGGTCCTGTAAATGACCGTAAATACCAACTGCAGTTAGCTGATGCGGATGGTGAAAATCCGCAGTCGATGTTGACGTCACCACGCCCGATTTTGTCCCCGTCGTGGTCTCCGGATGGTAAACAGCTGGCTTATGTGTCGTTCGAGGATCGCGAGAAAAGTGCCATTTATATACAGAATCGCGCGACTGGTAAGCGGCGTAAAATCATTTCACGTCAGGGTATCAACGGCGCACCGAGCTGGTCACCGGATGGCACACGCCTGGCGATAGTGTTGTCGTTTCAGGGTAATCCCGACATTTATATTGTAGATACCGCAACATCGCAGACGACGCAGGTAACGCGCAACCGCGCGATAGACACAGAACCTGACTGGCTCGATAACAATACTTTGGTGTTTACATCAAACCGCAGCGGTGGCCCGCAGATCTATCAGGTTAGTGCCTCTGGTGGCAGAGCACAGCGTTTAACTTTTGAAGGGAATTATAATGCCAGCCCCAGCGTGGCTCCTGATGGAAGTGGTATCGCTATGGTACATCGCGAGGGTGGCGATTACCGTATTGCATTGCTGGACATAGTGACCGGTGACTTTAGGGTGCTAACCAGTGGTTCGCTGGACGAATCCCCGAGCTTCGCACCCAATGCGCAAATGGTATTGTTTGCGACCTATCGCGGCGGACAGCAAACACTGGGCGCGGTTTCGCTGGACGGTGAGGTAGAACAAAGCTTTGTGCTCGGCGCATCAAATGTCAGAGAACCTACATGGTCGCCGTTTGATAACTAACCACGGTCTCCCGATTTAGCGGCAATTGGCGACGTTCACCGTTAGCTGAACGTCACTGCGCCGTTGGCGAGACTACATTCTTCGCTCAAATAGTCCTGCTGGCGTTAAAATACGCGAAGTGCACAATGACCGGGTAACTGAGGTCGGGTCGTACTCGGCAATATGCCCTTATACCCTATATAATCGCACCAGATAACCATAAAAGATTCATCTCAAATGAGCAGCAACACATTTTTGCTCAATACTTCAAACAAGAGAGGCGTGCAATGAGACTGACCAAGTCGGTATATTCAGAAACCACACACCCAGCACCGCAGGTTGCGAAGAGAGTTCTGCCGTTTTTCGTCATTGCTTTCGCGATGCTGGTATCGGCCTGTACGTCAGCGCCAAAAATCCCTGACGTTCCACTAGTCAATACAAATTCAGGAGCTTCATCGAGCGGTACCAGCGACTCTGAAGTCGTTGCGGTCAATTCAAATTCAATTTCAGCACGGGCACCGGCAGATCGCGTGGTATTTTTTGATTTTGACGATGCTCAGGTGCGCAGTGAATACCGAGCCACAGTGACAGATCACGGTCGTTTTCTAGCCGCGAATCCAGATGGTAGGGTACAACTGGAAGGCCACACTGATGAGCGCGGTACGCGTGAGTACAACATTGCACTGGGCGAAAATCGCGCTCAGAATATCAGCCAGCTTCTGCAATTGCAGGGTGCCCGCCCCGGTCAAATTTCTGTAATCAGCTTTGGTGAAGAATTGCCGGCGGCCAGCGGCCAGAACGAAGGTGCTTGGGCACAAAATCGACGTGTCGTAATCGTCTACAGCAACTAGAGGCCGTCTTAAAATTAATCTGGGTGCCCGCAGTCTTGAACACCACCATGGTGTTACGTGTGGCACCAGTGGAGCACCGAATTCTACTCGGTCAGTAGGCGCCTCTGTGTGATGCGTATTAGCTGGTGACTCCTGATAATTTTGAGACACATTACGGTCTGATAGACGCTGATCGCCGCATGCTGCTTATCGATACCAGTTATGTTGAAAAAGTTAACAACTGATTTGCCGGCCGGGCGGCTTACAAAGCCCCAGGTTGCGAGGCTTCCATTGCCTCGGCTGTTGCCGTGGTTGTTTGCTGTGGCCTGTCTGCTTGCCATCTCTAATACAGCTTATAGCCAGAGCCGGCCAAAGCTCAGCGAT
This sequence comes from uncultured Granulosicoccaceae bacterium, assembly GCA_937951345.1. Lineage (GTDB taxonomy): Bacteria > Pseudomonadota > Gammaproteobacteria > Granulosicoccales > Granulosicoccaceae > CALFCE01. The sequence goes on from CALFCF010000072.1 coordinate 3,452, forward strand.
GTAAATCAGCGACTGATCCGTGTTGAGAATGTACTGGATCAGTCATTGTTTGAGTTGTTGCAGCAGATTCGTGATCTGGAAAGTGATTTACGCGTGCTGCGTGGTGACATTGAAAGCCAGGCCAACGAAATTTCCCGATTGCGGCGGGCAGCTGGTAATCAATCCGGCAGTGACGATCTGGAGCAACGCCTTCTCAGTGTTGAACGGCAGTTGCGGACATTAAGCGGTGGCGATAGTGGCGACGGATCTGAATTTAACAGTGGATCAACCGACAGTGTCTCGCCGGACAGTGATGCCGCTTCCGGTATTGTCTCCGGTGAGGTCAAAACAGCCACAGGTGCTGAAACTGCCGCCTATCAGAAAGCTAAGCGGCTGCTTGACGATGGTGATTATGACGCCGCGATTGCCGGTTTCGAGGATTTTTTGACGAGTTTTCCCGGTGGTGCGTTTTCTGACAATGCGCTGTACTGGCAGGGTGAGGCGATGTATGCCCAACGCTCTTTTGAAGACGCGATCATCAATTTTAATGTCATGATCGAGTCGTTTCCGCAGAGTGCCAAAGTGCCTGACGCATTTTTAAAAATCGCTTTTTCGCACTTTGAGCAGGAACGCTATGCGGACGCCAGAACGATGCTTGAGCAGATCGTTTCGGCCTATAGTGGTCGATCGGCAGCGGTGCTTGCGCAACGACGGCTCAGTGAAATGGATTCAGCCGGCTTGTAGGCGGATTCCTTCAATAGCAAGCCGGCAAAGCTTGCCAGTGGGTTGGACGTTTGCGGTTCCCAAAGCTGCTATACTTCGGTATCATCCGGTTCCCTTGACGGATAGGTGGCTCTTAGATCGCGTTAACCGGTCAGGGGAGCAGACCAATATCGGTTGAACCTTGTTTTAACCGATAGTGCTATGAAGGTAGTGCTATGAAGATAGTGCTATTAAAAAACGTAGGGGCGTTAGCTCAGTTGGTAGAGCATCTGACTTTTAATCAGGTGGTCACAGGTTCGAATCCTGTACGCCCCACCATTTTTCTGTTAATCCCTTCTCTGCTATTTCTCTCCCTTTTATTTCTTAGCGATTTTTAGGTCTTACCGATGCCCGCGCGCTCATCACTTGAACGTGGATTTTGAAGTCGACGCGAACAGTATTTCAGGTACCAGAACAAATTCCTACTTCCGGTAGTCATCTACCCACTGAAGTGTGCGCTCCAATCCACCAAAGGGGTAGAAGTGCATTTTGACGTCGCCGTGTTGGTCGGTTAATTGTTTTTTGTAAGTATCGACTAATTTATCAGGGCCGGCTGTACCCATTAGCTGCGTCAGGGAAAACCCATATTTCTTAACTACAGAAGAAGATGCCTGAACCCCGCAGATTTTGGCAAAGCGAAGCAACGTCTTGATACCGGCCGGGCCGGGTATGCCGAGTCTGACAGGTGCGGAGATCCCGCGTTTACGTAATTCTATAAGCCAGCTGAGTACGGCATCTGCATCAAACGAAAATTGCGTCACAATCAGGGGTTGCATACCACGGGTGTTTATCTCGGTGCATTTAGCATCGACGGCCGCAAAACACTCCTCAATAGACATATTGGGATGCCCCTCAGGATGTCCACCTATCCCCACAACTTCTATTCCGTTTTTTTCGAAAACGCCGGTTTTGATGACAGTCAGGCTGTCCGAATAGGGACCTTCGGCTACTGGCGGATCACCTGCAATGACGAAACATCGCTTTACGTGGCTTTGTGATGTAGCTGATTGAACATATTGATGTAGCTCTTCTTCTGACTGTATGCGCCGTGCAGATATATGAGGCATCGGCAACATGTTGCTGGCAGCAACTTGTGCGATCGCCTGCAGTCTGGCTTCCATTGTTTCACCCGGCAGGAAGGTCACAGATACCGATGATTTTTGCGCAAGAGCAGGTACAGCTTGCCTGAATGATTCGACATCCTTAGCGGTAATTTCCAGCGAAAAGTCGTTCAGAATGTTGTCTTGCTGCATGCCTGTACTCACTTCTGTTTCTTGTTGAGGTGTATTCATTACTTCTGGTTCATTGTTCACATTTGTATCACTGGCAGTTTGCCGAGTATCACCGGTACCACCACCGGATGGAACTGTTTGACTTTGTAGATCGGCTGCACGCAAGCTTCACAACTAGCATTGCAAGCGGTCTCTCCAAGTGAGGATAAGCGGCCGAAATAGTCGCGGGTAACACTAGCACCTGAGGTGAATCACAGGATAGTCAGGGATGGTCGGATCACGACCCTTTTCTGTTCGTTAGAACCAGCTCGATGCAAACAAGTGTCAGTAACCGGCAGTTATACGCTGTTGTGTGAGTCAGCTGACAAACAGGCAACAGTTTGGTGAACCGGGCTTTGGAGACTGACTACGGCAGTGCTTGTTGTGCAGATAAATCCGAAACAGCGGGAAATCAGATTTTGTCGTTGTGCCGGATACTACTGCCTGGGCTACAGTTGTGGAACGAAGTTGATTGATCAATAAACGTAATACCTTCGTAACAGAAGAAAGTCGATTTATCCTCAGCAATGACCGTTATCCACCAACAAAGTTTTTTACGCACTTATGATGAAGTCATAAATCGAATCGAGTTAATCGATCCGGTCGCTTATGATCGAACGCGCAATTACCTTGATGGTATGGTGACAGGACTGAGTCCGTATCTCACGCATGGTGTTATCTCGACGCCGGACATAGTGGATATGCTAACTCAGCGATACAAGCCAAACCAATGTTACCGTCTACTTTACGAACTAGCATGGCGAGAATATTTTCATCGAGTGTGGCAGTTGCTTGGTGAAGAAATATTTAGTGATATTCGTTCTGCACAAGATGAAGTCGAGTCTGAGAATCCTCCTCTTGCAATTATTGCAGCCGATACCGGCATTACTGCGATTGATAACGCAATCACGCAGCTTACTGAATATGGGCTTATTCATAATCATGCACGTATGTGGATTGCTGGACTGAATTGCAACATCGCACATCGAGGTTGGCATGAGTCTGCAAGGTGGATGCATTACCATCTGCTAGACGGCGATCTGGCGAGTAATACTCTCAGCTGGCAATGGATTGCTGGAACATTCAGTAACAAACGTTATATTGCCAATCAGGACAACATCAATAAATTCAGCCGCACACAGCAGTCTGAAACCTTTCTTGATGTTCCGTACGAACAGCTTCAGGATTTGCCGACACCGGAGATTTTGAAAGAATCGGCGAAACCTTTGTACAACGAGCAATTGTCTGAGGTCACTCTGCCTGAATCATTGGTCTTTGATGGAACCGTAGCGTTGCGGTCGGTCTGGAATCTTGATCCTGGCTGGCAGCCGGAGGCAGATCACCATATTGTTTTTGTGGAAAAAAACAGACTGGCGCGTTGGCCGCTAAGCCGCAAACGTTGGAACTTTATCGCTCACTGGGCCGACCAGTGCAAGGCTAAAATTGTTTGCGCGACGCAAGATGACATGCAGCATGCCTGTCAACAAGCGACAAAGGTTGTTCGTCGTGAGTATCCTGCGTGTACCCATTGGCCTGGCAAGGTTGACGCCAGAGACTGGCTATATCCTCCAATTGATGTTGATCTCGCTACTGCAGATCGGAATGATATACCGAGTTTTTCACGCTACTGGAAAACAGCGCGGCAAGCCGTTGGTTTATAAACCCGGATAGCACCAATTTGCCGATTATCCCTATGCTTTTTTTTTGGACAGGCGTCGCTGTTGTTGGGATCAAGAAGCTAGGGTGGTGTTGTCCTCATGCAAAAGCACATTGAGGATTGAATGATTAAGTGAATAATCGACAGGAAGATCTATTACATGCATACCGTGCGTTGATATTGCTGTTTGTAGAGTTTCATTGAATTCTTCGCTGGACTCCGGTCTATAACCTTTTGCACCGAAGCTGTTGGCGTATTGAACATAGTCGGGATTTTTGAAATCCAATCCGAAAATGTCAAATCCCATGCCTTCTTGCTTCCATTTAATCATGCCGTAGGAAGAGTCGTTTAATATTATCGCTATCAGATGCAGGTCCATTCTGACTGCAGTCTCCAGTTCCTGAGAGTTCATCAGAAACCCGCCATCACCGTTGATCGACACAACGGTACGCTCAGGATGGAGTTGCTTGGCTGCCATCGCCGACGGTAGCCCTGCACCCATGGTTGCCAACGCATTATCGAGTAACAGTGTGTTGGGTTCGTAACACTTGTAATTGCGCGCAAACCAGATTTTGTAGACGCCGTTGTCGAGCGTAACAATATCCTCAGGTGACAAATTCTCTCTCAGTACCTTAACCAGTCGTTGCGGCAGCATTGGGAAACGTTCGTCGTCAAAGTATTTGCTAACGCGCGAATCAACTTCCATGCGGACTTGTTCAAATTCAGTAAACTCGCGCGCTGGGCTGTTGACTAAGCTGTCGGTAATTTCCCATATTGACGCTGATATATCGCCGACGACGTTCAGTTGCGGGAAGTAGACATCATCGACTTCAGCGGGAAAGAAATTTACATGAATCACTTTCATCCCACCTCGTTCCATAAAAAACGGTGGTTTCTCTATAACATCATGTCCAACGTTGATCACAAGGTCAGCCTGGTCGATTGCCCGGTGCAAAAAATCATGGTCAGATAGTGCTGCTGTGCCTAAAAACTTCGAATTACGCTCGTCGATGACACCTTTACCCATTTGTGTGTTGAAGAAGTAGATGCCGGTTTGCTCTACGAAACGAGTAAGTGCTTTGCTTGCACGTTTGCGATTAGCACCGGCGCCAATAAGTAATAGTGGTCGTTTGGCCGTGCTTATCATGTCGACAGCCTGCGCTATCGACTTTTCGTCAGGGCGAGGTCGGCGATGATCCACCAGATCAAAAACCTCCGCATCCGCCTGTTCCTCAGCGATATCTTCGGGTAATTCCAGATAACACGCACCCGGTCGCTCAGCCTTCGCCAATCGGAAAGCTTCGCGCACCTTGCTAGGTACGGTATTTCCATCAACAATCTGAGTAGAATATTTAGTAATCGGACGCATCAGGTCAACAACATCAACAATCTGAAACCGCCCCTGCTTACTTTTACGGATAGGTTTCTGACCACCGAGCATAATCATCGGCATGGCACCCAGCTGTGCATATGCCGCAGCGGTCACAAAATTCGTTGCACCTGGCCCCAGTGTTGACAGGCAAACACCGGGTTGGCCGGTAAGACGGCCGTAGGTAGCTGCCATGAAACCAGCGGCTTGTTCGTGCCGGGTCAGAATTAACTCAATTGTTGAATCCTTGAGCGAGTTCAGAAAGTCAAGATTTTCCTCACCAGGAATACCGTAAATATACTTAACGCCTTCATTCTCGAGCGCTTTGACGAACAGATCTGAAGTTTTCATGTCTATATATCCTGATGCGGGCGCTACTGATTTGCAGTGTGAGCCCGTCGTGTGCCTTTATGGCGTCTGCTGTTTTTGGCTGAGTTACGTTCTGTGAGCGTTATACATGACAGAGATAGCGTTGATGATACCCTTGCAAAGACAACATAGTGATGACAGGTTTAGCCTGCGCGTCAGAAACTGATTCCAGTTGAACATTGAAAAAGCGCAAATACAAAATATTCTGGAGTTTCATAGCAATAGTGCCTCTTATAGCGCTGCTACTGCTTGCCCAACAACTATTCAACGGGCTTGGGCTTGATCCGGATGAACTGGCATTACAAGCAGCTGCGCAACCGTCCGGCGTCTTACTGATTTGGTTCCTGGGTGCTGTGCTTTTCACAGCCCTTGGTTTGCCCCGTCAATTGGTCGCATTTGTGTGTGGCTATGTGTTCGGATTATGGCAAGGAGTAGTAGTATCCCTGATTGCTGCGTTGTTAGGCTGTATGTTCGCCTACTATGTCGCAAGGCAATTTTTGTCGCCATGGATCGCCCGTCGATATAAAAAATTTATCCAAATGCTTGAGAGTTTTGTCAGGCATGACGTTTTTATGAAGGTGATTGTTATCCGGCTTCAACCATTCGGCACGAACCTGTTGACCAATGTGTGCGCTGGCGTATCTCGAGTGAAACCGGTGAGCTTTTTCAGTGCCAGTGCGGTGGGTTACGTGCCGCAAATGCTGGTATTCGCACTTGCCGGTGACGGCATTCGTCTGGGCGAAAACTCGCGTCTGCTAATCAGTGGCGCATTATTAGTGGTGTCTCTTATTCTTGCCGGGTGGTTGTGGCAGCGTCATCGTGCGCGTCAGACGATAGCCGCGCCTGATACATTGCCGGATCAGGGGTAATGCTTTGCGAGTCTGTCACTGATTTAATGCTCGCGAAGCCTTGGCTGCACTTTTTTTCTGAAGAACTGTTGCGTTTCAGTTCGTGTGTTCCGAAGAAATATGTGCCTGCTCAAGTAGCCATTCGCAGAACCTAGCCACCTTCGGTTTGTCAGCGTGTTTGGCCAGTGTGATCATGTAGTAAGCGTGATCAAGCGGAAGACGAAGATCAAACGGGGCCACCAACCGTCCCGCTTCGATATCATCGTTTGCCAGCGCATCCAGTGTGTAGACGACTCCTTGCCCATCCACTGCGGCAGCTAATGCCATACTGACTGAATTGAACGAGATTCCGTGCTCCGCATCTATGCCTTCAACACCCGCAGCTTCAAGCCATTTATCCCAGGACGGGCGGCCTTCATAGGGCGTTGCATCATGCAAAAGTGTCTGGTGACGAAGATCGTCAGGTGTATTCAGCGGGTGTTCACCCGTCAGCAGGCGCGGGCTACACAGGGGTATTGCAGATACTTCAAACAACTTATCAACTTTCAGCTCGGCATAGTCACCCTGACCGAAGCGTATGGCTACATCGATCAACCCGTGTTTGAATTTCTCGATGTGCAAAGAGTCTGTTGCTCCGCTATCAATCAAACTCCGGTCAGCCGATATATCCAGATCAATACCCGGATTTGCCTGTGTGAATTCTGCTAGCCGTGGCACGAGCCACTTGGCGGCAAATGATGGGGAGCTCCAGACCGTTAGCGTGGAATCATCATCTTCTGATCTCATCGCCTGCACGGCTTCAGTGAGGCAGTTAAAGCCTTCCGTCACCTTAGCCAACCCGCGTGTGCCAGCGCGCGTCAATGTGATTTGACGACTTTGTCGATGGAACAGTTTGACATCCAGTGTTTCCTCCAGCGATTTGATCTGCTGACTTATTGCCGCTGGCGTGACAAACAATTCTTCCGCAGCTGCCTTGAAGCTTTTATGCCTGGCAGCGGCTTCGAACGCACGAAGGGCGTTAAGCGGAAGGTTATCACTCATAATTTGTATTGACGATTGGGGTAAATGGCCGCCTGAGATCTTCTCATTGATGCGTCCAAGACAAGAGTTGCCGAGCATTAATACGCATTGAAAAACCACTGGAATTAATTCAATCGGCTTACCGCTGCACAGCAGTTACTTCTTTTATTACGTAGTATCCTGTAATAACGATGACATGTAAGTCAGTACAGTTAAGAAATTCTTAACTGTACTGTAAATTAAACTCGTTTGTCCGGCAAGGTTGATCTGTCTAATATTTCTGCCATCGACGGGGTAAAGCGTTTCGATTTTTGAGCGAATAGCCCTTCCGATCCTCCTCCAAGTGGTATTTTAGGCAGTGAGCCACCTTCACCATGGATGGTGAGATTTTTTTCCTATTCTATTCCTCTGCATTCGATCGATCTGTATCCATACGGTGATGCGTTGATCTCTGCGTTATATTGCGGCCGTCTTGCTGCGCACGTGCACGCACTCGCTCTATCTTATAGCCTCACTATATATACGTGTCGTGCACTTGATATGACCGGCGTCGGAAGAAAGATATTGCTGGAGAGGTTTTTGCAACAGCCGGTTATCTTTCACACTTCTGTTCATGCAATGTTCTTCGCTCTGAAGCTGCAAATTCCAACGGGTATCAAAATACTGTCATGGGTGCTGATCGTATCAGCTGCCTTGACTGGCTGCGGCGTGTTTGGCTGGATCGAAAGTCCAACTGATGCAGGTGCTGACGGAGGCAATCGCGGCTTTTATGCGAGCGTTGGCGGTTCGTTCTCCAATCTTGAACCGGATACATCCGATAGCACGGTTTTCTCTGTTGTTGATAGTAACGATAGCGGTTTCAACACCGGAGTGGGGCGTGATTTACGCTCGCGCCTTTCGGCAGAATTGCGCCTTGGCCGTCTCGGTGCTGCTCAATTGAGTCCACCTGAATCTGTTGAGTACTCTTTCGTTGACGTTTCTGGTGTTTATTATCCGTTAGGCGATACGCAAGCCGTAAATCGCCGCGAAGGGTTGTTGCCATTTGTTCGTGGTGGTGTCACTCGTATGATTCACGACTCGACAGTTCTTTTAGAACAGGAAGATAACTTTTTTATTATTGCAGGGCTCGGTATCGACTATTTGTTCAGCAGTAACCTGGGAGTTCGAGCGGAATTCAATCTACATGACACTGATGCCCGGGCTGCTCATTTTGGTATCGTCTATCGCTTTGGTGGCCGTGATCAAAACTATGTGCCTCCCGGTGCACAAGCGGATGATAGACAAACAGCCGGCATCAGCCGGGACAGAAATATTCCTGAAAGCCAAACCCGTTCAGAGAGTCGACCGACGCGCCCACCGGTATTCCGTCCGCAGAGTAATGCGCCACCGGTAACTAACCCGACGCAAACCACGAATGACTCTGCCGTTATCGTTCAGACACCGGTTGAGAGGCAGCCACAAATTGCCCCGATACCGGTGCAGCCAACACTGCTGTCGAATGGTGTGTTGGCGGGTGTCGAATTTGCGCAGTCTTCTGCGCGACTCGACAGACAAGCGCAACAGACACTAAGTCAGCTTGCTTCTGAGTTACGAAGAAACCCGACAACTCGTATTGAGATTCAGTCGCATACCGATGGGTCGCGCTCCCCGGAGTTTGCAATGACCCTGGCGCGGGCGCGTGTCAGGGAAATTGGTCGCTTTTTGATTGGGCAAGGTGTGCCGGTCACACAACTTGCCGCCAGAGCATTCGGTGATCAGAGGCCGCTTGTTTCAAACCCTCGGTCACCACTAAATAATCGAACAGAAGTACTGGTAATCACGCGTTAGAACAAGCCGAGGTAGTCGGTAGGCGTGCTGTCGTTGTTGCTGTACTATGCTCAGCGATTTTGCGTTCCTGCTCTTGGCTGAAATAAATGACCTTCTCTGACATCGAAACTGTGTCGATGTCCCCATCTGGTCCATCTGGTCCATCTGCTCCATCGGCTTGACGCAAATCAAACGCTTTCATCTGATATTTCACTCTCCAAATTTGAAATTTCTTTCTGCATGGTCTGTAGATTATCCGTCTGCACCGCATTCGCTCTATTCAAAAACCAAACTTTAGTGCAGGAAAGAGAATTTTCTTTCCTCTGTGTGCCAATCCTCAAGACGTCTGAGAATTAGTCGACAAGGTATGTACAGGAAGTACGCAAAAAACCGCCTGTCGAGTTTGCGGTTGTTGCGATTGATTGATGCTGTCCGGATTTTGAGCGGTTTTGCGTTGCAAAATCGGGCATTGAAAAAACTAATACGTTGAGCACATACAGTTACATAAAACCGTGTCATCTCGGTTCATTGCAATCGCGCACCGCTGTCAAGCGGTGTCGATGGTTGCGTTGTGCCTGGGTGACATTGCTGATGGTTTTGTCGGTTCCTGCGATAGCCATCGAAATAACAAGCTACATGGAAGTCCAACTCGTCAAAAATGTTTCAACCACCTGGCAGACAGTGAGTCTTGATAATAGTTACGGCGATGCGATTGTTGTGTGTACGTACAACCTTACTGCATTCTCTGCAGCGCACCCACCTGCAGTAACCCGGATTCGAAACATTACAGCGACAAGTTTTGACTTGCGTATTCAGGGATGGGAAGACTCGGCAGCGACTGCCAACGATGTGCATTGCCTTATTGTCGATGAGGGCGCACACACATTGCCTGATGGACGCGATATCGAAGCACACAAAGTTGTTTCTGATCAGACCAATGGCCAGTTTGCAACAGATGGTGACTGGGATGTTGCCTTAATGGAGGATGTCTCTGCCAGCATTGTTCATTCTTACACTGATCCGGTGGTCCTGGGTCAAGTGATGTCGTTTAACGATAACCGAGCCAGCGTTGTTCACGTTACTGATTGCGATAGACGGCAGGATCATCCGTTCCAAAGCGGACAGGCGGATGGTATCTGTGTCGGAAAGCATATTGGCCAGATCCCGTCGTCACGCGCTGATGAGACTATCGGTTACATCGTTGCCGAAGCGGGCAGTGGCACCGTTAACAACGTTTTCTTTGAGCTGGCTCTTGGTGCTGACGCTATCGCCGGTAACGGCAACAATGACAGTTACGGATTGTCTGCAGATCACACAATAGCTGTTCTAACGCAGGCTGCTGTAGATGGTGTTAATGGCTCATGGGCCGTGTTGTATGGCACAGACCCATTGCCGAACGGCGCAATGTTTTTACAGGTTGATGAGGAAGTGTTTGTCGATGATACGACTCGCAATCACACCAATGAACCCGTCTACTATTGGGCTTTTGCAGCTGCAGAGATAACTCTTGAGAAACAGGTAGTCAACGATCACAACGGAACGCTAACTACTACAGACTTTCAATTGACAGCAACTGGTGTTGACACTGCGACTGGCGTTCACGGCGATGACGAAATAACCAAACAGCCGGTGCACCCAGGTGTCTACGTGCTTAGTGAAGTCAATCAGGCTGGTTACAGCGCATCCGACTGGTCATGCGTTGGTACGAGTGTTGATGGCGGCGATACTATCTCGTTGGCCAGCGGTGACAATGTAGTCTGCACTATTACTAATGATGATGATCCGACAGCAGTTTTAACGCTTACCAAGCAGATCGTTAATGACAATGGCGGTAGCGCTGTTGATACAGATTTTACGTTATCGTTTGACGATGGTGCCGGCGTTACTGCTAGCGGTGTGTCCGGAAGCGCCTCTGTAACATCCATAGTTGTTCCTCAAGGAAACTACACACTGACAGAAAACAATTTGGCGGGATATTCGCTGGCCTCGATAAATTGTGATGGCGACGATAGTGATGGTCTCGATGGTCTGAATCTGCTCGCAGGCGAGACAGTCACCTGTGTTTTTGTCAATGAAGATCAGGGAGTCGATCTGCAAATTGTCAAAATGGTTAGCAATAATGCTCCCAACATCGGCGACACGCTCACGTTTACGCTTTCAGTCACCAATAGCGGTCCTGATACCGCAACAAACCTTACGATAACTGATCCACTGCCTGCTGGTTTTTCTTATATTGCTTCATCGATTTCCGGTGGTACGAGTTCAAATGACTCCAACCCAAGTGGTTCAGGGTTGCAGTGGTCAGTGGCAAGTCTTTCACCTGGCAGTACCGAGTTACTCACTTTTCAAGCGACAGTGTTGGCGCCTTAAGGTGGAATTGAGAGTCAAACTATGAAATGTTTTTCACGGAATAATGGCATGGGTATCAAGACCTCGAAAACTACAAAGCAAGGATGCTTGAGTGCGAGAGCTTCCCGTTCTCTTGCTCTATTGCTGGCAGCGATACCACTGACAGCTTATCCCTTGACGCTGTCTGACTACCTGAATATTTCAACGGTTACTGCATCGTCCGATCAGTTTGAAACAAATTTTGATAATAACGACGATCAGGTACAAATAGTCCCTAATGCTGAAATCATCATAGTCAAAGAGATAGTTAATGACGATGGTGGTGATCTTGTCTTAAGCGATTTTTCCCTTGCAACCAGTGCTGGAGTGCCATCTTTTGGAGCAGGCGCGGTGACCGGTACCACAACCACCTACACCAGCGACACAATCTATGTGCCACCGGGTACTTACACCCTTGTGGAAGCTGATTTGCCTGGCTACACAGAAGGTTCCTGGTCATGCTCAACTGGTACTGTAGGAAATAGTGCGTTTGATTCGGGTGAAGTGACACTGGCCTTCGGTGAGCAAACGGTTTGTACGATTACCAACGACGACATTGCCCCGCAGCTGACGTTAGCAAAGACGGTTGTTAACGACAACGGTGGTGATTTGTTGGTCGATGATTTTGATATATCAATCGACGGTGTTGAAGTTGCGAATAATACCGCGACTGCAGTAACTGCCAACATCGATGTTGTAATCAGTGAGCTGGATCTGGATGGCTACACCGAAGGTACCTGGGCGTGTGTGGATGCGAATGGATTGACCACCGGTCTGCCGACAGCAGGTGCTGCAACAGGTGAGACATTCCAATTGAAGCAGGGATCGGATGTGACCTGTTCGATATCGAATGATGATATCGCACCGCAACTGACATTAGTGAAAACGGTTGTTAATGACAACGGTGGTGATTTGTTGGTCGATGACTTCGACATTTCCATCAACAGTGTTGAAGTTGCCAACAATACAGCGACTGCCGTATCGGCGAACACAGATATTGTCATCAGTGAGCTAGACCTTGATGGTTATACCGAAGGTACCTGGGCGTGTGTTGATGCGAATGGTTTGACAGCCGGTTTGCCAACAGCCGGTGCAGCTACCGGTGAGACATTCCAGCTGAAGCAGGGATCGGATGTGACCTGTTCCATATCGAATGATGATATCGCACCGCAACTGACATTAGCGAAGACCGTTGTTAACGACAACGGTGGTAACGCAGTACTTGATGATTTTGATATTTCAATTGATGGTGTTGAAGTTGCCAATAACACAGCCACCGCAGTCACTGCCAACACTGATATTTTAATCAGCGAACTTGATCTGGACGGTTACACCGAAGGCACCTGGGCGTGTGTTGACGTGAATGGTTTGACTACCGGTCTGCCGACAGCGGGTGCTGCCACGGGTGAGACATTCCAGCTGAAGCAGGGATCGGATGTGACCTGTTCGATAACTAACGATGATTTAGCGCCTCTGCTGACTCTGACCAAAACAGTGATCAACGACAACGGTGGTGATCTGTTGGTTGAGGATTTTGATATCTCAATTGATGGAACAGAAGTCGTTAACAGCGCACCTACACCAGTAGCATCGAATCAGCCTATCACGATCAGTGAGCTGGATCTGGATGGTTACACAGAAGGCACATGGGCGTGTGTTGACTCTACCGGATTAACAACGGGTCTGCCAACTGCAGGTGCAGCAACAGGGGTTGATGTGACGCTGGTTGAAGGCGCGAACGTAACCTGTTCGATTTCCAACGATGATATCGCGCCGCAACTGACATTAACGAAAACAGTTGTTAATGACAACGGTGGAGATTTGCTTGTCGATGATTTCGATATATCTATCGATGGTGTTGAAGTTGCCAACAACACAGCGACTGCTGTAACTGCCAACACAGATATTTTAATCAGCGAACTGGATCTGGATGGCTACACCGAAGGTACCTGGGCGTGTGTGGATGCGAGTGGCTTGACCACTGGTCTTCCGACTGCAGGAGCTGCCACGGGTGAGACATTCCAGCTGAAGCAGGGATCGGATGTGACCTGTTCCATATCGAACGATGACATCGCACCGAGATTGACGTTGTCAAAAACGGTTGTTAATGACAATGGTGGTGACTTGATAGTCGATGATTTCGATATAGCAATCGATGGACTTGAAGTCATCAACAATATGGTGACTGCAGTATCAGCGAACACGGATATCGTGATCAGTGAGCTGGATCTGGATGGCTACACCGAAGGTACCTGGGCGTGTGTGGATGCGAGTGGATTGACCACTGGTCTGCCGACAGCAGGTGCTGCAACAGGTGAGACATTCCAGCTGAAGCAGGGATCGGATGTGACCTGTTCGATATCGAATGATGATATCGCACCGCAACTGACGCTAGCGAAAACGGTTGTTAACGATAACGGTGGTGATTTGTTGGTCGATGATTTCGACATCTCCATCGACAGTGTTGAAGTTGCCAACAATACAGCGACTGCCGTATCAGCGAACACGGATATCGTAATCAGTGAGCTTGATCTGGATGGTTACACCGAAGGTACCTGGGCGTGTGTGGATTCGAGTGGATTGACCACCGGTCTGCCGACAGCAGGTGTTGCCACCGGTGAGACATTCCAGCTCAAGCAGGGTGCGGATGTGACCTGTTCGATATCGAATGATGATATCGCGCCGCAACTGACATTAGCGAAGACGGTTGTTAACGATAACGGTGGTGATTTGTTAGTCGATGATTTTGATATCTCGATTGATAGTGTTGAAGTTGCTAACAACACCGCGACTGCGGTATCGGCGAACACGGATATCGTAATCAGTGAGCTGGACCTGGACGGTTATACCGCCGGCACGTGGGCGTGTGTGGACGCGAATGGTTTAACTACCGGTCTGCCGACAGCAGGTGTTGCCACCGGTGAGACATTCCAGCTGAAGCAGGGATCGGATGTGACCTGTTCCATATCGAATGATGATATCGCACCGCAATTGACGCTGGTCAAGACTGTTGTTAACGACAATGGCGGTACAGCAATTATCGATGACTTTGATATTTCCATCGATGGAATTGAGGTCGCCAGTGGTGTGGCAAGCCCGGTACAGGCGAATACGGATATCGTGATCAGTGAGCTTGATCTGACACCATATGCTGAAGGTACATGGGAGTGTGTGGATGCCACTGGCTTCACAGCCGGTCTGCCGGCTGCAGGTCTCGCAACTGGCGAAACCATTCAGCTCACACAAGGTGCTGATGTGACCTGTTCGATTACCAACAACGATCTGGGTATCGATCTGAGTATCGCAAAAACTGTAGATGACCCAACACCCAATATCGGTCAGACAATCACGTTTACCCTGACAGTAGTAAACAACGGTCCGGATGTGGCGACAGCTGTAAGTGTAAACGATGTGGTTCCTGCAGGTTTCACTTATGTAGCCGGATCTATTTCTGGTGGTGACAGCAGTAACGATGCGGACCCCGCAGGTGGCGGTCTCGACTGGACGTTGAATTCTGTCGCAGTAGGTGTCCCGGTGGTACTTACTTTCGATGCTTTAGTAAACGTACCGTAGGTTGACGGAGCAATCTGAAGCGCGGATTGACATGAAGTTGGCACTAGCGACAAACAACCGTGTATGCGGATCAGCCCGATGGGTAAGGGCCATGCTTTGCAGCTGCTTTGGCAGCAGCAAAGTGGGCGCTTGTGCGCTGGGCTGGTTGATTGCGTCATTGCCGTTGTCAGCTGCTGCGCTTACAGGTTCAGATTTCACCAACACAGCAACCACGGCTTCCTCTCCTGACCAGTTTGAACCGGGTCTGGCTAACAACAGTGATTCGGTTGTTGTTCTGCCAAAAGGAATTACGGTAAACAAAACTGCTGATGGCAGCGCATTGTCATCACCGACGCTTGCCGGTGACACGATAACTTACACCATAGAAGTTGCTAACCCCGGATTACTTGGGCTTAACAATGTAGTTCTGGCTGACTCCATTATCAGTGCTGCTGATATCTCACTGGTAAGTGGTGATATTGATAGTGATGGTGTGCTCGATGGACAGGAGGTCTGGGTCTACACAGCTACCTACGCTATCACGCAAGCTGATCTGGATAGTAATGGTGGTGGTGATGCAGACATAGATAACACGGTAACTGTTACCACAGACGAGCTACCCCCTGCCAGCGATTCCGCAGATGTACCGATTGTACAGGCGCCGGCCTTTACTGTTGCCAAGGTTGTGGATACGGCGGCGATAAATGCTCCGACAACATTGAACTATGAAATCACTGTTACCAACACCGGTAATCTTACGTTAACCGGTCTTGCGGTAACCGATGTACTACCCGACGGCTCGAATGCTGTGTTGACAGGGCCGCTGACAGATACTGGAACGACAGGTGCGTTGGATGTGGGCGAATCCTGGGTTTTCACCACTATCTATCCGGCGACGCAAGCAGACATTGATGCCGGTAATCTATTGCTCAATACCGTGTCTGTTACGACAACGGAAACAGATACATTGGTGCAGACGGCGACAGCACAGACAGATGTCAACGCAGTTGCTGATTTTGAAATAACTAAAGTTGTTGATCAGGCCGCTATTGGTCAACCGTCAACACTCGGATACGTTATTACAGTTGCAAATACCGGTAATGTCAGTCTGACAAACATTGCGTTGACCGATACCTTGCCGGATGGTTCTAACGGCACAGTCGGCTCACCAGCCGGTGATGCAGGAGTCACTGGCGTACTCGATGTCGGTGAGACCTGGACGTACAACCTGACATACGCAGCAAGCCAGGCGGATATCGATGCCGGTAACGTTCTGATCAATACGGTATCAGCGACTACAACCGAAACCGGTACTGATCCGAAAACTGCATCAGCAGAAACAACGGTTAGTCAGTCACCAGCGTTCACGGTAGATAAAACTGTTGATTTTGCATCGATTACAACACCGGGACCACTCGGTTACATCATCACGCTGGAGAACACCGGCAACGTCTCGCTCACCGGCATCAATTTGATTGATACATTGCCTGATGGCGCGAATGCCACGCTTGTAGGTCCGACGGGCGACACCGGGGTGACGGGTGTAGTCGATGTTGGTGAGACCTGGCAGTACACAACCAGTTACGCAGCGTCACAAGATGACATCGATGCAGCAGTTGATCTGACTAACCAGGTTGAAGTCTCGGTTGATCAGTTGACAGACTCTCAGTCAGCAGAGGCGACGACCACTGTGGCCACAGATCCGTCGATGTCGATTGTCAAAACAGTTGATATCGCATCGGTCAATGCGCCTCAAACACTGAGCTACACGATCGAAGTGACCAATAACGGTAACGTCACTTTAAACAATGTTTCATTGAATGACAGCTTGCCTGACGGCAGTGCAGCAACCCTGACAGGACCATTGGCTGATGCGGGAGTGGCTGGAGCACTGGATGTAGGTGAGACATGGATTTACAACGGTACTTATGCTGTCTCACAGGCCGAAGTTGATAATGGTGCAACCTTGACCAATACCGTTGTTGCAACTGCAGATGAGCTTAGTGGTTCGACTGCGACTGATTCTGCAGTGACAACAATAAACAGACTGCCCGCGTTTGAGTTGACGAAGGTGGTTGACCAGGCTGTGATCACAACACCGAGTGTATTGAACTACACGATAACCGTCGAGAATACCGGTAATGTATCGCTTGGAAATATTGTTATCGACGACACTGCGCCGGATGGTTCAGTCGCCACTGTTGTAGGGCCGCTAACAGATACGGGTGTCACGGGGCGAATCGATGTCGGTGAAACCTGGACATGGACTGCGACCTATAACGCGACGCAATCTGATGTAGATGCCGGGGCCAACCTTGTTAACACGGTTAGTGCTAGTACGGATGAAGCAGGTTCGGCAACTGATACGGCTGAAACTGTTGTAAATCAGTCGCCCGGCATCATGATTGTCAAGGCGGGTAATACTCAAAGTTACACAGCCGCTGGCGATGTACTGGAATATACACTGACCATCAGCAACACGGGTAATGTTGCGTTGTCCGCCGTAGTGATCAATGATCCGAACGCTGATGCCGGTTCTATCAACTGTGCACCAGGTATCCCGTCACCGTTCCTGCCAGGCAGCTCATTTGAGTGCAGTGCACAGCATACGGTTACCGCCGGCGATGTTGCCTTTACACAGGTCAACAATCAGGCATTTGTCAATGCGCAAACACCGGACGGTTCACCGGTGATGGACCCAAGTGATGTGGTCTCCATCTTCATGGATCAACTGCCACCGGTTGCAACTGATGATTCATTTATATCGCCGGTTAGCGCTGTGCCTGTTTCGCTCGCCGGTGCGGGTAACGACAGCGATCCCAACAACGATCTTGATCCGACAACTGTGTCGTTGATTCATCCTGCCGCGCTTGACACGGATGGTGATGGTGATTTCGATACAGTCACGGTGCCCGGTGAAGGTTCGTGGATTGTCGTTAACACCACTGGCGCAGTGGTGTTTACACCACTTCCGCAGTTTAGTGGAGATCCCACGCCACTTCCGTATACCGTTAGTGATGCAACCGGTTTGGTTTCAAATCAGGCGTTATTGACGATTGACTACCCGCAGACAGCGCCAACGGCTAAGGATGATTTCAAGTCGAATCCGTCACCAGCTGTGCCTGGCAACCCGACAACGCTGAATGTACTGGCCGATAACGGTAATGGTGTTGATTCAGATCCGGAAAACGACATTGTCGTTAGCACCGTTACGCTCACTCATGCTGATGCTATCGATTCAGATGATGATGGTGACGCGGACACACTGACTGTACCGGGCGAAGGTGTCTGGGTAGTCGATAATGCGAGTGGTGATATTACTTTCACACCCGCAGCAGGTTTTCTGCTGGACCCCACACCTGTCACTTATACAGTTAGTGACGGTACCGGCCTTGTATCGAATGTTGCGACTGTGACTGTGGACTATCCGCAGACTGCACCAGTTGCTGTTGACGACGAGCGACTTGATCAACCCCTGGGTCAGCCGGTCACATTGGCCACGCTTGTCAATGACTCAGACCCGGAAAACAACATTGATGTAAGCACCGTTATGTTGCTTGATCCGGCAACCGGTGATCCGCTGAGTACATTAACGGTAGCAGGGCAAGGTGTCTGGGTGGTTGATCCGCAATCCGGTGATGTGACATTTACACCGGAAACGGGATTTCTGGGTGATCCTGATCCTGTGCAATATACCGTCAGTGATACAACCGGACTGGTATCCAACGTTGCGACGCTAACCGTAACTTATGAAGAACCGGCAACACTTGCTGGTACTGTGTGGCTGGATGCAGATCGTGACGGGTTGATCGGTGTGGATGAAGAACGTAAGCCCGGCTGGATATTGCGTGTTGTCAACGATGCGGGTGTTGTTGTCGCGAGCACTACGACGGATGCAAACGGTGATTATCTGATTAACGGTTTGATACCGGGTGTATACACGGTTGAGTTCTACAACGAAAACGATGTGTTTATGGATAGCCAGAGCACAGGTTCACCCTTGCTCGCCGGACAGACCCTAAATTTACCACTACCTGTTGATCCCAGCGGTGTGGTGTACGACAGCCTGACACGACTACCGGTGGAAGGTGTCACGCTGAATTTGCTTAATTCGACTGGTGTGGCCGTTGATCAGAGCTGCTTGAATCAGAATCAGCAGGGCCAGGTGACGACTGCTGATGGTCTCTATGCATTTGATGTATTCCCGGGTGCGCATCCCAGCTGTCCACTGAGTGAAGTCTACTCCATTGATCTGGCTGCGGTTCCGGATGATTATTTCCCGACGTATTCGTCAATAATTCGTGAAGAAGGTGCTGCCAGTTGTGGTGGCCCCCTACTCGGTTGTGCGGTGTCCTCTGTTTTTGACTCTGCGCCGACTGAGAATGGCTGTACGGTTGATAGTTTGCCCGGCACTGATGCCTGTGAAGTTCAAGCGCAACCAACAGCACCGGTTGGCCAGCAGGATACGCGTTACTTTGTAGAGTTCGAACTGCAGTCCGGTGATACCAATGTAATTTTTAATCACTTGCCTTTGGATGCGCGCGATAACACACCGGAAATTCTATTAAGCAAAAGTGTTGATCAGCGCGAAGCATCCGCTGGCGGTATTGTCCGGTACACGCTGATCGCGGAAAACCTCAGAGACATTTCGGCGCACAACATTCTAATCACTGATGATCCAGCACCCGGGTTCACTATCGAGCCACAGTCTGTACAACTGCAACGTACCGGCCCTGATGCGGAGTTGGATACTGCCGACGATGAGATTACCGCACTTGGTCTGTCGCCGGCCGCTCAAGGTGGTGATGCTTATCAATTCGACACATTGACGCTTGAGCCGGATGAGACGTTGCGTATCACCTACCTGTCACGTATTGGTGTTGGTGTTGTTGAAGGTGCACATGTCAATCGCGCTGTTGCAGAAGGTCCGGCAGGCGTTGCCAGCAATGAAGTTACAGCCACTGTACTGATTGTTGCAGATCCGGTTCTTGATCAGGCTACGTTGATCGGAAAAGTATTTAACGATCACGATGCTGATGGTTTGCAGGATTCAGCTGACGCAACTTCGATTGTGCTGAAGAGCGACTATTACGGTTGGAACAGTCTACCGCTGCCTGATCTGGATGGACGTCGTTCTATCAATGATGATCCGTCACGCGAGAATGTGACGATCAGAATGCCGGTAACGCAAGCCAATCACTTCCGTATTGAAACTGCAGAAGGAACACGCATATCGGTCGACGAAAGCGGCACAATTACCGAAGCTCATGTGGGTGCAAAAGCGCGCGGTACCAATGCTCAGGATCTACGCGTTTGCACACATCGAACTAACAGCTGGTTTACCAACAAACAGGGATTTCTGGATAACACACAGGGCGAAATTCCTGTATTGGAAATTTCAGTCAGTAACCACGGCATCAGTGAGCGTGGTTTACCCGGAGTCAGACTTGCGACTGTAACCGGATTAATTATTGAAACTGATGCGCACGGTCGTTTCAATATACCGGATGTTGATGCCGGACGCGGTGGTCTGGGACGCAACTTCATCTTGAAAGTTGATCCGTCATCGTTGCCGGATGGTGCGCGATTCACCACTGAAAATCCTTATGTGTTGCGAATTGTCAATACGGGTTTAAACCGTATGAACTTCGGTGTGCAGGTTGATCATGGTCGAACCGATCAATATGCACGTGGACTGGCAAGTTGTCATCGCGCAACCGAACCAGCACCTGTTGAAGGATTTAGTGTTGAAGTGAATCTGGGTTCAGTATTTTTCGATACTGACAAAGCCAATGTTCGCACTGATCAAGCAGGCATAGTTGAAGATATTATCGCCAAATTACGTGAATACGGTGGCGGTACGATCGTGATTGAAGCGTTCACCGATTCGCGCGCCTCGGCTGCTTACAATCTTGAACTTGCAGAGCGCCGTGCTCAGACAATTCGCGAGAAAATTCGTGCAGCACTAGGCGACGACCTGATGCAACAAGTCAGTGTTGAAGTTGATCCTCAGGGACTGGAGGAGTCAACCCGATGAAGATGCAACAAAAGTATTTGCAGCGGCAGAGTTTTGCAGTGATGCAAGGTGTTGCGCTGAGCATTTTGGTCTTTAGCGGTTCTATGGTGACCACAAGCCCCGCGTTTGCAGCCTCCGACACAGATGACACTGTGACCGGCGACAGTGCTGCTTACAAGCTGAAGATAATAAAGCGTGGAGAAGCTACGCCCACCGGTGACAATGCCACCACTGAGGGTCGACAGCAGAACCGGCGGGTTGATGTGCGTTTATTGCGTAAACCACCTGAGCAGCTTGCTGTCGAAAGCAGCGCTGTGGTTCCGGGTGGAGGTAGTGTTTGGATTACGCGTGATCCTGCAGCATTAGAGCGATTACTCCGAGTTCAGACATCAGCAACTTTAACGGTGGAAGATCAGCAGCCTGTTACGCCATTGGAATTTCAGGTTGAAACAAACTATCCGTATTTTATCGATAGCGCAGAGGTGTTGTTGTTCAGAGATGGAGACTCTTACAGTCAGAAACCGTTACTCGCTATGCCGGTTGATATTAATGGTGTCACAGCAACAGCAGCCTGGGATCCCGGCTCCAAGGGACCGAATGATTATTCCGAGGGTGAGAGACTTCTGTTAAACGCTCTGGTGCACGGAGAGACGTTTGAATATGCGCTGCGAGTTTATGACAAAGCCGGTAATTACGACCAAACGCATACGCGCACTATACGCGTAGTTGATGCTGCCAGAAGCATCGATAGTTCTAATTCTAACGATATTGATGATGAAATATCGTTGCAGTCGATTGATTCAATCGATGATGGATTTGAAGATATCAATAATGAGACAGGCAACCTGGGCTATGAACCGTTAGCTGTGCAGGGTGTATTGATTGATGGAGCCCGCGTACGCGTGCATGGTCAGGATCTCGGTATAAGAAGCGGTTACGAAAATCGCGTACAGATAAATGGTGAACAAGTCCAGGTTAATGATGATGGTGAATTTCTGATCGAATATTTGTTGCCTTCCGGTACGCACGAGTTCAGTGTCGCAGCCAAAGGTGATGCTGAAGGTATAGCCGGATTTGATCAGCAGCTTTCCACTCGCGTCGACACCAATTACTTTTTTATGGTTGGTTTGGCTGATTTGACGCTCGGTGAAAACGATGTATCCGGTAGTCTGGAGCCTCTGGAAGTTGATCAGGACCGCTACGACGGTGATATTTTTGTCGATGGGCGAGTTGCGTTCTATCTGAAAGGAAAAGTTAAGGGTAAATACCTTGTCACTGCTCAAATGGATACGGGTACTGAAGACGTATCCGAGTTGTTTGATAATTTCAATCAGAAGGATCCGCGCAGTATATTCAGACGACTTGACCCTGATCAGTACTATCCGGTTTACGGGGACGACTCGAATTTATACGACGACACAGATAGCCAGGGTAAGTTTTACGTGCGCGTTGAGTGGGATCGCTCACGTGCGCTATGGGGTAATTTCAATACCGCGTTCAGCGGTACAGAGTTAGCTGCGTTTAATCGCAGTTTGTATGGTGCACAACTGCAATATCGCAGTCCTAAAAATACCGCTCAAGGTGATACCAAAACGGAACTCTCAGTGTTTGCATCGGAAGCGCAAACGGCTTTCAGGCACAACGAATTTCTCGGCACAGGCGGCAGTCTTTACTATCTGCGCGATCAGGATATCGTAATTGGTTCTGAGAAAGTCTGGGTTGAGGTGAGGCAACGCGGTGCAGAACGCGTCGTAGAACGTATTCCACTGGTTGCCGGTCGTGACTACGATATTGACGAATTTCAGGGTCGTATAATCCTGACGCGTCCGCTAGTCACGGTTTCAGGCCAGTCAGGCCCGTCAATCATTCGGGATGAGCCGATTGATGGCAATGAAACCTTTCTGGTGGTTGACTATGAATACCTTCCGGACGATTTCGAATCTGACAATGTTACTGCCGGTTTGCGTGCGCGGCGCTGGCTGGGGGATCACGTTGCGATCGGTGCAACGGTTGCGCACGAGACACGTGATGCTGATGACTACAATATACAAGGCGTTGATTTAACCTGGAAGAAGTCTGGAAACACTTACCTGCGTGCGGAGATCGCCCGCAGTGAAGCGAGTCAGACAGCTGGAAGTTTTTTGTCTGACGATGGTGGTATATCGTTCACCGCGTTTAACAGCAATCAGGGAACAACCAGTGGCGATGCATTTAGCATTGAAGGCCGCGTTTCATTAAATGAAATCAGGCGGGGACGTAAGGCCTCGCCAGGCTCGCGTGATCTGACCGTTGGTACCTGGTATCGCTATCGCGATGGTGGCTTCTCTGTAGCTAGTCTTGATTCCGGAGAAGATACGATCGAGGCGGGTGCAGAGTTTATTGCTGATCTGAATGAGCGAGCAGTTTTGCAGGGGCGAGCAACAGTCCTGGAGCGGGATGAAGTTTCAAGGGAAACTGCAGCGAGTTTACAAGCTGACTACAGACTGACCAATAGATTGCAGATGGGTGCTGAGTTACGTGAAATTCGCGAAGAAAATCTTGCCCAGAATGTCGAAGGTGGTGCAACGCTTGCCGGTGGACAGGTCACGTATGACTTGTCTGACTTGTGGACTGTCTATGCAGCTGCACAATCAACGTTGCGTGAATCCGGCAACTACGAAAGTAACGATCAGTTCCGTCTGGGTGCAGAGTACACACTATCAAATCGATTACTCCTGTCAGGTGAGGTATCCACTGGCGATCGCGGCGATGCGGTGCTTGCCGGTGCGGAATGGCTAGTTAGCGACACATACAGTGTATACAGTAATTTGTCACATGAAATATCCAACCGCAACGTCACCCGACAGATCGCAACATTGGGGCAGCGAAAACAACTCACAAAACGACTCAAGGTGTTTACAGAGCATCAGTTTACCCATGAGGATAACCGCCAGGGCGCGTCCCATACGTTGGGCGTCGACCGTCAGTTCAATCGCTACCTGAGTGCAAACCTTTCAATTCAAATTGGAAGCTTCGAGGATGCCGACGGGGATGTCACTGATCGCGATGCCATATCAATTGGCATAGACGGTCGTACCGACAATTTGAGAGCTGGTAGCAGATTGGAATATCGACGCGATCGCGGTAGCAATGAAGATATTGATCAGATCGTGACCACCAATCGTTTTGAATATCAGCGCAATGATGCGCTGCGCTGGCAAGGTATTCTGGATGCGTCTGTAACGCAGGATCAGTTAGGTGATTTTGAAGATGCGCGATTTATAGAAGCGGGACTCGGGTTTGCCTACCGACCGGTCAGCAACGATCGTTTCAATATGCTTGGTCGATTGACCTATCTATTCGATTTGCCACCATTGTCGCAGAGCACGGAGACGGATACGCGATCTATCATAGGTAGTGTAGAAGGTATTTATGAGCTAAACGCACATTGGAATCTGGGGGCGAAAGCAGCTCATCGTGAAGGTGAGCAGCGTTTGCAGCGTGGAGACGGACTCTGGTTTGGTAACGATGCCTCGCTCTTTGGACTACGCCTACGATATCGAGTCCCCTATGGGCTTGATCTTTTGGGAAGTTACCGCTGGCTATCATCGGAAACAACCGAAGGTGTTCGTCAGGGGGCGCTATTCTCGCTCGGTCGAACGGTGGGTGACCATCTGAACTTATCGATCGGTTACAACTTTACCGACTTTGATGACGATCTTGGTGATGACAGCTTCGATGCTCGTGGATGGTTCCTGAATCTTGTCGGGCGCTATTGATTGGGATAACAGTGACTGAACCAACAGTTACTGGTTTTTTTAAGCGGAAAGATTTAGCACTGAAAACCGACACCAAACCGGCACGAAACCGGCATTAAAACTCTCTTTGTTTGGCTTATGCGCATGTTTGCAGTTGTTTAACCGCGCCAGTCAACGGCTGTAAATTACACGCCTGTGCTTCCGATTGCCTTCTCTGGCATGAAATTTCCAAGTTCTTTTCCTGAATACAGACCGACGTGCACTTAGGTGCCGTGTGTCTCGTGAAATATTTTAGAGGCCGAAAGCGCGTTGCTGAACCGTTGGGTGATTGTACAGCTGACAGACAGTGACGTGCCGATGATACCGATTCCAAATGAGTAGCCTATTGCGCTTTCGTACACTGTCGTTGCTGACTATGGCCGTAACACTGTTACTGCTGACGTCTTGTGCTAGCCAGCGTTCCCAATTGGCGGGAAGTGTGGGCAATCTTGTATCTATACCAGAGAACCGTGATTCTTTTCGCAAACGCTGGTACGCAGGAGCGACACTGGGGAATGCTGCTTTTGATCCGGATTTAAGCGCAACCGGTTTCAGTGTTCAAAACGGCAGTGCGTCTGCAACGCAAATCACTGGTGGCTACGATCTCCATAATCTTGTTAGCTTTGAATTCGATAGTTCGGTGCTTGGTAGTGCAGAACTTGAAGCAACCGCTGAAGTTGAATACACCTCGTTTGCCGCAAGTAGCTTGATTTATGCAGCACCGAGTGCGAACCGTTCCAGTCGCCAAAGTTGGAGTACCTTTGCTCGAGTGGGTTTAGGTTTCTCAAGCGCAGCGTCGAATGTGCGGGTACTTGACGGGCGTGATCTATCCGGTGTGGTTCTGGGGTTAGGCCTTGAGTACGGCTTTCGCAACGGTCTTGGTTTGCGACTTGAGACTACCCGGTTCCATGATGAGGCAGTATTTACTGGCATCGGTGCGGTCTTCCGTTTTGGCAGAAACACTTCGCTGGCACCGAAACTGGGAGCTGCAAAACCTTCTACATCAGAAGCTCCCGTCTACACGGGCAGTGGCGGGTTTACACAGCCGGTGGCAAACAAACCAAAATTACAGGCAGGTCTGCCCGGTGTTTTCCAACAGGACGCCCATCCAAGTCACGCAGCTAATGTTACTCCGCGGTTACCAAAATCTGCAACTGCACACTATAAAAGTAAAGTGGTTGTAGCGACCGTGCACGATCTGGACGGCGACGGCGTCGGTAACGACTCGGATGATTGCTTCAACACGGCACCGGGCACGTCGGTTAATGCAAAAGGGTGTGGTTTGTTTGATGGTGTCGTTGAGGGCGTGACCTTCAAAAACGGTTCTGCAAGCATTGACGAAACCAGTAAGCAAATTCTTGACAGGTTAGCTGTCAGGTTATTGGCATTCCCTGAAGTCCGTGTCGAAGTCCAGGCACATACAGATGACAAAGGTCCGGAATCAATAAACAAATCTGTTTCCGAAACGCGGGCACGCTTTGTCACAAACTATTTAAAGCGCCAGGGCGTGCCAGCAGAACAAATGGTAGCTGCTGGATTGGGTGAAACCCGCCCTCGTGCTGACAATGAAACCGAAATAGGTCGTTTGTCCAACCGTCGCATTGAGCTGCGGTCATTGCCGGACCGAGAAATCGTACCCAGGCATCTGACTGTGGTACCACCGGCAGCAGAGGTTTACTTGCTCAACAGCCAGTCAGCTCTTCCGAAACAGTCAAAATCGGCTAGCAAAGCAGTTGAAACAACAAAAACTGTAACAAATACCCGGGTAAGCAGCAAAGCTGAAGTTGAAGCTGCCATTATTGAAGAAGAGCCGGATCTGCTTGCTGCAAAAGAAAACCAGACAGTCACACTGCCACCTCAGATCGCGATGCCAGGCACACGCCTGAACGGTGTGCTTGACGGTGTTGAGTTTAACGGCCGCACCGCCGAACTCACTGCGTCATCAGACAAGTCGCTGAACGCTATCGCCAATCAATTGGAACGATTCCGTTCCGCAAAGATTGCGATCATGGCCCACACCGATGATCAAGGTACCCGGGATGAAAATCAGACCCTATCGTTAATGCAAGCGCAAGCAGTCAAGAATTACCTCGTTGCTCGCGGGATAGAAGCCGTGCGAATTACACCGCATGGCTATGGCAGCAGTTTGCCGGTGGCACAAAACTTGACAGCGAAGGATCGTGAGCTAAACAGTCGCGTCGAGTTACGCGTTGTTGCCCGGTAGGCTGTTATTAGCTGTCGCTAGTGGTTCGGTGGCAGAGATACAAGTTATATATAAGCACGATAACAGCGCCGTTAGTTGAAGACAGTGGTTTATGCAAGTGTTTTGTGCAGAGAAATTTCAATAGCAGTGATAGAACTGACAAATCAGATCTTTTTCCTATACTCCCTCGAAACGACTGTGGGAGAGAGACTCATGTTCTTCCAACTTTAGCCTGATGGTGGCATCGCGATGAGATTAAAAAATAAATTCACGTTGTACCCTAAGGTCGGTAACGAAAATATGAAATTAATGATTAAATGGCGTAGTCCGGCGGCTATCGCACTCGGCATAGCGACTTCGTTGCTATTTGCTAACGCGGTTTTTGCGGAATCGAAAACTCAAATCGACCAATCCCTGACAGTGCTGGATACGTTGGATGCGGATGCTGCAGGAGAACTCCCGGCACTGCAACCACGCTCGACGCTTGATTCCGACGGTGACGGCATACCCAACTCGACCGACACTGACGACGATGACGATCGTATCAGTGACGTGGACGAAGGTTTGATCGATGTTGACAACAATGGCCTCCCCGATCCCACTTCGCGTGACACTGACGGCGACGGCGTGCCTGATGGTATCGATTCGGACAGCGACAATGACGGTATTCCGGATTTTGACGAAGCCGTGCCAAATTTTAACCCGGGTATTTTCACGCCCGTAGACTCCGACGGGGACGGCACACCGGATTTCAACGATCTGGATTCAGACAACGACAATATTTTCGACCTTATTGAAGCAGGTGGTCCGGACGCTGATGGTAACGGTACTGTCGACAATTTCACCGACACTACTGGCAAGGGTATCGATGATGCGCTCGATGTAAACAGCCTGCCGGTTTTTGATACAGATGTCGACGGAATACATGACTACCGCGACGACGACTCAGACAATGACGGAATTCCGGATCTGGTTGAGTCAGGAGGCAATGCGCCTCATCTGCCTGCTGACTTTGATGGTGATGGAGCAGCAAACTACCGTGAAACCGACTCAGATGGCGACGGCATCAGTGACAGCGTCGAAGCGGGATCAAACCCGAATAATCCGATTGATACTGACAGTGACGGCGCACCTGACTACGTCGACCTCGACAGTAACAACGACGGTCTGAATGACAACACACCTACGCCCGATTCTGATGGAGACGGTGTTCCCAATCAGCTCGATCTGGATGATGACAACGACGGCATTCTGGATGTTGACGAAGGTCTTGTAGATAACAACGGCGATGGCTTCGCAGATGCATCTTCAATTGATACAGACGGAGACGGTGTACCTGATGTGTTGGATCTCGACTCCGACAACGACGGTATTCTCGATTTAACGGAAGCTTCAGCTGACGTTGCAACACTGGCAAACCTTGACCAGGTGCTTAATGGCGCTGTTGATATTGCGTTTCCAGTTGGTGCTAATGGAATCCCGGATGCGATCGAGACGGCGGTTGATTCCGGCGTGCTAGTCACGGCACCGCTTGCAGATACTGATGGCGATGGTGTACCTGATTTCCGTGATCTTGATAGTGATGACGACAACATTTTCGATTTGATTGAAGCCGGTGGTGTTGACGGTAACGGTGACGGTCGCATAGACGGTTTTGCAGATGCAGATGGCAAAGGCGTGGATGACACAATTCAAAACGCGGCTTTACCGATTTTCGATACTGATGGTGACGGCACTCTTGATTTTCGTGATCTGGATTCGGATGCTGACACTATTCCCGATGCTGTCGAGACGACTGGACCGGCTAACCTGCCAACAGATACAGACGGTGACGGTGCGGCTGATTTTCGCGAGACAGATTCAGATAACGACACTATTCCGGACAATCAGGAAGCAGGCGGCACACCGGCAGCTCCGCTGGATACTGACGGTGATGGTACGCCTGATTTCCAGGATCTTGATTCAGACAATGACGGTACACAGGATGGCCAGGCTGCACCAGTGCAGGTTATAACCGGGCCGGATACCGATGGTGATGGTATACCGAATCAGGTGGATCTGGATGATGATAACGATGGTATACCTGACACGCTCGAAGGCGCTGTAGATGCTAACGGTGACGGTTTTCAGGATCCTTCAGCACTGGACACAGACGGTGATGGAACCCCGGACGCATTCGATCTTGATAGTGACAACGACGGAATCCTCGATAACCAGGAAGCTCGGGCTGATCTGGCCATCGTGCAGTCTTTGGATCAGGTTGTAAACGGCGCAATCGATATCGCTGTCCCGGTAGGTGCGAACGGTCTTGCCGATATCATTGAAACATCACCTGATTCAGGCGTGATCAATTTCAGCATTCTGGATACAGATAATGATGGTACACCCGACTTTCAGGATATCGACTCTGATAACGACGGTATCAACGATCTCGTTGAAGCCGGTGGTGGTGATATTGATAATGACGGGCGCATCGATAACTTTGTAGACGCCGATGATAAAGGTGTTGATGACTTTGTTCAGAATAACGCCTTGCCTGTATTTGATACAGATGGTGACGGTACACCGGATTTTCGTGACACTGACTCGGATGCGGATACCATCCCTGATAGTACTGAGGCGGGACCTGCGCCGAATCAACCGATAGATACTGACGGTGATGGTGCACCTGACTTCCGTGAACAGGATTCGGATGGAGATTCATTGCCGGACAACGTTGAAGCGGGCGGCAACCCGGCAGCACCAATGGACACGGATGGTGACGGTACACCTGATTTCCAGGACCTCGACTCAGATAATGACGGTACTCAGGATGGCGCCGGGCAACCGGTTGCACCGAATCCACCGATCGGACCTGATGTTGATGGTGACGGCATCATGAATGTTGATGACTTAGATGATGACAATGACGGCATCCTCGACACTAATGAAGGAATGGGTGATGCAGACGGCGACGCAGTTGCCAACCAGTTCGATCTGGACTCTGACAACGACGGTATGTTCGATATCCAGGAGGCCAGTCTTGTTCTGTCTCAGTCGATGACACTCGATACTGACAACAATGGTCAGGTCGATGGCAATGCGTTTGGCGCAAACGGTTTTGCGGATGCGCTCGAGACTGCACCGGAATCGGGTGTGCCGGTATTTCTATTGGCAGACTCTGACGGCGATGGTATCGCTGATTTTCTGGATGCTGACAGTGACAACGACAGTATTTTCGATTCGATTGAATCAAACAGACCGGATGCTAACGTCGATGGTCAGATTGATGCGAATGGAGCTCTTTCTTCATTCGGTGTAATTACTGGAACAGGCGGTGCCTTTGTAGATACAGATGGTGACGGTGTGGTTGACTTTCGTGACCTCGATACTGATAACGACGGCATTCCCGATATCCTCGAAGTGGGTTCCGGTGCTGTCGATGCAGATGCGGATGGTCGAATAGATGCGTTTCAGGATGCTGATGCGAATGGCGTAAACGATTCGCAGCAAACGGCACCTATAGTCCCGCAGGACTTCGATGGCGATCTGATTCGGGATTTTCGCGACCTTGACAGTGATAACGATGGCCTGTCTGATTTGCTCGAAACGCTGGGCCCTTCATTTGACTTAATGAATGACGGTGTTCTGGATAGTTTCGCTGACGCAAATCAGGATGGCCTTGATGACAACATTGCATCTCAACCTGCACCGGTATCTGACACAGACGGTGACGGCTTCCCTGATCGCACTGATCTTGACAGTGATAACGACGGGCTAACAGACATAACCGAGACTGGCGGTACGGATGCGAATGGCGACGGCGTAGTAGATAATCTGGCTGACGCTGATAGGGACGGTGTGCCTGATGTTGTTGACAGTGATGCAACTGGTGGTGTCGATAGCGACCTTGACAGTATTGATGATGCGTTCGACTCATCTATAACTGGTGGTCCGGATGCTGATGGTGATGGTATTGTCGATAGTGCTGATCCTGATGCTGATGGTGATGGTTTTGCCGGTATCAATGATGATGGCGCTGCTGATAATCAGAATCTGCCTGATACAGACGGTGACGGCATACTGGATTTTCAGGAAGTTGATGGTGCCGTAACCGGCGCACCGGGTCAGGGCTTTTTCAAAACCGGTCTCGAAGGTTCAGGTTTTGGTTGTTCCATACTCAGCAGCGGTGTTGCCGGAAAGACCTTTGATCCATTGTTCCTTGTGATGCTGTTGTTAAGCGGTATCTGGCTGGGATTCAAATCTATTCGTCGCGCAAAACACGGTGTGTCTGATTTAGAAGGCACTGTGCGTTCGATAAAACCTGTAGCGACAATTGCGACAGTTTGCGGCTCTTTGTTTATCGCTTCATGTGGTGCGTTTAGTCTGCCGTCTCTGCCAGGTGCGGGGTCAAGTGACTTTGATGGTCAGCGGACTCGCAAGCGCGTTTATATCGGTGCCGGTGTAGGTAGCTCCACACTGGAGCCACATGATTCTATGGCTCAGGGTGGAACCGTTGATGACACCAGCAGTACCGGAGGGATGTTGACATTGGGAATTGATTTGTCGAACCGGTTTTCAGCTGAACTGCATGCTGCAGATCTCGGTGAAGCCAGTACTGCTCCTGTTGGTCAGATTGGTTATACCGTGGGTGGTTTGAGCGGTATTGCCTATTTACTTAACGACCACACCGACCGTGGTCGGCGCGAAGGCTTCAATCTGTTTGCGCGTCTTGGTGTAGGAGCAATGAACAACCAGGCTGAACTGGTTCGCTTCGAGCGCGAGAACGATGTGCATATACTGGGAGGCCTTGGTCTGGAGTATGGTTTCGGGTTCGGCCTGGCTGCCCGCGCAGAGTTTATTTCGTTTGACGAAGATGCACAGTACGCACAACTTGGTCTTCTATACCGCTTTGGCCGACCAGCGGGTAGAGCAGTGGCACCTCGGGCTGAAGCTCCTCAGCGGGTTGCGGTAGTTACACCGGATCCTATACCGGATCCTATACCGGAGCCGGTTGACTCTGATAACGATGGCGTGCCCAATGCTGTTGATAGTTGTCCATCAACACCATTTAACACGCCGGTTAATTCTGACGGTTGTGCCCTGTTCAACGGTGTTATTGAGGGAGTCAACTTTGAAACCAACTCGGCGCAGCTGACATCGAATGCGACAACCATTCTCGAAGGGGTGGCAAGCACGATGCTGCAATTCCCGGATGTGCGAGTGACGGTTGAGGCACACACTGACAATCGCGGTTCAGCATCATCCAATCTCGATCTGTCGAAGCGTCGCGCGATTAGTGTTGCCAAGTTCCTGGTTGAACGCGGCATATCAGCCAGTCGCCTGCGACCGCAAGCCTACGGTGAGTCACAACCGCGAGCCAGCAATGCAACCGCTGAAGGTCGACGGGCAAACCGCAGGGTGGAGTTCAACGCTTTGTAATTGCGCTGGATACGGGTTGATTTTATGAGATTCCATCACCCGTGGTACAACTGAAAACGAGAGTTGATTTGCGGCTCTTTGAAAGAACGACAAGCCCCGGCCCACGCCGGGGTTTTTCGTTTTCGGCATGCATCCGTTACAAAAGAGTGAATGAACGACGCTAAGATAGCGGATCGTGTTGCCTTGACGCGGGAAATATTTTTATGACAATCAGTTTTAGCCAATCAAAAACACCAGGCTATATGCCGTTGGCGACGTGCATGGCTATCTTGATTTACTTGAGCAACTTCATCAAAAAATAATCGCAGATCTTGAACGCTAGCCTGTTGACGAATACAGGATAATATTTTTGGGTGGCTACATTGATCGCGGGTTGGATTCTGCAGGCTGTGTTCAGTACCCGATTAACTTACAGAATAAAAATGTTATTTTCCTTAGAGGAAATTATGAAGACAATCTGGAGAAATTTCTAAAAGATCCAGTCGGTGTGGCAGATTCATTTTTCACTTATGGTGGTAGCGAATGCGCTGCTTCATATGGCGTCGCAATAAACGATAGTAGGATACGCCGGATAGACGCAGCAGTTGTCCGTAGAGTTGAAAATTGCCCTGCCTGCGCACCGCAAAAACTTTTATGCCAATCTTTTAAAGAACGTTTCGCTTGGAGACTATAAGCTTGTGCATGCAGGTGTTCGACCCGAGGTCGGTCTGCATGAACAATCAGGGCGCGATTTAATGTGGATACGCAGCGATTTCATTCCTAACCAGTCGCTCTATGAAAAATTTATAGTGCATGGGCATACACCTGCCTACTCGATGGAAATCCTGCCAAATCGAATTAATGTAGATACGCACGCCTATGATACAGGTGTTTTGAGTTGTCTGATACTCGAAGGTACAGACTACTCCGTGTTGGATACGCAATAGTCTGTGTCAGTCGTTTCTTGGCGATATCTAATCGATGCTATTTGGAATTGTTAGTAGTTCACCACCTCAAGTTTGATAATTTTCAATGCATCCAGTGCTTGTTGTGGCATATTGCGTAATCCGGCTCGCATTTTTTTCGTGTTCTCCAGTACCCGCGCTGGTAATTCAACACTTTTCGCTCTAGTGTTCGCCTGTGGTGCTAGTTGTTTCGCTCGTTTAGCGACAGGTTTAGTTTCCGAGATGGTTTTCTGATCGATCTGTGGCGGACTTAAAGAATCGCCGGTTAGATCGGTAGTTTGTTGTCCATCAGATAGTAATATCTCTGAATTCTGTTGCTCTCGGGCTTCTTGGTACTTCTTCTTGCCTTTGTTTTGCTTGTTCTTCCCACGACCAGGGTTGATGTTATCTGGAACCGGCTCTGCTTCATCAGATAGATACAAATCGTCCATGGAACCGACAAAGTGCGAAGAGCTTAGCGAATCATTGAAACCGGATAAGCCGGTCGATTCTATCTCGTTAAGTGACCACGATAATTCCTTGTTCTCGTTAAAGAGCACGACAGCTCTAACCGCAGTAAAGTCAGATTCTATTTGTTGCAATGCAACCTTCATCCAAACATCTTTAGATTCCAGCGCATCTGAGTCATCACCAAACTGACCCCATTGAGCGTCTGGTGTATCAAATGGCTCTGCACTGGACATTTCTGCGATGATGACCGGTTTGTCCGGGTAATTGTCAATCAATGTGTTGTAAGCTGGTCCGAATGTGCTGGTAAAGTCCATCCAGTCAGACCAGATGTAGTTAGATCCCCAGTTATAGCCATCAATAGATGTCCAGTCGACTATGTCGTCACCGGGATAGTACTGTGTGACATCGTTGTAATCATCGGAGCTGAAATTATTTACGCTCCAGATCCACTGTATATATTGATTGGCGCCCGCTGTTTCAAATCGATCGTATATGTAGCGCCAGCTTGATTTGTATAAATCAGGATGGTTGGCATAGGGGTACCAGTTGCCATTAAACTCATGACCGAATCGTAAGAGCAAATAAGGTTGTTCTTCAGATGAGTATTGCTCGACGAAGCTCACCAGTGAGTTTGCCCAGCTATCCAGATAGAAATCCCAGTGTCCATCAATAATTTCGGGTAGAAGATTAGCCTCAGGGTTGGACAAATCTATTGGCATCCAACTAATCATAGGTGTCGAGCCTGCTTCATGTATAAGCGTTGACTGCCAATACAACTGATCCCACGTGTGAGTAAAAGCTGAGTAAACATTTTGTATGGCTACGTGACGATTTAAATTTGCATTGAGTTCTTCGAACTCGCCAGGTTGCCATCCGTTGCCTGGCAAATAGACACCGACAACAGTTGACGCGTAAAGTCGATTTGAAAATATCAATAAAGTAATGATGCAAGCTATACAAGCGACGCGTGCGTGAGAATTAAAAGTCATATATAGTCCATTAAAGAGAAGATGAAGAATCACTGATTCAGATTCTCTGTTCCATGTGGAGCGTGTAGCGACAAACAGTTGCATGGTTTTTAACATTTGCAGTTATGCAGTAAGGAATTGTGATGAATGTCATGCTCTTTCAGTGGGGTAATTTCGGTGCAAGTGTGTTTTCATCGTGCAGTAGCGCATGTGCTTTATGAGGCTGCAGATTTGTTATTCTCGATTTAAAACCCGAGGTGTGATTTATCTTCAGATTAATATAAATATTAGGGAACCTCTGATTTATTGCCTGCGTTGCCAGGGCTGCGTTGAAATTCGGCTCAAAATGCTCATGTATTCGCATATACACTCCGCTTTTTCGCCAAATTTCGCCTTGCCCTGCCTGCCTCGCCTAATAAATCAGAGGTTCCTTA
>CALFCF010000073.1 GCA_937951345.1 uncultured Granulosicoccaceae bacterium
CACGAAGGCGAAAACAGTGACAATGAAAACTAGGGAGCCTCTGATTTATTAAGCGAGGCAGTCAGAGCAAGGCGAAATTTGGCGAAAAAGCGCAGTGTATATGCAAATACATGAGCATTTTGAGTCAAATTTCAACGCCGCTATGACAACGCACGTAATAAATCAGAGGTTCCCTAGGTAATTTCCAGTTAGAAAAGCAGTGTTAGCGTCGCTGCGGGTATTCGCACACTGTTTTCTATTCACCCCCAGTGCCCGTCTACCGTCGCAGCTCACTCGATTGAGCTCAACCCGTAGATTTCTACGAAGTTCACTCAATCGAGCGACCTGCTTAGGTAGCCAGACTCTGGTGGCGAACCCTTCATGAATAGAGCAGGCTAGGTGCCAAACGATCCAAAAATGAGAAGTAACATTCAAATTTCTCCGGGTTTCACCCTAAGCCGAGCAACACCCGGAGACAGACCTAATACTAGAACGTTAACCAGGCACGGTCGGAAAGTAATCCAGCGCTCATTTTCATCGCAAAATTTTCAGCTTCAGCAGAAGATTTGAACCACTACAGAAAACCGGGGTGACAGAGCAAATCGCGATGTTTACAATGCATTCCAAATTGAAGTCCAGAACAAAAATAATAAAGGACATCGCTATGAAAGCATCAGTTTCTCCTACAACTTCTATCACGTCAGACGACGGCATTATCGCCCGACGTCGGACACTGAAAACACTGGCCGGTGGTATCGCACTTGCCGCATCAAGCACTGCCTTTGGCGCGCAAACAGTATCTTTTGATCTGACTGCACTTAGATCAAAAGACAGAAAGGCTGCATCTACCAATAAGTCTCTGGCACTCTACAACACACATACAGGCCACACGCTTGATGTGGAGTTTCACCGTGATGGTGAATTTGATCAGAATGCAGTGAAACAACTGAATATCTTTCTGCGCGATCACCGCCAAAATGAAGCCATGATGATGGACCCGATGCTTTTTATGCAACTATGGGCCATACGCGAAACAATCACTCAATCAACAGCCAAAAGCCCTGCTATCCATATCATCTCTGGCTATCGCACTCCCAAAACCAATCAGATGTTGCGTGAAAAAAGCGGTGGTGTTGCAAAAAACAGTTACCACATGCTGGGGCGAGCTATCGACTTTCGCATACCTGGTGTGTCAACGCGTAGCGTACGTGACATTGCTCGTACGTTTGAAGCAGGTGGCGTTGGTTACTATGCAGGATCGGATTTCGTACATATAGATACCGGCGAAATACGCCACTGGGGTTAATAAATCCCTGAAAAACATCTACCGGATTGACTGCCTGCACAACAGGACTGTTGTCGAAAGCGCTAAGCCGGTAACAAGCAGTTTCTTAACCATCCTCTCCAGGGATGCCAAGCCGCCTTTGGATATCAAGGCGGCTTTTTTTTGCTCTCGATTTACTGTGTTATAAAGGCATCCTCCAAACATCAACTAATGGCGACACACATAACCGGTCGTGAACACTCATTGGTATAAAAGAACTGACGTCGCAGATTTTCTGAGAAAAAGCACGGGCGCTGAGCACGTTATTCCCGGAGACTCAATTCAACAACTATGGAGCGATTACGGCGAAATAAGGCGGTTTCATCTTAAATACCGCCATCAGAATACCGCCAGCTCCAGCGCAAGTGATTCAGTGATCGCCAAATGGGTAGCAGTCGCGAGCAAACCTGAGCACCCCCGCGGTTGGAACACATCCAAATCGCACCGACGGAAACTGCACTCCTATGAAGTTGAACGTGTGTGGTATGAGCGCTTTGCGACGCAGTGTGGAATCGGATGCCCTGTTGCCAGGCTTGTCGGTTCACTATCACAGGATGATGGATACCTCTTGCTGCTGTCTGACCTTGATCATCACTACCCCGCTCGTTTTGATACCGCCTGGCCGATCTCTATCGATAAAAATTCCCATAAAGATCAACTCTCACCAATCGCAACTAGCTGCCTGCGATGGTTGGCAAATTTTCACGCATTATTCCTTGATTCGGATGGCACAGGCCTGTGGCAACAGGGAACCTACTGGTATCTGGATACACGACCGGACGAATTCGATGTAATGGCGTCTGGTCCTGTTAAAGACATCGCACACCTACTCGATCAGCACCTTAAAGACTGTCAGTATCAAACGCTGGTACATGGTGATGCGAAGATTGCCAATTTCTGTTTTACATCTGACGCAAATGACACAGCTGCGGTGGACTTTCAATATGTAGGTCGAGGTATCGGTGTCAGGGATGTGGCCTACTTCCTTGGCAGTTGTCTTGACGAGAACGAACTGCAACGAAACGACCAACGCTATCTGGACTTCTACTTCAACAAGTTGACGCTCGCGTTAGAGAGGTTCCAGCCCTCAATCGACGCCGGGGCTGTCTGTGACGCCTGGCGCGCACTTTATCCGATTGCGTGGACTGATTTTTATCGATTTTTACTCGGCTGGATGCCGGATCACCCGAAAACGCATGGGTACACACGCCGCCTTGCAGATCAGGTACTCAGGGAACTGGATTAGCCGTTTGCTGTAATAGCAAATGCAGAAGCGGCAACCAACGAGCGGCTGTTACAAGCAAAACAACTCAACCAAAATATTTTGCCTAGAAGGAACGCGGCATCCCGAGAATATGCTCTGCCACATAGGACAGAATTAAATTAGTTGATATAGGTGCAACCTGATACAAGCGGGTTTCTCTGAATTTTCGTTCGACATCGTATTCAGTTGCAAACCCGAATCCGCCATGAAACTGCAAACAGGCATTGGCTGCCTCCCACGAAGCTTTGGCCGCCAGGTATTTCGCCATATTAGCTTCCGCCCCGCATGGCTTGCCTTCGTCATACAGTTCACACGCCTGATAGCGCATCAGACTCGCCGCTTCAACTTCTATAAAGGCTTCGGCTATTGGAAACTGAACCCCTTGATTCTGCCCGATAGGCCGATCGAACACAGTACGTTCACTAACATAGGCAGTCACTTTGTCAGTAAACCAGTAACCATCACCAATACACTCGGCAGCGATCAGTACC
The DNA here is from genome assembly GCA_937951345.1 of uncultured Granulosicoccaceae bacterium. Lineage (GTDB taxonomy): Bacteria > Pseudomonadota > Gammaproteobacteria > Granulosicoccales > Granulosicoccaceae > CALFCE01. The sequence goes on from CALFCF010000073.1 coordinate 3,059, forward strand.
CTTTCCGCGTTCAGGCCAGTCATAATGTATTTGAATCCCTTACCCTCGTCTCCGATCAGACTATCTACAGGAATTTCCAAATTATCGAAAAAAAGTTCATTGGTTTCATGATTGACCATGTTTCTGATCGGGCGAACCGTTAGCCCCGATTTCAATGCTTGATGTATATCAACAAGAAATATCGATAAACCGTCCGACTTTTTTTTCACTTCTGTAAGAGGAGTGGTTCGGGCTAACAGGATCATGTAGTCGGAGTGCTGAACGCGACTGATCCAGACTTTCTGACCGTTAATAACATATTTATCGCCACTTTTGACCGCGGTGGTTTTCAGCTTTGTCGTGTCAGTGCCGGTGGTAGGTTCGGTCACACCCATTGACTGAATGCGCAATTCACCGCGCGCAATCTGAGGTAAAAACTCTTCTTTCTGCTCTTTAGAACCATGACGCAACAACGTCGTCATGTTGTACATCTGCCCGTGACAAGCACCGGAGTTGCCACCGTTTCGATTAATCTCTTCCATAATGACACTAGCCTCGGTCAGTCCCAATCCGGAACCTCCGTAAGCCTGTGGAATCAACGCAGCCATCCACCCATCGCGAGTTAATGCCTCAACAAACTCCTCGGGGTAAGCCCGCTGCTCATCTTTATCACGGTGATATTCCGGTGGAAACCCGGCGCAAAGCGCACGTATCCCGTCCCGTATATCTGTGTAACTATCGTTGTAATCTGGCATAGTAAACTGATTGTGATGATCGAGTTTTCAAAGAGCGCCTCTGACCATGGCTAACGCTGAACACAATAACTCAGGACAACCCTGGCAACAGGCATTATATAAAATCCTGCGTGACGCAGGGGTGGATCATGCCTGCTATGTTCCCGATGCCGGCCATTCAGAACTGATAAACCTCTACGAAAATGACAGCACAACTACCGCTAATGTGCTGACAACCGAGGAAGAAGGCATCGCCATCGCGACTGGTGCATGGCTCGGCGGCAGACGCAGCGTGCTGTTAATGCAATCGTCAGGCGTAGGTAACTGTATCAATATGTTGTCGCTACCAGTGCTATCACAAACACCCCTTCTAATGCTGGTGACTATGCGCGGCGAGTGGGGTGAGTTTAATCCATGGCAAGTACCCATGGGTAAAGCGACACAACCGGCCCTTGAAGCGATTGGATTAACCGTCCTGCGCGCTGACGACACGGATAGTCTGCTCGCAACAGTATCGCAAGCTACCCTGATGACCTACTCCGCAAATCAACAAATTGCCGTATTGATGGGGCAACGATTGCTTGGTGAGAAAAAATGGTAAAACACCACCACCGTGATTACCCGCAACAGGGATCAGTATGACTAGCTATACCCTCGACAGACGCGAAACAATCAACACTTTGTTGGCAGAACGTAAAGACACACTGGTGGTCACCGGTCTCGGATCACCAACCTACGATGTTCACGCCGCAGGCGACCGGGACGATAATTATTATCTTTGGGGTGCAATGGGCGGTGCCGCGCTTACAGGCCTCGGGCTTGCGCAAGCTCAACCGGATAAGCATGTACTTGTCATAACCGGCGATGGTGAAATGCTGATGGCCTATGGTGCTATGGCTACCATTGCAGTTGCCGCACCATCAAATCTCGATATCGTTGTTCTGGACAATCAACACTACGGGGAGACCGGCATGCAGCCGAGCCACACCGGACAGGGCATCGATTTCGCCAAGGTCGCCGCTGCAAGCGGTTTCAGTGAAACAGCTACAGTCTCCTCCAATGACGATCTTCAGGTACTGAATAAAAATATTTATCAGAAAGCATCCGGTCCGCGGCTATTTGTGATTAAAGTGAAAGCGGAGAACCTACCGCGATCATTGCCTCCTCGCGACGCGACATTTATTAAAAACAGATTTCGTAGACACCTCGGACTGGAGGTCTGTTAGAACAAAACTACGATATCGCCGTCAAGGCACGACGGCTTACACACGATGACATTGCCTGTTACTCATTAAAAATTGCTAAAATAGACGCAATATTTATTTAAAAAATCATCCTCTCCAGAACAGCCTTCAGTGATAGGCCTATCACATCGCCCGGCTTTATCGTCCGGAAATCAAAAAAGACTTAACCTGCTCTATTCACGAAGGCGAAAACAGTGACAATGAACACAGCAATTTCCAGTTAGAAAAGCAGTTTTAGCGTCGCTGCGGGTATTCGCACACTGTTTACTGTTCACCACCAGTGCCCGTCTGCCGTCGCAGCTCACTCGGTTGAGCTCAACCCGTAGATTTCTACGAATTTCGCTGAATCGAGCGACCTGCTTAGGTAGCCATACTCTGGTGGCGAACCCTTCATGAATAGAGCAGGTTAAAAACGAGCTGTAAAATAATCAACTGATAGCGGTATAAAGCCCTTGGCAAACAAAGGACTTTTAACCTCCAGTTTGTGTGGTTATTTACCCCTTCTAATGGTGGGTGAAATTGTGCGCTTGCTTTTGGCTTGCTAACATCAACTTGCGTCAGACATTATCCGAAAAAGCTACGCTTATAACGTGATGTAGTTGACATATATCAGATAGCTACACAACAGAAGGATCAACAGAAGTGAAGGTTTTCGCAGCTCTCAAAATCACCGCATTATCCAGTTTTTTAACAGTAGCACCCATCACTGAAGCATTCGCTGCAGAAGTCAATGTTTACTCCTACCGCCAACCGTTTTTAATCAAACCCATGTTTGACGCGTTTACGCGACAGACCGGAATAAAAGTAAATTCAGTATTCGCTAAAAAGGGGCTGGTTGAGCGTCTCAAGTCAGAGGGTAAAAATTCGCCGGCAGATATTATTTTCACTGTAGACATCGGAAGACTCGACGCGGCGTTGCAAGCCGGCGTTACGCAGCCTGTGGAAAGTGACATATTGTCATCATCGATACCTGCTGCATTCAGAGACCCGGATAACCACTGGTTTGGACTGACCAGTCGCGCACGAATTATCGTTACGTCCAACGAGCGCATGTCATCCGGTGACATTAAAAGTTACGAAGATCTGGCAGATCCGAAGTTTGAGGGAAAGATATGTACGCGCAGTGGCAAACACGTTTATATGGTTGCATTAATTGCGTCTGTGATCTCTCATGCAGGGGAAGCAGCCGCGAAAGAGTGGTTAACAGGGGTGAAGAACAATCTTGCAAGAAAACCACAGGGCAATGATCGCGCACAAGTCAAAGCAATCAATTCTGGCGAATGCGATATTGCAATAATCAATAGCTACTATATGGGGGCAATGGTGAACGATGAGGAGCAGAGCGAATGGGCGAGCTCTGTCGACATCAATTTCCCGAACCAGAATGATCGCGGAACTCATATGAATATAAGCGGCATGTCGTTAACCAGAAACTCACCCAACAAAGACCATGCGATACAGTTGATGGAGTTCCTGGCAAGCGACCTGGCACAGGCGATGTACTCTGAGCAAAATCACGAATACCCGATAAATCCGGATGTCAGACCATCAGGGTTGTTGCAGTCATGGGGAGATTTTAAAAGCGACACACTGCCGCTTGCTGACATTGCCAAACACCGCAGCACAGCAAGCAAGCTAGTCGACACCGTGAACTTCGACGGTTAAATAGACTGCCTGTCTGAGGGCACTGCATCTACTACTTTCATTTTTTATTGCAGTGATGTTTTGCCCTCAGACACTCTTCACAAGGCAAACTTAATCAAGCGATTCAACGCGAATTCGGGCAACCGGTGCAAGAATCGAATCCAGCTTTTCGATCTTTTCAATCGCCGTATTCATCGCTGCCTCTTTGACCTGATGCGTTAGTATAACAACCGGCACGGCGTTTTGATCATCGATAGGTTCTTTCTGCAACAGAGATTCGATGCTTATTTTTTGGTCTGCAAGTATTCGAGTGACATCAGCCATAACACCTGCTCTGTCCTCGGCCAATAATCGCAAGTAAAACGCGCATTCAAATTGGTCTGAAGTTAATACCGGTTTATCGGAAAGCAGATCCGGTTGGAAGGCCAAATGTGGCACTCTGTTTTCAGGGTCTGTTGTAAACGTACGAACAACATCAACAAGATCTGCCACTACCGAGCTGCCGGTAGGCTCGGCACCGGCACCCGGTCCATAGTAAAGCGTCGATCCAACCGCATCACTTTGTACCAGTACAGCGTTCATAACGCCGTTAACATTGGCAATCAATCGACGTTCCGGGATCAATGTGGGGTGGACACGAATCTCAATTCCCGCTGGAGTTTCTGTTGTGACGCCCAGGTGTTTAATTCGATAGCCTAGCTCTTCCGCATAGGCGACGTCCTGGCTGGCAATGGTTGATATACCTTCCGTGTGTACCGCATCGAACTGCAACGGTATACCAAATGCGATCGAAGACAATATTGTGAGCTTATGCGCTGCATCAATACCTTCGACATCAAACGTCGGATCAGCCTCGGCATAACCCAACGCCTGAGCATCAGCCAGCGCGTCTTCAAAACTTCGGCCTTTATCGCGCATCTCGGTAAGAATGAAATTACCCGTGCCATTAATGATGCCGGCAACCCTTGTTATACGATTAGCCGTTAACCCTTCACGAATTGCCTTGATAATCGGTATGCCACCAGCAACCGCCGGCTCAAACGAAACGATAACCCCATTATCCAATGCTGCCTGAAAGATCTCATTGCCATGTATTGCGATGAGCGCTTTGTTGGCCGTTACGATGTGCTTCCCACGGCTAATGGCTTCCAATACGCTGTCCTTGGCAAGCTCTGTCCCTCCCATAAGCTCGACCACAATATCTACATCACTATTGACGACATCACTGACGTTATCAGTTAATGTCACCGCATTGAGTTCAACGGGACGTGACTTGCCGAGATCACGTACCGCAGCATGAGTGACCGAAATTTCCCGTCCTGCCCGCCGTGAGATCTCGTTGGCATTGCGTTGTAGAATTCCGACTACACCCTGACCTACAGTCCCCAGCCCCAGCAAGCCGACATTAACAGCGTTCAAATTTGTATCCTCTAAGAAAAGTACCCGGCGGGATAGACCCCACCCTCGACAAGCGTTTCATTCTAACGCGACAGGGCAGTACCGTGGGTAATCCACAGCGAATTGTAGCGTAACGCCAGTGCTTGAGCGTCAGTAGATGGGGTGGTTAGCGTTGTCAAAGGGCGTCAAATTCGCCGGGCCGGCAGATGCCATTGGTAATCCCGGCACGCAACAAGTCAGTAGCTTTTCTTCATTGCGACATGTTCTGGAAATGAAACCCGATGCGTACGCCATTTTGGGTGTTTTGCGCAAACGGTTGACCCCGGTGGCTCTCAGCGACCAGTCGCACTATGTATAGCCCCAGACCCAGATGAGGAGCGCTGCGGTGTTCCGGGGAATCATCTTTCCGAACATCCGAGCGATTGTCCGTATGCGTAAAACGGGGCTCGTTGCCAAGCGCGTTAGCGTCGATTACAGACAGCTTTGATTCGACGACCCGGTCATGACTTCGATCTGAGACCATTGGCTCAAATAGGGTATCCAACAGCGAAGAATCCAGTCTGCTACCCTGATTTTCGACGCCCAGCGTGTACCCGTTACCGTCTGATCGATCAGCAAGTGACAGACGAATTTCACCCGTATGATTGCTGAAATCGGCTGCATTCGAAATGAGTTTGTCGGTTGCCTGCTGCAACAACTCCGGTACCACCCGGGCAACTCCAACACCGTCGGCTACCCGACCGGTGACGGTAAAATTCGGATAGATCGATTGATAAGCTGCTACCAGAGACACTAGCCAGTCACGCAAATTCACCTGTGTGAACTCGGCCTTCTCGATACTTTGCTCTAATCGAGCGGCCTCACTCATTGAACGCAACAAACGACTTAACTGGGTGGATCCGGTTTGCGCCCGGGACACCAGCGTGCGATTGTTTTTGTCCAGCTCGTCCAGGTCAATATTTTCAAGCGACGTCTGTACAACACTCAGCGGTGTACGAAGCTCGTGCGACAGCCTAGACGATAAACCCTCAAGATACTGTGTATATCCTCTTGAACGCTCCACCAATGTCGCAAAGTCTCGCGATAGTTCACCTATTTCATCGCGACTCCGGGAGCTCTTCACATCCGACACAAATCGTCCGTCGGTACTGACTGCTTCCCGGGCTTGACTGGATAAGCGCCGAATGCGTAATGACAACCAACTGGCAAACAGCAGCAGAGACACTGCAACCAGGATACTGAATAAAGTCACCATACTGAAAACACGTACCAGTGCACTGCTGGTAAACGCATTGCTGCGATCTTCATTTGTCTCAAACAGTAAAAATGCTCGGTGATTTTGAGCAGCCGGTACGGCTTTCAACAGACCGGTGACGTGATCGTCAGCGTAAGTTCTGTAAGTCAGCGTTTCTTTACCTGTATCGCTTGCAGAATCTACCAGTGCATACGGCACGTCAGGCGTGAAAGGGTCATTTGTATCGGGTTGCCTGCTACGGATGATCCACTCGAAAAAACGATACAACACCGCATTAAACAGTGACGATCGGCGCGGGTCGATCAGCCCGCTCGTCTGATTGTATTCATACAGCCGGTTAACATCCGTGCGAAGCCAACCGTCTTGATCAAATACGCGTAGCCTCGATCCGGCCGGCACCACATCAGCGAGCAGACGCTGCAGTGTGTCGCTTGGATAGACAACAAAATTTGCACGCTTGCGGCGATTTACCGGATTCAGCATTCCTGCCCAGCGATAGTCAGACGAAAATTGCCCGAACTCCCCACCCGGGCTTACATTCGCATCCGGGTGATCGCGATCAATAACCGTAATTGCGAAAGCTCCGTTTTCGGCCAACCGCGGGATTTGTATTTCCACCTGATAACCGTTGCTGACCGTTGCCAGTGCTGCCCTTACCGACGTGTCAGACAATACGGGCTGTAAGCCTTCAAACCGCTCACCATAATACCGGGCTGTCATAGCTCCGGTAGCAACCGGACTGAAGTGTCGGAGCTTTACCTCACCGGCATCAGTATTCAGTGGTTGCCACTGCACATCAATCTGATCACCCGTTCCGACCAGGCCTTTCGACGGATCATGAAAAATAAGCCTGTCATCAGGCACGCGGACAAACAAATAGAGATGTGAAGCACTGACTGCGACCTGCAGCTCGATTACATCGTCAGGATAGCCAATTATCCCGCTAGCGGAATCGGATGTTGCAAGTGCTTTTACAGCATCGTTTTCATCAGATAGTTGCCGAACACGATCACCGTCTTTGAACGCAAACTGTCGAGGGGGTTGTTTCAAACCAACCCAGTCATCGTCGTATCCATCCAGGAAAATCCGATGACCTATGCGTTCGGCATAAAGAGCATCAGACGATATGTTTGCATCTGTTATACCGGAGCTGGCAGGTGTTTTGTTCAACTGGTCAAGCTCACCTGAAGCTTCAAGCAACGCTTTGCCCGCCAGTACACGCTCCAATTGACCATTAGTGCGTTCCTGCCTTAAAGCCGCATCCAATTGATGAATGGCTCTGAATGCAAACACTGGCAACGCGAGCGTCAGCGTACTGGCCACCAGTAATTGCATTCCTAGTTTCACTGCAGGCTACGCATCCACCAGCCAGCGATATCCCATACCGTAGACAGTTTCAATGCGCGAAAAACTACTGTCTACCTGATGAAACTTACGCCGAATACGCTTGATGTGAGCAGTGATAGTCTGATCATCAAGTACCACCTGTGCGGCATCCATTAATTGCTGGCGTGTCTTTACATGTCCCGGGTAACGTGCAAGTGCATGAACCAGCCAGAATTCCGTAACCGTCAGCGCGACTGTTGTCGATTTCCAGCTGGCGTGTAAGGAGTCAACATCCAGTCGTAAATGTCCGATCTCTGTAAAGACAGCTGCGTCAGCAGGTGCCAGCCGGGCAGCTGTGCGTTTCAGCAACGCAGTTACGCGCGCGCACAAATGCGCCAGGGAAATATCTTTAGTCAGATAGTCGTCTGCGCCCAGTCGTAGACCCGAAATAGCATCAAGCTCACTGTCACGAGCGGTTAGAAACAGAATTGGCAACACGGCGGAACGGGCACGCAATTGCTGGCACAACGAAAACCCCGCCTCCGGGTCTGCACCCAGACCGACATCGATCACGATGAGGTCAGGCAGGCTTTGCTCAAAGCGCGCAAGAACACTTTCAGGGTTGGAAAACGCTTCGACTCGATAGCCTGCCTTGCTCAGTGCGATCTCGTAATTCGCCCTTAGATCGGGGTCGTCCTCTACGATTGCAACCAGCTGCTTGCTGTCATGCTCTGTCATTCACGTGTCCAACGGAACAAGCCGGAGCTGTGTGTACAAATTGGTAAAAATCACGGTCAGATCTCAAATTTGCACCGTCTGCGCCTGGTAATCGACTGCCACTGAAACAGGCTTGTCATAATTCATCATAATTGCTCAGAGGATAGTCTCATTCGATCCACTGTATTGGCCAAATAAATTGCTTTCATTGCAGTGTGGCGAACAACGAATGAGAGATCAATGACAATACAGGCACCTGGCAACGCACGCAAACTGGACACATCGATTAGCGACGCGGCAAACAGTAAAATCATTACCGGTTATCAGCTCACGCGAGCTGACAGCAGCCAACTCATAGCACGCAGTCTGGGTTTGCTTATTCTACAGATAATTCTGGCTGTTGCGTTCATGCAGAACGCCGACGCAAACACCGTCGAACTACACGATAATTTAAATTCATACGCTAGCTCCGAGGTGGACGATCGGGTTGAAACCGGTACTTTATGGCTTCGCCATTCGGATGGCGCGGTTCAAGCACCACTGCTTAACAGCAAGGTAGATGCGGTAGTCAGTGGGATCCTTGCAAAGGTCACCTTGTTCCAGGAATTTCAGAATCTATCCAGTCATCTCATCGATGGGCGTTACGTTTTTCCATTGCCGGGGTCAGCCGCAGTCAAAGCTGTCAGGATTAACATCGGAGACAGGGTGATCGAGAGCGTAATCCGGGAAAAGCAACAGGCTGAGCAAATATTCGAACAAGCAAAAGTATCAGGACATACAACCAGCCTTATAAAGCAAAAACGCGAAAATCTATTCTCGATCAATCTCGCCAACATTGAGGGTAATGCCAAAATTCATGTAGAAGTTGATTACATAGAGACCGTGACTGTTGTGGACAATGTATATGCTCTGGTGTTACCACTGACCTTCATACCACGCTACACCAACACGTTGGTGGCGGAGTCTGACAAAAATATACTAACTCGCCCGCAACTGAAAGCAACCCGCGCAAATCAGCTGAAAACACATACTTTCGATATCAATCTGTTGCTTGTCACTGATTTACAGTTAGGTGAGCTCACAAGCCCCAGTCATGAGATCGTCTATACCCCGGTCACGGAAGGTTATCAGATCAATCTGACGCGCCAAGCGCTAATGGACAGAGATTTCGAACTACGTTGGTCGTGGCAGGTTCCGTTCAGACCAGCCAGCAGTGTCTACACAGAGACTATTGACGACACTGTTTACATGCTGGGGCTTGTGAATCCGCCATCTGAAAGAAATCCAACAACGCGTAAATCAGCAAACAATTACCTGTCGAGGGAATTAGTCATTGTTGTAGACACGTCAGGTTCAATGGACGGTGCCCCGATACGTACTGCAAAAAATGCGCTGCAGGCAGCAATCAACGGTTTGGATGCAGGCGACTATTTTAATTTGGTCCGCTTCTCGACAGATACAGACTCTCTCTTTTCAGCTTCACAGCCTGTGACTGCAAAAAATGTCCACCAGGCACGCCGTTACATCAACTCACTGGATGCAGGCGGTGGTACAGAAATGCTGGAGGCTGTTGAGTTTGCACTGGATACAGAAAGATCTCCGCAGCACACACTAAAGCAGATCGTTTTTATTACCGATGGCGCAATTGGTTATGAAAACCACGTCACTAACCATGTAGCAAATCATCTGGGTCGCGCCCGTTTATTTACGGTTGGCATAGGCCAGGCACCCAATCGCGATCTGATGAAGAAGCTGGCCGTAGCTGGTAGAGGCACGCATACTTTCATTCGAGATATAAATGCTGTCGAATCACAAATGAATAGGTTGTTCCGTGGTATTGAGCGACCTGTCATGCGCGACATAGAAATAGAGTGGCTCGGAGAACCGGCAGACATGGCACAGGAAAGTCTACGCGATTTACATGACGGAGAACCGTTGTTGTTTGCCGCTAAACTTCACCCCGGGACTCTTGGATTTATCGTAAGCGGTACACTCGCGGATCAACCGTGGCAGGAAACCGTCTATTTCCAGCAACGTTCAGGCACAGAAATTCGCGCAAAAAATGCTGCAAACCCGGTAGAGCCGTTTGACCAGAGTGGGATCGCCACCATCTGGGCCCGCCAACGAATCAGTAATTTACTAGCCCGATACAATGCGCTGCCGTCAATACCCGCTAATCAACTCTCGCTTACTGGAATAACGCTCAGTGAACCAAAAAACACGCATTTTGCAACTCGGCAAAATATCAAACATCGTGTTACAAAGCTCGGGATAACTCATAAGCTTTTGACACCATTTACTGCATTCGTCGCCGTTGATAACACTAAAATCAATGAGAGGAGCGCCAATACCCCTGCCACCGAAGTAGCGAATCTTGTACCTGCCGGTAACTTGCAAATCATTCCGATGCCGCAGACTGCAACGGCTATTGATTTATTCAAACTAATTTCGTTTATTTCGTTTTTAATCGCACTGATCGCCGGATTATGTCTGTTTTATCTCGAGAAGCACAGCTTCAGTTCGGTCAGTAGCACGGAGTGTGGCGCATGAATACCACTGTCGATTTGCCTAAGGTACGTTTACGACCGTCCAAGCTGTTAATTGTTTCTGTGATAGCCGTTACGGCTTCGGTAGCTGTTTTCTTCGCGTGGCAGGCAGGCCAAATTGCTGCCAAAGCGTATCTATCGCAATGGCTTTTACAGATGAACTGGCAACAACGTTTATCAACCGGACACAGCGTTAGACCCTGGCCAGGGCTAGACAGTTATCCCGTGGCTCGGCTGTTTACCGAAGAAAACAAGCGTGGGACCGTGGTACTTGATAATCCGTCAGGACAGGCACTGGCATTTGCGCCGACGCTGATCAGTCCGATACCAACGAATCACAAGGATTCACCCTCCGGTACGCAAGCGAGAATCACTCTCAGAGCCGAGCAAACCGTCGCTATTGCCGGACACCGAAATACTCATCTGGCCTTTCTCGAAGGGGTCGCTATCGGAGACCGCGTGGGCCTGGAGACCAGCGACGGTACGAGGCGTCTATACCAGGTCAACGATCACTTTATTGTCGATACACGGAGCGAGGATCTGTTGATTGACACCAATTGGCAGGGGTTGTTAATGATCACCTGCTATCCTTTCGACACTATTGATGCAAATGGCCCACTGCGCCTGGTCGTATACGCAGCTCCGGTAGCGAGGTAAAAAACCAAAACGAACAAGCTGCGTAAAAGGGTAGAGACGACTGTCATTGTTTATTCAGAATAGTCTTGTCTCTCTTGATTTCGTTCGGAACTGATACTCAAACAGGCAATTGCAAGCCGACGAACATTGAGAGCGAATCCTGACAGATGTGTTTTTCCGGAAAGTGAGGTGTCATCATGCGAAAACGGATCGATAAAACTGATAAAAACTATCCTGCAAACCGTGTGCAACTCAGAATCAAAGCACTGCCCTCAACATCGCCACGTAAAGAGCAACAGTACTACGGACTCTTTTTTATAGTTTTCATATTGGCTTGCATCATCGTTTTTAGTCGTCCAACTCACGCATCTGAGTGTGCGGTCAAGCCAACCACCGATGTTCAACCCGCTGAGGTTGTAAGAACCGTTATAGATGCACTCAGGAAAAATTCAGAGGCAGACAAAGGTATCGAACAGGTGTATTGCTTTGCTGCACCGTCAAACAAACGCATAACCGGCCCGCTAGAGCGCTTTACCAGGATGATCAAAAGTGGCTACGGTGACATGCTGAATCACTTCGCCAGCGAGTTTGAGCCAATCTCGATTGTTGATAGTGTCGCTCGACAGCGAGTCTGGCTCGAGACGGCCGATGGCAAGATTGTTGGCTACCTGTTTCTGCTGGGTAAACAATCCAGTGGGGAGTTCAACGATGTGTGGATGACAGAAGGCGTTTATCGCATTGATCCATCAACGCGATCTCGCAGCATTTAGCGCAACAGTTATTGCCGGTATTTTCTTTTTATTGGTGTACTGTTTTCATTGGTGTAGTGACCTGCTGTACCCCGGGCTTTTTGTTTTCAAAACCTTTGTCTCCGGCCCGGGTAACCTTCAAGTTTCCCGACCGCTCAGGCTTGAGGAATTTCCAGCCCGTTCAATCGACAGCACTGCTGCATTGTATTGTGCAACAGACACGCGATTGTCATGGGCCCTACTCCACCGGGAACCGGCGTGATTGCACCAGCTACGCTACTGGCTCCTGCATAGTCAACATCACCAACCAGTCGGGTCTTACCGTCTCCACTATCGAGACGATTGATGCCGACATCTATAACAGTCGCACCCGGTTTGATCCAATCGCCCTTAACCATTTCGGGCCGACCGACCGCTGCAATTACAATATCAGCAGCCTTACAGACCTCCGGCAGATCTTTAGTGCGAGAATGGGCTATGGTTACCGTGCAATTCTCCTGCAGCAGCAACGCAGCCATGGGTTTACCCACTATATTTGAACGACCCACGACCACTGCGTTTAATCCGGAAAGGTCACCCAGATGATCTTTCAACATCATGATAGAACCAAGTGGTGTACATGGCACGATACCCTCCGCACCAATAGATAAACGGCCGACATTTGTCAGGTGAAAACCATCCACATCTTTGTCAAAGTTGATCGAGTTAAGCACAACTTCCTCGTCAATATGATCGGGTAACGGTAGCTGGACGAGAATACCGTGCACCGAATCATCGTTATTCAACTGATCAACCAGCGCCATCAAGTCAGCCTGCGACGTACTTGCATCGAGCTTGTGCTCAAACGATTGCATCCCGGCCTCAATCGTTTGTTTACCCTTGTTGCGGACATACACCTGACTCGCCGGATCTTCACCGACCAACACAACCGCGAGCCCGGGAGTCACACCCTGCTTTTTAATTTCTGCTACCTGAGCGGCAATTCGGGAGCGAACCTTGGCTGCAAACGCTTTACCGTCTATAACTGTGGACATAACATTCTCTGTGGTCATTGATCGCGCCCGGCTCCCGAGAAGAAAATTTCACATGGAACCCGGCAACTAGCGGGAAAAGTCTATCGCATGGTAATGTGTGCGGAAGCACGTTGCATCAACAAAAACAACCTGCAATTGCCATTAGCCGCCACTTGTAACAAAGAAGAATCCCCGGAAATGCCACGATTGAGCCACTGGTTCATGTTCGGACTAACAACAGAGTATCCGGATGGTTCGATACACTGAAGGCAACGTCGGGATTCCAAATAATTGACACATTACAAGTTACGCAAATACATGGAAATCAGCACATTAGAGTCGTAACGTGCACTCACTAGTCACGGGAGAGCGCGATGCCTAACGTAGATCGTCATTTGTCCAGCTACAAGCGAGTAATCTTTACCCGGCAGCGTCATAAGGGAGTTGGCGACCTGCCTGACAAACTGTCGAATCTTCTGAAACTGTTGATTGCAGCAAACCTGCTGCTGCTGGTTGCCTGCGGCTCGGGAGGATCAGGCCCAACCGGGACTGCAGCAGATGACGTTAACAATCCGGTATCGGACGAGTCTAGCGCACCCAATGACCCAGCCGTTGTTGTCACCGGTAACAACACATCCGATCCGATAACACAAACACCCGCAGAGTCAGACGCAGGGACCGATACGGATACCCCTCAGCCACCTACCGACCCGATAGTGATAGACGAACCCGGTAGCGATAACCCGTCTGAACCAACCGAACCGGCCGAGGAAAACGCAGCTGACGGTGGCAACGACTCAACTACATCTGAACCGGTCACGGCAAATAACGGAAATACAGTCGATCAACCTGCAGATGTAGCTAACGATCTGGCCGAAAGCTCACCCATTGAGCTGTTTCTTGAAGAGATTCGTCTTGCGGCAGGCGACAGGGTGATCGCGATCAATCAACGATTTGCCGGCGGTGAAGATATACCCGCTGAAGAGAATGCCTGTCTAGGTTCATTCGAACCGGGACTCGGCATGCAAGTTACTCAACTGGATTGTACTGAAGCGGACAGCGGTTTGTTGATCTACGGTTCAGACCTGATTTTGCAACAGGTGGAATTGTCTGATACCGATAGCTGTCAGCTCAGTCTGTCTAACAGTGTGCTGGACAATTGCCTGGTACAACAGGCATCAGTGATACTACCGGTCATATGGATACCTGTTGAGAATCCTGCACTCTCTCAGATTGCTACTATCAGGCCGTTACCGGACGCTGATATCCAATTCAATAGCAACAACGATGGCATCCTGACTATCACCAATCGCTCCAATCTTTTTCCTGCATTGTTTTGCGAAGTAAATATCGCAAGCGGTGTGTTACTGACGACGGACAGAACACGCGGCAACTGCCGCTCACAAATAAACGATCTAACCACACGACTGTTCGAGTTCCGTCAAGGCGTGTAGTCGCCGAGGCATGAAAGAAGCCGTTGCCACCCGCGACGATTCGGCTGGCTGCACCGTTGCTGTGTAGCAACCTGTCCTGGAAACAGGTACATTGTCAGCTATGCAGGAACCGTCAACTCACAAGCCGGCTCTATGGCTCGTAAAACGAGATTTCCGGCTTGCTGACAATGCTGCATTGATTGATGCCGCCCAGCATGAATCTTTGTTGGTTGTGCTGATCCTCGAGCCATCGGTGCTCAGCGCTAACGACGCCTCAGTATTTCATTTATCTGCGCAACTCAAAGCGGCCAGCGCATTGAAAACCGATCTGCGCAGTCGTGGTTCTGATCTTTTCTTTGCGATATCCGAGGCACCATCACTGTGTAATCACTTATTCGCAGAAATCGGTTTCAGTGCAATATACAGTCACCAGGAAACCGGCAATGCGCTCTCCTATGATCGTGATAAGTCATTAGCCCGATGGTGTATGGACAATGATGTTCTCTGGATTGAAAAAACACAGAATGGTGTCGTGCGCGGTCCACACAAACGAATGGACCGTGCAAAAATTCTGGCAGAACGACTGTTACAAAGCCCGCCACTAGCGGCTCCAGCAAAGCTACCTCCCTGCCCGCCAACCGCCAGACTGGAAGCCAACGGAACACTGCTTTCATCGTGCTTGAACATCAACTCGTTACCTCCGGTTCTACACAACATTTCGCGACCGGAGCGCTTCGATGAAGACTCACTTCAAGCGCTTGGTGAGCAGGCTGCACAGTTAGATCTACATCAGTTCCTGAACGACAGGGGTTTGCACTACACAAGTGGAATCTCGTCACCTAACCGCGCCTTTACCCAAGGCTCCAGACTTTCCGCCCACCTGGCCTGGGGTACCTTAACGCTGCGTCAGATTTTTCATGCCAGAGCCGCGCGCATTCATGAACTTGGCAACGCACGCGACCACACCAGTGCACAGTGGCGAAAAAGTCTGAACGCATTCCAGTCCAGACTTTATTGGCACGATCATTTTGTACAACGATTTGAAAGCGCCAGTTTCATGGAATTCGATGCGTTAAATCCGGCCTATCGACATTTGAAGTACCCTGATGACGGCGAGGCGCGACAACGCTGGCTGGATGCCGCAACTGGTATCCCGTTGGTTGACGCGTGTCTGCGCTGCGTGCAAACGTGCGGATTTTTAAATTTTCGGATGCGCGCGATGCTTGTGAGCGTTGCGTGCTATGGCCTCGGTATACACTGGCGCGATATTCAGTACCCGTTGGCACGGTGGTTTTACGACTATGAGCCGGGTATACACTTTTCACAGGTTCAAATGCAGGCGGGTGTTATCGGCATAAACACTATTCGCGTCTATAACCCGCATAAACAGTTACTTGAGCAAGACGGCGACTGCCACTTCGTCAAACAGTGGATTCCTGAACTCAGAGATTTTACGGCTGAAGAAATCTGCGCCTACCAGACACGACCGCTGGGCCGCTATCCCGCGCCACCAGCTGGTTTCGAAACCACTGCCCGCATGATGAAAGATCAGATCTTTGCAGTTAGAAAAAGCGATATTGGTAAAAAAGCATCTGCTGAAATTCTCGAAAAATATGGATCGCGCAGAACCCCACAACGACAACGGTTACGAAGCGACTATCGACGTGCAACCGGTCGGCGAAATCAATCTGCCGCTACCGCCAGATCTGAAAACAGCAACGAAGCAGATTTCGAAGACAATGCTTCACAACAGCTAAAACTGGATCTCTAAAGCGTCTAGCTGGCTGAATTTAATTTTATCTTTCTGGATGTTTCAACAGACTTCTTGCGAATAGCGATGACCAGCATTCCATTCTTGCAATCTGCTTCAATTGATGTGCAGTCCGCATCCACAGGAATAGTGACAGTACGCTTGAACGACTGCTGTTTGCTAAGTTTGCTGAAACCTTGTTTTCCGTCCCCTTTGGTAAAGGTTTCATTGTTGTTCTCATGACTCCTGGTCGATTGCGTTTTAGAGTCTGAAAAAATGGGCTGTGAACCTGAAAGCGTCAGTGAATCATGACTGAGTTGCAAATCAATTGTGTCAGGATCCACACCCACAAGCGCAAAGATCAACCAATAAAATTCGTGGTTCTCGGTGCGATGCAACGCTGGCTCAAACGCAAAAGCTGCAGCATTGCCACTGTGTCTGGCGGTATTCGGCATATCGCCGGTATTATCGTTACCGAAATTCTTCGCACGATAGGCATGCTGAGTGTCTTTTGGCGAAACATTCTGGTTGGCAGGCTGTGCATGCAAGGGTTGCTCAGTCTCTGCATCCCGTGAAGGCTGTGATTGCGTTTCAAACACATCTGCGAGCGATTCAAAAAGTCCACCCAACGCGTCCAACGATTTTGTAACTTCTTTGCCCAGAACATCACCTGCAAACGACCCGGCTTCAGCTGAGCGATCTTTAAAATCAATATCGCGCATGCGCGCTGCCGCCTGATTAAATCCGCGGCTCATTTCTTCCTGCAAATTATCCCTGATGCGATGAAAAGCAGAGAAATCCGCTGTTGAATCGTACCTTTGCGCCATAGTGGTTCTCCGGACTAACGTTCACGCCGCTAATTCCTTCGCTGTATTGTGTATGCAACTAATATTGGGTTGAACACAGAGAAAATCAAGCTGCAGAGTGCTTTAGAACCCACGATGTCCACCTATGGACGCAGTTTGCACCCGGACTGTGAACTGAGCCAGCTTCAGATTGATCCGAGTTACAGCAGAGCATCCTTTCACCACTGCAGTATATTCGCTGCACCTGAGAGTGCCGCATAGGGGTTTGTGATCAGTTGTATCGGAATAGCTTGCAGGTAGTCTGTCATTTCCGCACGAGCATCAAACGCATCACGGAACCCTGAAGCGAGAAAAAACTCCGCCATTCTGGGTACGATACCGCCACCAATAAACACACCCTGCCTAGCACCAAACGTTAACGCAACATCACCCGCACAGTATCCCAACTGCCGGCAGAACAGATTCATTGTTTCAACTGCAACTGTATCAGAGCCGTTTAGCGCACTGCCGAGTATATCTGCATCGCGTAAATCCTCTGCTCGTGTTCCGTCAAGCTTGTGTAACAGTTGGTAGGTGACTTCAATACCTTTACCCGACAGCATGTGCTCAGCGGACACATACCCGGTGTTTTTCGACGATGTTTGCTGGGAGAGTAAACGCAGAAGTTGATACTCGCGCTCTGTCGTAACCCTGAGTATCGAGTGCCCCCCTTCCCCTTGGATCACTAATGCTTGCCCATTCAATGACGCCGGGAACCACGCAGACACACCAAGACCCGTACCCGGACCAATAACAGCGATTGGCGTTTGACGAATAACGTCATAGTCATTGGAAGTGCTTGTGTGCTGAGCAACAGGACCGACCTGTGTGCAGTCCGAATCAGCCAACGTAGGTAACGCGTGGGCAAGCGCCGCAAAATCGTTTGTCACAATCAGAGAACCTAGACCACAGGTTGCTTTCAATCCGGATTGGGTAAAACGCCAACCACTGACACTGTTGGTGATGACCACTTCATCTGATAGCACTGGTGCTGCAACAGCAATAACGGCGGCAGAAACTGGCACCGCTACATCGTCAAGATAAATCCGAATCGCCTGCTCAAGCGTTGATGTTGACGCAACCGGGTACTCACGCACCGAAGCCTGCAGTAATTCCCGGTCCGAGTATGTGCCAGCGACAGTGTCAGACAGGGCGTTACCGGAAGTTGCTGATTTTGAAGAGTCTGGAGCGCTGGCGGCAACAAGCGCGAATCGGGCATTGGTTCCACCTATATCAGCGACTAGACCGTGCATGGGCTGGTATCTGACTGACTTAAGGGTCTTAAGGGTGTATGCGCTGCATCAAGCCCGGCCGAGGTAGGGTCGCTGTCGATTGACGCTGACTTGTCACGTTCACTTAAATCCCTCTGATTCAAGCTTGCTGCCTGTTTCATCGGTATGACGTAACACTTAGCGACCGGGAAAGTGCCCTGAAAAAATGGCGCGCCCGGAAGGATTCGAACCTCCGACCGCCTGGTTCGTAGCCAGGTACTCTATCCAACTGAGCTACGGGCGCGTACTTGAAGTTTACAACAATTCCGGGCGTCTACCGAATTCTTTTCGCGGCTGACTGACTTTTGTTTCGTAAACTGGACAGCCAGTAGATAGCCAAAGCTTCAAGCGGTGGGAACAAAACTGGCTTGCAACAGAAACAGCACTTATAATCAAAGTGTGGAGAGGTGGCCGAGTGGCTGAAGGCGCTCCCCTGCTAAGGGAGTATACGGTTTATCCCGTATCGAGGGTTCGAATCCCTCTCTCTCCGCCACTAACCTCAAGAAGAAGCTAAACCATATCAGAGGCGGTTTATCCCCCTGGGTTAACGAGGGTTCGAATCCCTCTCTCTCCGCCATAACCCCCCACGACAGTGGAAATTTGCTAAAACGGTTTATCCCCCTGTGTAGCAGAGGGTTTGAATCCCTCTCTCTCCGCCACATAACTTCCCACAATCGAAAATGACCGTGCTAAAACGGTTTATCCCCTTGGGTTATTGAGGGTTCGAGTCCCTCTGCACATTATTTTCCAGCAGATTCTCTGACAACGGTTGGCGATTTGACAGCTTATACGCAGCCTCCGTGAACTTAAGTAGCCGAAGCACCAGCAGGGGGCTGGGACCACAGATGATCACAGGTTAATTACCAAGATGATGACCGCAAGTCGGGATGGACACCAACATGAACGAAAGCCGGCAGAATGTCCGGGGCTTTAAAGGGGTTTCGGTGTTGAGCGGTTAGGCTGCGCGGTTAGGATGCGAATCGCAGAGATGAATCTTAAATCAACGGTTAGTTCGATGAGGTGGGGCTTGCGTGCATTTGCCTGACTTTGCATCAGGTTGCGGGCTGCAGGGCTGCGGCCTTTCAGACCGCCGCCACTTATTGCTGCGCCGTTGCGAAGAACCTAGTTGCTGTTGCCGCCCGCAGCGCTGGCATTATTTTCCTGCTGTTCGCGTTTTATGCGTTCATAGATCTCTTCTCTATGAACTGCGACTTCTTTCGGTGCATTTACACCGATCCGGACCTGGTTTCCTTTCACACCTAGAACGGTGACAGTCACCTCGTCGCCAATCATTAGAGTCTCTCCGACTCTACGCGTCAAAATAAGCATTTTTTAATTTCTCCTTACGATTACCGTGGCCTGCTCAGGGTAAGCAGCCAGATATCGAACAACACGTCTTGTCAATTGCTGACACTGACTACAAATATAGGCAATGTTGCAAAAAAAAAACCGCAGCAAGCATCCTGCAATGGACCCCTACTTCGGATATCTGTTTCGGTAACTTGTTCCTTAAATCAAATTGGCCAGATGTTAAATTCTGTAACTGAAAATTCAACTAACCAACGCATTAGATGGCAGGTCGTTAAACCGGGTGTCTCGTAACTACAAACCGGCTAATTAAAACAAATGGCTCTGTCTGAAGCCAATTTGCTTGACAATGCCCACATTAAAGGCGGGCTCATACTAATTGACTTATCGTCACCATTAATCTTCAAAAGCGACATAAACTGTACTTTAGGACAGTATAGAGCGAAGCGGTTGGCTTTTACAGAAAAAACCTAAAAAAATCAATCTTCTCCAATTTACCAATTTACATTTGTACACAATCTGCAGTTTCCAATCACACTCTTCACTATGAATTTCTACCCGGTTATACGCCGGGAAACTCAGTCACACGCCGGGAAACCCAGTTACAACTGATAACCAACAACCCAGCAAGACGCATCTGCAGAAACCGGAAAACCTGAGCTCGAATCTCCACCCGGATGCCCATAGTACCTGCCCTTACGCAGGGTCTGAATCAAGTTCAAACTCTTCGTGCAGTGAACGCACACCCAATTCCAGGTATTTTTCGTCAATCACCACCGAAATCTTTATTTCTGATGTTGTGATTAGTCGAAGATTAATACCTGAATCTCCCAGCGCCTTAAACATCCTGCTGGCGATGCCGGCGTGAGAACGCATTCCGACACCGACAATGGAAAGTTTGACAATTTTGTCATCCCCGGATACTTCTCTCGCTCCCATTGTGACCTTTTGCGATTCCAGAAATTCCATGACACGAGCGAAATCCTGTCGCGGTACGGTAAATGTGAAATCTGTCGAGCCATCTTCAGCAGCATTCTGGACAATCATGTCTACCTCGACATTCATCTCCGAAATCGGTCCAAGAATCGAATAGGCCGTGCCCGGTCTGTCGGCTATGGACGAAACCGTAACCTGCGCTTCGTCTCTACTGAAGGCTATGCCTGAAACAAGCGCCTGCTCCATAGTTGAGTCCTCATCATCATAGGTGATCAGCGTACCGCTGCCCGGCTCAAAAGTTGATAGCACCCGGAGCGGCACGTTGTATTTTCCGGCAAATTCAACTGCCCGGATCTGTAACACTTTTGATCCGAGGCTTGCCATTTCGAGCATTTCTTCGAAGGTAATGCGTTCTAGGCGCCGAGCCCTGGGTTCAACGCGCGGATCAGTGGTGTACACGCCATCTACATCTGTAAATATTTGACATTCATCTGCCTTTAACGCAGCTGCCAGTGCGACCGCTGAAGTATCCGAGCCGCCGCGACCCAGTGTGGTGATATTGCGCTCAGCATCAACTCCCTGAAACCCGGCAACAACAGCCACTGTGTTATTTTCAACATCTGCTGAAATAGCCGAGACATCTATATCCAGAATACGGGCTTTGTTGTAACTGTTATCAGTGAGAATACGAACCTGCCCACCGGTATAAGAACGCGCAGAGACGCCACGCTCGATTAAAGCCATACACAACAGGGCAATAGTCACCTGCTCACCGGTCGATAGCAGCACATCAAGTTCACGCGGGTCTGCCCGTTTGGGCATCATCTCACCGGCCATCGACAGCAACCGATTGGTTTCACCCGACATTGCCGATACAACAATAACCTGTTGTTCACCAGAACTATGCGCAGCGGCAAGTTTATCGGCAACGGCCTGAATACGGTCAGTCGTGCCTACCGATGTTCCACCAAACTTTTTTACTATCAGTGCCATCTTCAACCACACCCATATGCAAGTAGGAAACCGGCAACTGCAATGCAATTTTCAGTATTACGAGAGCTGCAGGACCAATCTGATTCAGTAGGCGAACCTGTCATAAAAAATACCGGGGTATAAACAGAATGATGTCAAATGCAGGAAAGAGTCTGACTGCCGGCCAAGTTCATTTTATGAGGTTGCAAAATGCAACGACCGTTTACGCACTGACGGTTTCCCATTGATAAAAAATAAAAGTAATGTCGAATTCAGAACGCCGAGGACAGTAACTCAAACTTATAAAACACAACCGGCAAAGGCAACCTGTCGTGTGTTGAAATGTGACATGGCTTGTGATCTTCCGGCGACAAGCTAACCAGTTTTTGTGGTCACGTGTTCTTCCAACCAGGCAGGCAAAGAGTCAAACACTTTGTCCAAGCCGTCGAGGGACGGAGCCCCTGCCTGAGCCATATCGTCACGACCACCACCTCGCCCACCGAGTGGTGTAACCACCTGCTTTACCAGATCACCGGCTTTGACTTTGTCAGTGACAGACTTTGACACACCGACAATGACAATCGCTTTTCCACCTGACTCGCTGGCCAGAACAACGGCCGCATCGTTCAGGGTCTGTCGCAATTGATCAATCATCCCGCGAAGCGTCTTTACGTCAGCCTGTTCAACCTTTTGCATCACCAGTTGGATGCCCGCCACATCACGTGCGCTGGACGCCAATCCAACCCCTGCCTGACTGGAGATTTTGCTTTGTAAACGCTCAACCTGTTTGGTCAAGTCACGGTTCTGTTCAATCAGTTGGGTAACTTTATCGACGACCAACTCACGCGGAGATCGTACCAGCGTGGCGATTTCATTAAGCGTGGTCTGCTCTTGTGCAGCGAAATCGAACGCAGGACTACCGGCAAGGGCTTCTATTCGTCTGACCCCGGCAGCCACACCGGTCTCGGAGCGAATGCGGAATGAACCTATGTCACCCGAGGCTGCCAGATGCGTCCCACCACAAAGTTCAGTGGAGTTATCACCGATACTGACAACGCGGACTACATCGCCGTATTTTTCACCGAACAGCGCGATCGCGCCGGCATCAAGTGCCTGCTGCATTGTCATTTCGCGAATGACAGTCGTACCGTTACAACGAACCTCATCGTTAACCCAGCGCTCGATAGCCAGTAACTGCTCGTCCGTTACCGGGTCACCGTGAGAAAAATCAAAACGCAGGTGAGAATCTGTTACCAACGATCCGCGTTGCTCAACATGATGGCCCAGCACATTTCGCAAGCCACCGTGTAGCAAATGTGTTGCGCTATGGTGTGTCGTAATTTTGCTTCGTCTACCCTCATCAACCTGCGCATCAACGGAGTCACCCGTCTTGAGCGAGCCGTTCTCTACAACAATACTGTGAATAAACATCTTTCCCTGCTTGCGCGTATCGTAGACACCGGCGCGGAAACCATCCGCAACTAAACTACCCGTATCGCCAACCTGACCACCCGATTCACCGTAAAAGGGGGTTTCCGTAAGAACCACCTGTGCTTTGTCACCGGTGTTCAGCACATCAACCGGTTGTTGATCCACATAGATTGCCTCGACCCGCGTAGATAGCGTCAAAAGGTCGTAGCCGGCAAAGCGCGTTTCACTTTCGACATCCAGCTTAAGTTCATCAGCAGCATCAAAATTGCTGGCGCTCCGTGCAGTAGCGCGTTGCTGATCCATAGCCTTATCAAAACCATCAACGTCAATACTCAGCCCACGCTCGCGGGCAATATCACCTGTTAAATCAGTGGGAAAACCATAGGTATCATAGAGCTTAAAGACAACATCACCGCTGATCGTATTCATACCACTTTGTACAACCTTCTCGAGTTCCACTTCGAGGATTTTCATGCCTCCGGCAAGTGTTGCATTAAATCGTTCTTCTTCTTTGAGCAACTCAGACTCAATATAATCGCGCTTACTGACAAGTTCGGGATAGGCATCGCCCATCAGCTTGGCCAGAGGGCCGACCAGTTGATTAAAGAACGGTTCCTGTGCTCCAAGTTTGTGTCCATGACGTGCCGCTCGCCGAATAATTCGGCGCAATACATATCCCCGGCCTTCATTTCCAGGCAGCACACCATCTGCAATGAGAAATGCACACGAACGAATATGGTCAGTGATAACACGTAAGGATGCGTTGGTTCGATCAGTGACCTTGAGCACACTGGCTGTTGCAGCAATCAGGTCATCGAACAAATCGATTTCATAGTTACTGTGCACATGTTGCAACACGGCGGCGATCCGCTCGAGTCCCATTCCCGTGTCGACACAGGGTCTGGGCAACGGTGTGAGAGTACCTGAAGCATCACGATCAAACTGCATGAATACCAGGTTCCAGATTTCTATGAATCGATCACCGTCCTCCTCTGGTGATCCTGGTGGTCCACCGGCAACATCAGGACCGTGATCATAGAAGATCTCTGAGCAGGGCCCGCAGGGCCCGGTATCGCCCATAGCCCAGAAATTATCCTTTTCACCAATCCTTATCACGCGCTCCGCTGGTACACCGACTTGTTCCACCCATAGTGCATGGGCTTCATCATCCTCTTCAAATACGGTGACCCAGAGTTTGTCTTTCGGCAGCGCCAACACACCGGTGAGAAATTCCCACGCAAAATCTATGGCTTCAGGCTTGAAATAGTCACCAAACGAGAAATTGCCAAGCATCTCGAAAAACGTATGATGCCGTGCGGTGTATCCAACATTATCGAGGTCGTTATGCTTGCCACCGGCGCGCACACAACGCTGTGATGTTACTGCGCGGTTGTAGCTGCGCTTATCGCTGCCTGTAAATACGTCCTTGAATTGCACCATTCCGGCATTGGTAAAGAGCAATGTTTTGTCATTGCCCGGCACCAGTGGACTTGAGGCAACGATCTGATGGCCTTTTTCTTCGAAGAAATTCAGGAACTGCTGGCGGATCTCAGACGTTGTAGGATCGCTAACCGTGGTTGATGTACTCTCCGTGCTCATTGAAGATGTTTGCCTGTAACTGATTTCTTTCCCGGTATTCTGACATTCAGACCGGTTTGTTCGAATTTACGCTTGATATACAATTCGCGCGAGACATAGCGCTACAGCGCAGTAACAATCACGAATTGTTCTTTTTCCGGATCGTTCGTACCGGTGAATGACTAATGATCAACAGACTCATTTGCCGCATGATCAAGTGCATAGAGCACTTGATCATGTTTAAAACCTCTTTGTTGAAGAAACCTGATCAATCGATTGCGCATCCGTTGATCCATCAAGATTGCAACGCCGGCGTCGTTGTTGTCATTATTATCAACGCCACCAGCGACGCCCTTGTGATTAAAGCGTTGTAATTTCTCAGAACGCGTGACCAGTACCTCAGCGCACTGCGCATACCAATCAACATCATTCTCGGCGACAAATTGTTTGAACACACGCCCGGCCAGCGTCTTATCAATACCTTTCTTTTTCAAACGCGCGGCTATATCCAGTTCACCATAGCCGTTATTTATACGTTGTCTGATTAGTAACTCTGCAAATCTCTGGTCAGACTGGTAGCCTTCATCTGCAAGCTGATCCAGTACAGATTCCAGTAATTCATCAGATAGCGGTTCATCCGCAGAATGCTTACGCGAGAGCTTTTGCTTTAATTCAGCACGGCTGTGTTCACGTCGTGCAAGCAATCGAATCGCCCGTGCTTTGAGAGCAGCGACCAGCTCCGGAACCGGCGTAGGTACATCGTCGACGTTCATACTTATTGTCGGCATTTCCGGGCTTGATCTCAGTGGACTGACACAACCGGCCGATGCATATACAGCGCCAGGTAAAGACACAGGATGTCTAAGGTATGTTGCTGAAAATTCGTTTGCTGTAAAAAGTAGCGTAACCGCCATTCATGGATGGCGGCAACGTTTTGCAAACCAGTATCAGGCTTCAGACAGTTCCTCTTCGTCAGCGGTTTCCTCGATTTGTCCATCACTGCTCGGTAGAAGCAGCTCGCGTAATGCAACGTCGAGACCTTTAGCCATATCAGGATGTTCTTTAAGATACTGACGCGCATTCTCTTTGCCTTGCCCAATACGCTCACCATTGCAGCTGTACCACGCGCCGGCTTTCTCAACCAGACCATTAGCTACGCCGAGGTCAATCAACTCACCTTCACGCGACGTGCCTTCACCGTAAAGAATTTCAAACTCTGTCTGCCGGAACGGTGGCGCCATTTTGTTTTTAACCACCTTCACGCGGGTTTCATTACCGACCACTTCGTCACCGCGTTTGATCGAACCAATACGCCGTATATCCATGCGGACCGATGAATAAAATTTAAGCGCGTTACCACCGGTTGTAGTCTCGGGACTACCGAACATCACACCAATTTTCATGCGAATCTGGTTGATGAAAATAACCAGCGTATTGGAGCGTTTGATATTGGCAGTTAATTTTCTTAGTGCCTGTGACATCAGACGCGCATGAAGTCCAACATGCGAGTCGCCCATATCGCCTTCTATCTCGGCTTTCGGTGTGAGTGCCGCAACCGAATCGACAACGATAATATCCACCGCGGCCGAGCGCACCAACATGTCCGTGATTTCCAGCGCCTGGTCTCCCGTGTCCGGTTGGGATATCAGTAAATCGTCTACGTTGACACCCAGTTTGGCCGCGTAGTCCGGATCCAGTGCATGCTCGGCATCAACAAACGCCGCCGTACCGCCTTGCTTCTGGCATTCCGCGATAACCTGCAGTGTTAATGTTGTCTTACCGGATGACTCCGGTCCGTAAATTTCACAGACGCGTCCCTTGGGAAGTCCACCTATACCCAGGGCCACGTCCAGTCCAAGTGTCCCTGTTGAGATCACATCGATGCCCCTGCGGTCAGTCACATCACCCATCCGCATCACGGCGCCTTTGCCGAACTGCTTCTCTATTTGTCCTAACGCTGCGTTAAGCGCTTTCGTTCGCTGATCATCCACCCGATTGTCTCCTGTCGTTTTGGTCGGTAGTTGAGGTTGCGGGGCTGGTTAACAGCAATCAATGGCACTGCGCTGCAGAGCGTTTCGACACCCCGATGCATCACCCGGCTTTCTGAAAGCCGGTAAAACAAGCGTCGTTACAAGCGCATCTCGCAAATGCCTGTCATCAGATTGCAGTGGCACATCAACAGCGCTGCCATTCCCTGGAACACTGTTCGACAAGTGAATTATCACATACTTGGCGTTTATTCCCCCAACTCTTTTTCACAGTCGATCACAGCACCGGAGTTGGCAGAATTATACTTTTGGCAGAGCTCGAGTAATTTTTGAGCCTTCTCATCCTGTACTTCAGATTCCGCTGCCAGCAGCTCGCGAATTTCGTCCTGCTCGTCACGCGTCGCATCTCTTTGCGCTATTGCAGCTTCCAGTTCTTTTTTCTGTTCTTCAAGCTGCTCTTCAAGTTGTTCGATCAATGCCTGCTGATCGTCAGGAGCGTCGCCATCGCCTGACTGT
This sequence comes from uncultured Granulosicoccaceae bacterium, assembly GCA_937951345.1. GTDB lineage: Bacteria > Pseudomonadota > Gammaproteobacteria > Granulosicoccales > Granulosicoccaceae > CALFCE01. The sequence goes on from CALFCF010000073.1 coordinate 30,328, forward strand.
GCAAACACACTACCCGGCAGAACGAGCAGCAGACCGGACAGCAGCCATGAAGCCGCCAAAACCGGGAATTGTTTTTGTTGCAACGCTCTGTGAGTACCGGAGATTGAACAACGAGCGCGAAACGTGTATCTGAAAACCAGCATATTTTTCAATAACATATCGTCGATTATGTAGTTTGTGAACAGCTGTAGTTTGAGAAAAGATTGTGGCAAACACATCGCTCAGATGTTTGAACAAACAAGCCATCATCAAACCGGTTGTTTGCAGACATCCTTGCGCGACATCAGACGCAAAACCATCAGGTGCAACCGGATCTCGCGTCGTTGTAACGTACCTGCAGCGTAACATTCAACGCTTTTTAGCGTTTGCTGTAAAAATCTATAGCATTAAGTATAGCTTCGTGAGCTGCCATCGCCCTGATCGCAGCGCGATCTCCGTCGAACAGGTGATGTCGACTGGCTACAGCGGTTTCCGACGCCCAACCAATCCAGACCGTACCGACGGGTTTTTCCGGACTACCCCCGCCAGGGCCCGCAATACCGCTGACGGACAGCGCCAGAGCTGCACCGGATTGCTGAAGCGCACCTCGGGCCATTGCTTCAACCACCGGCTCGCTGACAGCACCATATTGCTCCAACACCCCTGCCGGTACGCCAAGCTGCTGCGTTTTAGCCCCATTGGAGTAGGTTACCCAGCTTTGTTCAAACCACGCCGAGCAACCGTCAATGTCTGTGAATAACTTGGCTATCAATCCACCTGTGCAGGACTCGGCAACCGTTATGGTTTCCCCGCGACCGTCGAGGAGCCGGCCCAACTGTCGCGCCAGTTCAAAAGTTGTTGTGGTACTCATAACCCGAATTGAACCAGAAAATAAGGCCGGCTGCAGAGACAATATTTCTCAGAACTGAACCAGACGCTAGTTGTCGTAATCATTACAAGGGTGGCACTTTTTGCTGTGAGCGGACCATTCGGCTGTTCAACCGACTGAGCCCGCCACTACTTCCGCGAATTCGGAAAGCCCCGGGGAACAAACAACCATGACAAACACCTGTTTGACGCGTTTACCATCAAGCCGGAGCGGAGGCACACTGTCCGGCAAGTCCGCAAATAAACAATTTCCGCTGACGGGCACAAGCATCAAAATGCGGCAACCCGTTATGCTTTGGTTTACGGTAATCCTGAGCGTTTTGTACGGCTGCTCAAACGGCAATAGTGATCCAGAAACAGAGCAACTGACGACCGTGAACACGGCCGAGGCGACAGAGCCGTTAGCGGTCACCGTGGATATCGAAAACCCGGTGGTTCTGGACCCGGGCGACATGCTCGATCGTACTCAGTTTGAACCACTCGGCGACCCTACCGAAACACCATTGGCCGAGGATCTGGGCGATTTGTTGCCAGTCGTATTCCCGACTCAAACATCAATAGATCTCGCCTACGCGCGCGCTGGTGCAGAATTGATCGCCCGTCTCAATACGACTCTGGCGTTACCTACAAACATCGACGTCAACTTTACCGACTGTGGTAGCGCAAATGCGTTTTTTGCGCCGGCTGACGAAAACCCGGAGGCAACCTTTATCAGCGCTGGCGGTGCTATTTTCATGTGCCACGAATTGATCGAACTGTTTGCCGGATTCTTCGGTGACGCTGATCAGACGTTTGCAGCCAGTACCTTTGTACTGATGCATGAATTAGGGCATTCACTAGTCGATCAACTGGATCTACCTGTGCTGGGGATTGAGGAATCTTATGTCGACGGAGTTGCCGCCGTGCTGCTGGGAGAATCAGGACTGGCCGAGGGACTCGTTCTGGCAGGCTGGTTTTTCGGGGCGCAATCAACCGCACCATTTTTCGACAGTCACCGCGCAGGGCCACAACGACTAGGTGATCTCGCCTGCTGGGGTGTCGGCGCTGATCCAACGTTGTTGAACGATCCACTGATCGGCGGAATTGCCCAACAGTTATTTCAGGGGGGTCGGGATTGCGAACGCGAATACCAGCAGCAGGTGCGCGCGTTGCAATTCGTTCTGGGTCCAAATATCCGCGGTGGCCTGCAGGGTTTGCTGGCGCCTGACGAGTAAAAGCATAGAAACAGGGCAGAAGGCTGAGCGCAGCAATGTTTGCTATGCGTCCGGATACCCCATCGCCTTGTACACTTTCAGTCGTCAGCAAATCGAAATTGCCGCGCAACACATCACTGTTTCGTCGCTGACTTTAGGGTCGGACTCAACGGGACTGCACGCACGTCGAGCCATTGGTACACTTGCACCGATGGCCTCCTCAACGACCCGCAATAAGCCTGCTACAGACACACCAATGATGCGCCAGTATCTGGCGATCAAAAAAGATTACCCTGACACCCTGCTGTTCTACCGCATGGGGGATTTCTATGAACTGTTCTTCGCTGATGCAGCGCTAGCTGCGGACCTGCTCGATATCACACTGACCGCCCGGGGTAAGCAAAGCGGCAACCCCATACCCATGGCTGGCGTGCCCTACCACTCGGCTGAGTCATACATTGCGCGGCTCATCAAACAAGGCCAGTCAGTAGCGGTGTGTGAACAGACCGGTGACGTCAATGCCAGCAAAGGGCCAGTCGAGCGCCAGGTCGTGCGCATCATCACTCCCGGTACCCTGACCGACGAATACCTGCTTGAGTCACGCGATACGGCACTATTGGTTGCTTTGTGCTGTACCGGGCGATCATCGGGGCGCACTCGTGAGCCCGTCTTCGGGCTTGCCAATCTCGACATGTCCAGTGGTGACTTTGAGGTTCAGGAACTTTCATCAATCAGTGATGTGGTCGCCGAACTGGCAAGGCTCGGCCCGGCGGAACTGTTAATCCCTGATGATGACTCGCTCCAACGCCAGGGACTGATACTGACGGAATACGCGACCCGCGATATTCCGGTATGGCAGTTTGCGGAACGACAGGCGCGCGAGCAGCTGCTTGAACATTTCGGCACACATGATTTGTCAGGATTTGGCTGCGAGGAGTTGGGTGCAGGCATCGCTGCAGCAGGCGCAGCGCTGACGTATGCCAGTGCCACTCAGATGGGTAATTTGCCGCACATTGGCTCGATTCGGCGCAAACATCCTGACAGCTACCTGCAGCTTGACAGTCATACACGTCGAAATCTCGAGATCAATACCAGCCTCACCGGAGAAGACCAGCACGGCTTGCTGGCAATCGTCGACAAGACCAAAACCAGCATGGGAAAACGATTGTTGCGTCGCTGGGTAAATCAGCCGCTGCGCCCAGGCGAGGTACTCAATGCCAGACATCATTGCGTACAGGCACTACTCGAATCAGACACCTACACCCAACTTCGTGATGTTCTAAAATCCGTTGGCGACATCGAACGAATAGTTACGCGCATCACTCTGTTTTCAGTACACCCACCTGAACTAGTTGCGCTCAGGCATTCGCTGAGTTGTTTGCCACAATTAAAAACCTTGTGCAACGCACTGCCGTTACCCGGGGATTTACGTCAGCACCTGACACCACAACCGAACGAGCCGGTACTCGATTTGCTCGAATCAGCGATCATCGATGATCCACCGAAACTGATCCGCGATGGCGGTGTTTTAAAAGATGAGTTCGACGCTGATCTGAGAGAACTGCGGCAACTTTCCGCCAACCAGGATGACTTTCTGGAGCAGCTTGAAACGCGCGAAAGACAAAGCAGCGGCATACCAACACTGAAAGTCGGATACAACCGGGTTCATGGTTTTTATATCGAAACCAGCCGCGCACAGAGCGACAAAGTACCTGCCCGTTACATCCGCCGACAAACACTAAAATCAACGGAACGATTTATAACTGACGAGTTAAAAACGTTTGAAGACAAAGTGCTGGGTGCACGTGAAAAGGCACTTGCCCGGGAGAAATTACTCTATCAGCAACTTCTGGAAAAATTATCAGAACAGCAACTTGCGCTGCGCTCAATCGGGAATACGCTGGCGGAACTCGATGTGTGCTGCAATTTCGCTGAGCGCGCTCATGCACTGGAATGGACAAAGCCTGAATTTTCATCTGATTCGGCGCTGGAAATTATCGCCGGGCGCCATCCTGTCATTGAACAGTTAATCGAAGAACCGTTCGTTGCGAATGATCTGGTACTGGACAACAACCGACGGTTGTTACTCGTTACCGGACCGAACATGGGCGGTAAATCAACCTATATGCGCCAGGCAGCAATAATCGTTCTGCTTGCCTGCAGTGGCAGCTACGTTCCTGCCGCTTCATGTCATATCGGACCAGTTGACCGGATTTTTACGCGTGTAGGTGCGTCTGATGATCTTGCTGCCGGACAATCAACATTCATGGTTGAAATGACGGAAGCAGCCAACATCCTGCACAATGCAACAGAAAACAGTCTGGTGTTGATGGACGAAATCGGACGGGGAACAAGTACATTTGACGGTTTATCACTGGCCTATGCATGTGCTGAACATCTGGCCGAACGTAACCGCTCGTTGTGCTTGTTTTCGACACATTACTTTGAATTAACGCAGCTGGCAGAACGTATTACAACCATTGAGAACATTCACCTCGACGCTGTGGAGCACGAGGGAAAGATCATCTTTATGCACAAAGCCAAATCAGGCAGTGCCAGCCAGAGTTACGGATTGCAGGTTGCTAAACTTGCCGGGCTGCCGCCGGCTGTTATCGCCAGTGCCACTGCACGGCTACATGAGCTTGAACAACAGTCGACTAAACAAACACAACTTCACTCTGCCAGTAATACACAAGACCTCACGTCATCCACTGGCAGAACAACCGCTCCGTTAAAAGAAAATAACAGGGAAGCGTTTCCGGAAACCTGTCAACCCGAGTCCAGCGGATACAACGGTGAAAAACTCGGTACCGCCGATAATCTTGCGGCATTGGATTCTGCAAAATCCGGCACAGCTCAGCTTGAGCTTTTTCAGGATGACTACCGTGCCAGAGTACAGGAACTAAACCAGTTACTGCATACCTGCGAGCCGGACAAAACGACACCGATCGATGCTCTGCAGCTGCTCTACACGATCAAATCTGTTTTGGACAGCTGATTTTTAGTCCATCGCTTGTTTTTGTCAGGCAGTTAATCTCGTATTATCGTGTGCAAAGCACAGTAGCTTTCGCCCGTCAAGTAAATGCTGACTAAAGCAGTTAGCCGATGACAGTCGAGCTGCATTCTGCTAGCCTGACGGCTGCCGGGATGCGGGCTAGTTTTACCCTCACCGTTATTCAGTTACGGCAATAGATACCAGTGTTCAGTACTATGTAGGCGGTAACATGTAGGCGGTAACGCGACAATCCCGCAAAATTTCAGCAACAGATTCAGCGCTACAACTAACAATCCCGAAAGTGTTGCAGCGCAAGGTAACGCGATGTCTGGTTTATCAAACAGCATCTAAGTTGATTAACGCCGTTGATCGGGTTACTGATGAACTGGAGCTTTATTAATCCAGGCAAAAACCGGTATTATTCGAATCAAAGTAATATTCGAATCCTGGAAATATTTAAACCTTGGTAATTTCTTAATTCTTCAGAATTTAACGCAATGAAGTTGAGCTAAACAGACGTATCACAACGTCCAAGAATTTTTTATCTGAATGAACACAGACAATAGAACTGTCGCAGTAATACCAACGAAAACCCAGGCACAATGACTGAATTTCGAAAAGCAGGCATAGTTGTAAAACTCAATGACAACAGCGTCGCAAACACGCTGCAGGAAGTCATTGAACTACTGCGTTCGATGAATATTGACGTCGTTCTGGACGACAGCACAACCGGACTTGTTAACGCCGGAAAAACTACCAACATCAGCGAACAGCCTGACACCTGTGATGTGGTCATCGTCATCGGTGGGGACGGCACGCTGTTACACGCTGCACGCAATCTAGTGGAAACAGATCTACCGCTGGTGGGTGTTAATCGAGGTCGACTAGGATTCCTGGTGGACGTTTCACCGGGTAACGGGTACCACATGCTGCAGTCCATACTCGAAGGTGTCTATCAGGAAGAAGATCGCTTTTTGCTGAACATTCGCGTCTTACGAGATGGTGTAGCGCAATCAACATCATCCGCATTCAACGATGTTGTCATACGGGTAAAAGACAAGCTGCAAATAATGGATTATGACGTCATTATCGACGACCAGCTTGTCACGCATCAGCGTGCAGACGGCCTGGTCGTAGCAACGCCGTCAGGATCAACGGCGTATTCGCTCTCTAACGGCGGACCGATCGTCGGTCCAACTATAGAAGCGCTCGTATTGCAACCGATATGCCCACATACGCTAACCAGTCGCCCGCTAATGGTAGATGCAGCAAGCACTATTCGCGTTCACATCTGGGATGATGAGATCCATACAGCACAAGTCATTTGTGACGGCCAAATCTACATGGATGCCGGCCTGGGTGACATGATAGAAGTGAAAGTAAAACAGGAACGGATCAAGCTATTGCATCCGGATAATTACGACTATCATAAAATTCTGCGTGAAAAATTAAACTGGGGCTGATGTCCGGGTGATTTAACATGCTGATTTCATTAAGCATTCAGAATTTCGCGATTATCGATAGTTGCGAAATGGAATTACAGCCGGGCATGACAGCACTAACCGGTGAAACTGGTGCAGGAAAATCCATTTTACTCGATGCACTGGGACTGGTACTCGGTGATCGTGCCGATGCGACAAGTGTTAAAAGCGGCAAAAAGCGCGCTGAAATTTCTGCCGAGTTCCAACCACCTGAGAGCTCAACAGTCTGGGAGTGGCTCGAGCAGCACGAGCTGGACGACGACACCAGTTGCATACTGCGACGAGTAGTATCACGCGAAGGCAAATCGCGGGGCTACATTAACAATCGTCCCGTTTCAATACAGACGCTACGCCAGATCGGTGAAATGCTGATTGATATTCACGGCCAGCATGAACATCAATCTCTGACCCGCGCACTAACACAGCGGGAGATGCTCGACAGTACACTGAAATCGGGCACCGCTCTTGTGCAGGTAAAAACAGCCTGGGCCGAGTTGCAAAAAGCACGTAAAAGACTGGAAGACGTCACCTCGGATTCCAGACGTCACGCTGAACGAGTTGATTTATTGCGATTCCAGTTGCAGGAATTCAATGAAATGCAATTCGATAGCAACGAAACGGACTCTATAGAAGCACGCCATCATCAGATGGCTAATGCCGGCCAGCTACTGGAGATTGGCAACAGAGCATTGGAATCACTCGACGGTGATAACAGCGCCTACTCCGCCCTTACAAAAGCTGGCAGAGATCTCGAACAACTCTCAAGGCTTGATCCTGCCGGGCAAAACAATCGCGTTGAAGCTGTTAATACCGCGATCATAAACTGTAACGAAGCTGCTACCGGTTTAAGGGAATATCTAAGCGAACTTGAAGTTGATAATGATCAGCTGGAGTGGCTTGATCAGCGCCTATCAACGTTAGACCGACTGGCGCGAAAACATCAGGTGGATATACACGAGTTACCCGGTGTGCTGTCCCGGTTACAACAGGAACTCGATGCACTGGACATGACTGATGCAGATATTGAATCTCTGCGCACGCAGTGCACGGCCCACGAGGAAACCTACCACGCATGTTGCAATAAGCTCCATCGCCAGCGCAGCAAAGCAGCTGCTCAAATGGGTGAACGGGTCTCCGCTGCGATGGACGAATTGGGTATGACAGGAGGTAGTTTTATTTGCGACCTGCAGGCAGACCAGACCCGCGAATCGGAATACGGCTGGGATCGTGTGACTTTCAGGGTAAGTCCGAACCCGGGGCAGCCACCCGGCGACATCAGCAAAATTGCTTCCGGTGGTGAGCTATCACGCATCAGTCTTGCCGTACAATTGCTGTCACGTTCCACCGACAGTGTGAATGCGTTTGTTTTCGATGAAGTAGACAGTGGTATCGGTGGCGGGACGGCCGAGACCGTCGGCCGGTACTTAAGAGAGCTGGCCGGACAGGCACAGGTGATCTGTGTTACCCATTTGCCGCAGGTTGCATCACAGGCACATCATCACCAGCGCGTCAGTAAAACTGTTACCGAACAGCAAACCTTTACTGCGCTGCAAGAACTTGACGAAGAACAACGAGTCGAAGAAGTAGCCAGGATGCTCGGTGGTAAGAAAATCACCAAACGTACCCGGCAACACGCACAGGAAATGATTGATGCTGCAGCTGACGCATGACAGTATGTCAGCAACAGTCGCCCTGTATGTGCTACTTTCAATAAGAAGCTTTACCAGTGTATTGGTCAGAGGTGCAATCAGTAACTTCCGATCAACTTAATTCTGCTTATCCCACTTAGAAAGGGTGAATCTGTGAATCCGTTGCACAGAGAGTTGCATACAAGCTTGTATACAAAACCGGGATTGCTCTCCATCAAGACTGCAGCTCGTAAGAAACACCTGCGGATAATCCTGGCGGGTGCCTTCATCGCAGTAATGACAGGTTTTATATCAGCCTGTGGTGATCCGTTGTGGCTACCAAGAGCGCACAAAATTGATGTGCAACAAGGAAACCTGGTAACCGCCGAACAGGTTGACGCGATCAAAAGCGGTATGAGCCGTGACGAGGTCGCGGGGCTACTGGGCGTGCCGATCTCAACATCTGCGTTCCACGCCAATCGATGGGATTACACTTACACGCGCACACCGGCAGGACATCGCTCAGCCGCAAAACGCTTCACCGTATTCTTTGAAGAAAATGTTGTCAGTTCCACCGAAAACAATTTCCGCAATGAGTCAGGTGAGATATCTCAGCCCAGATACTGGTTTCTGTTACCCAAAAAAACACCGGTCTCTGAAACGGACCTGCCATCCAGCTAATCGACGCAATCTGCTATTTACCACTTACCATTCATCAATCGATAACTCTATCGACAAGTCAACCCTGCCTGGCGCGGCGGCGGCGAATTTCTTTCGGATCATGTAATAGCTCGCGATAGATCTCCACGCGGTCGCCGGCGGCAAGTACATGATGATCATCGACGAACTCACCAAACACACCAAGTTCGACACGGGCAAGGTCAATACCGGGAAAGTAACGCTCGATACCACTTTGCAGAGCCGCCTCTCGTGCTGTCAAACTACCATCACTGGTCAGCTGAAGTTCAACCTGCCTGTCAGGCATGGCGTAAATAACACTAATAAGGAAAGTTGCGTTACTGGACACGGCCAAGCTGTTTCTGAGAAAAATCGGGCGTTTGCTATATCTGTTTAGCACGTGTTACGAATGCATCGAGCATGGACTCGGCTATTTTCGAAAACACCGGCTTTATAGCCAAAGCCAGCGCACCTGATGCAAATTCGAACTCCAGATCGAGTTCCACCTTACAGGCATCGTCAGAAAGTGGCAGAAAGCGCCACTCGCCAGCCAATTTCCTGAACGGGCCATCGACCAACCGTAACCTGATGGTGGATGTCGGATTCAACGTATTTTCAGTCACAAAGGTTATTTCGCGCACTTTCGCGTCGATTGTTACACTCGCAACCTGACGTTCATCCGTGAACTCCAGCACTTTGCCTGCACTACACCAAGGCAGGAACTGTGGGTACTCATCAACGTCAAGTACCAGCTGATATACGACTGCCGCCGGCTGCGCTACAAGGGCGCTACGTTTAATCTCTGTCATACGGGAAACAACCTGGAAGCGGAAAGCCTGTTAGTTCGTGCATTGATTGCGATTATAATGAGCTATGGCAAAAAAGAAGAAAGACAAGAAATCTTCTGATGCGACGATTGCGCGTAATAAGCGTGCGACGTTTAATTACAAGATCGAAGAAAAGTTCGAAGCTGGCCTTGTTCTGCAGGGATGGGAGGTTAAAAGCCTTAGAGCAGGCCGTGTCCAGCTGAGCGACGCATTTGTCCAAGTTCACAACATGGAAGCCTGGCTGCACAATTGTCACATTACTCCACTCGTGTCCGCATCGACCCACCGAACCAATGAGTCTACACGCAAACGCAAGTTGCTCCTGCATTCCCGGGAGCTGGCAAAGCTGACCGGACTTGTTGAACGTAAAGGTTATGCACTGGTCGCAATATCTCTGTACTGGCAACGAGGTAAGGTGAAATTGCAAGTGGGTTTAGGAAAAGGAAAAAAAGAATACGACAAGCGAGCTTCAATCAAGGAACGCGACTGGCAACGTGATAAGGCACGCAGTATCCGCATCAATTGACGAATCAATCGACCGGACTACCACGCAGTCAACCCGTGACGATCACACCAGGCTTCGTGCTGTTCCAATTCCTCAACGCTCGGTTTGATAACCGGCAGCGGCCCCACCTTGCGCGTACCACGCGTGCGATTTTCAGTCGATGGAGATTCATCATCGAACGCCATTGTTTCCTGCCCACCGGTCATCAGTAAATACACGTCAGCCAGTATTTCAGCATCAAGGAGTGCACCGTGCAGTGTGCGGTGCGAGTTGTCCAGATCAAGACGTTGACACAGCGCATCAAGCGAATTGCGCTTGCCGGGAAATTGCTTGCGTGCCAGGGCCAGAGAGTCACAGACTTCGCAAAAATCCGCAATTTTTCTCGACTCGCCTGCCAGAGAAAACTCGTGGTTCAGAAAACCGACATCAAACGAAGCATTGTGAATTATCAATTCGTCTGTGCCTTGCAGGTAATTGATGAATTGATCCAGAACTTCTTCAAAAACCGGTTTGTCGGCAAGAAAATCATTGGTGATGCCGTGCACATCGACCGCACCGGGATCGATTTCACGGTTGGGCTTTATATATTGATGGAAGTTGTTGCCGGTTAAGCGCCGGTCAATAAGTTCCACAGCACCCAGTTCGATAATACGGTGGCCATCGCTGACTTCGAGCCCGGTGGTTTCAGTATCAAGTACCAGATATCTGCTCATCGATCAGCCGTTTCTTTTTTTGTGTAGCCTGAAGCTGAGCGCATGTCGGTGCCTTTTTGGCTCATAATTCATCGATGCCACGATTGGCGAGCTCATCAACGCGCTCGTTTTCAACGTGTCCGCTATGCCCTTTAACCCATTGCCACTCGACTTCATGCTTCGCAACAAGCTCATCGAGTTCCTGCCACAAATCAGCGTTCTTCACTGCGCTCCTGGATGCAGTGCGCCAACCGCGTTGTTTCCAGCCCGCGAGCCACTCTGTGCAGCCTTTCATGACGTAGGTGGAGTCAGTCGTTATACGTACTTTAACCGGGCGTTTGAGCGCCTTCAACGCTTCAATCACGGCGGTTAATTCCATCCGGTTGTTAGTGGTATCCAGATGACCACCATAGATTTCGCGAACGTTCTCTCCATAGCGTAGTACCGCTCCCCAGCCACCCGGTCCCGGGTTACCACGACAGGCGCCATCGGTAAATATTTCAGTGATCACGTTGCATAATCCGCGTCAAACAGGGTGTGATAAGTGTCAACTGTTGTGAAGAACCAGCTTACTTGTCCAGCTGCTCACCACGTCCGCGCGACTTGTGCTGCGAACGCAGCTCTATCACTTCAACGGCACGGGCACCCGTTTCTCTGACTCGCGCGAGGCTCCCGGCCTTGAGTCCGCCTCCCCTGTGTGGCAACCATAGGCGTTTAGCAGGAATCAACGGAACCGTTTGTTTCTTTGCATGCAACAGGTAGACTGCGCCGAAAAAGCTTAGCCAACGCTGATTTTTCTCCATGACCTGCAGACGTTTCAGAATGCGCGGGCTGCGGATCGGAGGACGAAGAAAAAACGCTTGTCGGTATTCGATGCGGTAGCTCAATACGGACAGCCAATCGGTAATTCGATTACGCGGGTAGAAACGGCCATTCCAGGGCACCTGCCGGTTCCAGCGGATCAGCCCCTTCTTGAGACCGAATAGACTCCAGGGACTGAAACCCACAATGATGATGTGTCCGTCATTTGTCAGTATACGATCAGCTTCACGCAGGGCCTGATACGGATCTGCGCAAAATTCCAACGTGTGCGGCATGATGACCAGCTTCATGACATCGCTGGCAATGGGAAGATTCAGCACATCACCAGAGATCTGTGCGGGTGATTGAGAAAGGTCGGACGTTGCCTGCGCTGGTGCATCCTCTGGTTCGTGATCTGCAGCCGGTTCGGTCGACACAGCACTGGCTGCCATGTTTGGTGAGGCCAGTACCAGCGGGCGATGGATGCCAGCGCGTTCCAGCAGCGATCTTTGGTTGTTGATAACTCCCAGCTGCAACCCCTGGTAACCGAAAACCGTGGGTAAAATGTGATCCAGCCTATCCATCATCTGGTCAAAGATGGACTGACCCAGTTCAGATGAGTACCATTCCTGAAGATGTGGCTGGGACTCAACCCAATCCGGCAACGGTGTTCTGGACAGAAGACTATGTCCGCCTGCCGCTAAAACCGGTTTTTTGGAGTTTTCGGACGATTTTTTTCGCATTATCGATCAATTTACCACGGCTGGCCCCAAGGGTTAAAACGCGGGGGGGGGCTACGGCATGCAAACACCAAACAAACACTCACCGCGAGCGCGCAACAACCTGCCACTACTGTCAACTGTTACGATGGCGCTTGCTAATACAAGAATAGTTCATGCAAGCTCCGACAATAAGCGTATGCACGTACTTGTGCGTGCGTCGATGATGCGCCTGTCCCTGTCCCCTTGCTGCAACCCGGTAAGGATCACTGCAAGTCGCCATCGGCTTCCACTGATCAACTTCCCGCGCAACACTTCGCCCCAAGACACTGCTAATTTACACGGGCTGTAAACGACATTATGAATGCAAATGGTGTGGCAGCAGCGGTGCTCTTGTTACTAACCGCGCTGACCGGTTCTCATACAAACCTTTACGCAGCCGCCGCCTATGGCGAGCTGCCGACACTTGGCAACACCCCGCAGGTGGATGAGCACTTGTCGATCGAAGTCAACGATAGTTTCGTTTGGGAAAACCACGCGCCACTAGTGGCAGAAGCCAGATCGACCAACTGGAACGCCTGGGAAAAAATTCAGAACGCGAACCGCATACCGGTACATCTGAATCCAGTCATTGATCATTACAAGGCCAGATATATTGACCAGCAATGGGCAATAGAGAAAATCCTGCGCCGCGCGGGACCGTTTCTGGGCTACATCGTCGAACGCCTGGAGGCACGAGGATTACCGCTTGATCTTGCGCTGCTGCCGGCCATTGAGAGTGGCTTCAGAACCGCGGTAAGCAGCGAAGATGATGCCATGGGTCTTTGGCAGATCATTCCAGTCACGGCGCGTCAGATCGGTCTGAAGAGATCCGACTGGTTTGATGGCCGTGCAGATGTACGTCGATCGACGCGGGCAGCGCTCGACTACCTGAGTTTTCTAAACGCGGAATTCGACGGCAACTGGGAACATACACTGGCGGCCTACAACGCCGGACCTGCGCGATTGAAGGCAGCTATCAAACGTAATCGTGACGCCGGCAAGCCGACAGATTTCTGGTCACTTGTACTACCGGGAGAGACCGCAGCCTATCTGCCGAAATTCGTGGCTTTGGTCGAGCTGATCCGGCAAACCCCATCAACACCTCTGGAATTACCGGATATCCCTGCCTCACCAATATTCAGTGAACTTAACGTCAAGCAACGGATAAGTCTGGACATAGCAGCCGAACTTGCCGGTCTTAAGGCCAGCACTCTGAAGCGCCTAAACGCCGGTCTGCTGCATTCAGTCACACCTCCCGATGGTCCGCATACACTGTTGGTACCAAAATCCGTTCTTGGAAAATTACAACGCAACATCGACGCGGCAATAGCCAACGATACGGTGTTATTCACACTACCGGTGACTCACGTTGTCAAAGCGGGTGAGACGCTGAGCGGGCTCGCGCTCAAATACGGTCTGAAACAACGGGAAATCCGTCAATGGAACGACTTGGATGACACCAGTCTACGAATCGGCCAAAAGTTACGCCTGATGGATCGCCGACCCGCGAAAAAGACAGCGCGCAGCGATACCGGCCAGATCACCTACAAGATTAAACCCGGTGACACATTGTCCGAGATTGCTCAGCAACATGATGTTCCAGTTGATCGCATCACGCAATCCGATGGAAGAAAACCGGATCCGTCACGTTTGATACCCGGGAACAAATTGCTGATACCTGCGTTGGGTTCTTGACGACTGTAGCCCTGAAGAGCCTAAAAGATGTACAGAAAGCGCCCAATCGTCTGTTTTTCATACAGTTAGGAGTGACACCGGTTGACGCAAACAGCCGGAACACGAATAATTACGGAATCTTGAGGCATAGTTCTCATCAACAGTCGAAGAAGATAGCGATCCGTTGAAAACCAAACATTTTGCAGGATATGCAGCCCGTTAGTTTTCCGGCTAAGTTATCCACAACCCGCACAACGCTACAATCCAACGCAACACACCTTTCGGATGCCATGACAACCATAATCGTTACGCACGAAAACAACGAGCTCGACGAGTACGACTTTGATACAGAGATGAAAACCATTACGGTTGGCAGGCGCTCGACCAATGATGTCTGTGTGGCGCATCTGTCTGTCAGTGGAAATCACTGCCGCATTCTATTAACCGATAGTGGCACGTATGTCGAAGATCTCGGCAGTACCAATGGCACGTACATTGACGGTCGACTCATCAGCAAACAACTCCTGAATGACGGCGATGATATTGTCATCGGCAAGGCACGACTGACATTCCTGCAGCCCGAGGGCACCACTAAATCTGCACCTTCGTCAAACGACAATCAAAACGCAACAAATCAAATTGTGAACGATGAACCTGTGTCAGCCACTGGCAAAGCAGCTGCGTTAGCAGGAGAAATTCCGCAGCATGCAGCAGCACAAGATTCCATAAAAAGCGAGTTTGCCGGTGACTACTACGAACCGGATGAAGCTGAAATCGCAGCCATGATCGACAGCCCGTCAGTAGTTGACGATGATGACTTCGATCCTGCTGACGCCGGCCTTGCAACGGCTGAGCAGCCTCAGCAAAAAAGGGCAGTTGCAGCCAATGCGGTGAGCGGCGGTTTGGCCGGAGGGTCTAACGCCTACGACTATGAGCTCGAAACATCAAACGAACCGCAATTGGATACCGGAGCCATTATAGAAATAAAGAACGGAGCAAAATCCGGACAGGTATTGCCGATTGACAAGCCGGTAACCACGCTGGGACGTCCAGGTATTCAGATAGCTGCAATCATGAAAAAGCCTGAAGGTTATTTTCTGATGCACATCGAAAGCGAAGACCGCACGGACAGACCACGATTAAACGACAGTATGATTGGTGACGATCCTGTGTTGCTCTCAAGCGGCGATTCACTGAATGTAGCCGGCATAGACGTACAATTCATGTTGTCCTGATACTGACCGGTTTTATAGCAGTTACTTATCGGCAGTCATTTACCAGCGGTCGTTTATTTTTAACGCTCGGTATCGAACAATCCACTCGATACATAACGGTCACCTCGGTCACAGACAATTGTCACGATAGTTGCGTTTTCGAGTTCCTGTTCCAACTGTAAGGCGGCGGCCATTGCCCCGCCTGACGAGACGCCTGCAAGAATGCCTTCTGTACGCGCCATCTCTCGCGTCATCGTTTCTGCAGTCGCTGACGACACATCAATAATTCTGTCCACCCTCTCCGGCTCATAGATTTTCGGCAGGTAGGCTGGTGACCAACGCCGTATTCCTGGAATACTGTCACCGTCTTGCGGCTGTACACCGACAATTTGTATGTCAGGATTGCACTCTTTCAGATAGCGCGATACACCCATTATGGTTCCGGTCGTTCCCATTGAACTGACGAAATGGGTGATGCGTTTATCTGTTCCGTTGTAGATTTCCGGCCCGGTCGTCGCATAGTGGGCAGCCGGGTTATCCGGGTTGGCAAACTGATCAAGAATAAAACCCTCTCCAGCACCTGCCATTGCCTGCGCAAGATCACGTGCATACTCCATCCCCTGCTCCTGAGTCACCAGAACAAGTTCCGCACCGTAAGCCTGCATCAGAGCCCGCCGCTCAGCGGTCATGTTGTCCGGCATAATGAGTCGGATTCGAATACCCATTGCAGCAGACACCATCGCAAGGGCGATACCGGTATTACCGCTGGTAGCTTCAATCAGCCGGTCGCCTGCAGCGATTTCGCCACGAGCAATCGCCCGACTGATCATGTTGTAAGCAGGTCTGTCTTTAACGGAACCTGCCGGGTTATCACCTTCAAGTTTGGCCAGTATGGTGTTGGATGAGGTATCCGGTAAAAGGCGCTGGATCTGACACAGACGAGTTTGTCCAATCTGGGACTGTAGCGAACTGAAAATCGGTTTATTCATGATGTGTAAAGCTGAGCGACCAGATCGTTGTGTGCAGGCCCGATGCTGCTGTCTCTTAAAAAGAGAGCCTTTCGTCAATCAATTGGACAACAGTTTGAGCAATTTGTGCAACCGGCATTGAATACGGATCGTACACCACTAGTTCGTCCATGCTGCGCATCCAGGTTAACTGACGCTTGGCAAGCTGACGCGTCGCGGCTTTGCCGCGATCGGCGAGTTCTTTGTCCGGCTGGTCACCACTGAGAACATCCCAAACCTGCCTGTAACCCACCGACCGCTGGCTCGGCAGATCGCGCTGAATTTCATCAAATGACGATAAGGCTTCCACCTCGCCGACCAGACCGTCGGCCAGCATCTGGTCAAATCGCTCACCGATGACGGCATGTAAGCGCGCTCGATCATCCGGAAACAGTCCGATTTTTACGATGTTGCCTTGCAACACCGGCTCTACCGGGTCACGTTGTCTACTTGTAATCGATTCACCGGTTAGCCGATAGACTTCCAGGGCGCGCTGCAAACGCTGCGGATCATTCGGGTGAATGCGTGCTGCTGCAACCGGATCAATCCGGGCGAGCTGCTCGTGCAGCGCCCGCCAACCGAGGCGCGAAGCTTGCGCCAGGATTTCTGCCCGAACGTCGGCATCGGCCGGTGGTAACTTTGCGAGACCGTCAATCAGGGACCGGAAATACATCATGGTACCCCCGACAAGGACGGGTATTTGCTGTGCGGCTTTCGCCTCTTCGATCAGCCGTTTTGCATCAGCACAGAAATCGGCTGCGGAATAGGTTTCCCAGGGTTCGCGTATGTCTATCAGCGCGTGCGGTGTGCGCTGCAGCTCCTCGGTTGAAGGTTTGGCGGACCCGATGTCCATACGCTTGTAGATTTGTGTCGAATCAACACTGATCAACCTGCAATTCAACAACTGGTTAAGCTCGGTCGCAACAGCTGTTTTACCGCTTGCAGTTGGCCCCAGGATTAAAACTGTCGGGCAAGAGTCAGACTTGCAGCTGATCGCTTTATCCAATTCAACGCCCGCGTTTAAATCGTGCGTCCAGTTCGGCAAGTGTCAATGAGCACCATGTCGGGCGCCCGTGATTACATTGTCCACTGTGAGGTGTGCGTTCAATGTCACGCAATAGCGCGTTCATTTCAAGCGCTGTCAATGCACGGTTAGCGCGGACAGACCCGTGACAAGCCATCGTCGAGAGCAAATCGTTGATTTGTTGATCTATGCGTTCGGTATCACCCATATCAGCAAGATCAGACAACACATCATTTAACAAACCAGCGACATCAGTTTTATCCAGTAACGCCGGTATAACACTGACTTCCAGCGTTACCGGCCCACGTCTGGTGACTTCAAAGCCCAGATTTGCGAACAGCTGTGCATGATTTTCAAACTGATCCGCTTCGTGCTCGGCAACCGTTACTTTCACCGGTAACAGCAACGATTGTGAAGATATAGAACCGGCAGTATATTGGTTTTTCAGTTTTTCATAGGTAATGCGCTCGTGCGCTGCGTGAGCATCAACCAGAATCAAACCGTCACGATTCTGGGCCACAATGTAGATTCCGTGAACATGGGCCACAGCAAAACCGAGCGGATACTCCTCGCCTGTTTCAGGATCAACATCAGGGGGTATGGCAGTATCAGCCGCAGCGTTCATCGCAGGTGCTGCGAGTTGTTGCATAAGCTTCAACTCATCGCGCACCGAAAATCCCAGTGAAGCCTGTTGTCCCGCAGTGTGAATACTCGCGTACGCACCGGAGCGCTCAGACAAACCCGCTACACCACGTCGATCTGTCGAAGCACCGGACGCAGCACGCTGCAGTGTATCGAGCTCGTGAGTGTCAACCGGCACGGATTGTTCGTTACTGGCGCCGATTGCAGGGCGTAAGTCCGCCAATGCATCTGCAATAGTTTTACGCAGAAAATTATGCACCGTGCGCGATTCACGGAACCTGACCTCCTGTTTTCCAGGGTGCACATTGACATCTACAAGGTCTGGATTGATCCCCATGAACAGAACATAAGCCGGGTAACGTTGCTGGTAAACATGATCAGCATAGGCCTGTCGAATCGCATGCGTTATCACACGATCCTTGATCGCCCGGCCGTTCAGGAAAAGGTGTTGCAGATCACCCTGGCTGCGCGTGTAAGTCGGGCGAGCGATCCAGCCACTTAGCACGAGTCCATCGATAGCTATTGCTGTCTCTATGTGCACCGCAGACTCAATAAATGCGTCACCGCAGATTTGCGCAATGCGCTGTTCCTGTTCAGCCATGTTTGCAGCAGCCGCCAACCGCCAGATCTGCCGGTTGTTATGCACCAACTCAAAGCTGCAATCAAAACGCATCAACGCCATTTTTTTAAATAGCGTATCGCAATGTTGAAACTCCGTACGTTCGGTACGCATAAATTTGCGCCGCGCCGGCACGTTATGAAAAAGATGCCGAACTTCAACGATGGAACCATCGCGTATAGCATCCGGTATGGGTTTTACTACTGAGGCGTGTGCGGGTGTTTCAACGGTTGCGGTGCTGTCTGGTGGATCGCCGGGTGAATCGTTACCGGATAGCTCAACATCGTTGGCTTCGCGATAATTGATACGCCAGCCATGATCCTGTTCAGCGACATGTGAGCAGATACTTAATCGAGATACCGACGCAATACTCGGCAGCGCTTCACCACGAAATCCGAGGCTCGTTACCCGTTGCAAATCGTCCATTGTTGCAATCTTGCTGGTCGCATGGCGTGACAAAGCGAGTGGCAAATCCGACGCACTGATACCACGACCATTATCCGAGACGCGGATCAGCTCCAACCCACCTTTATTAAGTTCCAGTTTGATTGAAGTTGCACCGGCATCAAGACTGTTTTCCACCAGCTCTTTAACCACTGATGACGGTCTCTCGACAACTTCACCGGCAGCGATCTGGTTAACGAGGTGGTCGGGAAGTTGTTGTATTCGGGCCATACTCGACAGTATAAACCCGGCCAGCTGCCGACGTTAGTAAAGCTTACCGGACAACGACGGGTGCTATCAGAAGCAGGCGGGACGCCTGAGTTGCAAAACCGATTCAACCCCTTGCGGCACTACTGCCAAACCACGTCCCTTCGGGGGCTCTGACCTGCAGATAGTCAAGAAGACCGGCACGTAACGCCTGTGCAAGCTGTTTCTGGAAGCGCGCGGAGTTGAGTTTTTTCTCCTCCTGCAGGTTCGATATAAAAGCAGTCTCCACCAACACAGAAGGGATATCCGGTGAACGCAGTACAGCAAAATTTGCCTGCTCAACCTCCGGTTTATGGACTGCACCGATCCCGGACAGATTCGACAGCATGCGTGTTCCCATATCGAGGCTTGAAGCAATTGTCGAACTCTGCGACAGTTCAATCAGCGCCCGTTTCAAATCGGCAGCCATGTCTCCCATATCCACACCTTCCAGTGGATCATAACTGTTCTCTTTTTCAGCCAGATAACGTGCGGCTTCCGAGCTCGCGCCTTTCAGCGACAGTGCGTATACAGAAGATCCGCGCGCTTCGCGCCGGGGAAACGCATCCGCATGCAGCGAGACGAATACATCAGCACCCTGTGATCGGGCAATTTTTGTTCTCTCACGCAAACCCAGGTAGGTATCACTGTTACGCGTCATAACCACCCGCACCCCGCGAATCTTTGAAAGCAGACCGGCCAGCTCGAGTCCAATTTTTAGAGTTACATCTTTTTCACGCGTTTTGCGCTGCCCGATTGCACCGGGATCTTTACCCCCGTGGCCGGGGTCAATCGCAACTACAATGTCACGCAAAGGGGACGATCGCTGAGTACTCGCCTGCAAGGCGTTAGCACCCAGATCAATATGTAGTCGCACGCCGTTATGATGGGTCAGTACGCGATAGGAAGGTTTAACCTCGGCACGCAGATCAACTACCAGCCGCAGCTTGTCAGGATGGTCACCCATCCGCACACTGGCAACCAACCCATGCGCAAAATGCGAAGGTTTCTGACCGGAGTTGGTGACACCCGCTAAATCTATAACCAGACGCGACGGATCATCGAGCAGAAAGAGCGCGATATCGTCGGGTTTTTGACTCAGATCGACCAGCAACCGTGTAGTGTCATGTTGAGTAACACGGTAATCAAGCAGGCGCGCTCCCTGAGACGCAACTACCGCAAAAGGCGGTAGAAGAAGTCCTGCAGATGCTCCAGTGAGCAGGCGCAACGCCTGTCGCCGATCCGATCCGCTCGAACCAACAGCACACTGCACACGTGCGCATGGTTTTGATGATTTTTTTTTCAACTGAGCAGCCCCTGCTACCGCCACCGAGACTCGATTGACCACCCCGTTTTATAGGTGACGCGCTGCGCAGTTGCAAGGCGATTACCGTGCTCCGTCAGGGGGAAATTCACCCGACACCAGCACACGTCGCCCAGTGTCGATATAGGTAATGGAAACGTGCCAGTGCGGTGGTCCAAGCAATGGCTCACCCTTCTCCGGCCACTCTATCAGTGAGACTACAGATTCGCTGGTCAATTCCCTGAAACCGATATACTCCAGCTCGTCAGGATCAACGACGCGATATAAATCAAAGTGGCTAACAGGGCCGATAGTTGTATCGTAGGTTTCAACCAGGGTATAAGTCGGGCTTTTAACTGACGAACTCACACCTACTTGCTCCAGAAGGGCGCGTACAAAAGTGGTTTTACCGGCACCAAGCTCACCGCTCAGGTAAACCATTATCGAGTGACGAGTGGAATGACTCGTATTTGCCTGAGTCAGTGTCTGTAAGTGCGTCTGAACGTGCGATGCGAAGCCACGCGCAACGTCTGTTAGACCTGCCTCGTCAACATCCCAGGCTCCAGGAAATATGGTGCGCGCTAATTGCGGGGTAGCCGGCCTGTCCAACTGTTGATCCCTTAAGTAAAATTATCGAACAGCAGGATGCAGCAACGACTCGAAGGTCAGGACTACCTGATGCCGTACTTCACCGAGCAGACGCTCCAGCGGACGTTCGCGCTTCGTGAAATCAACGCTTCGGGAGACTCCGAGCACATCTCGTGCGACAGTACGAACACTCGCCAACTCATCCACCAATCCAAGAGTGACAGCTTGCGTGCCAGACCAAAACAGACCAGAAAACAGATTTTCATCATCCGACAGCCGATCACCCCGCCCTTGTTTGACTGCAGTAATAAATTGAGTATGGATATCATCGACAACCTGCTGAATGAATACGCGATGCTGAGGGTTCACGTCGAGAAAAGGATCCAGTATCGCTTTGTTTTCACCAGCGGTAATTGAACGGCGCTCAATACCCAACTTCTGCATTGCGTCAACCACACCGAAGCTATCCAGTCTGACACCGATCGAGCCGACTGCACTCGCCCTGTCAGCGTAAATCTTCTCGGCAGCAGCAGCGATGTAATAACCACCAGATGCACCAATATCAGTGATAACTGCATAAACCGGCGTATCAGAGTGTTCTTCCCTGATACGAATTATTTCATCAAATACCTGGCCCGCCTGCACTGGGCTGCCGCCGGGACTGTTTATTTTGAGGATGATTCCGGACGTACCCTGGTCAGCCAGTGCCGATTCAAGCGCACTTATTATATCGTTCGCGTTGGCAGGAGAACCGGAAGAAATCAAACCACTCACCTCAATCACCGCAGCATGTTTCCCACCACTTCCACCAAACTGCTTACCTATGAAAAAGCCACCCAGAAGAGGTGCCATGACGATCAGCAACAATAGCCCCAAAAAGACAAACCGGAAAAAAATACGCCATCTTCTGGCCCTTATCGACTCGCGGAGTGCATCCCTGGCAAGGGTAGCAAGCGCGGCATGTTCCGATTCAACGTGGTGCGAATCATCGGTTGTCGAAGCCTTGATTTTACTTGATGATCCAAACACGAAATTTTCCTGTTGATGAATTAAGCGAGATGCGCGAGTCGAGTGTTCTGTAAAACCCTATTGCGACTAAGACGCGCACTCCAGTCGAAGTTTCTGCTACCGGCTACCGGTTGAGGTTGCCCAAATCTTCCACCCATTGTTTATCAGGGGGTTGTACAAAATGCTTGCCATCAGGAAGGTGCAGACTTTCAGCGTGCAAATACAGGCGCGCTAGACCCTTACGACGGAATTCTGCATTTTTGTCTCGGTTACCATACTTACGGTCACCGACCACAGCGTGCTGCATCTGCGCAGCATGGACACGAATCTGGTGCATCCTTCCCGTCGTGATTTCTACGTCAACTTCGGTTGCTCCGACCAAACCCTGCAGGGTAGAAAAAAAACTTTCCGCCGTTCGGCCTTCACGGTCGCTGACCACGCGCTGTTCGCCCTGCTCGCTCCTGTGTTTGGACAAACTGAGCGTCACGCGTTCCCGATCGACTTGCCAGCGGCCGCAAATTAGCGCGCGATAATGCTTCTTCACGCCTCGCTGTCTGAACATATCCTGATAAATCCGCGTGGACTTGAGCGTCTTACCTATCAGCAGACAACCACTGGTTTCTTTATCCAGACGGTGAATCAACTCCAATCGCGGGTTATCCCTGGATTGTCTTAGTGACTCAATTACCCCGAAAGCGACATTACTGCCACGATGCACAGCGATGCCTGCCGGTTTATTCAGGACCAGCAAATCGTCATCGTCATGAACGACGGCTCCTTCTAGCCGCTGGCAGAAATCATCCGGTATCTGTTGTGTCTGCTCGGTATTGCGCAACATCGGCGGTAGCCGCAGCTCATCCATCGCGACCAAACGGTAAGTTGGCTTTATCCGCTTGCCATTGACCCTGACCTGGCCTGTTCGAATGATCCGATAAATATGCCCATGTGGAATATCGTGCAGCATTTTGCGCAGGTAGTTATCGATGCGCTGTCCGGCAGCGTCACTGTTAACGCAGACGCGGGTCACGGGTGTTCGTATTGGATCGGTCACGATTAGGAACTTAACTACCGGTTAATACGGGCGACGTTGGTTGTTGCCTGATTCAAATAAGCACAATACAAGTACCGGGCAAAAACTATTTGAAACAAACTCATATCAGGCAAGGTGAATCGAGAGAACATCATTGTCTTTTCTGTAACATTATGCTACTTTCGCGCCTGTCATGGATGAATCAGAATAAATAGCCTATATACTATATGGGTAATTGCGATATATGCTATCCGCAGATCTGTTGCAAAGATGATGGCAAACGGTGATGTTGTAAACGACTGTGGTAAACAACTGTTGTTCACGACCATAGCCGGTGCGATAAATGCAGGTCTGACAAGTGTGTATTGACTGTCAACTAACTGACCGTCAACTACGACTGCCTATTTGGACCGTTGTTTTCTGTTGTCCTTTAAACGGTTTCAAGCAATTTTACAGTTAACAGTTATCAGTTATAAATGCGGAGTCCACAATACCGTAACTTCGGGGAGACCGGACGCGCGCATTTTTACCCACAGCAAGAACACAGTACAAGTAAAACAGTACAAATTAACCGCCTCATCCACGTTCAACGAAAAACCAGCTTTTTAAAATATTTGAAAAGCTAATCAACTGTTGGCTGAGGATTCAACAGTTGTATCCGCTTAGCAAAATGCCAAGATACATAGCAACAACCGATAGCAAAAACGCAGAATCAGGCAATTAGCGAAATAAACCGGAAACAACACGGATAATTAAAGATTTAAGTCACAACCATTAACCGGATACGCCCCATTGGCTATCCACTTTTTTATTTAATTTTTATTGAATTATTACTAACGTCAACAATCCGCTATTCGACACCATCTACGGCGCGACCGCAAGACTAAGAAACGGCGATTGAAGGCAAACAAATTGGAATCAAAATTTTAAAGTAAACAGAAACGAACGACACTGACGGACTGAGAAAAACTGACAGAGGAAGCCTTAGTCAACGTACCAAACGCAGCCAATGGCGCGAAAAGTACGATAAAGTAAGGCAACGAGAGTGTAGAAACCAGCGCATAAACCAGTGCATAGCTACACAAATGCATAACTAATTTGCGCAGATCAGTGTAATGCAGATTTCTCCCGGAATGCCCCAGACCCAGTCTGGTAAAAATATCCCGAGGTAGTGAATCTGCAGCTTGATCGCTTTTAACTCTCGACTACCAGTCATACATGAACGCAATCTTGGAGTCAGACAAGTCGGACACCTTAAAAAAGAGCAGCCGCCCTGAGGCAATTTGAACCTGCTCACTAGAGGAAAGACGAAGACCAGCCGGTATTATCAGTACCCGCTGCTTTCAACAGTAAAACGCAATAACAATGCGCGACATTGTGCAAAAACAGACAGCATTTGCACTCACCAGAAATAAGTAGAACTGGGTACAGGTGCAATGTGGTCAAATGTAAGCGAGCAGCAGTGTATGAAACCTATTTCTGTGTTCATACAAAGTAGATACTGTCAGCTGCATTTAATAGCCATAACTAATGTCAGAATTGACGTTGATCATGGTCGAATGTCAGGGTTTGCGGAGTTTAAATACTGTTGACTGTACCGTTACGTAGCATTTAAGAAAATGCTAACGTAAGACAGACGAAGAAAAGTAAAACCCTTACCATACGGGTTGAAGTAGTCTGTAAGCACAATGTTGGTGCAGTTGGTACAAAAACGTCGATACTCAATAAGGTGAAATGCTTCAGCATTGCAAACTGCTGCTGCGCTTACCGACTCGTCAGATATTGCCACATGACTGCTACATGACATCTGGTGTGCACTGTCCGGCAATCCAGCGTCCGTTAAATCGGCTGTGACGATTCTCAACCAACTATCGAGAGATTGGTTGACTTTGCATCGTTCACCGAGTTGGTCACATTTAACCTGATAGCAGCGTTTAAATGCAGCCAAATCAATGCAGCCAAATCGTGTTTCTGATTCACCTTAATCTTGTGGTCAAAAATTCAATCCGAATCTACGGATCTTTGATTGGTTTTCTGACACTGTATTGAACCCTACCGGTTCGATTCCATTGAGTAGCCTTGCAATCACTGAAACCGTCTTGCGCATCACAGGCACGTACAGCAGTTGTCAGTAGCCCTGTTGCTAAGGGAATCCCCTATGAAAAGAATGCTAATTAACGCGTCACATGAAGAAGAAGTACGCGTAGCTATCGTCGATGGACAGAAATTAATTGATCTGGATATCGAACACAGAAGTCACGAACAGAAAAAGTCCAATATTTACAAAGCCCGTATCACCCGGGTTGAACCCAGTCTGGAAGCAGCCTTTGTCGACTATGGCGCCGAGCGCCACGGTTTTCTGCCGTTTAAGGAAATCGCAAGGGAATACCTTTCAGACCGTGGCAAGAACGGGAACAACCGTCGGCCGAATGTGGCTGCCGGAATCAAAGAAGGTCAGGAACTGATTGTTCAGATCGAGAAAGAGGAACGTAGTAACAAAGGCGCTGCGCTAACCACTTTTATTTCATTAGCTGGAAGATTCCTCGTGTTGATGCCCAACAACCCCCGAGCTGGCGGTGTATCCAGGCGCATTGAGGGCGAGGAGCGCAACGAACTGCGCGAAGCGATGAATGAACTCAATATCCCTAAAGGCATGGGGACAATTGTACGAACAGCGGGTGTTGGCCGAAATGCAGAGGAACTCCAATGGGATCTCGACTACCAGTGCGACATCTGGCGAGCGATTTCGCAAGCGGCCGAGGAAAAAAAGGCTCCGTTTCTCATTTATCAGGAGAGCAACATTATCGTACGTGCGCTGCGCGATAACTTCCGCAGCGACGTCGGTGAAATCGTGGTCGATGAACAATCAACGCATACGCAAGCTGAAGATTTCATCAAACTGTACATGCCCAAGAATGAGCGCAAGCTTAAATTGCATACAGACGATGTACCGTTGTTCAACCGCTACCAGATCGAATCACAAATCGAATCAGCATTTCAGCGGGAAGTCAGACTGCCATCTGGTGGTTCTCTTGTGATTGATCGCACAGAGGCGCTGATTTCCATTGATATAAATTCTGCGCGTGCAACGAAAGGCACAGATATAGAAGAAACGGCGGCCAACACTAATCTCGAAGCTGCGGATGAAGTTGCGCGTCAATTGAGGCTTCGCGATCTAGGTGGCCTGGTAGTAATAGATTTCATCGATATGATGTCGCACAAAAACCAGCGTGCAGTCGAATCGCGTTTGCGTGATGCGTTGAAGGTTGACCGTGCTCGTGTACAGGTTGGTCGCATATCCCGTTTCGGCTTACTGGAAATGTCTCGCCAACGCTTGCGTCCTTCACTTGGAGAGGCTGCGGAGATCGTCTGCCCGCGCTGTAGCGGAAATGGCAAGGTGCGTGGCACCGAATCAACGGCCTTATCCGTTCTACGCCTGCTCGAAGAAGAGGCAATGAAGGACAATACAGAACGTGTGGTTGCCGAAGTTCCGGTTGAGGTCGCAACCTACCTCCTTAACGAGAAGCGTTTCAACATCGGCTCCATAGAAGAGCGTAACAACATTGATTTAGTTATTTTAGCCAATAGTGCATTCGACACACCTAACTACGAAATAGAGCGCGTCAGAAAGAACGAAACCGACCACCAAAGCAACACGCGAAAGAGCTTTGAGATGGTCACAGTCGACGACAAGCAACAGCAATCCGTCACCGATTCCAATACCAGCACCACAGAAGAAACCGCAGCCGTAAGCCGAGTAGTCCCGGGCGCTCCTGCTCCCACCGTGGCAAGATCACCCAGTAGCGGTGATAACTCTCAGACAGAGCGTCCCGGACCCATTCGAAGCTTGATTGGCAGCTTTGGATCGATCTTCAAAGGACGTCCCGAAGACACAGCAGCGTCCACCCCGGATACCTCGGAACAGACCGGTCGCACTGGCGTCACATCGGACGCCGGGCAAAGCAAACGTGACAGTCAGAAAAGTAGTGATTCATCTGCTCAACGTGGTAAATCTGCTGATCGCGGTGGTAGACGCGATCGCAATAATCGCCAGGACACACGTAATGATTCCGGGCGCAGCAAAAAACACAGTGCAACTGGCGCTACTGATAATGCCGAACGAAATAAAGCCGAAAGCAATCAGGAAAGTAGTCGTCGACAGGGTGGAAGAACCCATAAGAATTCCCAGCGTAATCAAAACAGCCGTGATCAGCAATCTCCGGCGCAATCGGAAGTAGCGAACGTGTCCGACGCGCAGGACGCAACCACTGGCGACGAAACCCGGGAGTCTGATAAGCAGCAAGATAAAAATAAGCGCCGCCGTGGTCCCGGGCGCCGCCGTAATAGCGGTCGCGATAACGGACGTAACAAACAGACAACTGCCGACGCTTCGCGTAACAATGATTCTCAGACGGGGACTGCCGCTGAACGCGGATCAGACAGTAATTCAGTCTCATCAGTTCAACCAAGCCAGCTGAAAAGTAGCGTTAAGTCACTGGCAGAGCGACAACGCGAAAAGGCGCAGCTCGAACGGCAATCGGAAACACCGGATAAGTCTGCGCAGGAAAGTGAAGATCGCCAGTCAACCGGTAAAAACGTAAGTTCGAGCGGGCAAAAAGACAGCAAGCCTGCATCTGACAAACCGATGCCACAGCAGACCAACTATGTCATGGGCAGTTCAGGTGATTTCGAATCAGACCTTCCTGTGTCATCTGCAAATCGCAATGATCAACAGACCAACAAAAATAGCAGTTATGCCGAACGCTGGAGTTCTTTCTCATCTGAATCAACCGGTGACGATCGATCGCAGGAAAGCGCAAACAAAACAGAGGTTAAAACCAATGAGCGGAGCGTCGATAGCAACAGCGTAAATGATCGAAAAGAAACCACCGAGCCCCGCCAGTCGAAAGAACAGGAACAGTCGCCAGGCAGTTGGTCCAGCCCAACCTCAGGTAATTCAACCGCCAGATCCAACCAGCGAAAATCCGGTGACGCGAGCGCTCGGCCTGAATCCGCAAAACAGCGGCCCGCACGGAAGCAGTCTCAACCGACTGCACAAACTGACACTGGCAACAGCGGTAGCGAAGAAGTCGCAAAAGCAGCTCCTGAGGCAGCTCCACAAAACAAAGAGCCACAAAAATCACGGTCTGCGCAACCTTCTTCAAGTTGGGGTAGTCCGTCATCCGATGGGATAACGGCCAGCAAGTCTGCGGACAGCACAGCAACTACTGAAAATAACAGCTAAGAATGAGTCTGCTGGTTGATAGCCGTCATGTCCATTCACTCAAGCAAAATGTATTCGGAGTAGCGGCTTTTGTCGGGTTCATCTGGCTGATTTATATACTGGATTTGCTGATCCCTTTTCTGCCGTTTGAGCACCTGGGACTCATCCCACGTTCTCTGCGAGG
Organism: uncultured Granulosicoccaceae bacterium; assembly: GCA_937951345.1. GTDB lineage: Bacteria > Pseudomonadota > Gammaproteobacteria > Granulosicoccales > Granulosicoccaceae > CALFCE01. The sequence goes on from CALFCF010000073.1 coordinate 58,963, forward strand.
AATTGACGGTATTTTCACAATGCCGTTTTTACACAAGGATCTGGCACACCTGATCAGCAATACAGTACCACTTGCAGTTACCCTGTTGTTGCTAGCAGGTTCACGAGCCAACAGCGCGGTGATTGTCGCGTCTATTGTATTACTTGGCGGCCTGCTACTTTGGCTACTTGGTCGTGAGGCGCGTCATATCGGCGCAAGCGGTTTAGTCTTTGGTCTGGTGGCATTTCATCTGTGTGCTGGAATTTTCGAGAAGCGTCTGGTGCCGCTCGCAATCGCATTGGTTGTCGGTATTTTTTATTCAACAACACTTATTCGTGGAGTACTACCGTTTCAAGCCGGCGTATCCTGGGACGGTCACCTGTTCGGCGCTATTGCCGGTGGTCTGGTGGCTTTCTCCACTGCGCGGGAATTGAAAATGCAAACGAGCGATCTGAACTGATACGCTAAGTCAAGACTTACGGCAGAATCAACTGCAATGACAATGAATAATGTCGTCACTACACAGTTCACACTCGAGTTCGTCGCAATAATTGAAACCGGTTATCGATACCCTAAAGGCTGCTCCACTTTTGGATGACCTACAGGGAAGCAATAGTGAACTTAAAGTGGAAATGAACTGGCTGAAACGACTCAACCGACACAAAAATGACACCTTTGTGTGCCGTTCTCTGCCACACAGATCAATAACTGGAAGAGTGTAAAATGTAGATAATAATCCCGGTCAGAGACACGCTAAGCACCAGATCCGGCCTGATATCGGTGAGGTGATACAAGCATAGTGGCAAGTGGCGCACACGACCCAAACAATATCCGTGAGATTAAATAAAAAAACACCGCATTTACTGGTGATAAATCCAGAAATCCGGTAAAATTTCGCGGTTTTCAACACAAGGCATGAGAGACCCCTATAGTGAGTTTTTTCGGTAACTTCCTTTCAACTCCTGTTCACTCCGCTGTAGCGGCAGGAACAGCCGGTTCCGACAGTGAGCTGGACCAACAGCTAAAAATATGGAAAGACCTGGCGATCACCAAACAGATGATCATGAACGAAGCCGCCAGTGCGCTTCGTCTCAAAGGTGAATGGACACAGGACGAGCTCCGGGAAGCATTGGAAAGTGCCATATCCAAGTCCAATGCAGCCGATCAGGAAATTGCCCGTACGCGCAACGAGACAGAACAAACCGTTGCCGAGATGACGGACAAAGTCCGCAAAAGCGAGAGCGCTCTTGCCGATGCTCTAGCCAAAATCGAGACAGCCGAATCAGCCAAGGCATCGGCTGAACGCCAGCTAGAAAATGGCCGTAAGGACAATAGTGAGGCGTTGAAAAAAGCCAAGTCACAGGTCGAGGAGAAGCAGCGTGAACTCAAGGCCATTAATCAATCGCTGGCTGACACGCCTGAAAATGTAGTCAAAAAACTGAAGACGCTAAAGCGCCAGAAACACGAGGAAGCCACTGCCCGAACCAAGGCTGAAGAGCAGAACAGAAAACTCAAAAAGCAGAACAAAGAGCTGGAAGAAAAATCAGAGACATTGGATACTCTTCGCGAAGACAGCAATGCCCTGCTGGAAGCCTACCGAAATTTAAGATCATTCGCTGAAGACAACATCAAAAGCGATGATGAAAATGCCCCCGAAATACCCAAAACTGACCATGAACTTCTCGGCAGAATAGAAAAAGCCACCGCAGATGCGGACAGCGCCGAGAGTAGCTGACGGTGATCTCGCTCGCAGCCGGTCATGCCGCGCGTGAACGTCAGTTAGACACTTAGATAAACCAGTTAGATAGCCGGGAGGCTGTAGAATTTGAGGAATCAGGCGTCGGTTCCTGTTTTACCGGGCAACTCATGCATTTCGTCTGAGGCCTGATTCTCGACTATAGCGATGTCGCGAGAAGTGAACTGATTAATAACAGCTCGCGCGTCTCCAAATCCAACCCCATCGTTTTGGCCTCTAGATCCGGAACGGGCACCCCGTCCAACATCAGGATTTTCACCTGTTCTTCCGCCAAAACCGGACCCGAAATTATTTCCGTCAATGATCGATGCACTCTCAAGACTAAGCAGCGATCTCAGGATTTCCTGACTGCGAGTATCACCCTGCCTCAATTTTTCCCTTATTGAGTCAGCATCTGCTGGCCTGCCGGTGTAATAGCCTTGCACCTGCGCGCACCCCTGCTCTTGAAGAACAGCCAATTCCTCTCTGGTTTCAACACCTTCAGCCAAGACGCTGATTTGCATGCTGGCACCCAAAGACAATATAGATCTGAACAAGCGCTGTTTTCTTATATCGCTGTCGATACCTGTGACAAAGATCCGATCAATCTTGATCCTGTCAATAGGAAATGCATTCAAGTAGCTCAATGAAGCAAAACCGGTTCCGAAGTCGTCAATAGCTATAACAAACCCGTAGTCACTCAAATCATGCAAGATCTTGGAAGCAACACTGCTCGATTCGATTCCTGCGGTTTCCGTTATCTCAAGTTCAAAATTTTCAGGCTTAAGTTGACGTGACTCCAGCTCAGCTATCAGAAAACCAATCAGTGTGACATCGCGCAATTCTGATGCAGATAAATTAACTGCAACGGAAATACTATCGTGCCCCTGCAGGGCCCAGGTCTGCAACTGATCCATCGCTTCCCGTATAGTCCATTGACTAATACTGGCTATCAAATCCAGTTGCTCAGCCAACGGTATAAATTCGGCCGCCGAAATATTACCCAGTTTTGGATGGTGCCATCGCAATAGCGCTTCCAGTCCCGTCAGTTCACCAGTCGTTGTATCGTATTTGGGTTGATAATAAAGTTTTAGTTCGTTTCGTATTGCTGCACTGTTCAAATCATTACGCAGTGTAAGTAGTCGTTTTGACTCTCTGTCAATTTCTTCGGAATATACGACTGTCGAATTTCGTCTGCCGGTCTTTTGGGCTGCAGCACAGGCAATTCCAGCATTCTTCAAAAGTAACGTACCATCAAGAATTTCACCATTGCTTGATGCGACTCCTATCGAAGCCTCCATTATATATTCGTATCCATCAACCGAGACAGGCTTGTTTAGCGCGTACCTGATACGTCCTACGATCACTCCGATATCCGCTTCATCTGCTATCGCAGACACTAGAATTGCGATATCAAAGTCTTCAGTGCGAAGCACCGTTGTGTTCAACCCTGATTCATTGTCCTGTTGTTCGATTTGCTCTTTATTGTATTCCAGTGTGTGGTGAGGTGATGTTTGAGAAATCAGATCGTAGTTACGAAGCGTCAGGCTTAGTATTTCAACCAGGCTTGTACCAGCTGCAACACCCGCGATAAAACCCATGCTATTGTGGATCTGCACAAGGGTGCTACTGTTGAGTATCAATAGTGCACAGAGTTCGTTCGTCTTGGCAGCACGTTGCAACGACTGTTCGATGTTGAACACAAGCACATTCCGCTGTGTCACTTGTGCTGTAGCAGGTTCCAGTATTTTTGCACCTTTATGTCCACTGACATCAGCAGTCGCAAGGTTTTGGCGCCTGCGTTCACCATGAGTTGTATCATCTTCATCAGAATCACTATGTATCAGACTCTGCAACGGGGTGTCAGTATCCAACAACTCAATTGATGAATCCTGATTATCTGGATGATCAAAAAAGCTATCCGGAGCGATCCCGGAATCGCTTTCATTCATTACACAATTATCAGCCGAAGTGGCAACTTCTTCATCAAACGGTGAAATCTCTCCTTCTGCGTGCATGGCTACCCGGTTACGCCCATTTTCTTTTGCAAAATATAGCGCAGCATCCGCGAGTTCCAATAAATCGCGAGGAGAATCTGCTTCACCAGGAATTCCAGCGACACCAAAACAGGCTGTGATAGAAATCTTTTCCGATATCTCATTCCCCGACGAAGTTTCGATATGAGAGCGGATACGCTCAGCCAAATTTGCACCACTCGTTAGCGATGTATCAGGCATCAACATTGCGAACTCTTCTCCTCCAAACCTACCAACAACAAACTTGTTCTCACCAAATTCTGTCAATACATTTGCAAGGTATTGGATAACTTCATCTCCAACTGAATGCCCATAGGTATCATTAACGGACTTAAACTTGTCAATATCTGTCATCAGGCAGATTAGCGAACTGTTCGATCTAACTGATTCTTCAAATAGGCTATCGAATGCTTCAAAGAACGCTCGTCTGTTTAGAACATCTGTCAGTGGATCACGCGTCGCAAGTTTATAGAGTGCTTCGTTCTTACGGGTTATCTCACCTTGTGTTTTCTCAAGCACAACCAATGTGCTTTGAAGCTCATCCCGCTGTTTTTCGACCTCAGTAATATCCGAGAGCGTTACAAGCACTCCCCTGACTGAATCATCACCGTCGAGTATTGATGACGTATTCACACTGAATGTATAACTTTTGCTGGGTGATATCTGCAACCTTAGATTTTTCAACGTATCTATCTCATCACCCGCAAGAACTTTCTCCCAGGGTAGATCAGATGCGGTTAAAGCCGGTTGCAGATCATCACTGTCTTCACTGGCAATCGACCAACGAAGATCACTTGCACGCGAACCAATTAACCTCGATGGTTCGATACCAATCCGATTGGCAAGCGATTCGTTTAAAAAGAGAATCAAACCGTTCTGATCCACGATCATCAGCCCTTCTGATAACGTGTCTAATGCATTTCGAACACGGTCCGGTATCGCTTTATCAGGATCAAGTTCTTTCAAAACCCTACGCAGAAAGATTGCAAAACCAAGAAATCCGGCAAGCGAAAAATAAATTAGCAGCGGAAACAGGGATTTACCAAAGGAGTTGTCTACAGACTCCGTAAACACGAGACGCAGCTCCGAGCGGACTCCATCGGGGTTTCGAATATCAACGTTTACCGTGGTTTTGGAGTCCAGGCCCACGCGGTCATTGGAAGCCAACTCGTCTTGATCGCCTCCGTTGACCAACAGTTCCCCGTCTGCATTCATCAATGCAATCGATGATAGATCGTCATTACGATTCAAAAAAGCCGTGTACAGTGGCCCTAAACTATCCAGATCGTCCTTGGAAACAGCGATGTTTGTCTGTAACGCAATACTTTCTGCCACAAATTTTCGTGACTGCAGCTGCGACTTTTCGTGGCTCGGCAATAGCCCAATAAAATCAGACACCAACAGTAGCGACAACGTGAACATAACCAGACCGAACGCTATCCGCGTAGTCGGAGACAACACCAGGTTTTTTATGGTTGTGGTATTCATTGATTTGAACAAGCGCGTAGCTGTGCCTGACCGACCCGACTTCCTATCGTTCGTTAGTTGTAATCCAGATAAATTGACACTGATATTTATCAGTAACTTTCGATGAATCGGACAGGCAATATCCAATATCACTCATAAGTAAAAAGCGGCGAATATCACAGAATCTTTACTACAGCGAAGTGCTACGCAGAACGGTACCGTTAGAGCTGACAATGGAGCTGTGACCAACGGCGGCACTGCATTATTTCGCTCGCACGCGACTCTGTGCTCGTTAGGAACGCAGTCGAATAATTCAGCTCGACTGCGCTTAACAGCAGCGGTCCAGGAGGTGGGGATCGGCAAACAAACGTGGAAAAACGTCCACGTCAAGTTAATTGGCGAGAAAGTCTATCTGGCAGCGCACGCCACTCGGTATGGTTAAATCCGGGTTTGGCAACTCAAGCCATATACCATAGGTTCCACTGGCAGCATCAGCAACAGGATCGATTCGCCGAACAGTAGCCTTCAATTCTTTGTCATCAAAATTTTCCACATCCAGTGTGACAGCGGCAGTCATACCACTCTCGATGCGATTTAAGTATTCCAGCCCAACCACAACCTCGATGCGTAGTGGATCGAGCTGTGCAACCTGAAAGACCGGTTCATCAGAAACATACTCACCCACCGATTTATAACGCTCGGTAATTGCACCGTCGATAGGACTCACCACTCGACGTCGATCCAGCGCGGCTTTGGCTCTCACAGCTTCGAGTCGCGCAACTTCCTGATTCTCACGCTCCTGCTCTACCTGCAGTCTCGCGATTCGCGATTCTGTTTCCACTTGATCGAGTGTCTGCTGCGAAAGGGAAGACTGCTGATACAGTGCCTTGTTGCGCTTCAGTGTTCGACTCCCGAACGCAGCATTAAGCTGTCGAAGCTCCAGAGCCGTGGTTGTTTTAGATAGCTGCTCTGCTAGCGCGAGTGATGCTTTTTCAAGATCAGCATCCAACTGCGCCAGCACGGTACCGGCCGCCACATAATCAGCCCGTTCATAGTGCAGGGTTTTGATCACACCGGGAACTGCGACACCGAGATCAGCAACAATGCTGGGCTGAACTACGCATTCAAGATCCGACACAACGGCGCGTGAAGCGTCCACGTGTTTTGCATCAGCGAGAAGCATAAGCGTGATGCATGACGCAAGGCCGGTACCCAGAATTATTGTTCGCAATGGAAAACTCAATTTAGATTTCACTAATAAGTACCTACTCTACGGCTCTAGTCCACTCTTCTGATCAAGGTGTATGCAACTAACCCATCCACCCGGGGATACGTGAGATAAACGTCTGTTGAAGAGATCGATACCAACGCATCGCAACCGGTTCAGCCCGATGCTTTAATTTGACATAGGCTCGTTCACCCACTCCAGCCACATCAAGACCACCTTCCAGATTCAACTGAAGATGGAACACACGCTCAAGTGTCGTTAATCCCTCGGTATCAGATGAAGCAACTGCTATGCCGCCGCCGCCTGCGGCACCCAGAGCTGCAGAAGGCAGGCTATTATTGGCCGCAGGTGTCAGGTGATCGATTTCGGCAAGATGGGTTTTTAACGGATTTTCAGCAAGGCGTACATGGGCTGATTTAATGCCTTTGTGCAGTGGACCGCTGAGCCGTTCCGGCACAACCACCTGCACAATGTACGACGCCGGATCAATTAAGTGTCCAACAAGGATGCCCTCGGCAAAATATCGCCCCTCCCCCGCCGATAAATCAGCCAACATAAAGACACCTGATACCTCAGCTTTCACCTGGAGTTGTCTAACATCATTCTCAATCTTTGTGACAATCTCAGCCTGACGTTCACGATCTTCCCGCTTACGAACCAATTCAGATGCATTCTGCGTTGCCGCCAACCCCTCTTCCACACGCATGATTGCCAATCGAGACTGTTCGATTGCAAGCTTTTGTTGCAGATCCGGATTTTCAAGCGTCAACAATGGCTGGCCAACCTGAACGTGTTCTCCCTGGGTAACGTGCACCTTGGCCACAAAGCCATCAGCTGGTGCATATATTTGACCTTGCTCGGGCAACCAGACGATCCCTTGGGCCAAAGTACTCTGTGGAATGGGAACGAACAATGCGAGAGCTAACATCGTCAGTACCGCGAGTCCGCCAAATGCAAAAACAGGCCGGCGTTTTCGCTCAAGGTCAGGGGAAACCAACAGATACTTTACAAATTTAAAGGCAGGTAGCAACAACTGTTGTATGACGGCCCAGACTGCCAGTAAAACACCCAGGATCATGAATTTCGATGCAAGAAAAAAAGCGATCGCAAATATTACGAACAGACGATACACCTGTGACGAAAAACCATAGAAGGCGAACCAAAACGATTCACCCGGCGCGGTCTGAGGAGACACTGCTGAATCAATTTTCAGTACCTTCTGCTTGAATTTGTACCGGTACCATTCACTGGAGCGCGAAAACAGATTGGGTATCTCAAGCCAGTCTTGCAAGATAAAGTATCCGTCAAATCGCAATAACGGGTTGGCGTTGAAAAGCAGTGTAGAAACAACACCGATTAAGAATATGCCAAGCATAGTATCGTGAAACAATCCGGGCTCTGAAAGAACCCATAGAACAATCGCGATACTGGCAAGAAACATTTCGGCAGCTATCCCGGCCGCACTGACCGCCATGCGCTGCCATTTCGACTTAAAAGCCGTAGCTGCAGAAGCATTAACATAGGGGACCGGTGTCAAAACGAGTAGAGTAATACCCATTTCATGCATATCCCCCCCCCAGTATTTCACACACAATGCGTGTGCAAATTCATGTACCAGTTTGAGAAATGGATATAGAATCCATAGCAGCAGCAGATTAGCGGGCTTCAATACCTCAGTACTAATTTCCGCACGAATTTCTGCCTGAAAGGTAAGCACTACAGCGGTTGCTAACAGTACAAACAGCAACCACATAAACAACGTGGTACGCGTAAACAACCAAAGACAACGCGGTATTAAGCGATCGAGAAGTTGATTGGGGTCGATCAATGGAATACGAACCATCAACGGGCTTAACACCTTGCGCCAGCGTGTGGAGGATTGTCGCTTCTCGTATTCGTCGACCAGCTGTTGAGTGGGCTTGTCACCAATCCCATCAAGTGCACCAAATGCGTGGAGCCTGGTTAACAAATCTATTACTTGATCTTTTTGCAGCGGTTCTTCCACGTCCTCGGCGGCGTCGACAGCAACATCCCGCTGCTCCTGTACGAACTCATAAATCGACCCGAGACTTAACGCACCTTCAAACCGTCCGACTATGCCGTACGCAGCTTCGTTTATCCGTAGATATTGCCCATTGGTTTCATCAGAAATTACGTACCATTTCTCTCCTCGAAAATATTGAGGAAAAACCTTGATGTGCGATCGCAAACCAGGTTGTAAACCAACCAGTGTCGACCATAGCTCTGAGGTCTGACTGTCAGCAGTCATAAGACTGGCTCCAATAGACGCCACTTAACACAGACTATAACGAGTTCACGAGCGCAGAAGCTCAGTACCGAAAAGCAAGATCGAGCCGGACTGTCTGTTGAAAGAATTAAATCCATCCGAACAGTCCACTGCGTACAAGTTGGAAATGCAGTCTGACTAACCAAGTGACCAGAACCATAGCGACAATCGCTCAAACAACGGGTGGATCATCACCCAGATAAAAGGATCACGCTCGGTAGCAATTTTGGCAATACCGCGCATACCGGGTTTAAGCTCCGCATCGCCGGTATCAAGTATCGCCTGTACCCTGAACACGTTGTTGCCGCTCTCTGTCACAGCAACCGGCATGAGCGTTTCGACACTACCGCTATACGTTTTACCGGGTAACGCTGACAATCTAAGCTGGCTCGTTTGCCCTGATTCAACCGCAGCGACATCCTGTTCAGCGACGGACAGAATGACTCGATAGTCATCCAATGTAGCAATTTCAAATAAAATCTCTCCCTGCTCTACCGGCGCACCCAGAGATTGATTCAAATCCCCACTAACTAGTACCCCATCAAAAGGTGCTCGAACTTCTGTACGCGAAAGTTTCTTTTCTACAAGTTCCAGCTCAGCAGCGACCTGTTGTTTTCGCGCTTGAAGCAAACCTAATTCTGTGCGGTTTCTCGCACCTAGCGCTTGCGAGTAAGAGGTAGAAAGTTTTTTCAATTCGCTACGCCATTTATCGCGATCTATCAAAAGATCCTGGTTGTCCAGCGTAGCAATAAGGTCATTCGCAGCCACCTGATCGCCTGCCCGATAACTTGCGGACTTGATATATCCACCCAATGGCGACACCAGCAATTGCTTATCTGCACCTTCGATAAGAGCGGTTGCAGAAACATGATGGGTTACAGGGAAGAAGAGCACCCCAAGCAAGACAACGATGGCAGCAACTGCGTACCAACGCTGACGAACAGATTGCGGATTCAGTAGATTCCTTATCGTGCGTTTGGATTTTCTGTAAAAACGGGATATTGATTTTTCCGAAGCCCGGGTTTGCAAATCAAGTAAAGGACCCACTTCAGCGAGCAAGTTAGCGGATCCAATCTGTTCACTAGTAGTGAACGGATTACCCTGTTCACGTTCCATCAGAACAGCGCCCATCACTTCTCCATTTGAACTCAATGGCACTGTGAAAATTGCCGTGGATTGGTTTAGATTCGAAAGCTGACGGTGGGCAGATAATATGTTCGTCGTATCACCATCCTGTGGCAATCCTAGAGTTGACTGCTGCTCAACACTTTCATCCATCGCAGCCTCAATAAAACGAACGAGTTTCTGACGTCGGTCAAAGTTGGTGTTTTGCGAGATCGATACTAATCTGACTGACTTTGCTTTCAGAAACCCGACGCTAACTCGTTCGCATTGATAGCGAAGTTTTAACCAATTCGATAATGCGCAACAGCTTTCATAGAGTGAGTCAGCCTGTAGCAGTTCGGTGGATAAACTCTGCTCTGCGGGTGTGTTGCCCGAGATTCGCAGATCATTTAGCGAAGACAGCCACATCCCGCCCCACAACAACAGTTGCTGAACTGCCAATAGTTGCGATTTTGTGCGAGGCGCAACAAGTAGACAGACTATGTAGGTTCCTAACGACGACTCAAGTTGCAGAGCAAGATTGTCATAGACTCCCTGGTCCGGACTGCTAGTCGTTTGCTTCTGGAGCATAAGAGATTTGCGACGTGAATCCTGAAGTTTCTCCGCCAACGAAAGCAACGAAGCAGTATCTCGAAGCGAGACGTTTTCGTTGCTCCGTGGGTAGCTCACCAGCGGACGCAACTGCGCGTTGTCCGTAACAGCAACGATCAACGCACTGTGAACACCAGCGATCATCTTGCATTGCCAGTCCAGCCACGCGTCCGCCAGCTGCTGGGCTTGCGTAAAAGAGTTCTGTAGCGTCTCTGTCGGATCCGCAGATTCGGCGCCTTGGTGCCCGGAAACTGTCGGTTCTACCGGATCGTGGTGGGCAGCTGTCTCGTGCACAGGTGAAGAAGCACTACTAACCATCAGACAAGGGAATCCGGTGAATTAATTGAGTTGTCATGTGTGCACGGATGCAAACAATGAGCCACTAACAGGCACTATAATTTCACTTTCGTAGCCACCCTGGACGGTCATCATCGCAGGGCTGACTCACAACATTTGACACGCATTAAACCGCATAACATAGTAGTGAAAAATAAGTGCATCTGAGTGTGCGAGTGGCCACAAAAGCCACAAGAATAAGAATAAGAATAAGGCTGTAATTGCCATGAGACCTCTATGTTCACCACGAGAAACGTGTTTTCGCGGTACAAAGACCGCCGGCAATTGAATAAACTGAGGCTCTATGCAATGTTATGCGTCAGGCAGACTCGCCAGACCAGGTGAATCAGATCGCCCCTCAAACCTGGAATCATCAACACAGGAATCGTTCTCATGCTCGAATCTAATCACAGTGGCAATGGCAGTGCTCCAAACAATGCCGTTGAGCAGGTAAAGAGTGGCAGTGAAACAGCACCCCGGACCGAGCTAGAGGATCGACAGGACCTGGCTCATGCTTTCCGGTTGGCCGAGGCATTCGGTTTTCATGAAGGTATCTGTAATCACTTTTCGGTCAGTCTTGATGGCGATGCCGAGCGCTACCTGATTAACCCCTATGGTACTCACTGGTCTGAGATGCAACCTGATTCACTGCTGCTGATTGATGGCGATGGCAAGGTGCTTGAAGGCGAAGGCGAGGTCGAAGACTCAGCGAAATTCATACACATCGGTGGACATCGCGCAAATCCACGACACAAAGCACTTTTACACACACACATGCCCTATGCGACCGCACTAACCATGGTTAACAAAGGACGTTTGGCAATGGCCCATCAAACTGCAGTCCGTTTTTATGGACGCATTGAATACCAGGACACGTTTGGTGGGCTAGCTGTGTCAGCTGAAGAAGGCGAAAGATTGGCTGAAACAGCACGTAGTAAACAACACATTGACGTGACATTTCTATCAAGTCACGGAGTTGTTGTTGGTGGAGAGTCAGTTGCCCGTGCCTTTGACGACTTGTACTACCTGGAACGTGCCTGCCGTCAACAGATATTCGCCCAACAGACCGGCGGAGAATTGAAAGAACTTGATCGAGACATTGTTGAACTCACAGTTGAACAGATCAATCGCGATATACAACAATTTTCTGACGCGCATTTTCGCGCGTTATCACGTGTTATAGACAATAACCCAAACCATCGTTTCGTATTTTAAATACCCACACCAAACCCAAACTGGGTGCATAGACTGTTGCAAAGTCAAAAAACCGGTGGCAATGATCGGCTGTTCATCGCTAGTGGTTAATCAAAACTTGTTCAGCACCAAAGGTCCGTCCTGATCGAGGTCTGAGATTGCGGTTGTAATGATCCATGTAGATCGTCAGATGATCAGCCAGTCGGGTGATCCGTTTGGTGGTGTTCCAGCTGCGTCGGAACAAGCGACTGATGTTCGCTCTCAACATCGCGAGTTGGTGATTGACACAGAATAACGGATCCCATCCCCCTGTCTTCAATTCTCCCTGCCCGACAACAGCGGCTTTCATGCTTTTGTGCCGTACATGCGTGGCCTCAGGCAGAAAACGTTTGATCAAGGGTGGATACGCACTGTGACTGTCGGTATCGATACGCGCCCGTGGATCTATCTGTGGTGCCACCCGGCGCATCAGCACAGCCCGCCGCACAATACTTTGATCGGCTCGGTAACCGTATTTTTTCCGTGATTTTTCAGCTAAATAGCCACTGGCCGGAATCCTTGAGACGATACAACCCAACATTTGCCAGCGATCGCGGTCTGTGATCAGCATCACCGATAATGGCTTCATTCGGGTGTGCTCAAACGTAATCAATTCATCGAACTGCACACGCTGTGCAAGCGGTACATAGTGACCATGACGCTGTTGGCGCAGACGCACCTGGCGCGCCAGCAACACCAGGTAACGTGCGACCGTATTCTTATCGACTTTAAAGCTGCGCGCAGTACCGCGAATCGTTCCATTGGTCGCAAGTGAGAGCCGGATACGTTCTTTCAGGCGTCGATGGCGGTGGCGATAGAAAGGGGTGAAGCCGGCACGCGAGAAACTGCGCCCACAGACGCTGCAGCGGTAGCGCTGAACGCGCCGGGCATCGTCTCGGCGGTAGAAAAAACCGTGCTTTCTAAAGCGTGTCGAGTGGCAATGGGGGCAATA
>CALFCF010000074.1 GCA_937951345.1 uncultured Granulosicoccaceae bacterium
CAATCGATCATGCCCCATGTACGTCCAGGGTGATTGCAGTGACACAAAATATTCAACAAATTTCATAGGCGTATAAACCGACGTACCGGAAAGATTCGCGTTCGGATTCGCGTTCTGCTTCGCAAATTAAGCGAGACAAGTAAAAGCCTTGAATAACCCTAAGAAACCTCTGGTTTATTAAGCGAGGCAGGCAGAGCAAGGCAAAATTTGGCGAAAAAGCGGAGCGTATAGGCGAATACATAAGCATTTTGAGCCGAATTTCAACGCAGCACTGGCAACGCAGGCAATAAATCAGAGGTTCCTTAGTTTTCATTGTCACTGTTTTCGCCTTCTTGAATAGAGCAGGCTAGACTAACGATCAGAGTGAATCAAAACGTCTTAACAGAAAAAAAAGTATTAGCTTGTATTTGTATTGAGACTATTGGGTAGTTGTCAGGCGCCCGTGTTTGAAGCGATACTTTCTCCTGTCAGTTGTTGAATATCACGGTCAAACAGGTATAGCCCCCCTTTGTCATCGCCAATCATATTGATTTTATCAAGAACCGATCGGGCGAGAGCTTCTTCTTCAAGTTGCTCAGCAACATACCACTGGAGGAAATTGTGGGTTGCATAGTCATTTTCTTCCAATGTTATACGCACCAGATCATTAATACTTTTGGAGACAAACAGTTCGTGCTCGTATAGTTGTTGCAGCATTTTCTGTAGTGAGCCGAAATCAGTATCCGGCGCTTTTAGATCTGATATTTTAACCGTGCCGCCACGCTCATTGACGTACTTGACCAGCTTCAGCATGTGCACACGTTCCTCATCGGAATGGTCGTACATGAAACCGGCCACGCCTTCCAGTCCTTTTGATTCCGCCCAGCAGGCCATCGATAGATAAACCTGAGACGACTCAGCTTCGATGCGTATTTGTGCGTTGAGTGCCTTTTCGAGATTTTCAGAGATCATAGTCTGCCTTAAAAGCTAAATTGGTCAGTTGGTTCGAGTGCTCGTTACCACGGCTCAGCCTTAATGATATCCGAGCTTTTTTTTCAATTGTAATTGCTTGAGATTTCTTTATATATTGGTCCGTTGTCATTGATTTCAAGGGGTGTAGGTTCGAAACTACGGATTATCTATTTAAGGTTGGGCAACTGGGTAGAATTGCGTGAAGCACAGGTTTTATCGCTGTATACCGGCAAAACACCTGGTGGAAGTGTTCAATCCTGTGATCTTGTTACACAAGGGGCTGTGAATGAGGAGCTGCGGGGCTATTTCTTTCAGCCTGGCCAAGATCATTTTCTATCGGACAAACAGCGCGAGCCAGCAACTGTAGTGAGTGTACTAGAAGCCATCTCAAAATGGAGATTGTGCGCTTAGGCAAGGCGTGTGTCTCTCGAGCAGCTCAGTTTACACGCAGTAAGTGAGTGGCGCAGAGCGGCGCACAACGAAGCATCAGCGTGCAGGACTCGGCGTCCCCGGTCGATTTTGAGATGGCTTCTAGTAAACGCTAGCAGCGGAAGTCAACAACAGCATTACTTCTAGCCTGCTCTATTCATGAAGGCGAAAACAGTGACAATGAAAACTAAGCAATTTCCAGTTAGAAAAGCAGTTTTCCGTCGCTTCAATATTGCTTGTGCATACTACCTTTACGGTAATCGACGAGATTGAGGATTAAAATAATGAATTCGCGCGTATTAAACTACGTCACATTTTTCGTGCTAATGGCATCAACCGTTCTGGGCTATCAGTTTTTGTGGGGCCTTTTATTTTTGTACTGGACTATACCCAATTTCTTTTCGGGACACGCTTTTCTACTATCAGACGTAACCCGCGATGATGACCCGATACTGTTCTGGGCAGTTCAGATTGCCTGGGTTGTTCTTGGCGCGATGCTCGTAGCACTTGATCTTTATCCACTAATATCCGGACAATAAAAATGGCGAAGATGCTGCACAATCTGCCTGTGGAAGCGTATACCTCTCGGGAGTGGTTTGATCGGGAGCAAAAGTCTATATTTTCCAACACATGGCGTTACGCCGGGTTTATGGAGGATGTCAGTGAACCGGGTCAGTACGTCAGTGTGCAAGCAGGCTTGAATAATATCTTCATTGTGATGGGTCGGGATCGACGGCTTAGGGCTTTCCACAATATTTGTCGTCACCGTGGCACACAACTTATTCGCGCTGTTGGTAAAACGCAAAAAGCGCTGACTTGCCCTTACCACGATTGGACGTATGACTTAGAAGGTAATTTGATATCAGTCCCGGAAGAACATACCGAGTTTCAAGGCATCGATAAAAAGTGCCTAGGATTAAAACCTGCAAGCGTCGATATTTGGAAAAGCATGCTGTTTGTACATCCCGACGCTAATGCTGGTTCGATTATGGATTGGTTTGGTGAGGTAGATACAGAGGTAGGTCCGCACGACCCTGACGCGTTGCCCGAATACAAAGAAGCACGCCATACCTATGTTATCAATGCCAACTGGAAGATCGTTGTTGAAAACTATATCGATGTATACCATCTGTCGCATCTTCACTCCGGTACGCTTCAAATGTACGATCACAGTAAGGCGGTGTACAGATTTGTCGGGCCGCACTATCTATTTTGGGAACCACCAGTATCTGAATATGTGGTAGATCAGGACAAGAAGTTGGCAGCACCTCGCGTTATTCCAAAGGATAAAAATGGTGCCTGGGTGCCGATGTTGTTTCCAGGTATCGGCATTGGAGCATCCGAGGACGGATGGAATATCTATATTGTCGAGCCGCTTGGCCCCAATCGCACCCGGATAATCAATCGCAGTCGAGTGGCTAATGCCAGTGCATGGGAATTTTCAAAACAATCTATGCGTTCGAGCGGCTTTTGGTCAAACTTTGGCTTGCGCGGAAAATACGAAGATCACGATGCCTACTCAAAAGATGATCCAATGGCCGGAGGGGATTTTACAGCCGAGGATGTCTACGCGTGCGAGCAACAGCAAAAATCGCTCTATTCACCGCATTATGAGGTTGGGCCAGCCGCCGTGGGCGAACAACCGGTGCTTGATCATCAGCAAGTCGTACTAAATTGGGTCGAGAAATCGCAATGAACCAGAATTTCTATCCTCTCACTGTTGGTGATGTAATAGTAGAACTTAAGGGTGTTGTTACAACGGTTCAATTTAATGTTCCGACAGGTTTATCAGAGACGTTCGCTTGGCGAGCGGGGCAACACCTTTCATTTCGATTCAACATAAACGGGCAGGAAGTACGCCGTAGTTACTCCATTTCATCTTCTCCCTTATCGGGTGATCCCCTACAAATTACAGTTAAACGAGTTAAAGGTGGCCTTATCAGTAATCACATTAACGATATGGTTAACAAAGGAGATGTCATTGATGTCATGCCGCCATTCGGTTCGTTTTGCCTTGACGCTGAACCACAGAAACGGCGAACACATTACTTTTTTGGTGCCGGTTCTGGTATTACGCCGTTGTACTCGATGCTTCATTCAGTCTTGTGCAACGAGCCATACTCCGTTGCCTATTTAGCTTATGGAAACAAAAATGCCGACAGTATCCTTTTTGATAAAAGGCTAAGCGAGCTTACCGAGCAGTATGGCGAACGAATAAGTGTTATGCATGTACTGTCAGCGCCATCAATGTGGAAGCAATTCAACTACTGGCGCAAGGGTATAATTGACCGTGAAGCTATCGAAGCCATCATTGCAGAATGCCCTCCTTATGCACAAGATGCTCAGTATTATATTTGCGGTCCAGGCGGCATGAATCAGTCGGTAAAAACTGCCTTAGTATCGCTGGATGTCCCTACAAACCGCATCCACATGGAGAACTATGGAGGCTCGATTACAACTGACAATTCTGTCCACGGCATTGCCGCAACTGCAAAGCTTACTCTAGGTAAGTCAGTCCACGATGTATCTATTGCGAGTAATCAATCAGTTCTGGACGCGGTAAGAAAAGCCGGGTTGAATCCACCGTTCTCCTGTCAGTCCGGTGTCTGCGGCGCCTGTCGAGCGATACTTATCGACGGCACTGTTCATATGCGTGCAAGAATGGCTTTGGAGGATGATGAAGTCGACGGTGGCAACATTCTCACATGCCAAGCTTTGGCAACATCCGAGACGCTTTCGATAACTTATGACCCATAGATCGTCAAGTGTTGATGCAACTGGTGTCTTTGTGGCTACGGTAGCGCTGTCGATTGCCACATCGCCAATCAGTAGGGACGGTTAGCAATTATTCATACTGCTGCTTTGCGCACACTGTACGCATTCCCCAATAGTGGATATCTCGGCTTCACTACGTCCACCCAGTGTGAAGTCGGGTGGCTATTAATTGCAGGCGGTTTAAATGGTGGATATCGTGCTACGTCGGAATGGCTTGGTAATCAGACTACCACATGCGGTTGGTAATGGGACACTGTAGCTAAATGCCGCGATATACGATCTCGCGTGTTTATTGTAGTTAGATTTGACCCGAAAATATGTTGTAGTTGATGCAATTGCCACAACACAAAGAGAAGCGATCAAAATCAACAAGTAGCTTGTTTTTGAAAATCGCATGATTTAGCGATCTAAAAAATACGCAGAATACGATCAAAATGCGATAAGAATGCGATCAGAATGCTATGTAAAGCAGTGTGGTTAATATTTTTCTACTTTACTTGCGCTATTGTTGTTTTGCAGATTGAGTTGTGCTGTTAGTAAGTCTTATTTTATAACTTCCGCATAGTTACCCCGCAGGTTCAGCACGACGGTAACTTCCTGCTTGTCGCGGTTACGCCAGAACCAACCATGCTCACCCGAGAAGGGTGCTTCAAACGTACCGGCATCTTCTGTTTCGCCACGGCCTTTCTTGTAGGTCACAGATTCGCCCGTACCGTGTCCGTGTAAGTCGAAGTTTATACGGCCGTTCTCCGCCTGCCATTTGTACTCAGCGATATTGCCTGCATCCATCTTGATCTTGATTTCGTGAGATGCACCGGGTGTCAGGGTAAAGGTGATGGTCTCCTGCCAGGCATCGTCTGCGTGGGCAGAATTAAACAGTAGATCGACTATCCAACTTAGCTGGTTGGTATTGTGGTTATTGCGGCTGTGGTTGAGTTTGTCCTGTTCAGCTTCTATTGTCAGTTCGCGTTTAATATTGCCCATTTCGGTTAGCCCCAGCACTTCTCCGGCACCCGTCGGGTCTATACCGTACTCGGCTGGCAGAACGACGGTTACCAGAAGTGCGATAGCGACAACAGCTGCAAGTAGTGTGGATCGCAGTAGCTGGGCAGAACTGGGTAGCGATTCGAGGCTGGGTTTCTCTGCATTAAACATGACAGATCCTGATTAAGTGCTGGTAATGATATAGCCGGTTAGTTGGTAGCCTACCAGAATAAAACCGATACACATGATGACGACATTCGCATGATAGGCCTGTTGTAGAAAACGGGAGGCTTTACGCCAGTAACCCATTGCGATCAGGATGACACCGAGCGCAAGAATCTGCCCGATCTCAACACCGATGTTAAAAGCAATCAGGTTCGAAAGCAGACCTTCTTTATCGATCTGATAATCCAGAATTTTTGTGGCAAGACCAGTCCCGTGTATCAAACCGAATATCAATGTCGCGGCCTTTGTATCGGGTTGGAATCCGAACCAGCGTTGAAAAGCCCCCAGATTATCAAGCGCTTTGTAAGCAACTGACAATCCGATAATGGCATCTACCAGATAGGCATTGACTCCCCAGCCAAACCAAACACCGGCCAACATCGTTATGGAATGACCGACCGCGAATAAACTGACGTAGAGTGCTACGTCTTTCATCCGGTAAAGAAAGAACACAACACCCAGTAAAAACAGGATGTGATCGTAACCTGTCACCATGTGTTTAGCACCCAAATACATAAAGGGCACAATATGTACACCCCAGATTTCCTGGATATATCCGGCATCGCCGGGTGTGACATTATGGGCTAGCGCGGTTTGCGAAGTGAAAAACGAAAACAGCAGAAGAGTCTGGAGAGTCCGCAGCACGGTGGAGAATAAACGCTCAACAATATCAGTTATTCGAGGAGCCTCGATTATAACCGAGTTACGTTGTGACAGGTTTGCAGTGAACTTAACAGCTTGGTTCACATTCGATGTTTGAATTTACGTGATACAGGCGAAAAAAAAGCCAGCGACGGGTATTAAAGTTAATTCCGTCGCTGGCTTTTTGAAGGAACAGTCGTTGACAGATTAACTGTCAACGAAATCT
>CALFCF010000075.1 GCA_937951345.1 uncultured Granulosicoccaceae bacterium
AGCAGAGCAGAATCTGACACCTGAGCAGCGCGCACGTGCCAACGTAAAACGCATTCGCCGCTACGCCTCGCTAGCCGGTTTATCGTTGACTGGTAGTCAGGTGGATGACTTAAGAGAAACGATGCTGCAGCAGAAGCGTCCGGGTAAACCGTTTGGCGATGTACTCGATGAATGGGATACCGGTTTCTTCTTGCTGCTGGATTCACGTCGCGAGCCAGACTGGGATAAACGCGTTACTGAGTACATAGACGGCCGTCGTCAGGCATTTCGTACCTGGGCCAATGAGACAACACCGCATAATCGCGCGCTCTGGGAAGATTATGTTTTTCGAGCGAGTAACACGTTAAGCGAAGAGCAACGCGGATTTTTGTCAGGTTATCTCAACGGTATGGCATCAACCCTACTGGCATTATCAAAAGACGAACCGAGTTATAAAAAAGAAGAAGCGCTCACTTATCAATGTAAAGGACTGGATGTCCGGAGTTGATAAAAAATCATGTGAACCGAGTGAAAAGCCATCGCACAACATTCTCGAAACTATTAACAGTATGTGCGGCTTTAGTTGACCTCTATCTTTATCTCAATGGTGCGCTTAAAATTTCCGTAGCTAATAGCGGTAACGTTGATGATGCGCCCGTCCGTCATCTCCTTTTGATATCGATGCGTGTTGATACCTTGTTCTTTATCTTCCACCGACTCCAGCAATTTAAATTTCAGCGCACGAGTTTCGCTCCATACATGGCCTTGCGCCTTACCGACACCCACCGGTGCAGATAGCACCCGACACCCCCGGTCACCCAGTTCATGAACCCAGAACCCCCAGTTTTCATACGGAAGTTGGTATGCCCCTTTGTATTTGTGGAAAACCTTTTTACCTTCAGGTGAGATTTTGGTAGCAAGGGTGTCTCTAACGAGTTTTAGATCATCTGTAGGTATCGGTACACCGTCCATCGCATAGGCCAGACACCGGGCAAACAAGTCTTGAAAGGTTGCGTTGTCTTTTTTATCAGCAACCGCGAAACCTGGTATGGCGAGGGTAATAAGAAATACAAAAATTATTGAAGTGAATTTTCGCATGGTCTCACTCACACAAAACAATCTATCTTTGGTAGGTGGTTACCTCGGATACTATCAGAAGTCGTTCATAGCGGTAATGGAAGATCCTGCTTATGACTGGCTCTTCACAGGTATACCGTCTGCATTATCAGTATTCTGGAAACGGGCTTTGGGCCTTGATCGTGTGGCAGCAATAGATCGAGCACCATGGATTTCATGGTTTGTTACACTAACCGTGTCCAATCGGTAAACGATATAGCCAGATAATGACAACCACACCGAAATTTGATTCCATAGAGAAGGAACGACAACTTAAAGCCGAGAGCGAAAGCTGGGATACAACTGTCGTGCACGACGCTGAGGACGGTGATATACCCATCATCGATGTGTCTGACTACTTTGTCTCGGGTGACAAAAGTGCGTTGGAATCGGTTGCGCGTCAACTCAAAGCGGCCTGCGAGGAGACCGGTTTTTTTACGTTAACCGGGCATGGCATTCCGACAGCGCTTATGGACGCAACGTTTGAGCAAAACCGTCAGTTTCATGCAATGGATACTGACGATAAACGTATGATGTTAATGGACCGAGCTGACTGGCCGGTTGGCGGTGTCGGTTACCTGCCGTTGAAGAATAGAAAACTACCTTCACGCGATAAAGGCAACATCAATGAAGCGTTTATCATCAAGTGCGACAATGTTCTGGGCATGGATGACAACCAGTGGCCGGAAAAAAACCTGCTGCCTGAATTCAGAGATACTGTTCAGAGTTATGCCAAATCCATCCGGTTGCTTGCCCTTCGCATGCTACCAATCTACGCGGTGGCCCTTGATATGCCGGAGGATTTTTTTAGCGACGGTTTCGATAAGCCATTGTACCGACTGCGTATGTCGCACTATCCACCGGTTGAAGGGCAGGGCTCAGAGTTCGGTATTGCGCCACATGTTGATACATCATTCTGTACCATCCTGGCACAGGATCAGCCCGGCTTGTCGATATTCAGTGAACGTCGGCAGTGTTGGGTCAATGCACCAGCGATCAAACACGCGTTTATTGTAAACAGCGGTGAGTTGCTGAAACAATGGACGAACGACCGGTTTATCAGCGTCAAACATTTTGCTAACAATAACACCGGCAAAACTTCGCGTTACTCTATTCCGTTTTTCTTCAACGCTAACCCGACGTACAAAATGACCTGTGTGCCGAGCTGTTGCGGACCGGATAATCCGCCTAAATACCCGCCTATCTCTTACGCGGAAAGTCAGGGTGTTGTGCAGGGCGAGTGATTTAACTCTATGGCAACAGTTCAGAGGTGGATGTTAATAGTGTCACGTTGACTTAAGTGCTTGCAGTAAAAGTTTATTGTCGAAAAAAAGCCCGGGTAGTGCTACCCGGGCTTTACTTTATGGTCTCTAAGAATTCTTTAAATTAACAACTCTCTGAATACCGGTTTGTATTTTCGAGTCGCTACATTCAAGCAGCCAGCATATGCGTTTTCAATTTCTTCATTGCCGCCTTTTCAATCTGGCGAATACGCTCAGCTGAGACACTGTATTGCTCGGCGAGCTCATGCAGTGTTGCTTTGCTGTCCTGCAACCAGCGTCTGTTCAAAATGTCGCGGCTGCGATCATCGAGCTCATCAAGTCCCGCCAGCAATCCACTGACTGCCTGTTCGGTTTGATCAGCATCAGCTAACAGCGTGTAGGGATCGGCTTCTTCGGCGTGTAGCGTTTCTGCCGGTGCCAGTGCGCGGTGTTGCTCGTCACCGGCGCTTGCCGGTGCATCGAAGGCATTATCGTGACCGGACATGCGTGATTCCATTTCCATCACCACTTCCGGATCAACGCCGAGATCTTCAGCTACCGCTTCGACTTCTTCACGGCTGAACCACGTCAGTCGTTTTTTGGCACTGCGCAATTTGAAAAACAGTTTGCGCTGCGCCTTGGTGGTCGCGACCTTAACGATGCGCCAGTTGCGAATGACAAACTCATGAATTTCAGCGCGAATCCAGTGGACTGCGAATGAGATCAGTCGCACACCCACTTCCGGGTCGAAACGTCGTACGGCTTTCATTAATCCGACATTACCTTCCTGGACGAGATCTGCCATGGGTAATCCGTAACCTTTGTAGGTGCGCGCGATATGCACAACAAAACGTAGTTGTGACATGATCAATTCACGAGCTGCATCAAGATCGTCGTGGTCACGCAGGCGACGCGCCAGTTGCTGCTCCTCGTCAGCTTCCAGAATGCGAAAGCTCGAGATCTTCGCCAGATAGTGATTGAGATCGTCTGCTACCGATGGCAACGCGACTGCTTCGTTAGCTGGCATCAGGGCATTATTTCTCATTAATTTAATTCTCCGTATCTATTGGTGTCTATTTTAGCACTCACTAATATAGAGTGCTAATAGACGGCCAAGTTCCAATAAAGTGAAGAAAAATATGCACTTAGCTGCCAATTTGCAATAGAAAGCAGCATCAAAATGCATCATTTATTCATTGTTTTGCAGGTGTTAACTATTTAATACGTTAGCGCGGGTTTGGTCAGTGGTGGTTGCTATACCCAGGATCGCAGTAACTGTGCCTAAAACTGCTAACACCATCACAATTTTTGCCACATCGAGCCAGCCGGGCAGGGGCATCAGAAAATCTGCAGCGTAGCTATTGGCCAGTGCGGTAACCGGTATACCCAGAACGCTCATCAATATCCACGCGAACAGGCAGGCAAGCAAGCCGGACAACGCCCCGAGCAGCGCACCCAGATACAGAAAAGGGCGCCGCCTGAAGCTGCGACTGCCACCAAGCATATGTACGACAGACGATTCACGCGTATGACGCAGTGATTCCAGCCGCACTGTATTGGAGAGCACCATCAAGCTTGCCACGATCAGCACGCTGAAGAACAACCAGCCTGCTGACTTCAGCAATTGTCGAATTGCCGTTAATCGTTCAAGCCATTCGATATCAAGTTCGACCGCATGCACACCACGGGTCTCACGCAATACGCCGGCAAGCCGTTTGTGTTCTTCACCACCCGATAAATCACTGCCACCTGCCGGTTCGATCAGTAATGCACCGGGCAACGGGTTTTCACCGAGTATATTTAATGTCTGGTTGACATGGTCGGCATCCGGACCATGACGCATCGAATCCAGTGCGTCGGCTTTGCTGATGTAATCGACAGCGTCGATGTCGGCACGCCGTGCAAGACGCTCGGCCAGCTCAACACCCTGCAAGTCAGTTAACGCTGTATCAAGGTAGGCGACAATGCCCGGTGCGCGCGTGCTTGAGGTAGTGACACGTGTCAATTCAGGTAGGATCAAATACAGCATCACCGGCAGGGTCAATGACAGCGACATCACCAACAACGTCAGCAACGTGGCTATACGTCGACGCAACAAACGCGCGCACGTCTGATAAAGCGCATAACCACGCCGTGTAAACCAGATGCCGTGACGCGATGCTGCACGCGGCAACAGGAGTCGACCTGATGTTTGCTCAGTCGACATAATCCGGCGCTCCGTTTACGGGCTCGGCAACCCATTGTGTTGTTGTACTCGCTGCTGCGTTTGCCGGACGCTGACCATTCGTCTGATCCGGCACGGGTCCACCACTGTGAAGTTGCCCGTTTTTCAGTACCAGACGGTTGTGGTGACGCGTCTCGAGTAGTGTCAGATCGTGCGTTGCGATTATTACGGTGACGCCTGCAGCGTTGAAATGACGAAACAAACGCAGAATGTCGTGACTCATGCCGGGGTCAAGGTTACCGGTCGGCTCATCAGCGAGTAATACGCGCGGGCGATTAACCACAGCGCGTGCTATGCCGACGCGTTGCTGCTCGCCACCGGAGAGTACTTCCGGCATCGCATCAGCGCGATCTGCAAGTCCAACACGTTTCAGCGCGGCAGTAACACGATCGATGATTTCACGCTTACGTCGCCGGCTGATTATCAGTGGCAACGCAACGTTATCGAACACGCTGCGGTCATACAGCAGCTGGTTATCCTGAAAAACAATGCCCATATTCTCGCGGATGCCGGTGAGGCGCGAGTCTTTCAACAGGTGCAATGCGTTGTTCTCGAAATAGATTTCACCGCTACTGGGTCGCTCGAGTCCGGCGAGCAGACGCAGCAACGTGCTTTTACCTGCACCGGAGTGCCCGGTGATGAAATTGAACGAACCTTGTTGCAGAGAGAAGCTGATATTGCTGAGCGCCGGTTTGCCGCTGCTGGCGACCTTGCCACGACGCAAAGGTTTTTTCGCCGAAACAATAGCGCCTGATACAGCACCCGGGCTGGCTGAATAAATTTTACTGACGTTATCGAAACAGATCACAACGCATCAAATTTGTTATGCAATCGTTAAAATTGGTTTGCCGTTAAGACACGGTGCTATTGGCGTGAATCAAGACAGCCGACCATCCTCGTGACGTTAGCCGTTGAAACGAATACGAAGCGCGTCTGCAGCGCATCAGATAGTTTCAGCCTGCCAACAATGCATCGACAAATTCCTGCGCCTGAAACACGCGCAGATCCTCAACTCGTTCGCCGACACCGATAAAGCGTAACGGGATGCCGAGCTCTTGCGCTATCGCAAATACGATCCCGCCCTTGGCTGTGCCATCAAGCTTGGTTACCACCATGCCGTCAAGCTGCATGGCTTCATGAAACGAGCGCGCCTGGTTTAGAGCGTTCTGACCGGTACCACCATCGAGCACGATCAAAGTCTCATGCGGCGCGTTGCCATCCAGTTTGGTCATCACCCTTTTTACCTTGCGCAGTTCGTCCATCAACCCGTCCTGCGTGTGTAGTCTGCCAGCGGTATCGGCAATCAGAACGTCAATATTGCGCGCTTTAGCTGATTGTAGTGCATCGAAAATTACTGAAGCTGAATCTGCACCGCTGCCTTGCGCAACCACTGTTACGTTATTGCGCTCGCCCCAGGTTTGAAGCTGCTCGACTGCGGCTGCCCGAAAGGTATCACCGGCGGCGAGCATCACGCTCTGTCCACCGTCTGTCAGCTGGCGGGCTAGTTTGCCAATCGTAGTGGTCTTGCCGGAACCGTTTACACCGACGACCAGAATCACGAACGGATCCGGGCTGTCAGGAATTTCCAGCGGGCTTTCAACTGGCTGCAATATGTTGATCAACTCTGCACGCAATGCCTGTCGCAAGCCATCGCTTTCCTGAGATTGATCCGGGGTAACACGTGACTGTAGAGATTCGATAACACGTTCGGTGACCGGCACACCCAAATCTGCCGTGATAAGCTCGTTTTCAAGCTCTTCGAGCAAGTCTTCATCGATCTTGCTGCCACCGGTAAACAGATTTACCAGACCGCTGGCGAAGCGTCCGCGGGTACGCTCGAGTTTTTGATCCAGTTGCTCATCGGACGTACCATCGCTATCGCGCACGGCATCGTCATTTTTCTTCTTTTTTAAAAAACTGAACAGGCCCATAAATGCGTGATTTTTTTTGTATAGTTAGCCGTAGGATAAGATCCTAGCAGACTGCTGCCCCACGCAGTGACAGAAAAACTTCATACCCAGCTGTGAAACGTAAATCACCCAGATCAAAAGCATCGGTGCCCGGCAGTCGCAGCAATCTGCAGCGTGTGCGTATTATCGCAGGACGGTGGCGCGGGCGGTGGCTTGATGTGCCTGAGGTCGACGGATTGCGACCGAGCGGTGATCGCATCCGGGAAACATTGTTCAGTTGGTTGCAACCCCGACTGCATGGTGCCAGTTGCCTGGATTTGTTCGCAGGCAGTGGTGCACTCGGGATCGAGGCGCTGTCGCGCGGCGCTGGCAACGTTCACTTATTCGAGCACAACACACAGGCGCTAGCAAACCTGCAACTGCAAGTCGAAAAACTCGAGGCTGGTGACGCCATCCGGCTGCATCATTGCGATGTAATGGAAATACTCGAAAACCCACCGGAATCGAGCATACCGCTGGCAGACATCGTATTCGTTGATCCGCCTTTTGCAGACCAGCTACAAACCCGGGTACTGGCGCTTCTCGGTGCGTATGGCTGGCTTCAGCCGGGCGCCCTGGTCTATGTCGAATCACCTGCCGGATCACTGGCAGATCTGTTGCCGGAATCGCACAACAGCAATGTCACCGAAGGGACCTCGCAGACTGCCACGCCGCAGCAAGACTGGCGTGTTGTCAAAGAGAAGCGCGCCGGCAACGTCAGTTACGGGCTTGTGACGCAGGGTGCGTAAATGCAACACCGATACCGTAAGCGGCATGATAGAGTGCCCATTGGACAAGTTACCGCATCATCTGATGATGTTCACAGTTTCTGATTCTTTGCTTTAGTTTCAAGTCATGCACGTAAGAGCAATTTACCCGGGTACCTTCGACCCGCTAACCGAAGGCCATCACGATGTTGCAAAACGCGCGCGTCTGATGTTTGATGAATTGGTGATCGGCGTAGCTGCTAGCCCCAACAAGCAACCGTATTTTTCCCTCGATGAGCGCGTTGCGCTTGCCAGGGAAGTACTGGCTGATATTGGCAATGTAACAGTCGTGCCGTTTAGTGGTTTGCTGGTTGATTTTGCCCGTGATAATGATGCACATGTCATCGTGCGGGGTTTACGTGCGATATCGGACTTCGAATACGAAGTACAAATTGCCGGCGTTAACCGCCATCTGAGTCCTGGCATAGAAACTGTGTTTATAGCGGCGTCGCAGGACTACACGTTCTTGTCTTCTAGCATTGTGCGGGAAATTGCCAAGCTCGATGGCGACGTGAGCAGTTTTGTTCATCCGGTTGTTCTAAAGGCGCTGGCTGATAAAAAATTGGAAAACACCTGATCGGTAACTGACAGCAAGTAGCAGTGGATCACCATGGCATTATTGATTACTGACGAATGCATTAACTGCGATGTTTGCGAACCGGAATGCCCGAACGGTGCGATCACCATGGGACCGGAAATCTATGAAATACACCCATCACTTTGTACCGAGTGTGTCGGCCACCACGACGAATCGCAATGTGTGGTTGTGTGTCCGGTAGAGTGCATCATTGTTGATGTAGATCACATTGAAACGCGCGATCAGTTGATGCAAAAGTTTTATCAGATTACCGCAACACCGGAGGAGCCTGGTGCATCCGACAAGTCAGACAAGTGAGATAAGTCGCAATGATATGACGCAAAAAGCATTCGGCAAGTAACCCGTGCGGGTTACGCGCTTAACGTGCTTTACAATACGCGTCTGCAAATTCGGCCATTGAATTAAATCGAAAATTCACATCCGGTTGTTCACCCGGGTCCATAGTCGCTCCAAACCCCTGCTGTTCATGTCGTCGGTAAATCCAGCAGCGTGCCAGATTATGTCGCGTGGCTGGCTGATGATCGTGATACAGGCTTTCCGCCGTATGCAACACGCGCGAAGGATCGATGCCCATCGCCTGCAACTGTTCGATCATATACTTGAAGTTACGGTCATCCGGTTTATATGAGCCAACGTCTTCTGCTGTAATCACTGCATCAAAATCAATCTGCAGCCGTGTTCGACTGCCGGCGAAACTGCGGTTGTCGACATTTGACAAAATCACTAACTTTGCATGTTGTTGTAAACGTTTAAGTGACTTGACTGAATCATTGAATGCTGGCCAATTCTTGACCGATTCGCCATAGGTTTCACATTCCTCCGCACGGACGCGCAAACCCCATTCCTCAGCGATTCGTTTGTAAACAACAGCCAACACGTCGCGGTAACGCATCGATGGCGTCCAACGTTGTTGCGTTGATTCGTGGCGCGCGTGCGTTTGTAAAATCTCGTCACGTGATAGGGGTGTTTTAAGTCTGTCACTCAGCGGTTTTAACGCGTCGATCATGCCGGATTCCCAGTCGATTAAAGTGCCGTAACAATCGAACGTAAAAACATCGAAGTCGTCTAGGTTCATGTTATGTCTGTTTCCTTAAATCAGATGGTAGTCAGGATTGACACGTAGGGCAGTAGAAGCTTGAGCGCTGACCAATCACTTTATTGCGAAT
Organism: uncultured Granulosicoccaceae bacterium; assembly: GCA_937951345.1. Classification (GTDB taxonomy): domain Bacteria; phylum Pseudomonadota; class Gammaproteobacteria; order Granulosicoccales; family Granulosicoccaceae; genus CALFCE01. The sequence goes on from CALFCF010000075.1 coordinate 9,062, forward strand.
CAGTGTCTCGCAGGTTCTGCAGGGCTTTTCACTGCGACCATACACAAGCAGGTTCTGGGCGAAGTAACCGGGTTCGCCATCGGAGTTGACGAAATCGCGCAAGGTTGTGCCGCCCATATTAATGGCCTGCTGCAAAACCCTTTTTATATTGTCAGCTAGTTGGTGGTACTCGGCGCGTGTAACGCGCATGGCAGCGCGACCGGGGCGAATTCTGCTCATGTGCAAGCTCTCGCAAGCATAAATATTTCCGACACCGACGACAATCTGGCTGTTCATGATGAAGTTCTTGATCGCCACTTTACGTTTGCGCGATTGCTGGAACAGGTAATCGCCATCGAATGGTTGTGATAAAGGTTCCGGGCCGAGTTTTGCCAGTAAAGTGTGTGTCATTGGGTCGCCGTGACACCACAGTGCACAGCCGAATCGACGCGGGTCATGCAGGCGCAGTGATTTACCCGAGTCAAAGTTAATCAACAGATGATCATGTGTGCGTAGTGGTATGCCGTCGGTACAAATTCGCAAACTGCCGGACATGCCCAGGTGAATGATCATGGTGCCGGTCGCGTTGGTATCGATTTTCGGTTTCGAAGATCTTTTTAAGGTTATCGGGTGGGTTGTGTTATTGCACTCGAACAGCAGGTATTTGCCACGACGTGTTACGGCGTGAATGGTTTGTTGTTGCAGCAAACCGATTTCGGCGGCAATAGGCCAACGTAGTCTGGGCTGGCGAATCTCGACATGCGCAATTGGCACACCGGTGATATGTGGCGCAATACCTCGTCGGGTAGTTTCAACTTCGGGTAATTCCGGCAACTGCTGGTACTCGGTTGATGGTTGGCCGGAACAGTTTACTGCCTTTGGTTTTAGAGTCACAGCAGCAGTAGCCGATGTGACGCTTCATCGCTCGTGCAACTGTCGTCTAGCCTGCTCCTTGTACCGTCAGTGACGGTGTGCGCTTACTGCAAAAAAAGCGCTAAAAAACCTGTACATGCTAACCCTGTTGATATCAGAGAAACATGCACAGGTTTGGTGGTTTCAGCGATTGACGGTGCGGGGTGTCGTGGGTTTACCTAACCTGATCGCATTCGCCGCCGCCAGTACGGCTTATCGCGTGCTTACCGACACATTTGTGGCGGCGCCGGTTCGTCCTTCGCTATCAACCGGTGTTACTGTGTACTGAAATTCGGTCGCAGCATTCAGACCGTCTTCAAAAAAGCTCAGTGCATCAACAGTTGCGAGTAGCTCACCGTCGCGGCGAACCTCGTAGGCAGTAACAACTGAATCCGCAGATGTTGCAGCTTCCCAGAAAATTTCCACAGCACTGCTGGAGTAGTCAAGCGCAGTCAGGGAGGGCACGGCACCTGGTCCTGCCGGTGCGTCGTCGATCATACGAACTCGTACACGTGCAACCGGGTTTATCCAGCGGTGAATCAGTGCGTTTATATCGCTGTTGCCGCCGCTCGGATCACGATCACCGTGCACACCCCGATGAATATGGACAAATCCTTCTGCATCGAGTGAGTAACCGGTTGCACCGCTACCCACACCCGTTGCGACGACAGGCGGAGGTGCTGGAAACCCGCGTTGGCCAATAGCCGGGGTACCGACAACTTCATCATTACCTTCAGTACCGGCATCATAAGCAGACAGATTCACTGGTCCTGATATCTGTGAGAGGTTAAATCCGTTCAGACCAATGAACGCATCATTGGTGGGCAATAACATGCTGGCGACAGAGAGAAAGTTGTTGCCGGATGTATCGTCTGTGGTGATGGTCAGCGTTTCACTGGCGCCGGGTGCGAGCAAGCCGCCTCCGGTTGCCACCACTGCGCCCAAACCTTCAAGTAGTGCAGCCATTGGAGCAACATCACCGCCCTCGGCGATGGTCTGCAGTTCGACAGAAGCGGGTTCGCCAGCAGCAAACAGACGAAAATCAGATCCATGTGCGGCAACAATTAACGGTGTCAGGTGAATGCCTGATGTCAGGTTCGTTACGGTCACTTCGTAGCTACCACTGTGGGCTGCAGTACTGCACAACGCAGCGCCCAGGATTGCAGGAATCAAAGAAGATGTTTTAACGGTCATATGCAGTGTTACTCTTGTATTTGGTTTTTTGCACGAAAGTAGTAGCCGACAAGCGGCACTAAATTGACACTTGATAACCGTTGAAGTTCCTGCCGGTGTTTCTGATTCAACCGCTAACAAAAACCATTGAATCAATTTACTGGTTGATGAAGGCGTCTTTGCCGGCTCTGATTAGCGGATAGACGAACTCTGGATATAAATAAACGACATTATCAACAAGTACGTAGCGCGCATTGCCATCCACCGTTGAGTCGCCAAAAAGAAACGTCAGGCTGTTTATTTGCACGCGAGCACGGGGCGGGTCGAGGCCGAGTTCTTGTTGATCAATCTCGGCAAGTGCATAGTTTTGGCGTTGCGGTAACGTCAGTAGCTTGAGTATCGGTGCGACGCGATGATCATTTGCCACCCAGGTATCTGATCCATTGGCGGCCGTTTTTGTAGATGGACTTTGTGCCAGAAACCACTTATCACCTTCACGCTGAAGCACAAAAGCTTGTTCGTCTTGAGCAGAGCTATCTGTAGGGGTTGTCTGCGCCGGCGTGGATTGAATTTCGATACGTACAACTTCTTCGGGGTCGAGCAGGACGTGAGTACGCAGGTCTTCGCTATCACCGCTATGCAGTATGACTATCAGTGTTGCCAGCAGCAAAAAGGCAAGAGCAAGGGCTACCAGATGAGCCTGTTTAACCATGACGCTGGCGACGCCACATCCAGCCGGCGATCACCAGAAACAACATGGGTAATGCAACCAGGAAGCCGCCGCCCATGATCAGAATATTGCGCGACGACGGGTCGAGCAATGCATCTGCGGGCACCCGCGTTGCAAATGCCAGCTGTGCATCATCGTGTGCAAGCCAGTTAAACAGGCGTTCAGCGTACTCCAGATTCGCCCCGTTGCCGATCCATTGACTGGCAAACAGGTCTGCATCACCGATGATAGCCAGGCGTTGTTCGTGGCGATGTTGGTTATCGTTTTGACGTCTCGTTTCACGCACAATGGCTGCACCGAGCAATAACGGTCCGCGTTGTTCAGTACCGTCGTCATCGAACGTCACAGCACCGGAGACAGGACCGCTTTCAGTCCAGGAATTCTCACTTGAGAGCATCAAAGGTTGAATACTCTGTCCGGCCAGGGGAGTGACATTAAGTGCGATGGCGCCAGGCAACAGTAACGGATTCACCAGACCGTCATTAACCGGGTGTTGAGGTAACAGCTGATGATCAATTACCGCAAATGTCGGTGATTCAGCGCCGTATGACGCGCTGGTTGCATCCAGCAGCACACCCGGCAGGGTGTCTATGCCGAGCTCCGCCTGTAACGCTTTAAGTCCGGTATCAGTAACATCGTCGATCAACCACAATAAATTGCCGCCGTCATTGACATACTGCAGCAGGCTGGCGACTTCACCCGGGAAAAAACGTTGTTGAGGTGCTGCAATAACAACCAGATCAATGTTGGCCGGAATGACAGGCTGCGTTACCAGGCTGAGTTCGATGCTTTCGATGCCAATGCGTGACAGGCGGTCGGCCATCTCGTTGAAGTCACTGTTACCCGCAGCGCTGGTAGAGCGTTCACCGTGACCGCTCACGAAAGCAACCTGACGGCTACCGCTGCGTGTCAATTGCGTTAAAGCGGCAGTCAAGTTACGTTCTGTTAGATTCTGAAGACGTGCTTCGCGACTATCCGCGCCGCTACCGGTGCGAACGATCAACTCACCTCCGGGTGCCGCCTGTAACTCGCGCACGCGCGCCGGTTGCGTCTCCAGATTGACGAATTCAAGTGTGAGATTGTCGTTGTGCTCCTGATACCGTGATACGAGTGCGGTAACCGCATCCTGTTGCGTTGTGTCCGGACCCATAACCGCTATCATTTCGACAGGCTCCGGCTGGGCTTTTATAACGGCGATACTCTGCTCTGCCAGGGAATGTCGTTTGTTGGCTGACAAATCAACGGAGCTCTGCCAGCGCTGACCGAGAGCAACGATTGATGCTGCGATGGCCAGTAGCAGCACACCTGCAACAGCGCTGTAAGTCATATGCTGCCGACGCCGGGCATGTGCCTGCTTGTTCAGTTCTGTTTGTTTAAGCGGTGCGTTTTTGTTTGTCATTCGTCTAGCCTGCTCTATTCATGAAGGGTTCGCCACCAGAGTCTGGCTACCTAAGCAGCTCACTCGATTGAGCTCAA
>CALFCF010000076.1 GCA_937951345.1 uncultured Granulosicoccaceae bacterium
AACCTCTGATTTATCGCCTGCGTTGCCAGGGCTGCGTTGAAATTCGGCTCAAAATGCTCATGTATTCGCATATACACTCCGCTTTTTCGCCAAATTTCGCCTTGCCCTGCCTGCCTCGCCTAATAAATCAGAGGTTCCTTAAAACGGTTTGACTGTTTGCTCGGATGAGGATGTGCAGTCCGCTATGTCTATGTGCCGCTTGACGTGAATGCGATTGATTTTGTCACAGCGGTGATGGCTCAAATCAGGCAAGCAGAAATTCCATTAATGCTTTTTGCGCGTGCAGACGGTTGCCGGCTTCCTCCCAGACAACGCTCTGCTTGCCGTCTATAACTTCGGCAGTGACTTCTTCACCGCGGTGTGCAGGTAAGCAGTGCATAAACAACGCATCTTTGTCAGCCACTGACATTAATTTGCTATCGATTTGATAGTCTGCGAATGCTGCAGCACGTCCTGCTTGTTCTGCTTCCTGACCCATTGATGACCAGACATCAGTGACCACCAGGGCTGCATCGCGACAGGCGTCCATCGGGGTCTCGACAAATTCAACCGCATCTCCGGCGGCGGCTAACAACGTCTCGTCCGGATGATAGGCCGTCGGGCAAGCGATACGTAAAGTGAAACCAAGCAAATTAGCCGTATTGATGTATGAATTGCAGACGTTATTACCGTCCCCGACCCAGGCAACAATAGCACCTGAAATATCTCCGCGATGGGCGAAAAAAGTTTGCATATCGGCCAGCAATTGACACGGATGCAGTAAATCTGTCAGCCCGTTGATTACCGGTACTTGAGAATTGGCTGCGAAGTTGACGACGGATTGATGAACATTGGTCCGCAGCATCACCATGTCGACCATTTGCGAGAGTACCTTGGCAGTATCCTCTAGCGGCTCTCCACGTCCTAACTGCGAGTCTTTCGGTGACAGATAAATAGCATGTCCACCCAGCTGCGTCATTCCGGTCTCAAACGACACTCGTGTTCGTGTTGACGATTTTTCAAAAATCATCGCCAGGGTTTTGTTGGCAAACGGTGTGTAAATTTCCCCTGACTTGTGTGCTGCTTTCATTTCTTCGGCACGTACGAGCAAACGCCGAAACTCATTCGCAGATAAATCTGCTTCGCTTAAGTAGTGACGTGACATCAGGCTGGTACTGCATCGCCTGATTGTCCGAGAAAATGGCTGATGACACCGGATAACTTTTCAACCAACTCATCGGCTTCCTGGTCGGTCATGATGTAGGGAGGAAGAATTCTGACAACGTTATCGGCTGTTACCGTCAGCAGTAATCCTGCTTCGGCTGCCTGAACTGCCAGCGCACCACAGGGGTTTGCCAGTTCAATGCCGATCATTAAACCCTTGCCACGAACGGATACAACCTCAGGCGCATGATCAAAACGCTTTTTCAGTGCTTCGATAATGCGTGTACCCAGTACGCCGGCTCGTTCAACCAGCTGGCCTTTTTCAATCTCGTCGATAACCGTCAAACCGGCGCGACAGGCCAACGGATTTCCGCCAAAGGTAGTACCGTGACTACCCGGTTGGATCAAATCCGCCGCCGCACCGCTTGCCAGACAAGCACCGATTGGCACGCCACCGCCAAGCGCCTTGGCTACCGCCATCACGTCTGGTTTGATGTTCTCGTGCTGATGAGCAAACCATTTACCCGTGCGTCCAATGCCTGTTTGAACTTCGTCGACGATCATGAGCCAGTTCTGTTGATTGCACAGCTCTCTGACCGCTGACAGGTAACCTTGTTGAGCGGGCATTACGCCCCCTTCGCCTTGTACCGGTTCGAACATAACGCCGACAATGTTGCGATGGGTCGCAGCGATCCGTTCCAGCGCCTCGATATCCGCAAACGGTGCGCGAACAAAGCCGGGAACCAGGGGTTCAAATCCAGCCTGGATTTTGCGATTCCCGGTAGCCGTCAGTGTTGCCAGCGTACGCCCATGGAACGCGTTTTCCATGACCACAATGGCCGGATTTTCAATGCCATGTTTGTGGCCATGTAGACGCGCAATCTTGATACTGGCTTCATTCGCTTCAGCACCGGAATTACAAAAAAACACGCTGTCCATGTCAGCGATCTGACAAAGCTTCTCGCCGAGCTGCTCTTGCACCGGAATATGATAATAGTTAGAGCAGTGCAGCAATTGCGACGCCTGTTCTGCTATGGCTTGCGCTAACGCTTGATTGGCATGGCCAAGCGCACAGACGGCGATGCCTCCGTGACCATCCAAATAGCGTTTTCCATCTGTATCCCATAACCATACGCCCTCACCATGACTGATAGTCACTGGTAATCGACCGTAAGAGGACATCAAGGCTGACATGAAAATATCCCTTTGTTTTGATGATTGTGTTGTCGGGTTGCATACCGGCTGAACCGGAAATCACCTGTTACCGTAAACTTGGCTGTAGGCGGGTAGTTTACTGACCCTGCCATTTGTCCCGGTTAGGTATTCAAGTTAATTCCCGATTCGGCGACAGGGCGATAACACGGCACTAAGACTGGCGACCCATACTGTATTTTAGAAGCCATCTCAAAATCGAGCGGGGACGTCGAGTCCTGCGCGCTGATCCTGCGTTGTGTGCCGTTCTGCGCTGCTTGAACGCCACACTCCTTGGCTGAGCGCACAATCTCAATTTTGAGATCGCTTCTAGTGTGCGCTATATCCGCAGTTTGGTTGAGGTTCGCTGATCTGCTGTTTGCGCCCGTCATTTGTCATTATATTGAACGGTTAGCTCCTTGTCCGCCCGTCTTTTCAGCGGGATGACCAACACGACAGCCCCTGTGTCGGCTCAGCATATCAACAAATTCGGTTCATAGTAGTACAATGAATTGACAGAGCAGGCCGGTGAGGTTTTTTATCTCGAGGTTCTGCTCCTTTTGGTTTGACCTTAAACGGGGCAAAGGCAAGGGACAACAGGCAACAGGGTTACGGCTTTGGCATTACCAGATGCCGGGGCAGGTTGTCTCGCTCTGCCTGCACAGTGTTTATACTGGCAATGGAATACGTTCTGCCCGCAATATTCATCGATTCAGTCACAACTTTGGAGTAACCATGGCTTTCGACTTCCCGGATTTACCCTACGACTACAGTGCACTGGAACCGCACATTGATGCTCAAACAATGGAAATTCATTACGATCGACATCACCGTGCTTATTACAATAATTTCGTTGCAGCTGTAGACGGCAGCGCACTGGCCGATCAATCGCTTGAAGATGTCTGCGCCGGTGTAACCGCTGATACAGCGCCGGCTGTCAGGAACAACGGTGGTGGTTACTACAATCACATCATCTATTGGAATTCCATGTGCAACGGTGGCAGCTCACCGGATAGTGCGTTGGAAGCGGCGATTAACAGTACCTTCGGATCTATGGACGAGCTCCAGAAGCAGCTCACCCAGGCCGGTATGACACGTTTCGGTTCGGGCTTTGCCTGGTTGATTGTTACTGGCGGTAAGCTTGCGGTTACGTCTACTGCCAATCAGGACAATCCGCTGATGCCGGTTGCTGATCAACAGGGTACGCCGCTGCTGGGTCTGGATGTCTGGGAACACGCTTACTACCTCAAGTACCAGAACAAACGCCCCGACTATATTGAGCAATGGTTCAATGTTGTTGACTGGGCGAAGGTGTCCGGACGCTTTGCCGCTGCTGCCGGCAGCTGATCAAACACAACGCACCGAACCGTTAATGGTACGATTAAGGCAACCCGGTTATCAGGGTTGCCGCTTCGGATAAATCAGCTTCGGTGAAGGCAGCGATTATCTGCCAGCTGAACTGTCCAACAGCAAAACGAGAATGTGATGGAAATAATGGATCGAATAAAAGACCAGGTGGAAAACAACCCGGTCATTATCTTTATGAAAGGTACACCTCAGCTGCCGATGTGCGGATTCTCCAGTAGAACCGTCGAGGCACTGAAGCAATGCAACCGGGAATTCGCTTATGTCAACATTATTGCAGACCCTGAGGTGCATCAGAATCTACCGGGTTATTCTGACTGGCCGACTTTCCCGCAGGTCTACATAAGCGGTGAGTTTGTCGGTGGTTGTGACATAACGCTCGAATTGTCTGCCAGCGGTGAGCTGCAGAAGATGGTCGACAAAGCTACCGGGAATTAAGGCTGTCAGCACACCTGTCTCAATGAAATGTTTTAATTATCGAGACGGCTTTAATTTATACGGCAAGTAGTTTCTTCAGTATTTTCTTCAGTAGTTCGGACCGATGCTGGATCCGATTTTGGATCCGATTTTGGATCTTATATGGGGTGGAAGGTACTTCAAGTTGGAAGCTCAGGCCCGGCACACAGAGTTGGAGTAAATCGCTTCGAGCAGGCTGACTACTCGATGTTATCTGCCAACCCGTTCGTACCTGCGAAACCTGTCAGCGGTGAGTCCGGCGCGCCATCGCTATATTGACCTTGATTCAATTTTTCCCAGCTGTTGACTACAGTACAAAAAAGTTCGGCAGTTTTGCGTGTGTCATAGATAGCTGAGTGTGCTTCGTTCTTATCCCAGCTCATACCTGCTGCGGTAGCAGCCCGCGACAAAACGGTTTGACCGAATGCGAGCCCACCCAAAGACACGGTATCAAAGCAACTGAATGGATGTAGCGGGTTGCGTTTGGTACCGCTGCGTTCAACGGCGGCGTTGACAAAATTCAGATCGAAAAAAGCGTTGTGTCCTACCAGAATCGCTCGTGTGCAACCCGTGTCTTTTACTTCCTGTCTGATTGGCGAAAAAATGTATTTCAATGCGTCACTCTCTGATCGAGCAGCGCGTAGTGGGTGCCATGGGTCAATTCCGTTAACCTGCAGTGATTTTTCTTCAATGTTTGCGCCATCAAACGGAATGACGTGGGTTGTATAAGAGTTGGCCGTTACCAGTTGGCCGTCTGAATCCACGCGCACAATGACTGCTGCAATTTCAAGGAGTGCATCAGTTTGTGCATTGAATCCACCGGTTTCAACGTCAATCACGACGGGTAAGTACCCGCGAAAGCGATCGACCATGGCAAACGGTTGTCCGGGTTGGTACATGAATTAGGTTGTCTCGGTATGTGGGGGCAGTGTAGCTGAAACAGCGCTGCAGAACCTGTCCATCCGACTGGGTTGTCGGTTACATGGCGCTATTTAGCTGTCATAAGGCCAGCTACCGTAACCAGCTATTGGTTTAAGCATCGTCCGCTACTTGCTGATCGTTACTCGGGTGAGTGCTGGTATCATGGCAGTTTGCCCAAGAGAGCTGCCTTAGTTGTGTTCGCACTTCTGCAACAATTCCTCAAAATCGCATTTCTAACCGGTAAGCCCTATGACTTGCCGGGCGACAGAGGCACGTTGCATCTTGCCATTGCGCTGTCGTTTCTCACATACGTTATCGCAACCTGGCAGCTCTATTCTCCACCAAAGGCAATTGCCCATGCACTACTGGATCTGCTGCTGGCTGGCAGCGTTTTTTACATTGCCTTGTCCGCGTTCAATAAGTCGGCGCGATTTCCACAGGCTTTTGCGGCTCTTTGTGGCGCAAATGCTGTTCTTAATGCGGCTACCCTGCCGGTTATATTGACACGTCTTGACCGAGTTGAATCTGCGACGGTTGATTCACAGGAGCGGTTGTATCTGATCGAGTTTTTCTTTCTGGTCTGGAGTATTTCCGTTGTTGCCCACGTTATTCGTTTTAGCTTTGACACAAATATCCCGATCAGTATTGCTGCTGCAGTGGGTTACGTTATGTTGGCCTTGGCGGTCTTTGATACAGTATTTTAAAAAATACAACGCTTTGACAGCAACAATCCCAATATAATCAGGTAAATGCGGCTAGGATGGCGCGCATCAGAGGTACAGCCAAAAGAGATGGTAATCTGGCGGATGCAGAAATATTCTGTCGTGCTATAAAATACCAGTAGGGGTAAACCGTTTTCAGTAGAGGTAATCCATTTTCAGGACTCTGATGCCGAGTGTACCCATAAAATTCATAAGAACTTTACACAACAACTGTACATAACAACTGCAGACTGGCATCTTGCAGTATTAGTGGTATTCGGGGTCGCTAACCGCGGCGTAGACACTTACACCCTTACAGATCAAACATTTTCTGGCTGATGGCGCTCAACCCCATCAAAATTCTCCGCAAAAAAGTGGTGGGGCAAGCTGATGCCCGCGACAGCCGTCGCTCGGGTTCGCTTGCCAACTCGCCAGCGGTCGCCGCATCCCGCGCAGCGGTCGAGCAAAGACGGGTTAATGCCGAGCAACGAGCCGGGGTTGATTCCGCAATATCACCTGACCGCGAAAATGCCGTGCAACCAAATGTTGCCAGTGATCAGAGTGGTTCTCAGCAGGGTGGTAACAAGAGTGCCGGCCAGACGACACAGATTGCACCTGCTGACATCGTCGTACCGACGAACATCGGCCGTTATACATTGGGTGGCCGTTTGGGCAGTGGCACTTGCGGTGTTGTGCACAAGGCGCTTGATACGGTGCTTGATCGTGAGGTTGCGATTAAATTATCGCCGGCTGGTGAGCCGCATGTAACGACTGGCAAGGTGCCCGGTGCGCAGTGCGCCTATCAGACGGAACTCTACGCGGCGGGTCGACTGCGTCATCCGAATATCATCACTGTCCACGATGCCGGTCAGCATGACGAATTGAACTACATGGTCATGGAGGCTGTTCGTGGCCGCTCATTGAAGCACTTTGGCAAGGGACAAAAGCTTCTGCCACCACATCGCGCACTTGAGATCGTCATTGATTGCTGCAGGGCGCTTGACTACTCACATGATCAGGGCATTCTGCACCGCGATATAAAACCGGCAAACATTATGATTGCTGAGAATGGGGCGGTAAAATTGCTGGATTTCGGTATTGCTGTGGGGTTGACCGACGATGTAGCGCTAAGCCGTAAAGGGCCTACTCTCGGTACACCGAACTACATGTCACCAGAGCAAATTCTTGGTAAATCTCTGGGCCCCGCCAGTGACTTGTATTCTTTGGGCACAGTATTATTTGAGCTTATTACCGGAAAACAACTGTTCAAAGCCCGCAAGGTAAAGGATCTGTTTCGAACCGTCGTGCACGAACGCGCACCGCAGGTTGCCGAGTTTCGCCCCGACTTACCGGAAGCGTTCTCGCAGGTGGTCGCTACGGTACTTGAGAAAAAACCGGAAACACGTTTTCAATCCGGCTCTGAATTCATCGTGGCACTGCTTCCGTTTGTTGAGGACTTTAAAACCCGTGGCTCTCACACGCCTGAACAAATCACGCTTGCCGCAACATGCACCGGATTATCTTTTTTTGCCGGACTTACCGAAACTGAAATGCTGCAGTTGCTCGATGAAGCTAATCTGCGTCAGTTCAGCGCCGGTAATGAATTGCTCAGTGGTGCAAACTTTGAGCGACGCCTACTGGTTGTGATCGAGGGTATTGTCCGGGAATATAAAGGTGGTATTGTCGAACACGTATTCACCGACGGCGATAGCCTCGGTGAAACCGGTTTCGTGCAGGGAAATCCAGTCGACAGCCAATTGTTCGCGGCGACACCAGTAAAAGCTATTGAGATATCCTCGGCAGCGCTGGCGGCATTGCCACCTGAGTTACACATCAGCTTATACAAACGTGCATCTGCCGCGCTGATTGAACGCGCGGCGTTGTCGGAACGGCGTTTCAAACCCGATATTGTTCTATAGCAGCCCGTTCGTGGACAGACTCACCGGTACCTAACCGATCTGCGGCTGCTTACCATTGCCCGCTCGATGGTAATTTATTGAATCCAGAGCTGATTTCAAATGCAAAACGTGCCTGAGCTGCAGGGATTAGTGCATAATGATGCATCGTCGCCCTCTAAGCTCAAATCGGTCGTGATTTTTGCATGCATTTTAAATCGATGTGAGCGTTTGCTCACCCCTACATCCGGGAAACCGGGAGGTCTTCAATTGAAATCACTTACCAAGATTGCAAATATTGCTTGTCTGACGCTGCTACTGCTCAGCTCTGGTTTTGTCAGTGCTTCTGATCTTTACGTGGGCTCTTGGGCATCAGGCGAAAAAGAAGTTTTGCAAATTACCAAAAACGGTTCGGTGCTCAATGCACAGTTTGTTCGTGAAGGGTTGCTGAACAATTTCGAAAAAGTCGAATTTCCTGCCAAGGTGGTAGACGGCAATCTTACTATTTCGTTTGGCCAGGGTGATCTTTCCGGCAAATACGATGCAGTAAGAAAAATTTTAGTGCTCGGTGGTATTAAAACGTTTGAGAAAATCACAGAGAACCAGGCGCGTTCGATGATTGCGCTGCTGGAGAAGAACCAGTAGCTTTTTATATGAACGATTAATCCGGCAGTTGCCGGATTAATCGTCAGATATAGTCGCAGTCGGCATTAACGCACACCAATATCTTCAACAAGTGCGACGATCGTTGCATGCAACATCATTTACCGCCTAATCATTTACCGGTTAATCAGTTCTCACTCAATTTGTGCTCCCATTGCAGTGCTGATTCGACGATTTTATCCAAATCGTCGTAAGCCGGTTTCCAGTCAAGTGTTTGATGGATTTTCTCGACACCGGCAACCAGAGATGGAGGATCTCCGGCGCGCCGCGGTTGCTCGCTGACATTCAGCTTCTCACCGTGGATCTTTTCAACTGAATTGATCACTTCCCGAACACTGAACCCTTTGCCATATCCACAATTTAACAACGTGGAGCTGCCATCGTTACGCAGATAGTCCAGCGCACTTAAATGTGCTGCCGCAAGATCTGATACATGAATATAATCTCTGACGCCCGTGCCATCCGGAGTTGGATAGTCTGTACCAAAAACCAGTAACTGATCGCGTTTGCCAACCGCCACTTCGGCGGCAACTTTAATCAATAACGTTGCATTAACGGTTGACTGCCCGATTTCCCCTTCAGGATCACTTCCGGCTACATTGAAGTAACGGAGAATGACATGGCGCATATCTGAAGCCATGGCCAGATCTTTCAGCATGTATTCCGACATCAGTTTTGACATGCCGTAGGGATTTATCGGTGCGGTAGGGAATGATTCTGTGCAGGGTCCGGCATCTTCCGCAGGAATGCCGTAGGTTGCGGCGGTTGATGAAAATACAAAGTGTCTGATTTGATTGTTCTGACAACACTCCAGCAGATTGCGTGTAGCGGCAGTGTTGTTGCGATAATACTTTAGAGGATTTTCAACGCTCTCAGGCACAATGGTATGTGCTGCGAAGTGCATGACAGTATCAATCTTATGATCTTTCAATAAGCGGTCTACCAGCTCAGTATCCGCAGTATTGCCTTGCACCAGTTCACCGGATAAAACTGCTTCAGCATGGCCTGTTGACAGATCATCCAGTACGACAACCTGCTCGCCCTGTTGGCCAAGTAGTTTGACGACATGACTGCCGATATAGCCGGCACCGCCGGTGACAAGAATTTTGTTATTGCTCATAAGTCGCTGAATAAATCCGGTTAACTCTGCTGCGTAAATGATCAGCTTTAATATTAAAAATACGGTAGATGCGTTCGATGTTTAAATCTGTAACCTGACGGCTCAAACCGAATTGGCCGGCCGGTATAAGTCGGTATAGTAACCTCAATTCGGAGCTACCGGCGACAAAACAACGGACACCTAACGACAATGCGTAACATCTAAATATAATCCACGGGTCTGGTGTTAGTGTACCATTCGATCCGTGAACTACATGTCCGTTATTAAGCACCTGGATCAGGGTGGAGTGGTGGTGACAGCCCATCGCCGCCTGTCGCGATCGTTGCACAATGATTACTGTAAGTATCGCTCAAGTCAGGGTGACTCGGTCTGGATAACACCTCTGATTCTGCCGCTTGACGCCTGGTTTATTCAGTTGTATTCCACGCTATTGAGTCTGCGTACAATCGATGTGCGATTGCTGGATAACGAACAGGTTGTGCAGCAGTGGCAGAAGTTGATAGACGATGCCGATGATCAGTTTTTTTTGAGCCCATCACGCACAGCGACCAGCCTTGCGAAAGCCTGGTTGTTACGCGAAACCTACCAATCGGGTGTAGCCAGTTCTGATGTGGGAGGGCTCCCATTCATCTATCAGGGGCAGGACTGCGCATACTTCAGCGCGCTGGCGCAGACTTACGAGCAACACCTGCTTGAGCTGAACGCCGTTGACAGAGCCGTATTACCGGAATTTCTGCGACGTGAGATGCCGCGGATCTTGACTGAAATATCATGTGCTGCAAGTGACGGTTCTTCCGACCGGAGCGAGACCCCGTCTGCTCAATTGTTGAGCAAAATTATGCTGGCTGGATTTGCTCAGCTAACACCCTCGGTTGGGCAACTCTTTCAATGTATTGATGAGCAATTCCCTGTGTTGGTTCATGACACGTTTGCGGCAAACGATTCGACGCCCGCTGATCTGTCGGTGCTATCTGGTCGCTCCGACCATGATTTGGAAGATCATGGAAATGCCTCGTTGCATCGAGCAGTCGAACCTGCAGAGGCCCGGCGTCATGAATTTGCCAGCGCGGAAGATGAAATACTGGGTGTCGCGCGATGGTGTCGACACAAACTGTCCGTTGCAACAGATGATGATCTTCCCGATATCGTTGTTGTTGTATTTGATTTGCAGAGTCGCTTGTCGCAGATACAACGTTTGTTCGACGAAGTTTTTTTCCCGGGGCAGTCGCCGCTTGAGATTTTACAAACCGGCAGGCCCTACGACATCGGTATTGGTTACGAGCTTTCAGATTGGCCGTTAATTCGTTCTGCGATCTTAGCTCTGCGTCTGGCTTTAGCCGATGCCGGGCAGCTTACACTCGGCGGTAAGGAGTTCAGTGAACTACTGCTTTCACATTACTGTCTGAATTTGCCGGCTGATGCGCCGCCTCAGGTTGTTGATGCAGAAATGAAAAAGCGCATGCTTTTCGATCAGTCGCTACGGCGTACCGGCAGACATACGATATTGCTTGACGATTTGCGCGAAAACGAAAATCTACCCGAGCTGTTCAGGCGTGGACTCGCCCGTGTAAAACCCCCGCGACAGAAAATCATGTCGGCAAGTGCCTGGTGCAATCACTTCAGTAATACTTTGAGCACATTTGGCTGGCCGGGGCCGGGTCTTGACAGTGCAGAGCATCAGGCGTTTTTAGCCTGGCAGGATGTGCTTGGAAACTATGCGCGTGCCGGTGAAACTGTAGGTTCGCATAGCGCGCAGGACGCGTTAACGCTGTTGCAACAATTGTTAAGCAAGCGCAGATTTCAACCCGAGACGCAGCAATTACCCATACAAATTATCGACCCGCATGAAAGTATCGGTTTACGTGCGGATCATATCTGGGTCACCGCGATGGATACCCGCAACTGGCCCGGTCAGGTATCACCGGATGCATGGTTGCCCCGTCGTTGGCAGCAAGTCGCTGGAGTGCCCGGGGCTTGCGCACGAACTGTGGCGCGCGATGCCGCAACCCGCTGGCAATCATGGCTCGCGTCGGCAACTTCCACGGTAATAGCCAGTTTTGCACATGAGCGAGATGACCAGCCGGTCGCCGGTGCGACTCTATTAAATACTCTGACGCCGCTTGCATCGGGTGCTGAGCTCGACGGTGACGACGTTTGCAGGTTCAACCGCACGCTATTCGATACCCTGTCTCCGGAGATCATAGAGTTAGAAGACTGCCAGGGTCCGGGTATAGATGATGGTGCCACGGTGGGCGGTGGCGTACGGATCTTCGAAGATCAGGCTCAGTGTCCGTTTCGCGCATTTGCCCGCCATAGGCTGATCGGTAAATCCTTCGAAGAAGCACAGCACGGTATCGATCCGCGGCAGAAAGGTAATTTGCTGCATCACTGCATGCAGCTTTTCTGGCAGCAGGTACAGGACAGTCAATCGCTGCACAAGTTAATTGCTGCCGGTACACTGGAATCTGTTGTTGATAATTGCATTGAATCCGCTTTCCAACAGGAGAACGATGACAGGGGGTTATTTCATCAGGCAGAGTTAATAAACCTCGAAAAAGATCGCATTCGCCAACTTATGCTGATTTGGTTACGGGAAGTTGAGGCGACGCGTAGTGACTTTACCGTTATTGCGACGGAAGAGAGTCGCCAGATAGACATCGAACAGATGACTTTTAAGTTGCAGGTTGATCGTATTGATGCGCTGGCTGAAGGTCAGAAAGCGATTATTGATTACAAAACCGGTTCAAATAACTCAAGCAGTGGTTGGCTGCGTGAGCGCGTACTTAATCCGCAGCTACCGATATACGCAACACTTGAGGATGATGTTGCGGCTTTGGCCTTCGCACAAACTACGCGTAACGATACAACTTTCAAAGGACTCGCTGCGGATGACGACCTTCTGCCATCGCTTAAATTCAAGCCCAATAGCAGTGGTTCCAGGGGTAACCGGGCCAATCCAGTAGCGCAGGCTGTGACTGATGCAGAGAATTGGCAGGATCTTGTGGATTTCTGGCGCGATCGAACGGGTCTGCTGGCGAGAGAAATCAAATCCGGTCACGCTGTCGTTGATCCGCAGCCGGGTGCTTGTGATTACTGTGAATTCCGGGGGTTGTGCCGTATCGATCCTCTGCAGCGCGACAGGCTGGCGCAGGCGTTCGAGGATTCTTCCGATAGTAATTCTGCGTTGAACGGTGCGAGTGAATAGTTCAGTAAGTATCGGCTTATCAACGGCATCGACTAACCCTCATTGTGTAACAGTTGTTCGAAGATAGTGACATTGTGAAAGACGAGCGCGACAACACATCTGAACCGGAAGATTCCTCATCCCTGGCGGATGCTGCTGCGCGTAAGCAGGCGTTGGATACCACGCGTTCATTTATCGTTCAAGCGCCAGCCGGTTCTGGCAAAACCGAGTTGTTAATACGCCGGGTGTTATGTCTGTTGCTAATCGTTGAGCAGCCAGAACAAATACTGGCAATTACATTTACACGCAAAGCTGCGGCAGAAATGCGTAACCGTATCGGTGTAACGTTGCAGAGCGCACGGTCAGAGCAATGTTGGCAGGACGCTCGCGACAATCCGCATGAGCTCGAAGGGCTTACTATCGCGCGCGAAGTGTTGCAGCGCGATAAGCAACTCGAGTGGGATCTGCTTGAAAATCCTGAGCGGCTTAAATTAACAACCATTGATGCGTTTTGTGCACGCCTGACCAGCGCGCTTCCGGTGACGTCACGTCTGGGCACTGCACCTTCACCCGAAGATAACGTCAATGATCTCTATCGGGCTGCTGCGATTCGCACAATCCAGACAGGTCTTACAGACAAAACTGAATACGGGGAGGCGCTCAGACGATTGCTCGCCGCTTTGGATAACAATGTTTCCCGTTTGGCGGAATTGCTAGCTGACATGCTGCTGAGGCGAGATCAGCTACTGCGTCTGTCGGGTTGTGGATATTCGCGCGATCACCTTGAACAGTCGATAAAGCAGGTGGTCGAGCATCGACTTCAATCGTTATCGGACAATTTCCCCGCAGCGCTTGATGAGCAGGCTGTTTGCCGTGCCGCTGCCTATGCATCGGAAGCATTTAAAGGATTGGGTAACGATAAGAATGGAACAGCGGCACTTTATGATCAGCTAACCGCGTTGCCGCAAGCCAGCGCAGCGGACATAGGGCGATGGCGTGCGTTAGCCGAATTGCTGGTGACTAAAAAAGGAGAATTGCGCAAACGGATTACAAAAACTGAAGGTTTCCCGAAAGCCAAAGCTGACTCGGAAAAACTGGGGGTCAACACGAGTGACCTGGAAGCCCGGCTTGATGTTATAAAAAATTTGCTGGCTGACTTAAGTGAGCATCCCGAGATTGAAAGCTTTTGCAAAGAGCTGAATGCTGTACGTATGTTGCCTTCGACAGGATATACAGATGAACAATGGCAGACTCTGGAAGATCTGTTCACGACATTGA
Source organism: uncultured Granulosicoccaceae bacterium (assembly GCA_937951345.1). GTDB lineage: Bacteria > Pseudomonadota > Gammaproteobacteria > Granulosicoccales > Granulosicoccaceae > CALFCE01. The sequence goes on from CALFCF010000076.1 coordinate 13,918, forward strand.
CTCATGCGGTGGCAGAATTGCAAATTGAATTTGCAGCAACTTCGCGTTGCGACTTTACGCAAATCGCAATGAGCGCAGACTATGCACTTGGTGCAGAAGGAGCACCGACAGAACTGGCGCTGGAACTTGACTACCGTCTGCAACATATCCTGGTTGATGAATTCCAGGACACATCCAATTCTCAATTTGCCCTATTCAGGAGAATTGTTGAAGGCTGGCAATCCGGTGACGGGCGAACCTTCTATGCTGTCGGCGATCCTATGCAGTCGATCTACCGCTTTCGCCATGCTGAGGTCGCGCTGTTTGAGCAGGCGCGTAACCACGGCATCAACGATTTACCGTTAGAACCGCTGTTGTTGAGCGTTAATTTCCGATCGACACCTGATCTTATCCATTGGTGTAACCGCACGTTTTCCGACATCTTTCCGTCTCAGCCTGATCGAGATAGTGGTGCAGTAGAATTCTCGCCATCGAATAGCCCGTTATCAAATTCAACCGCTGACTCAGCGGTAGATTCAAACGGCGATTCAAATGGCAGTCAAGTGTTCTGGCATATTACCCCGGATGAAACACAGGCACAGAAAATTGCTGAAGTCGCGCGCGATTTACTTAATGCCAACCCGGGTGAGAAGCATGCGTTACTGGTGCGTTCGCGCGGTAACCTCGAAGAGATGTTTCTGGCGTTGCGTGACGCTGGTGTTCCGTGTCAGGCGATCGAGATGGAATCATTATCAGATCGTCCGGTTGTTGCCGATATCCGTTCCCTGACGTATGCATTGCTTTATCCGCATGATCGTATAGCCTGGCTATCGTTGCTGCGCGCGCCCTGGTGCGGTCTGACTCTGGAAGAGATGCATTCACTCGTAAGTACGGACGCACAGCACGAGCCTGTCTGGACGGTGCTGCGTGGTTTGTTCGATGATTCTGCGTCGTCCGCCTGTAACGCATTGTCTGAAGACAGCAAAGCGCGCTTGCACAAGTTTGTTGACATTATGCAACCGGCTGTTGAGAGTGCCACCCGCAATCGGTTGGTTCCGTGGATAGAGTCCTGCTGGATGAAACTGGGTGGCGTCGCTGTATGCGCTGATGTTAGTGATCTGGGTGCAGCTGATTCCATGTTCGAGCTATTGGCCAAGCTTGAACAAAACGGTGAGTTGCGCGACCGGGCACGTGTGGAGGAGCGTATGGCGCGCTTGTTTGCGCCGTCGGTTGAGCCGCTCGGGGACCATATTCAGGTGATGACGATCCACAAGTCCAAAGGTCTTGAATTTGATTCAGTGCTTTTGCCACACCTTGGACGCAGGGGGCAGTCAGATCGATCAACATTGCTTAACTGGTTTGAGTCAGTCAATAGTGCAGGTGAAGTGCACTGTCTGATGGCTCCGCTGGATACGCGTTCAAATAAAAAATTGCTCCACAAAGATGAGCAAAAAGAACCGATCGTCTCGTTAATCAGAAATTACCACAGCGAACGTGCTGACAATGAATTGCTTCGACTTCTATACGTTGCGACGACACGTGCTAAATCCCGTCTGCATTTGTTTGCCTCTAGTAGCACAAGTGAAAAAGCAGATGATGTTACAGTCGAAGTTAAGCCTGCATCCAACAGCCTGTTGGCGAAACTGTGGCCAGCTGTTGAGCACGAAGTGAACCTGGCGTTAAATGCTGAAAACAATACCAAAGCGGGTCAACAAACATCTGATTATGCAGATTCAGACAAACAAGAAGAACACAACAGTTACCAGTCAAACTTCTGCCGATTGCCGGTAAACTGGTCCTGGCCTGCCAGTGCTGTAGCGTTTACATGGCCTGACAATCGGTTGAATACCGGGCACCTGGATGAGGCAAATGCGTTGCGGCGGCCTGAATTTCTGTGGGCCGGTATTGATGCCGCTGCAATCGGTACAGTGGTTCACCAGCAACTGCAGCTTTTGTGTCAGCTCGGTGAAAGTTTCTGGAGCGATCACGCTGTTGCAAAGCGGCGCCATGTTCTGGTGCAAACTTTGGCATCGATGGGCTTGGCAGGAAAGCGTCTTGACAAAGGTGTCGCACGAGTAGAGCACGCCGTAGATCAGTGTTTAAGTGATCAACGGGGACGGTGGTTACTCGATCATTCATATCCCTGCAGTGAAACGGAATATGCATTGACCGAATGGCGTGATGGTACCTTTCGTAATGTTGTTATCGATCGAATGTTTGTTGATCAGGGTGTTCGCTGGATTGTGGACTATAAAACCGGGGATCATACAGGGGGTGCTGTCGAAGAATTTCTAGACAGGGAACAGGAACGCTACGCACCACAATTGGAGCGCTATGCGACCATAGTTGCAAGCCAGTCAGTTGAGCCTGTACGGCTGGGGCTGTACTTTCCACTACTGCAGGGGTGGCGGGAATGGGAGCCTTCAATGTGAGTCAGAGCTTTAATGTAAGTGACGGCCCTCGAACCCGGTGGCAACCGTCAATACACACAACAGCCTTGGGGACCCTCTGATTTATCGCCTTGGTGAATAGAGCAGGCTGGAAGCAAAAAGAAGTGTGACAAGGAACCGTCAATTACTGTGTCACAGGTGTCTTGTGAACATTGATTTATACTACTGCGACGCCATATTCAGGAGTGTAAGAGATTGAAGCCGCAATTCTGGCAGGAGAAGTGGAGTCAGCCAAAGCGTGGCTGGTCACAAACGCGTGTAAATTCGCGTTTGATTCGTCACTGGCCTGCATTGAATCTTGACCAAGGCGCCACTGTACTGGTGCCGCTGTGCGGTGATTCGCTGGATATCGACTGGTTGATAGCCAGTGGCTACCGGGTAGTGGGCTCAGAACTAGTAGAAGCAGGGATTCGGCAATGGTTTGCTCGTCATGCACTGACGCACCGTCGCGAAACGCCTGAAAGCGCAAATAAAAATTCTATTGTTCGACTACAGCCGGACACAGGTCAGGCAAATGTCGCGCTGCCGGAAGACGATCGCAGCACAGCGGTACGTGATGCAGCAGCTGAGCAACATTTGCCGGTTTTTCTGTGTGGAGATTTTTTTAATGTAACCCGTGCTGATTTGCCGTTGCCACCGGCTGCTGTGTATGACCGCGCTGCGCTTATCGCGCTGCCACCGGAGATGCGCCGGCAATACGTTGAACATTTGGGTAACTTGCTGGAAAAGGATTCTAAGATATTGCTGATAACCTTGAGCTATGCACAAGAGGAGATGAAAGGACCGCCTTTTTCTGTCACGGATGAAGAGGTTTACAATTTGTACGCCCCCGAATTTGATATTGACAAGCTGGCGGGTTCAGAAGGACCTGACATCGTCGGTAATCTAGCGGAGCGCGGCTTAAGCGATGCCGGAGAGAGCGTGTTCCTAATGACGCGTAAACCAACGGATGCGTAGCGGTTGTATATAGATTCATAGATACAAATTCATAGCGATAGATAACGATGCATAGCGGAACGTTTGCCCAGTATTGGAGTTATTGAGTATGCCAGTTTTATTTCAGAAATTTATAGGCTTTGTATTGCTTTTTTCCGTGGTCGGCTGGCTGTCGGTACAGGCGCTTTTTTGAGTACTCCAGAGTAGATATAACAATGGGTAAAACAAAGCGCTTCCAACCGGAATCCAATCCGACGCTGCCACGTTTCTCAGGCGTGTTGTTGTATTTCGTTGCACTGCCATTGCTACCGGGTGCGATACGCGCACTTGCTGCAGGAAGCCCCGGCAAAGCTGTGGGCTATGCGTTGGGATTTGCAGCAGCAATGCTTGCTGCCACCATGATCAGGCGTGGTCTGATGATTGAACGCGAAGCGAAACGTCGCAAGATTGTTCGTCGTGCCAGCACGGTACCCTACAAAACAACCGGCGCGGTGATCATTGGTATTGGTATGTTCGTGGTCGCGATGGCAAGTGGTTACTCTGTTTTTGTGCAAATTCTGTTTGGTCTGGCAGCTTCCTTCGGAGCCTGGCTTTATTACGGCGCTGATCCGTCACGCAAAGCCGGGGATATAGCCACCGTGGGAATTACATCAGAAGAATTGATTGCGCTGCTCGATGAAGCAGAGGGAAGGATAGAAAAGATCGAACATGCGCGTGGTGCTATACGCAATAAAGAGTTTCGCGAGAAGCTACAAAAAATCACCACGGGTGCCCGTGATATCCTTGGTACCATTGAGGAGGATCCTGCTGATGCCCGCAAAGCGCGCAAGTTTTTGAAGGTTTATCTTGATGGTGCGCAGCAAGTGACAGAAGGGTATGTCAGAATGCATAAGGATAGTGATGGTGGCCAGAATATGGAATTGGAAGATAATTTCCGTCGCGTCCTGGGCACCATAGATACGGTGATAACCGAGCAGAAACAAAAGCTGGCAGAAAACAACGAAATGGATCTTGATGTTCAAATGGAAGTGCTGCAACTGCAGCTGGAAAAAGAAGGCGTTACCTGAGCATACCGATCCCCTGACAGACCATACGCCGGGTAACTTTTTTAAACTTGTAAATCAGATTGATTACATCAGGCAATAACACGGGCAGCATAGTAGGAATTATTGGAGAGCATTATGGCTGAAACAACAGTGGATACACAGGTTGAGGTTGCAACCTTGCCTGGCACCGAACTATTACCTGACGTTAAGTTTGAACTGGTGCCTTATGAGCAGGTTGATCAGGGTGAAAAACAACAAATCGATCGTTTGATGGGCGAGATTGATCTGGCTGACAGCAACTCCATTATTTTCTTTGGTAGTAAAGCCCAGCAGGAACTCACTACCATTTCCGACAGTATGCTTGAAGGCGTACGCAATAAAGATGTTGGATCGGCCGGTGCGTCACTTAATAATATGGTGTCGGTGCTGCGTGGGTTTAAGGTTCAGGACTTTGATCCCAATGCGCGCCCCGGGTTTCTTGCCAGACTATGGGCGAAACTTTTCGGTGGCGTGACACCGGTTGCCAAATTCATCCAGCAATATGAAGGTGTGCGTCAACAGGTTGATGTGGTCACGGATGATCTGGAAGGACATAAAACCAAGTTACTGCGCGATATTACTTCGCTCGACAAACTGTATGACGCCAATCTGGAGTTTTTTCATAGCCTCGAGTTGTACATCGTCGCCGGTGAGGAAAAACTCAAGCGCATCGACAATGAAATATTACCTGAAGTTTCAAAAAAGGCAGAAAGCGCTGATGACGTTTTGGGTGCGCAGGAACTGCGTGATGTGCGTTCGGCACGTGATGATCTGGAACGTCGGGTACACGATCTTAAGCTGACAAGGCAGGTGGCGATGCAGAGCCTGCCGAGCATTCGCCTTATTCAGGAAAACGACAAAGGTCTTGTCAATAAAATTAATTCAACGCTCGTCAATACGGTGCCTTTGTGGCGTCAGCAGCTGGCGCAGGCTGTCACTATTTTTCGTTCAGCGGAAGCGGCCAAAAGTGTACGTGCCGCGAGTGATTTAACCAACGACTTGCTGGAGAAGAATGCAGAGAATCTGCGTACGGCCAACCGTACTGTGCGTGAAGAGCTTGAGCGCGGCGTGTTTGATGTCAATGCGGTACGTAAGGCAAACGAGAATTTGATAGCAACCATTGAAGAAAGCTTGCAGATCGCTGATGAAGGTAAGCGTCGTCGGGTCGAGGCTGAGCGTACGCTGGTAGAACTCGAAGATAATCTGAAAGACACGCTCAAATCCGCGCAGTCGAAGGCATCTTAAGCTGTCTGAGCGGCTTTTTCATGAGCGCAGCGTAATTATCTTCGATTTCAAGCACAGGTAAAAACAGGAGAACATAAAGATGGGGTTGTTCAACAGACTATTCAGTGAATTCATCGATGTCATCGAGTGGACCGATGACTCCAGCGACACGATGGTTTACCGGTTCGAACGCTATGGCAACGAAATAAAATACGGTGCCAAATGTATCGTGCGCGAATCGCAGATTGCTGTGTTTGTAAATGAAGGTGAGGTGGCAGATGTCCTCTCTCCGGGCACCTATGCGCTGGAGACCAAAAATCTGCCAATACTGACGACTCTCCAGTACTGGGATCATGGATTTAACAGCCCCTTCAAAGCAGAAGTTTATTTTATAAACACCAGGCGCTTCACCGATCTCAAATGGGGAACAAAGCAGCCGTTAATGATCCGGGATTCTGAATTTGGTGGTATGCGCATCCGGGCATTCGGCACGTATACCGTTCGTGTAACTGACGCGACCCGGTTTATCCGTGAAATAGTCGGTACAGACGGTGTGTTCACGACTGATGAGATCAGCAATCAGCTGCGTAATTTAATCACGTCGCGGTTTGCCACTATTGTGGGCACTGCTAACGTGCCCGTGCTGGATATGGCAGCTAACTATGACCAGATGGGTGAGTTACTGACACGACGCATTGGACCGGAATTCGGTGAGTACGGACTTGAACTCACCAAGGTGCTGGTTGAAAACATTTCGCTGCCACCGAAAGTTTCCGAAGCGCTCGATAAACGCACCAGCATGGGAATGACTGGTAATCTGGATGACTTCCTGAAATATCAGACCGGTGTTGCGATGGAAACAGCCTCTGCTAACCCCGGTGGTGGTGCCTCCGAAGGTATCGGCATGGGCATGGGCTTTGCGATGGCCAATAAAATGGGTGAAAGTCTTTCTTCACCAGGGTCGGGTGGTGCGCAGGGTGGGGCAGCGTCTCCTCCACCGGTTCCGGCTGAACCTCAATATCATGTGGTTATAGACGGTCAGTCCAGAGGGCCTTTCAGTTTGGAGCAACTTGGTAAGCGCATAGGCAGTGGCGAAATGAATGCCGAATCGCTTGTCTGGACAGACGGCTTGGAAAGTTGGGTTAGCGCCTCCAGTATCGCAACCATCCAGACACTGTTTGCCAGTAAAAGTGGTTCGACTCCTCCACCGGTTCCACCCGGCAGCTGACAACCTTAGCCATCCGGATACATACCGCGTTAGTAATCTTTGGTTATTAAATCTTTAATTATTAATAGCGGTATGTTTATCAAGTCGGTGTGAACCCGTAGTTTTATATCTGAGTTTTTGCTCAGCGAGAAATCCCCGGGATTGTCCCCCGGAACCCACGCTAAAAAGAATCAGGAAATATATATACCTGAAATGTCGAAACCGTTGAATATCCGGACTGCTGAATATTCAATTGTCGACTCGGGTCAGTAGCAATGACTGAAGATACTGCAAACCACATGGCGGTCGGCGAAAAGCACACGCGCGAGCTGACCGAAGCACGATTTCCGTGTGCGCAGTGTGGTGCGGTGTTGCATTACGCGATTGGCACGAAGAATCTGTCCTGTAATTATTGCGGTCACAGTAATCAAATTGTTGATTCAACAGAGGCAATACTCGAGCTTGATTTGCATCGCGCCCTGCGAGAATTGCAGAACAGCCGAAAAGTCAAACCCGAAACCCAGGTTCTAAGTTGCCCGAACTGCGCAGCCGAATTTGCACTCGATGCCAACGTTCATGCCGGTGACTGCCCGTTCTGTGGAACGTCTGTTGTTACAGATACCGGTAGTGCAAAAATCATTAAACCCAAAGCATTGTTACCTTTTGCTGTGACTGAGGATCAGGCCCGCGATGCCTATCGGCAGTGGTTGGGCAAACTCTGGTTTGCACCCTCGGAACTGAAAAAATATGCGCGTGAAGATACTTCATTGAATGGTGTCTACATCCCTTATTGGACCTATGATAGCGACACTGAAACTCGCTACAACGGACAGCGTGGCGATGTTTATTACGTTACCCGGACAGTAACGACTGTGATCAACGGACGGCGTGTCAGGCAGACGCAACAGATACCGAAAATTCGCTGGACCCGTGTCAGCGGTCGTACGCGTAGACATTTTGATGATGTGCTGGTGGGTGCCACTCACACGTTACCCCGAAAGATAACGGATTGGCTGGAGCCGTGGGATCTGACAAATCTCGTGCCTTACACGCGTGAGTATTTGAGTGGATTCAGTAGTGAGGTTTACCAGGTTGAACTGGATGAAGGTTTTAATCACGCTCAGGTTCTGATGGATAAAATCATTCGCTCTGATGTCAGTCGTTCTATCGGTGGTGATCAGCAGCGAATTCATCAGCTAAATACCCAACATAGTGAAACCACCTTTAAGCATGTGTTATTGCCGATCTGGAGCGCGGCTTTCCAGTACCGTGATGAAACCTACCGCTTTGTGGTCAACGGCCGAACCGGCAAAATTCGTGGTGAACGCCCCTACAGTCGCGGCAAAATTGCGCTTGCCGCAATCGCAGCATTGATGCTGTTTGCCGGCTTTGTTTATTTTGCTAATGAATCCGGAATCGTTAACCAGGATCCGTATCGTGATTACGATAGGCGACGATCTGATGAATTCGCCATCGAAAACCCTTATTGGCCGGATGGGCGAAACCAGCGTGATAACAGTCGCTACCGCCAGTCGCAACCTATCCCGGGTTTTGACAACCGTATTTTTCCGCGTAACCCCACGTTCTGAGTGTCAACGACGCCTGTCGGTTTGATCATATGCTGCAGTGACAGTTTTGTAGTAACGGCCACTTTACTTCCGGTTTCTCTCAGTCTCACCACTTAGCCTGCTCTATTCATGAAGGGTTCGCCACCAGAGTCTGGCTACCTAAGCAGGTCGCTCGATTGAGCGAGATTCGTAGAAATCTACGGGTTAAGCTGAATCGAGTGAGCTGCGACGGCAGACTGGCACTGGTGGTGAATAGAAAACAGTGTGCGAACACCCACAGCGACGCTAAAACTGCTTTTCTAAGGGGAAGTTGCTTAGTTTTCATTGTCACTGTTTTCGCCTTCGTGAATAGAGCAGGTTAGTGCAGATAAATTCATGTGATGTGTAGCGAAACGACTTCTGAAACGGATCCGCACGGGCACACTCTTTGATGCACATCAGTTACGGGTGTGCTGTTCACCGACCGGTAATGACAGGCTGAGGCTACTGTCCGGCTGGATCGGGTTTGTTGCATGTGTTTATACCCGGATCATGGCAATATACCGCCTGCAACTTTCTGAAACAGAGGTTTATGTTGATGCCGCATCTGCTTGGCCAAAATCGAATTGCGAAAATAACCGGAATATCCCAACACTCCAGTCACAAGTTCGGGCGACTTGCGGCCAGACTTGCAGCAGTTGTAGCAACGGTTCTTATTGCAGTAACAATAACAGTTATAACCCCCGGGGCTTACGCACAAGCTGATGCTGTCCACGGTCTCTCCAAATATGGTGAACTGAAATACGCTGCTGATTTCGAGCATTTTGAGTATGTCAGTCCTGATGCGCCGAAGGGCGGTGATATCGTTTTATCCTCGTCCGTTGCGTTTGACTCGTTAAACCCGTTCATATTAAAAGGTGTGCAGGCATCGGGTCTTTCGTTAATTTATGACACCCTGATGGTTCCTTCTGAAGATGAGGCGTCAGCCTTCTATGGCTTGATCGCGGAATCTGCAGAGGTTGATGAGGATAAGCGTTGGGTAATTTTTAATTTGCGTAAGCAGGCTCGATGGCATGATGGCAAGGCAATAACTGCAGAGGATGTTGCTTTCAGTTTTGATGTGCTGCTTGAAAAAGGCCACCCTTTTTATAAATCCTATTACGCTGATGTCGCCAAAGTAGAGGTGCTTGAAACGCATCGCATCAAATTTCATTTCAATCAGGGAAACAATCCTGAGTTACCGCTAATTGTTGCGCAGCTCACCGTATTGCCAAAACACTATTACGAAGACAAGGATTTTGGTAAAACCACGCTTGAACCGCCGTTGGGTAGCGGCGCCTATTCGATCAGTAATGTGGATCCCGGTCGTTCTATTACCTATGAACTGGTTGAAAATTACTGGGGCGCGAATCTGCCGGTAAACCGTGGTCGCAATAATTTCGGCAGTATGCGTTACGACACGTACCGGGAATTAACGATCAGTCTTGAAGCATTGAAGGCCGGAGACATTGATTTCCGCACTGAATACATATCCAAGGACTGGGCAACTGCCTATAACTTTCCTGCTATAAAGGATGGTCGTGTCATCAAGGAGGATATTCCTGATGGCAATATTCAGCGAACGCAAACGATTACCGTAAATTTGCGCCAGGATAAATTCAAAGACATACGTGTAAGAAAAGCACTCGATCTGGTTTATGATTTTGAGTGGATGAACAAGAATCTTTTCTACAACGCCTACCAACGTAACGACAGCTATTTCCAGATTCAAGAAATGAATGCGGCCGGCGTGCCGGAAGGTGATGAACTGGCACTGCTCGAGCCTTATCGTGATCAGTTACCGGAATCGGTTTTTGTTAACACGTACGAGCCGCCGGTTGGCGATGGAAGTGGGCGAATCCGCAAGCGCTTCAGGGAAGCGATTCAACTGTTGAAAGATGCCGGTTGGGAAATTCAGGATCAGAAACTGACACACAAGGAGACCGGCGAACAAATGGTCATTGAATTTTTGTTTCGTCAAGCCAGCCTTGAGAAAATTATCCTCGCTTATAAAAAGAATCTGGAACGTATCGGGATTGAGTTAAAACCTCGTCTGGTAGACACTGCACAGTGGATTAAGCGCCTGGAGGAATTTGATTTTGATATGACGACACAGGTTATGGTCCAATCACTGGCGCCGGGTAATGAGCTGAGAGATATGTTCTCGTCCAAGGCTGCGCAGACAGGTGGTACGCGCAACGTTGCCGGTATCAGCGACCCGGTGGTGGATGAATTAATCGAGAAAACGATTTCTGCACCGAGCCGTAAAGAAACGCTGATCGCAGTACGCGCACTTGATCGTGTTCTGAAACATAACCATTACGTGATCTTTATGTATTTCGGTGATACCCACCGGGTGTCTTACTGGAATAAGTTCGGTCGTCCGGATATTCAACCCAAGTATTCTCTGGGCTTCGATACCTGGTGGGTTGATCCGGAGAAAGCTAAAGCCCTGCAATAGATTTCTATGACGTTTGGTTAGCCACACTCAGGCTAGAGATTACACGCTCAACGAAACGAACTTTTACCGACAGTGCTCGCTTACATAATCAGACGCCTGTTTTTGATCGTGCCGACATTGATCGGCATCATGACGATCAATTTTCTTATCGTGCAGGCTGCACCGGGTGGTCCGGTCGAGCAGGCGCTCGCGCAGATCAAAGGCGATGATACTAATGCTACGTCCCGTTTCAGCGGTAGTGAAGGCGCCGAGACAGGTGGCTCGAGCAGCACAACCCGCACACTCAGTTCATCCAACAGCAATTCCAAGTACCGTGGCTCGCGTGGTATTGATCCGGAATTAATCGCTGAACTGGAAAAACAGTATGGTTTTGACAAGCCCGCACATGAGCGTTTTATTAAAATGCTGGGTGATTATGCGCGGTTTGATTTTGGTGAAAGTTTCTATCGTGACGCCAGTGTTGTGCAGTTGGTCAAAGAGAAAATGCCAGTGTCTATTTCACTGGGATTGTGGACAACGTTACTGGTCTATCTGATTTCAATTCCTTTGGGTATTAAAAAGGCTATCCGGGATGGATCCGGATTTGACGTCTGGACCAGCAGTCTGGTTATTGTTGGCTATGCGATTCCCGGATTTTTGTTTGCGATATTGCTGATCGTGTTGTTTGCAGGTGGAAGTTTTCTGGATTGGTTTCCGTTACGGGGTTTGACGTCGTCGAATTTTGACTCACTAAGCTGGCCTGAGAAAATAAAAGACTATCTCTGGCACATTACGCTTCCGGTTATTGCAATGGTTATCGGAGGCTTTGCAAGTCTCACGATGTTGACAAAAAATTCGTTTATTGAAGAGATAAACAAACAATATGTAATGACTGCAAGGGCTAAGGGCCTGACAGAGAACCGGGTGTTGTACGGTCATGTGTTTCGCAATGCCATGCTCATTGTGGTTGCTGGTTTCCCCAGCGCGTTTGTTGGTGTGCTCTTTACCGGTGCTTTGTTGATTGAGGTGATCTTTTCACTTGACGGTTTGGGATTACTCGGTTTTGAAGCTGCGCTTAATCGGGATTACCCTGTCATGTTCGGCACATTGTACTTTTTTACTTTACTGGGTCTGATTTTGAACCTGGTGGGTGATCTTATGTACACAGTGATCGACCCGCGTATTGATTTCGAACGTCGGGAGTTCATTTGAACATGATGAACTCGTCTGACAATCACACACCTGTCTCCACTGATACGACACAAGCAGACAAAGATCCGTCCGCTAGATCGGATGCCCGGCGCGGACGCTGGAGTCCGCTAGCTCTGCGACGCTGGCAAAATTTCCGTAATAACAGGCGTGGTTGGTGGTCGTTATGGGTTTTTCTGGTGTTGTTTGTATTGTCACTGGGGGCCGAATTTATAGCGAACGACAAGCCTATCGTTGTCAGCTATGACAGCCAGCTTTACTGGCCGATATTTAAGTCCTATCCGGAAACAACCTTTGGTGGTGACTTCGCTACCGAAGCTGAGTACCGCGATGAGTTTGTTGCCGAGTTAATTGAAGAGAAAGGCTGGATGATATGGCCACCTGTCCGGTACAGCTATGACACGATAAATCTGGCTTCATCGATACCTGCGCCGACACCTCCTTTCTGGAGTATTGAGGACGCTGAAGGCGTAGATAACTGGTTGGGTACCGATGATCAGGGTCGTGATGTATTGGCGAGAATAATTTACGGATTTCGCATATCGGTATTGTTTGGTCTGACGTTAACATTGTTCAGTTCGATCATCGGAGTTGCAGCCGGGGCGATACAGGGTTTTCTGGGTGGTTGGGTTGATTTGCTTGCGCAGCGGTTTATGGAAATCTGGTCCGGTCTGCCCATGCTGTATCTATTGATCATTCTTGCCAGTGTCGTTGAGCCGAATTTCTGGTGGTTGTTAGGTCTGATGCTTTTGTTCAGTTGGATGGCGCTGGTTGGCGTGGTTCGCGCTGAAGTGTTGCGGGCGCGCAATTTCGACTATGTCAAAGCTGCCAGTTCGTTAGGTGTCGGGCGCTGGACGGTGCTGCGTCGGCATGTATTGCCGAATGCAATGGTCGCAACACTGACGTTTCTGCCGTTTATATTAAACGGCTCTATCACCACCCTAACATCACTTGATTTTCTCGGCTTTGGCATGCCGCCGGGCTCGGCATCGCTTGGCGAGCTGTTGTCGCAGGGTAAGGACAATCTGCAAGCTCCCTGGTTGGGTATCAGTGGTTTTGTTGTTCTCGCATTGATGTTGAGTTTGCTTATTTTTATTGGTGAGGCTGCGCGTGATGCCTTTGATCCAAGAAAGGCAATCGCATGAGCACAAGCAGCGCACCCAATGACTCTCCTGTGTCTGATGCTGCAGATTCGCCTTTACTACAGGTAAATGATCTGTCCGTTGTATTTACGCAAGGCGATGAAGAAAAGGAGGTTGTCAAACGCGTCAGTTTTTCAATCGAGCGTGGTGAAACATTAGCGCTGGTAGGTGAAAGCGGTTCCGGCAAATCAGTCACGGCACTGTCCGTGATGCAGTTGTTGCCCTATCCAGTGGCGTCGCATCCAAGTGGCAGTATTCTTTTCAAGGGCAAAGAACTCATCGGCGCTTCTCAGAGTGCACTGCGCACCATACGCGGTGATCGCATCGGTATGATTTTTCAGGAACCAATGACATCACTGAATCCGTTACACACGATTGAAAAACAGGTCAGCGAAGTTTTGCTTTTGCACAAAGGCATGTCACGCGACCAGGCGCGTGAGCGAATGCATGAACTGTTGGATCTGGTTGGATTGTCTCGGTTTCACAAACGGTTGAAAGCCTATCCTCATCAACTGTCCGGTGGGCAGCGGCAGCGCATCATGATTGCCATGGCGTTAGCTAACGAACCGGACTTATTGATTGCTGATGAGCCGACCACAGCACTGGATGTCACCATACAGGCGCAAATACTTGAACTGTTGGCAGATATACAATCCCGCCTGGGTTTGGCGGTGCTTCTGATTACGCACGATCTCACTGTAGTTTCCAATGTGGCGCATCGGGTGTGTGTCATGCAGGAAGGGGAGCTGGTAGAAGCGAATGATGCGGCAACACTGTTTGCAAATCCCCGCCATCCTTATACGCAACATTTAATTAACGCTGAACCGGCTGTGCGGGTAACTGCCCGTGCACCAGCAGATGAGCCGGTGCTCGTAGCAGAGCAGGTCAAGGTGTGGTTTCCGGTAAAAAAAGGCCTGATGCGGCGAACGGTTGAATACATTAAAGCCGTGGACGATATCAGTCTGTCACTTCACCCCGGTCGTACGCTGGGTGTTGTTGGCGAAAGCGGTAGCGGCAAGACCACGCTGGCTATGGCGATGTTGAAACTGGTGCCGGCAAGCGGCCGTATTTCATTTCTGGGTCAGAATGTGATGACAATGAAGCGACGCGAGCTACGAAATCTGCGTCGCCAGATGCAAATCGTGTTTCAGGACCCGTATGGAAGTTTGAGCCCACGGATGTCGGTTGAACAGATTATTCTTGAAGGACCGCGCGCGCACGGTCTGGACTGGAATGCAGCAAAAGAGGAGCACGAAGTCTGTCAGGCACTCGAGCGCGTGGAGCTGGATGCGGATTCCCGGTTTCGTTATCCGCATGAATTCTCCGGTGGGCAGAGGCAGCGTATCGCGATTGCCCGAGCCATGATATTGCAGCCCAAACTGATAATGCTCGACGAACCCACGTCGGCTCTTGATCGGGCGGTACAGGTACAGACTGTTGAATTGTTGAACTCATTGCAACGACAGTACGACCTGACGTATCTCTTTATCAGCCATGATTTGAAAGTCGTCCGTGCCATGGCTGATGAAATAATGGTTATGAAAGCCGGAAAGGTTGTTGAGTCGGGACCGACTGCGCAAATTTTTGAAAATCCCCGGCATGCCTACACACAGCAACTCATAAGCGCTGCATTTGAAGTTCGCACGTTGCAGTCCGAAACTGACTGAAACAAATATCCGCATAAGACTTCTGCAACCGCAGAGCTCACGTTTCCCGACCCCTTCCCCCCTTTTTTTTCCATCCATCATTTTCAGCGCCCATGCGCTCTACGAGCGATTTTGTGAATTTCGGGTGTTTCAGCGGCATCAACTGTTTTGTCAACACAATGCTGCTGATACTATGTCTTCTTTTAAACGCGATTGATGGGAAGATATGTATCCTGAAAAACTGGAGATGTTAATAGCGGGTGAATGGTGCCAGGGCTCGGACGGTAAGACTGAAAACCTGTTGAATCCGGCAACCGAGGAGGTGCTGGGCCAGGTGCCGCATGCATCCAGTGCTGATCTCGACCGGGCCATCAATGCCAGTCTTGATGGTTTTAAAGTCTGGAGTAAATTGACCGCACTTGAGCGCCAGGTGGTCATGGAGAAGGCCGCACGGCTGATGGAAGAGCGTATAGACACGATAGCGCGAACCATGACAATGGAGATGGGCAAGCCACTGGCAGAGGCAAAGATCGAAATGGATGTGGTGATCAATGCGCTGCGATGGTATGCAGAGGAGGGCAAGCGTGCTTATGGCAGACTGATCCCCGCCCGCTTCACCGGTGTCAGGCAAATGGTTACTAAAGAACCGGTCGGTCCATGCTGTGCATTTGTTGCGTGGAATTTTCCCGGTAACAATGCCATCAGAAAAATTGCCGGTGCATTGGGTGCCGGTTGCTCACTGGTTATCAAGCCAAGCGAGGAGACTCCCGGAACTGCGATTGCAATGGCACGCTGTTTTCAGGACGCCGGGTTACCGGCGGGTGTACTCAATATTGTCTTCGGTGTACCGGATGATGTTTCCCGGCATGTGCTCGGTTCCTGGATACCCCGCAAATTGTCGTTTACCGGTTCCGTGCCTGTGGGTATCCATTTACAAAAACTTGCCGCCGAAACGCTCAAGCGTTGCACGATGGAATTGGGCGGGCATGCACCCTTTATTGTTTACGATGATGCTGATCTTGAGCAGGCAATTGAGCAGGCAGTGGCGTTTAAGTACCGTAATGCCGGTCAGGTGTGTATTTCACCGACGCGCTTTTTTGTTCAACAGGATTCTTACAACAAGTTTGTTGATGGTTTTAAAAAACGCGCCAGTGCATTGAATGTTGGTAACGGTCTGGACGACGGCGTCGATATGGGGCCGTTAATCGCTGACCGTCGCCTTGATGTCATGGATAGTTTTGTCAACGATGCCAGAGACGCCGGTGCGAAAATAGAAGTCGGCGGTCAGCGACTGACCAATCAAGGTTATTTTTACGCGCCCACTGTTATTACTGATGTGCCGGATACAGCTAAAATTATGAAGGACGAACCTTTTGGCCCACTGGCACCTATCACTGCGTTTAGAACTCACGATGAAGTACTTGAGCGTGCGAACTCACTGCCATTCGGACTGGCATCATATGTATTCACGCGTGACAACGAACGTGCGGCCAGCATTGGCAGTGAACTGGAAACCGGAATGGTGGGAGTAAACCATGTGCGTGTCTCTACACCGGAAACACCGTTTGGCGGGATAAACGAATCGGGCTACGGGTCAGAGGGTGGCATAGAAGGGCTCGATGCATACCTACGTACCAAATTTGTCACTGAGCAGATAACTTAAGTCGGAAGGCCGAACGATACGGTGAATGATCAATCCGCACTGTTGTGAGTCTTCCCGATCTTCAAGAACTGCGAGCGGCACAGGCGATTGTTGCACCGCATATTATCCGAACGCCCTATGTGCCCTGCTATGGCGAGCGCATCACAGCCAGTGTGCCCGGTATTGACTTACAACTGAAGCTCGAACTTTTTCAACGCACCGGCAGTTTTAAACCGCGTGGTGCGGTGAATGTGTTATCCACTCTCGACAAGCAGGCACTTAGTCGCGGTGTTGCGGCTTTTTCAGCAGGTAACCACGCCATCGCCACGGCCTATGCTGCCAGCGTCGCTGGTACATCTGCAAAGGTTGTTATGCCTTCAAGTGCCAATGCCTATCGTGTAGCCAGTTGTAAGCGGTATGGCGCTGAGGTTGTGTTAAGTGATGACATAGCAGCTGCGTTTAAAGAAGTTGAGCGATTGAGCGAGCAGGAGGGGCGGACTGTGATTCACCCCTTTGAGGGTCCGGCAACAACCGCGGGTAATGCATCGCTTGCGCTTGAAATTCTCGACATCGATAAAGATGTCCAGGATATCGTTGTGCCTGTCGGTGGCGGTGGATTGATTTCAGGAATAGCCGCTGCTGTAAAACTCATGCTACCCGGTTGTCGTGTTATCGGCGTTGAACCCGAGGGGGCATGTGGCATGACAAAAAGCCTGGCGCAAGGTAGTCCTCTAGCCGAAGTGACGGTTAACACAATCGCAGATAGTTTGGGTGCTCCGCTGCATTTGCCATACTCATTTGATGTGATTCAACAATGCGTTGATGATGTGGTGGTTGTCAGTGATGCGGATATCGCCGCAATGATGCAGCTAATGTTTGAGGATTTGAAACTTGCAGTGGAACCTGCAGGGGCCGCTGCGCTAACCGCGATTACCGGGCCCTTGAAAGATCAATTGGCCGGTCGGCGTGTGGTTGCAATCGTTTGCGGTAGTAATATTGACGCTCAATCCTGGCAGAGCTTAACCGCGTTGAATTGAGCGCGATTTACATCTTTGCGGCACAAGTCGCGAATTCAATAAGTCGCGAATTCAATTAGACACAAATTGTAAGCCCGGCTTTTGCGGCAAAGCGTTATCCAGAAACTCCAGGATATACCGGGACATATTGTCGTAATCCGGATTAAACGTCGATAATCCATACGGACCCTTATCAGGTGCGTCTCCGTCCCATGGGCCGGACCAGACAGATTCCGCCTGCTGACAGCGCCGTACCGCATCGCGTGGTCGGGGGCCGCCGATACCGCAGTTTCGATAGTCTCCGCCGACTCCGTAATGCGGGTTATTGGGTGATTGGTGTATGGCGACATGAGTCAGGCCACTGATCTTGTATTCATCACTCCAACCGTTCAACTCAATCAAGCTTGTGTCGTCATCGGTTTTGGATTGTGTTGCATGACTATCAATCCGGTTGTCCTTGTTGAGATCACTTCGGTATGTAATCAGCCGGCTTACCTGATGCTTTGCGTGTTGAACAAACAGTTTCTGATTGCTGGATGATTCTACAACGAGATCATCAGCGCTTTGAATAACCAGCCAGGGTGTGTTTACTGTCCCTGCTAACGTCAACAGTTGATGAAAGCGTTTTTTAGCGGCAACCGTCTCTGCTACCGCCTTGGTCGGAATAGCCTCATACCGGTAAGTATCATCGGGTTTTTCAGTGTCCAGCCAGCGTTTGAAATATTGCAGCCACCGCGTCATCTCTGCGTAAGGTGATGTTGTCAAATAGAATGCCGGTGAAATTGTAATCGCGGCGTCGATGGGTGAATCGGGTTTTATCGCCTCACTTAGCGTGAGCAAGGCACCCAGTGAAAAACCCACGGTAATGACATTGTTGTGTTCGCGCGATGCCTGATCTATCAGATATTGTACTGTCAGTTTCCAGTCCGTTAATCCTGTGTTGAGTAAATCGCCCGGTCGAGTACCGTGTCCGGGTAATAGCGCGGTGCGGGTAATGTAACAATTTGCTGTCAGTGTTTGCGCCAGGTCACGCATGGAAAATGCACTGTCTGACAAGCCGTGCACCAGGACAACGATTCCTTGAGCCTGACCGCAGCTGGATAGTGGTTGTAGCTCCGACGGAGATGCCAGTCGAACTTCCTTGGTTGCGTTAGCTGGCACAAACGGTATACGTGAACTAAAGACCTCGTCATACACGCCTTTACTGTATTCATCAAAAGTCGGGGCGTCGAGCAGCGTCTCGTTGGATTTCCAGCCAGTGGGTTGAAGTAATCGGGGATCCACCAGACCGCTTTTGTTAAAACCGCACCCTGACAATAGCAGCACAAAAAAGCAGCCGATTTTAAAACGGCGTACTATGCCCAATAAGTAGAGGTGTCTGAAAGTGTTCAAGCCGATATCACCGGAATTATCCAAATCGTGTACCTGCTCTTACATTGATCTGGTATTGTGAAGTTAGTGTCCGGTCGGGTTAATTAGGTTCAATTCAGGCAGCGCACTTTTCTCCTTATCTGGCTTTGGCTGGTCAGTTTTTGAGCGACAGGCACCCGTATGCAGCCGCGGGTCTGGTTCTTTTACTGACGTATTGGCCGGCTTACTGAATTAGCGTGTTGACTGAATCCACTGATCAGGCCGCTCCGGCTACAAAACCGCCGGTATTATTTCTGGCCTTGTGTGCCGGCGTGGCGGTTGTCGGGTTGACGATATTGACACCGGCAGTGCCGCAAGTGCGTGCTGAGCTGAAAATCTCTAGCGCCGCCGTACAGCAACTTCTGACCGTCTATATGGTGGCGCTGGCCGCAGGGCAACTGGTGTTTGGCCCGCTGTCGGATCGCTACGGTCGACGGCCGGTATTGCTGGTAGGGGTCGTTTTATTTCTGCTCAGCAGTGTTGTTGCAGTTTTCTTTGTTCGCGCTGATGTACTTATCGTGTTGCGCGCAATGCAGGGTCTGGGCGCGGCTGCCTGCACTGCCATGAGTCGCGCCATGGTCAACGATTTATACGAACGTGATGAGGCTGCGAGGCAGCTATCAACCATGGCGATCGCACTCGCTATAGCACCGGCCTTATCATTAATTTTCGGTGGTGTTTTAGCGGAATCTGCCGGCTGGAAAGGCAGTATGATTTTTCTGGCCGTGGCCGGGCTGCTGGTGATGCTGTGTTCGATACGTTATGCGACCGAGACACTGGCAAACCCGATACCCGTCCTGGATATCAAACAGCTCGGTAAGACCTATTCCAAGATCCTGTCACGGTGGCTTTTTATCTGCTGGACGCTGGCCAGCGGTTTACAAGTGGGTATTTTTTTCTCACTAAACGGGTTTCTGGCTTACCAGTATCAGAAACACGGATATTCGCTAGCTGAGTTCGGGGTCTGGTTTGCTTTGACGCCTGTCAGCTACATCGTAGGCAACAGCTGTAATAAACGTTGGTTCGTAAAGCGAGGTATTGCACGTGCTGCGTTGATTGGTTGCGCCCTGTCGTTGTTTGCTATGACAACTTTGCTTGTGTTGCAACTGGCGGGATTTACTCACGCTTTATCGTTGGCCCTGCCTTGTATGTTGTTTGGCTTCAGCAACGGCATTGTAATCGCCAATACAACTGCCGGAGCAGTCGATGCATCAGGGGGTTACATCGGGACAGCAACCGGTATCGTCGGGGCATGGCAGATGGCAGCAGGTGGAATCGCTGGTATGATTATCATCGCTTTTGGTGGCGCAGAGCACTTCGCTGTTGCCGGAACGGCGGTTGTCTTCATGGCGGTGTTGTCGCTAACAGCGATGTTTATCGTGTATCGCCATGAATTGCGTGTTCTATCGGGTTCGACAACAACTACGGTACCCAATGTTCCTTAAGGTTAGAATCAGGGCTAAAGAATTGACCATGTTTAAGATCGTTAACAACACTTGAAATGAAATCCCGTTCTCCTCAGGGTGTGCATTACGAAACGCTGGCTGCCAGCGCGTCACACCATATCGATCTTCAAACCGGCGCAGTCATCCCTGCCATCCAGCCATCAACGACATTTGCCCGTGACGAGCAGTACAACCTGATCAACCCCGCCCATGGCTATGCACGGGATAAATCACCGACCTACCTGATCGCTGAGCAGGTTTTGGCTGATCTTGAAAATGCGGCGGAATGTCGGCTGTTCAGTTCCGGTATGGCGGCAATCGCCAGTGTGATTCAAGCGCTGGGTTCAGGCGGGCATGTGCTTGTGCCGGATTCTTTTTATTGGGGTGTGTTTTCGTGGTTAAAAAGTTACAGCGCTAGCTCTGGCTTGAAAGTCAGCACCTATGCTAATGCAGATTCAGCGTCGCTTGCGTCTGTGCTAGATGAACTGAAACAGGCAGGTGATTCCCCCGGCCTGGTATGGGTTGAAACACCGTCCAATCCTTTTCTGTATGTGACGGATATTGCTGAAGCGGCACAGAATGCACATGCCGCTGGTGCAATGCTATGTGTCGACTCCACCGCAGCAACTCCTGTGCTCACCCGACCCCTCGATTTAGGCGCCGATCTTGTGGTGCATTCAGCTACTAAATATCTCAACGGTCATGGGGATGCGCTGGTCGGTGCTGTATTGACCAACGGTGATAATTCGCTGTGGCAGTCTGTGGCAGAGCAGCGCGCTATGGCCGGTAGTGTCCCCGGTAGCCTCGAAGCCTGGTTACTTACACGCGGGTTACGAACCTTGTTTTTGCGTGTACGTCAGTGCTGTAGTAACACGCTGGCTATCGCTGAATGGCTCGAGCAACAATCGATGGTTGATAAGGTGAACTACCCGGGGCTATCGACCCATCAGCATCATGCGATTGCCCGGCAACAAATGCAGGGAGGTTTCGGTGGACTACTGTCGTTTGAACTCAAGGCAGACAAGGTGGCTACGTTAAAGTTTGTCGGTGCATTACGATTGATCGTCAGCGCCACATCACTTGGCGGGACAGAAACGCTGATCGAACACCGTGCGAGTGTGGAGCCACCGGAAACTGGTGTGCCGGAGAATCAGTTGCGTTTAGCCGTAGGAATTGAGCAGGTGGATGATTTGATCGAAGATTTTCAACAGGCTTTTGATACGACGTTCGGAACTTAGCGTACTGCTGTTTATTACCTGTGTTGTAATTAGAGGCCATCTCAAAATCGATCGGGGACGCCGAGTCCTGGACGCTGATCCTGCGTTGTGTGGCGCGCAATTTCAATTTTGAGATGGCTTCTAGTCTGAAAACGTTTGGCATATTTAACTACTTGATTGTTTGATCATGAGTGACTCAACACTGTCTTTGGGCGAATTCGTTGAAGCTGCGCCTTTTATCGATATTGCACTGGATACCGATGACGCAAGCTCACGCAAAACTCAAGCTCTCGAGCCGCTATCGCTTGGCGCGAAGCACGGTTTGCAACTCGAGCGGTTGCACCCGGCTTTGCTACGTGCGCATATCGCGCTTGCGCGACTCCTGGAAGCCTCCCGTGAGCTTGACCCGTCCGAGCCACCACTGAAATTTCTTCTACTGAGTGAAACCCTTGCCAATCTCCGGCGCTCCGGCTCAGAGATCGATTTAGAAAATATCCTGTCGACGAATGACGGTGAATCAAAACGACCGGAGGCTGTTGCGTCGCTTTTGCAGGCATTGCCCAGCTTGACTCAACGAACTGTCGATCAAGGATTCAACAGACAACGATTGATAGAAATTGCCAGCATACTGGGTTGCAGTCCGGGTTTTGGGCAAAACGTTGTGCCTGCAAATGCTGCGGGTTCAGATAGTGCCGGAAAAACAAATGACCTCCAGATAGATGATGGTCAATTCGCCGCTCTACTTCAGAACTGGCATGAGTTCACGGAATTGTCTCATCGAAATTTGGATACACTGGTTGTCAGTGCGATTGCGTTTGCCCGATTCTGGCAGCTTAAACCGCTGTCAGCTGACAACTCGGTCGCAGCACACTTGTTATGGCAGTTGCTTCTGGTTGATGCAGATTTGTGTAAATTTCCGGCGCTCGCACTATGTGAACAGATTTCTCTGCGTGCATCTGAATTCGATCGTCGACTGACGACGGCAACAGCTCATGGCGATGCGCAGGCGAGGGAAGAGTGGGTTTTATTTTGTGTTGAATTG
Source organism: uncultured Granulosicoccaceae bacterium (assembly GCA_937951345.1). Lineage (GTDB taxonomy): Bacteria > Pseudomonadota > Gammaproteobacteria > Granulosicoccales > Granulosicoccaceae > CALFCE01. Next base: position 36,594 of record CALFCF010000076.1, read on the forward strand.
ATTGAACAGGCTGCATTGTTGTCGTTAAGTCGTATTCATAACTGCCGCGCTCTTTTTCAGTCAATGCGATCAACAGTCTCCGATAATGTTGCCGGACAGCATGGTGATTCACTCTACAAGTTACTGTGCCAAAATCCGATTGTAAAAATCAAACATGTTGTTGATGCCGATATTGCCAAAAGACAGACTGCCTCTATTTATCTGAATAAACTGGTCGAATGTGGCCTGTTGCAGAGTCGTCAATCCGGGCGGAGCAAGTCGTTTTACAATCATGCTTACCTGAATATATTCGGTTGGAGCGGGCAGATCACACGCTGATGTTTAACGCTTTTGTGTTCTGGTTTGCTTTTGCGTTGAAAGTGCTTGTCTCTGCGTTTTCATAACATCAATCGATGATTTTCATCGCAATTATCATCTATCAATTTTCATCGGTGAAACCATTCCACCGTGTATCTGTCCTACCTGTCAGAATATTGACGAATTAATCTGATCGCGCCGGAATCTTATTGCCCTGGCTGTGCGTAGAACATATCTTGTCATTTCTTGTTTTATTGCTGCTGCATAGCGGACTGTGCGGCGAGTCTCAGGCGGGCAAGGCCAACGAATAGCGTCAATTTGTCATAACAAGCAACTACGTGATGAACCACTAGTCCGTCTTTTGTTGACGAGCTTACATTACGAAAGGTATATTGAATTTGACTTCAAGAGAAACCTGTACATCAGAATGAACCCGTACCTCTTCATAGGCATCGTATCCTTCAGCATTGCGCTTTGTGCTGCAATGGTGACGGCGCTTGTCTTGGCGGGAACTCCGGCGTTGCAGGCTATCGGTCTCGTTTATGCATCAATGCTGCTCGCGATGTTGACGATGCAACAACGTGCCTGTCAGGGATGCAACCCTACGGCCAACGCGAAAGTGGCCAATAGAAGAAGGCGCGGACCGTACCAGTACGTTAAATCTGATAGTGCCGACAGCACCAGTGGCGAAGTCGTCAAAAGCAGCGCAATGAGCGCTACTGCGTTGGGGTCAAGTAACAATGCCGGTCAATCGATGACCAGCCGCAGGTCCACCAGCTCACGTGTCAACGTAAATACCAGCGATGCCAGCGCGTTAGCCCGCAAAAGTGTAGACGAAAGCCTTGGCGAGAATACAGCAAGTGAACCACCGAAACTGGTAATGGCATCTGTTACGAATCTATTTGACCACACAGCGTCGAATTCAGCTGTCAGCGCAGTACCTGATATTGTCACCAGGTCTGTACCTGTGTTTCCAACCGCATCAATTGTTCGCTTACAACCCGTAGTTCCGTATGCTCACGCAGCGCGATCGCACAATCGACGATACAGTCGTTCTAATGCCGTTAGGAAGATAACGGCTGGACGTGCAGGTCAGCAGTAACCACTTAAAGCAAGAACTAAAGCAAAAACGGACTAACTTTCCTTACTGGTTTTAATGCTTTTACGAGCTTGCGTACCGGCTACCTGAGAATTCCGCATTCTTCTGGGAGATTGAAGAATACGGAAGCCTTTTCCTTCGAGATCTACATCAGACATTGATTCGAGTTGTCTGCGAAGTTCGATATTTTTCTGCTTCTCTCGCTCCAATGAACGCAACAGGTTGCTGGTGGTGTTATTCTGAAGATCGATTTCTGTGCGCATATCGTCCATTTTACGTTGCACGCGTTCACGTGCCTCGACCGAACGACGCGCGAAATTGACTGCCTTGCGTGCCGTTAACAATGCCTTTGTTCGCGCATCAATGTTTCGACGCACTTCAGTCCTGGCTTGTAGCATTGAGTCCTTAGCGGTAGCGAGCTTGTGCTCAATGACAGCGCGAGCCTCAGTTTCCCGCAGAAGCTTGTTTTCGGCTTTGGCAGTCATTTGGATTTGCTGTTGCAATTGCTCTTCAAGCCTGGAAAGTTTGTCTGCTTGCGCAGATAACGACTGAGAGCTTTCAACGCCTGCATTTGCCAGCGCTCTGCGCGTAATCCGCAGGTTTTTCTCAATTTCCAGTTTTTTATCTGTCTGTGTCTGCAATTCGTTCTGCAGCTTCGTGATAGTTTCAGTGTGCGACGAACTGGCTGACGCGTATTCTGATTCAACAGTTGCCAGTGCCTGGCGTGCTGTTTCAAGGTTCTTCTGTGCTTCCTGACGCAAGTGAATTTGCTGGCGCAGAAGCTCACCGGATTGCGTGATGAACTCGTTACGTTGTTCGTCGAGATTCTCTTTACTGCTTAATGTGTCAGCAGTGTTCTCTTCGTTGATGACGGCGACTTCAGCACCCGGCGAATGTGCGGTTGCGTTTAGTTGATTGGTACATGCAGTAAACGCAGCTTCGAACGCATTGTCGTAACTTTCAAGATCCAGCTGTTCAGTTTCGAAGTTGTTTGCTGTTTCCGTTGGCTGCTCATTGCCGGTGGTATCTGCCGCCACTGTTTGTTGAGCGCTGCAAGCGTCGAAAGCCTGATCGAATGCCTGGTTGTATTCAGTGTTTTCCCAGCCTGGTGACGAGTCTGTGGAAATAAAGTCTGTGACGCGCGGTGATTCAATAGTGGAATCTGCAGTGTCAATTTCAACGTCTGTGAGCTCTAGAGTTGAATCGAACAACAGGGTTTCTTCCATTTCATATTGTATTGATTCTTCCTGCTGATCAGCTAAGTCATTTTCAGAACTTTCAGCATTGGCTTCGAATATTGCTTCAGCCTGCTCGAGTGAATTTTGCTCAGCACTGTCGGAAATACCATCGTGCACATTGTCTATATTGCTCGTAGTGCATGTGTTGTAGGCATCATCGAACGCTTCGTTGTACCGTGCCTGATCTAACGGGGCTATCGAAAAACTGTCCGTTACCTGTCCGTTCATTGCTTCTGTCATCTCGAATTCAAGTGAATCAAAATCATGCTTGGCAATACTGGATTGTGTTTTTCTACCGGAGATCGCCCTGATACATAGTGTCAACGCCAGACCTGCGAAAACTGTCAGAACCGGTGCGAATTCCGATAGAAAGGTTGTTTGGGTTGGTGATACAACCAGAATACTTAATGCCGCCAGTGTCGCGACGATTGCGCCAAGGTTGGAGCCTAGTGACCAGCGATTCTGCCGGTTGGGGTTTTCTGGTTTTCGCCAGGCATTCAGGCTTCTGCTGGTTAGTATGAAAACCAGGTATCCGGTAGCTAGCGGTAACAGGAATCGAATGGCTATGTCAGTCATGGTGTCGTCAAAAACGGTTTAAACTGTGATCCAGACAGCAAAATCCTTGCCTGGTCGGCAGTAATGTGCCAAAACCGACCAACGGTAAAAACCAAATGTATTAATATATTAATTCTGTGACTGATCAATAGTCGGCGCCGGTTCGGCAGTAACGAGTGCTCAGGTGAATAGAACTGGTTGTACAGCGACATAAACCGGTCTTGTAACTGACTGCACCTCAAAACTAGGCCAAAGTACAGTTCGAGTCAGACTATCCCGATAGTTGCAAAGCGAAGTGAAGTGATTGAGCTGACACGAGACAGTTGTATAACTGATTAAGCTGTTTGCTGAGTAGCGATATCGAGTGTCATATCCGTAGAGTTACGGTCGTTGGTATACGGATTTACATTTCCAGTAGTCAATGGCACGGTCTCACATGGGCCAGCCTTTTCCACGGACACCCGTGAATTGGCTAAGCGACGACTGGAGCGGTATCCAGGGACATTGTTGTTCGTGTGAATGACGTTCCGATGGTTTTCAGCAGGTGTGAGATTACCGGCCCTCGCTGTATGCGGTAGATTGTTTTTTGCGATAGATCACAGCTGCTAAACTTTCGTTTAACGGCGAGGTAGCTGGTTGTCGCATCTGACGCAGGTAACAGCGAAAAGCACGCGCGGACATGCATGTTAGTATTATGCTATAACAGGTGGATACGAACAGCTTGACTGTTATTGATTAGATGGCTGTATACAAGGCAGCTGCATATAGGGCAGTTGTATAGTTGTGAATAGATCATCAGGTGCGACGATTGGGCAAACAATCGTGCCGTGAAACGTTGGCATTTTGTTGTAATGGTATGAATGCACGCACGGAATATCGAGAAATGTACGCGAAAGCGGAGAGTCTGGAGCCGATTCCTGGACCGACTCGCAACCCGATTGCGTCCAGTTCAGTAGTTGGCCATCGCCATAGCCATAGTACTCTGCGGGAAAAATACCGATCGGTAGAACGACAAAATTCTCTCAAATTAGTTAGTCACGTCAATCAATCCGGGTTGTACAGCCGGGTCTGTTCTATCATAAAGTTACTGCGTGGCTGCGCTGAAACCAAAAATTCTTTTCTAACCCCTGCGTTACCACAAACCTCGATCATTACTGCGGCAGTACTCTTGTCAGCGAGTGCGATGGCGACTGAAAACCCGTTGCTGTCGTACCATGCATCGAAGGAAATTTCTGTTAACGACTGGATTGCTTACGATAAAACCACGTCCTTGTCAGACGGCACTCAGCTGTTTCAATACGTCGCAGAGGTCTCGGCAGAAATTGATGGAGACACAAAGCCTGCCGGACTTGATCCGGTTATCCGTTTCAGCTTTATTCCGCGCTTCAACTGCACACCAATTATATCTGTTGTGTCGCCAACGGACTCCAAGCCAGGTGATGAGCGCAGGGCTCAATTACTGACAGCCCTGAGTGCTCTGAAGTTTTCTATCGATGGTTCGCTGATAGAGTTCCCGGTTTTAACTGAAAGTCAGTCGGAAGTTGTCGCTGCACACTATGACACAAACCTGGAGCGCAGGAAGACACTTCGCCTGTTGATTGAAGTCGGGCGAAAGTCCGTCGTTTCCATTACGGGATTTGGTGATTTTGAGTTCTCTTTGATAGGATCAATGCGGGCGATCGAGAGATCGCGGGAACGTTGCGCCAACCACACTGTTTAGCTGCTGCTGTCATTGATGCTGTACCCATTGCGGGATTAAGCAGCAACACTTTCCAGCCTATTTGAATTCTACCAGCCGTCGCGACCAGTGATTGGTATCCTTGAATTGATTGCTGATTTTCTTGCCCCGTAACCTGCGTCCGCCAGCCTTACCTTCCGCTTGCGCGGCGTAATCTTCCTCAACCAGCCGTTGGTGTGTCATTGCCAGCGCTTTGAACTGTACGTGCATTTGCCGGTATGAGTTGGCACGTTCCCGGTTTAGCAGTACATCCGATGCTTCCTGAGCCAGGAAGGGGTCGCTTTCGCGCAATTCATTGCAAGCGTTTATTACCGACGCTGGCTCGGAATCAGCACCAATACCAAGTAACGTAAAAAGATTGATCATGATGTCACCTGCATTGCGCTGTCCAGCGCAGCATGGTACTTCTCGCGGCTGCGGGCGATGAGTGCACGTTCATGTTCTCCAAGTAGGCTGAAGCGTTCCGGCGAGTGGCGGAAATCTGCAAGGCGCCGAATTCGATCGAGCGTTTGGGCGTCAGCACTTTCATCAATTCCTAATAGTTCGTGTGCCGGTGAAAGTTGTTTGTCGGCTGTCGGTTGTTGATTCCACCACTTCATACGATCAGGACGCGGTATGCTCGGTAACGGTTTGCCGTGTGCCTTACGGTAGCGAAAATCCAGTTGTTCGCTACCGATACCAATAAAATCGGCGTAATACCTTAGCAGTAAATTCTCAACCGGTTTTACACCACTGCCGTTGACTAGAATCGCCAGCATCATATCCAGGAATGGCATGTACTGCTTCGGATCGAGGTGCATTTTCAGCGACAACAGAATGTCATGCAGAACTTCGGGTCGGAAGGACAATACGGCTCGTTTGATTCGAGCGTGATCGTCCAACTCATCGGTAGTTGCCAGCGCCTCGGCTAATCCTGGCTTGATGTGTCCGGCTCCGTACCGAACCCAGTAAAGGAACGCTTCCATCGCTGCTCTGGCACCCTCGTCTTGCGGCAGGTCGTAAAGCCACAGGCCAAATCGAGTCAGTGGTTGTGGTTGCTGTACGGCAGTGGACGCTTGTGCCTGTATTGCGGCAGGAGAATCAGATTCACTGTGCAGACTGTTCGCTGCAGCTGTGGACGATGTGATGGCACTGTCGGCAGTACTTCTGTCGTCGGATTCACCCGTTATCGGTTGACTGGCTGGAGCTGTTGCTTCAGATAATGAGGCTTCATCGAGTGCGATTGTGGCTTCGTGCAGGTCAGCAACGTCGTTAAGGCTATCTGCACCGGGGGATGTTATCGAATCCGGTAGGTCGGTAGTAACTTGTGTTTCATCAAGCAAATCCAGCTCGGATGTGCCGGCGGATAAGGTCGAGTCTGTTGTCGCATCCGGTGTTTGCCCGGTTGACCCGGTTACTTGTTGATTCGGCTTTGCCTCAGTGTCAGCTTGGACAGTGTCCGGTAAGTCAAGCTCACCGAAATCCAGAGGATCGTTTTTCTCTGGCGTGTGCAGGTTCTGTGAAGTCGGAGCTTCGGAGTATACGGCACGTTTACGATCTGCAGCGGTTGCCATAAGAAAAAACGGCAACAGACAAATTGCAGCAACGCCAGCCAGTAACCACACAAAGTAACGCCCGACAAATTCCAGCTGCGCAGCATCGAGATAAGATTCCAGTGTATTTTTCAATCCACCGGGTAGCCACTGGGGCAGAGTATTTGTGCTGCCTGATTCTTGCGCAGACCCTGTACTTACTTGCGTTTGAGTTGATTGTGTTGCGGGTTGCTCAGGACTTGTTGTGTCGCTTACGATTTGCGAACTCTCCGCAGACAATAAATCGTTGTCTGTCGCGATAGTTTGCGGTCGCGAGATTATGCGGGGTTGATCGTTGTTAGCGTTTGAGTTGGTGTCGTTGGCTGTTACTGATTGTGCCAGCATCAATGCTGCAGAATCGGTTTGGCTGAGTGCTAATGCTGAATTGAAAGTACCCAGACTCAGGTTCAGGCCCAGACCCAACGCGCATGCGAATGCGAAATTGAAATCGAGTGCAATTCCCGGCAGCTTTTTTCGTAAGCAAATGTGCACTAATTGATTCATCCTGAAACCGATTCCTGGTGAATCGATAGCTAGTAAGACTTGAAACATACGTTGTGTTGTTAAATTTTCGCACTCCCTAACTGGCGTGATGACAGCAGTTTGGGATAGTGGGTGTCATCGCATTCGACGCGTACGCTGCCTGAAACAAAACCCGTGTCTAACCTACGCCTTCGCTTAAATCTTCACCCGGAGGTGTAGACTAGGCCACACCATCTTCCGGGCGCACCTGTCGCCAATGATCAGCGACTGGTAAAACAAGCAGTTAGCGACTGCGTAGTAATAACAGGCAGTTTATAGAGGAATAGTTAAACTCACCAGATCTGACTGCAAAAGTAGGTGTCAAATGCGAAAAAAAGAGCCTTTTACAGGCAATCAGCGCTCCGTTCTGTGACGAAGTTCTGACGCTCGAGCTGTCCGATCCGGCGCACGGGCGCGCGTTGGAGAACCTGTTGAGGGGTGTGTCGCTTAGCGCAAAGGCCGTTCGTGCGTGCCAGCGTGGATGTGCCGGTTAGCGGGATCGTGCTGTTGCGCCTGTCCTGCGCTCGATACCGACGTGCGATTTACCCACTGGTAGCGTATTTCTGCCGCCACGACCAGTAAACCTAGGATGAAAAACATAGTCATACATTGTTATCGTCAACAGCGGCTTCAGCTACAGTAGGGTCTTGATATTTGTGAGACAGTAGAAGCCGAAACCGGCATCAAGACGCAACAGTTTGCGTGAGTGATTTACGTGCATGATTTACTTGAAGGCGTTATTGCTCGCTCGCCAAACACCAGCGGCTTGTTAAGTTTGCACACACGTCGCACAAGTACCAGCTGTATCTGTAACCAGGAATGACTATTTAATGTTCCCCATCCATGACGAAAATCCGGTAAAGATTATTCCGTATGTCACCTACACAGTAATGACCATCTGTATAGGTGTATTTCTGTGGCAGGTTACGCGTACACCTGAAGTTCGGCATGGCATCGTCTACGCGTTAGGCGTAACACCGGCTGTTCTGTTTGACCATCGTGAACTCCCTGAGTCTCTGGTATGGGTACCGGAGTACCTGACTATATTCACATCCATGTTTTTGCACGGCGGGTGGATGCATCTGATAGGAAACATGCTCTACCTCTGGGTATTCGGTAACAATATTGAGTCAGCGATGGGGCATGTACGTTATCTGTTGTTTTACCTGCTTTGCGGTGTGGTTGCAGTTTTTGCACAGGCGCTGCCGGATATGGATTCTCAGGTGCCGATGATCGGGGCAAGTGGTGCGATTTCAGGCGTGCTTGGCGCGTATCTTCTACTTTACCCGCGTGCGCGCGTGATGATTATCGTACCGATACTGATTATCATTAAAACGTTCCATGTACCGGCCATGTTCGTGCTAGCCGGTTGGTTTCTGATGCAGATTGTCAGCTCGGTGGCAACCGCCGGTCAGCAGGGTGGAGTGGCGTTCGGTGCACATATCGGCGGATTTATTGCCGGAATGCTGTTAGTCAGTTTCTTTAAGCGCAGGGATGTCAGGCTGAGCATACCGTTCGTACATTTTCATCCCTGGAAATCCTGATATCATGGGGTTGTACAGTCGCTATAACGAATGGTAAGCATGAGAGATTCTCAACGCCCGGAAAAAGTCATACTGGACAGCATAGAGGAACTTGCTGACCGTCTGGGTGGTTTGTTGCCACCTGCCGCTGTACAAATGAAAACGGACTTTGAAAATAACGCTAAAGCCGTGCTTCGAAGCAGGCTTGAAAAAATGGACTTGGTAACGCGTGAAGAATTTGATATCCAGCAACGGGTACTGGAGAAAACCCGTCAACGCCTCAAACTGCTTGAACAACGACTGGCAGAACTTGAGCAAAAGAAAGGCGAAGGGTAATTACTCCGCCTGTCATCCAACCACTGACTATCCGCAGCATCGCGCCAGCGTCGGGCTGAATCACGCATCGGGTGATTCCCGATGAATGCGCAAACCGAGTTGGGGCGAGTCCGCTCGCGCACATTGATGGGCATCCGTGGACTACCTGTCGATGTCGAAGCGCAGTTGCTTCCCGGATTACCGAAGTTCACGATCGTTGGTTTACCTGAGGCCGCAGTGCGTGAAAGCCGCGATCGAATTCGCGGAGCCATGCTGGCCTCCGGTATAGAGTTCCCGCAACGTGCAATCGTTGTTAATCTGGCTCCGGCAGATTTGCCCAAGCAAGGGGGGCGTTTTGATCTGCCGATTGCCATCGCGATATTGCTGGCCATGCATCAGCTTGACCCGGTAACTTGTCAGTCATTTGAGTTTATCGGTGAGCTGTCGTTAAGCGGGCAAATCCGGCCGGTAGAGGGGGCCTTACCGACAGCGATGTCGCTGATCAAACCGCAAACGGCGAAAGAATCTCAACAATCGGTTTTAAAAAAATTGATCGTACCTGCAGCCAACGCTGTCGAAGCAGGTCTTTGTCAATCCTGTGCGATCTATCCGGTAACGTCATTAACTGAATTGGTGGCAGGGCTTGCCGGCACAACTGAGCTCGTACCATTGCATGTAGATGAACCTGTGCCCGGCTCATCTGGCAATGTAACGTTGCCTGATTTAAGTACTGTCAAAGGTCAGCACACTGCCCGACGTGCGCTTGAGATCGCCTGCGCTGGCTGCCATAACCTGCTGATGGTTGGACCTCCTGGAACAGGCAAGTCGTTACTGGCGTCTGTTGCTGCCGGTATATTGCCAGAGATGTCGTTAGAGGAAGCAGTTCAGACTGCATCGATTCAATCGATCAGCCATCAGGGTTTTGATGTGTCCCGGTGGCGCCAGCGACCGGTACGCTCGCCACATCATACGGTGTCCGGTGTTGCACTGGTCGGTGGTGGTAGCAAACCTAAACCGGGTGAAATTTCGCTGGCTCACAACGGAGTGCTATTTCTTGATGAGCTTGCAGAATTTCCAAGATCTGTGCTCGATGTTTTGCGCGAACCACTGGAAGCAGGGCATGTCACTATTTCCCGGGCGAGTAGATCGGCACAGTTCCCGGCTGACTTCCAGCTTATTGCCGCAATGAATCCCTGTCCTTGCGGCTATGCAGGTGATCTGCAGACTCAATGTCGTTGCAGTATGGAACAAATACGACGGTATACATCACGATTGTCCGGGCCGTTACTTGACCGGATTGATTTGCAGGTGGGTGTGCCTCGCGTAGCGGTAACTGAGCTAAAAAAATCAGCCAATGGTGAGAGTAGTCAGCAGGTTCGGCAACGTGTCTGTGCCGCTTACGATGTTCAGTTACAACGTCAGAAGTGTGTCAACGGCAAACTTACAGGTGACGCGCTGGAGCACTATGCTCATCTCAACGCGCCGGCTACGCACCAATTAATGCGCGCCACTGAAAAATATAATTTGTCACTGCGTGCCCATTACCGGTTAATGCGTGTGGCAAGAACCATTGCAGACCTGAGTGGTTCAGTAGCAGTACGTGGAGAGCATGTGCTGGAGGCGTTGTCGTACCGTCAGCAAATAAAATAGTGTAAGCGTTAACAAACAGAGTGAATCACCTGCGCTGAATGCATTCTTGCCACAGAAAAAGGCGCGCCGAACACCGTATGTGGTGCCGTGATACCGGAGTGTTTGACCAGGCAGATCTTTCTGCAGCGCGCACGGGTCGTTGCTAATCTTTCAGCGCTGTGAAAAGCGCGCTTGCAACGCCACCGGTCAAGGGGTGTTTTTCAATCTGTATTTGTGGCGTCCTTGTGTTCCTGTTCGACAAATTTTCTAGCAAAAATGAGATTTCACTGACTTTGTGTTGTCCGATTAAATGTAAAAAAGGGTAAAATATACGTCTGTCAGATATGATGAGACGTATTAACATGAAGTATATATCTGTTACTTTGCTGCTTTTTATCGCTTTTTTACCCGTTCACCGGGTATCAGCAAAAGAAGTCACAATGACCTTCGATCAAACCATCGTGCCATTTGTCCTGGCAGATCAAGATGGTGGTATCCAGGTTGACATTATTAGAGAGGCTTTGGCATTTAAAGGTCACACGCTTGTTGCTGTCTATGTATCAGCAAAACGCATGATGCATGAATTAAAAATTGGTGCGGTTGACGCGGCATCAAGTGGCTCTTACGATCCGGCGACTGAAAAAGGCTTTCATTATGGGATAGCGCCGTTTTCGTATCGGAATGCCTTTTTTACGCTCGAAGAGCGCAGTATAGATATACAAAAGCCTTCTGATATCGATGATTTTCGGATAGCTACCTTTCAGAACGCTAAACTCATTTGGCCGGATTGGCTGGAGCCGATCGACCAAAAGAACAATTACATTGAAGTTGCTGATCAATCGCTACAACCCAAGATGCTGGAACACGGTCGAGTTGACGCTGTTGTAGCCGATCAAACAATTTTTGCTTACTACACCCGGCTTCTGGAGAAGCAAAGTGGAAAAAAATTAAAACCAACAGTTGCGTATTCATTTACCGATCCTGTTAGTTTCCCTCCCGTATTTAAATCGGAGCAAATACGAGACGACTTCAACGAAGGCATACAGCACCTGCTGGAAACTTCCAGGCACGAAGAAATTTTCGACGCTTATCTAAAGTAAATTTGAGTTTGGTATATAAACGACGATGGACTTTAGCGAGCAATTGCCGAATCGCCGGATACTTATTCGGTCCAAAATCCTTAGTATCACGGTTCCCATCATACTGATTTGTATTCTGGCGGTATTCGGGATGTTTGAATACAACGCTCAATCCAAAGCGGTCAACGCACTTCAGCAGAAGATGGATAGAGTGATGGATGTTCAGGCAAAAGTGTTGTCAGAACCCACCTGGAATTTGGCAGAAAAACAGATCCAGCTAACACTTGAAGCGCTTATAGAGGCCGATCCAGATATATCGCAAGCAATAGTTTACGATGAAAGTAAAAGTCAAATTGCTGCAGCATACGGTGATGAGCAATCTTCCAGCGCTTTCTTCACTCATGAACGTGCCATAAAATATATTGTCTCGGGACAAATCAGAAACATTGGAACACTTGAAATTATCTCAAGCCAAAAGAGCCTGGCATCCGAGCGCTATAGTCGGCTGTTATTAGCAGGTGTGCTTGCAGCGTTGCTGGTTGTGACGGTGATTTTGGGGACGCTGTTTGCAGTAAACCGAGTTGTCGGTGTCCCTATGAATTTGTTGTTAAAGTCCATCAATCAAACAACAGGTGATCAACGCGACTTAATCGATTTCAGCAGCACAGATGAAATGGGTATGGTTATCAAGTCCTACAACAGCATGTTAACCAGGGAGCAAGAAAATAAACAAGCATTGAATGCCCTGAATGAACAGCTTGAAGAACGGGTTTCATTGAGAACGCAAGAGCTTTCAGCCGCTCGTGATGAAGCAGATCGGGCTAATCAGGCTAAAAGTTCTTTCCTCGCCACAATGAGCCACGAAATTAGAACCCCGCTCAACGGCATAATTGGCATGAGTACTTTACTTGAAGGTACAAAGCTCAATGAAGAGCAACGTGAATTCAGCCAGACGATACACAATGCCAGTGACACTCTATTGTCGATCATCAATAACATTCTGGACTTCTCCAAAGTTGAGGCAGGTGCAATCGATCTCGAAAAAAGACCTATTAATCTGATCGAAACCATAGAAGACGCTATAGAACTGGTCTCAACGGAAGCCTCTGAAAAAAGGCTTGAATTAATCTGTAACATAGATGATTCAGTGCCTGAAGGTGTGCTGGGTGACTCAACACGCTTGAAACAGATTCTGATGAATTTAATGAACAACGCTATAAAATTCACAGAATCGGGTGAGGTTATGTTAGATGTGAAATTACTAACACCAGATACCTTGAAATTTACGATTACGGATACAGGCATTGGTATTCCTGTAGATCGTATGGATAAATTGTTTAAATCTTTTTCTCAAATTGATACATCTACAACAAGACGTTATGGCGGTACCGGTTTAGGGCTGGTTATTACAAAAAAAATGGTTGAGCTTATGGGCGGTGACATAAAGGTGGAAAGCACCTTAAACAAGGGGTCTGTTTTTTCCTTTGTAATCCCATTCGAAACCGCTAAAGCGCCGGCTGCATTAGCGACAATTGAGCTGCTATCGTCTGTTAAAGGGCGAAAGGCGCTGGTCGTAGATGATAATTCAACCAATAGGTTGATATTGTGTAACAAGCTTAAGAAATGGGGGGTCGATGTTTTTGAGGTGTCTGATCCTCGTGATGCATTGGATGCTCTTGATCAGAAGAAAGAGTTTGACTTTTGTATTATAGACTTTGCTATGCCGGGAATGGATGGCATCGAGCTGGCGAAAGAAATTCAAATGCGCCGTGATAATAGTATGGAAATTATACTTTATACCTCGATATCACCATCAGATTTTGAAATTCGACAACGATTGGAAAGTGTAAAGCTCTCTGCAGTGTTACTTAAGCCTGCAAAAACATCTCAAATATTGGCAACTATTGCGCGCGCGATGTCGATTGAAACAGCGACGGAAAGTCAAGCCATAACAACGCTTGATACGCACCGCAATGCTAGAAATTTGCGCATTCTTCTGGTTGATGATAATGCGATCAACAGAAAGGTAGGGTCGAAGATACTCAAGCGTATCGGTTACGGACCAGATATTTCCAACAGTGGTCAGGAAGCAATAGAGGCTTGCCAAAAACAATCTTATGATTTGGTGCTAATGGATATAGAAATGCCAAACATGAACGGCATTACTGCGACACAAAAAATACGCGATCTCCTGCCAAAGGAAGATATGCCTTATTTCATTGCGTTGACCGCAAATGCAATGGAAGCGGATCGAAAAACCTATTTGGCTTCTGGAATGGATGGTTATCTAAGTAAACCTATAGATATGAGTGCGCTCATGGAAGCGCTGGATGATGTTAGTGAACATCGCTCTAACTTGAATAAATTGTAAGCCTGTCTTTATGTATGCGAGTCGCTCAGGTCATTCGCAATACATAAGCCTCATAACACAATAGCCGTAATACTGGTTGATATGACACAGATTGATACAGGTGCGTTAGTCCGTCTACGTGATGTTATTGGTGGAGATGAGGAAGATTTGGCTGAGCTTATTCAAGATTTTTCTGAAACATCCCCCGATCTTGCTGATCAGATGGCGGCTAGTGCTAACGCTTCGGATTGGGCTGCATTAAAGATAGCTGCCCATTCGTTAAAATCTAACTGTAAAGACTTTGGAGCAGTCGAGCTCGCCGAATTGTGTCAGTCATTGGAAAGTGAGAGTGCACAGGGTGAGGTCACGAATGCACATGATAAAGTTGAAAAAATTTCCGCCGAAGTAAAAATAGCCGTCAAATTTCTACAGGATTTAGATTTGGCTGGACTTTAACCGCAGGCACGTACGTCAGAATTTACTGCGATAAGGATATTCAACAGGCTATTCAGCTGAGTTCAGGTAAATTCAGGTATTGTCTGGATGCGTGATGCTTGATGTGCCCGGTTGTGAATTGCGATTGTTGGGCGCTCCAGTATCAACCCGAGGAAAGATTGGCGTCTTATCTTCCTCTTGTCTTCGTGGCCCTACCAGAAACAATCCGCATAACATCAACAGTAAGGCGAGCCAGGCAATACCAGGTAGCCTCTCACCGAGTAGCAATGCGCCCCATGCAATGCCGCAGACAGTAACGACGATACTGCTCTGGCTGGCAAATACAGCACCCAGATACTTAATCAGAATTACCCGAAGCGAACAGGTCACCGCCGAGATTAATCCCATTAGAAGCACAACCATCGTAACCTTGTCAAAACCACTGCCAAATTTTAGCGGGTAATAGTCATCAAATATCACAATGAGCGGTAGCAGTATTATCGCAGCGGCAAATCCGGAGTAACCAGCCGCTGTAATTCGGTCAAGTTCTTCGGGCAAATACTGTGCGAGCATCAAGCCACGCAAGGCGTATCCCAGCGGACCCATGGCAGCAACGAGAATCCATGTCCAGCGGGCTTCTCCTTCAAGGTTTTGGGTTACCGACATCAGGACAAATACGCCAACGACTCCAATGACAAAACCCAGGAAGCGCCGCAAACTAGGTTGTTCAATTCTAAAGACCATGGCCAGCAGGAAAGCCATGAAACCTTCTGTTACCACAACCAACGAAATAATCCACGCCTCTAGTTGCTCAGCTGCCCAGAAGATAAAAACTTCACCTATCAGTGTTCCCAGTATGCCCCAGGCTGCGAACACCACTATCAATTTGGCATTAAGGCGGAACAGTTTCCCTCGCACTGCACCAACTCCGATACACAACACGCCACATACAATGTTGACCCAGAAAGCAGTACCTATGGGATGAGGTTGCTCCAACGCTACTGTCCGCGACAATGGTGCCCATAGTCCTGAGACTATGCCGATAGCAAGTAATCCGAACACACCTTTAAGAGCACTAATCTGCTCGCGTAAACGCCGATCTCTCTCGTACACCTGGGCGGTCATGCGTGCAAACACACGAGATAGCCGGCCTAGAGAATCGTCGCGTGCGTCTATATCTTCAAACTGAAACCTTGCTGGATCGACGACTTCTTTTTCGAGTATTGCTGCTGCGTCGGCCAGTCGCTCGACCTGATTCAGGTAGGTGATCTCGCGATCGCGGTTTCTTTTTTTCTCCAGCGACGCTCCGATTCGTGCGTTAAGAAGAACCGGATCAAAATTCTTTCTCAGAAAATCCTGTGCCCCAGCCTTGATCGCTCGAACTACACTGTCCATCTCGCCATCAAGTGACGAAATAACGATGACTGGAATTTCGCGCAAATGCTTGTCAGCGTTCATTTGGCGCATTACCTCAAAGCCATCGATATCCGGCATCACAATATCGAGTAGTATCAGATCTACTGATTCTGATTTTAAAAATTCCAGTGCTTGCGCGCCGCTTTCCACAGAGACGGCGTTGTAGCCCAGATTTTTTACCGCCAGCAATATCTTTTTACGTTGAATGGCCTGGTCGTCGACCACAAGGATAGTTTCGACAGCGCGTGAAGAGTTCTCCAAAATCTATGAAAGTTCCGTAGTTGGTTTAGGGATTTGTTTTTTATTAGCTACAAATTGTCAATCAACCCTAAGTATTAAGTATGGATTTCTGCGCTGATCAGTTCCAGCTAACCGAGCAACTTTGATACTTGGATACGTCGACATATCGGTAGGGTATTTCTCATAATCGGCGGATCTGTATGGCTTCAAAAGTGTTTTGATCAGACGCGATTTTCGCATTGGTTGGCAATGGTATCAATCCGTTGATTATTGCAATTATCTGTCCGCAAGGTGGTGATTGATGATACCCACAGCGCCTTTAAAATAATCTGTACAGCATACTATCGAATCACTAAGTGCAACCAGGATCTTTGATCCGCGAGGCTTCTAAAACATAGTAAAAGAATTTGTGACAATTAGAATTTGTGACAATTGCCATAATTGTGTGGTCTTAGAAGTATGACGCAATGTAACCCAATCGGCCATGTTTGTCGCCAAGCACACCAGAGAAAAACCATAGGCCAACCGCAGATCACCGAACGCCGGCTATGCACCAATTAATGCGTGTGGTAAGAACGATCGCGGATCTCGGTGAATCCGAACCCGTTCGTAAAGCCGATATTTTAGAGGCGCTATCGTATCGTCAACAACTGTTGAGCTAGTTGCTGGGCTAGTGCTGAATCGCAGGTTGTCCCGATAGAGAATCGTCACTCATCCCCGACGTCGCGGGAAGTTTGCAGCGAACGCATTTCGGTCGTGGTGAAGTCGTCAGCCAGGTTTAGTGAGTAATAAAGGGCAATTGCCTGGCTACGATTTCGGACATTCAATTTGTCGTACAGGTTACGCAGGTGAAACTTAACGGTGTTAACCGCAATGTTGTGGTTGGATGCCAGTTCTTTGTTGGTTCGACCCAGTGATAATGATGCGAGAAGTGCGCGTTCTGTTTTCGTCAATGTTTGTAGTGGGTCGGCCAGCTCTCTGACGTCAAGGTAGGGGAATACCATGCTGCCGATCGCGACGGTTGCGATGACTTCCAGCAATTCTTCAGATGGCGATGTGTGGCAGAAAAACCCGGCTGCTCCTGCGGCCATTGCGCGTTTGGGCACCTCGAGAGATTTAACGTGGGTACAGACCACCACGCGCATCGGACTGTTTTCATCACGCAATACTTTTATGAGCTTCTCGGCACCCAGTGTCGGCAGCAACCAGTCGACAACCAGTACATCACCCGGCGATTCGAACGATGTTTTCAGGCAGTCCTCGGCCGATGTTACCGTGCTCATCAGGCTGAAACGGGGATCCTCCTCGATCAATTCCGACAACGCGGTGAGCATCAGCGCGTTACCCTCGGCGATGGTGATCCCAATTGGCTTAGCGCTCACAGTGCAACGGTCCTCATCATGACAGTTTAGCTGTTCACAGCTCTAAAGGGTAGTAAAAAAACCATACTTTTGTCTACTCAATAGCAGTAATTAGTAACGTTTTCTCTGCAGACACCTGCACCAATACTTCAGGCAGACAAAAACGGACACATGCTAATGAGCACAAATACCTTTGAACGATTAACGATACCGCACACGCTGGCCGCAGGCCCGGGACCGGGAAACACCGACCAGCGTGTGCTTGAACAGTATGCCCGTTGCGGTGTAGCGGATCACATGCAGCCGGATGTTTTGCGTGGCATGGTTGAATGCAAATTCATGCTGCGCGATGTGTTCGGGACAGATAACGTGCACACCTTCGGCGTTGCGGGTACGGGTTGGAGCGGACTGGATGCCATGATGAGTGCGGTCCTGCCGGGTGACACTGTTGTAGCCTTCGTCAACGGCACATTCTCCGGTATCGACGGTCTTACACTGCGCATGAAGGCTGCGACAGCAGAAGAGCTCGCTGCCGATCCAACCAACCCGCAACCAGCCTCTGTCACTATCGTAGAAATCCCGCACGGGCAGTCTGTTGATGCTGCAACGATTGAGGATGCATTGAGCCGGCACAAACCGAAGTGGGCATTCATGGCGCACTGGGAAACCGGTTCGGGCCGGATTAACGACCTTGGAGCTTTCTCTGAATCTTGTGAACGTCACAATGCCATGGGATTGATCGATGCAGTGTCGTCACTGGGTGTCGCAGACTTTTCGATAGACGATTATCCGGGCGTCGCTGCATGGGCTTCATGTCCGCAAAAAGGTATTTGTTGTTTGCCCTTGACCTATGCGCCTGTCAGTTTTACTGACCGTTATATAGCAGTACTCAAGCAGACCGGCACGCGTACCTTTGTTCACCATCCGATACTTGAAGCTCGTCATTGGGGCATTGTTGATGGGAAAGATGTCGAGAAGGGGACCTATCATCGCACCCATTCTGCCTATGCTGTTGCCGCTTTTCATGAGGCGCTGCGCTTGACACTCGCCGATACGCTCGGAGCACGAGCCGCACTCTATCGCCAGCATGAGGAAGTGTTGCGCACAACGCTTGAAATGCTGGGTTGCCGCGTAACGTCCAACATGAGTAGTCTGGTTGTGTTCAACCTGCCGGAAGCGTTCGCCGGAAGTGAAATGGAACTCGTGCAGAACTGCCGGGCAGAGGGCTTTGGTATCTGGACAACATTGAGTGAACCGGTGCAGATCCGGATCGGTATTTTGAACCAGCTGAATGAGGCTGCTATCACCGAGATATTGACACGCTTCACCGTAGCGCTGAACAATATAGGTGCGGATGTCGACATCGACCGACTCAAAGCAGACATCGCGAGTATGTACCAAATCGAGGCAGTTGCGGTTTAACCGAGTGGTACTGCAAACCGTACTGAATGCTGCCCGGCGTCGGAACGAGGCTAACAATTGAGAAGCGTACGTCCAGACTTTTTAGGGTAATGTTGTCGTGAGATAACAAAGTTGGAGTGCTGCTTGGATATACATGAGTATCAGGCAAAAGAGCTTCTCAACGGTTTTGGTATTCGCACTCCCAGAGGAGGGTTAGCCTACAGCCCGGAGCAAGCTGCCTATCGCGCACGCGATATTGGTGGTGAGCGCTGGGTAGTCAAAGCACAGGTGCACAGCGGTGGTCGTGGCAAGGTCGGTGGTATTCACGATTGCGGCGATGAGGACGCGGTTTACCGGGCGGCCAGCCGGCTGTTCGGCAGTCGCTTACAAACCGGTGGTAGCGGCTCTCCTTCAAAGGTTGTTTATCGCGTTTACGTCGAGGAATACGTTGAAATTCAGCGTGAGATGTACCTCGGTCTTGTGCTCGATCGTAATAGCGAGCGGGTCATGGTGGTTGCCTCTGCCAGCGGTGGCATGGAGATCGAAGAAATCTCCGTTTCAGAGCCTGATTCAATTCTGCGTTGCATTGTTGAGCCCGCTGTCGGCATGCAGGCGTTTCAGGCACGTGAAATCGCCTTTCTGTTGGGCATTGATTCGGCCAACCTGCGTTCTGCGACGGACCTGATACTGGCAGCTTATCGCGCGTTTGAAGAACTTGATGCGACCATGGTGGAAATAAACCCGCTGGTGATTGCTGAGGATGGCCGGTTGTGCGCACTCGATTCGAAAATGACTTTCGATGACAACGCATTGTACCGCCACCCTGAGATTGCTGAGCTGCGAGACAAGTCGCAGGAGGATGCGCGCGAAACGCGAGCTATGGATCGTGGCCTGAAGTACATCGGGTTTGACGGTGATATCGGTTGCATCGTCAATGGTGCGGGCCTTGCCATGGCGACGCTTGATCTACTCGAAAAGCATGGTGGTCGAGCAGCAAATTTCCTCGATATCGGTGGAGCTGCGCCGCCGGAGCGTGTCGCTAAAGCGATCCGTCAGTTGCAATCGGATGAGCACCTCAGTGTACTGCTCATTAATGTATTTGCCGGTATCAATCGTTGTGACTGGATCGCAGAGGGGGTTGTTCAAGCGCTTGCCGAGAAACCACTAACTATACCGGTAGTGGTGCGCCTGGCAGGCAATAACGTTGAGGAAGGGCGAAAAACATTGTCGCGCAGCGGTCTGCCGATTATAAGAGCCAGCACACTGGATGAGGCTGTGACGCGGACAATAACTGCTAGACAACGAATGATCGACAGCAACGGCCCACGCAACCCATGAGCATTCTGCTGGAGCGCGATACCAGCGTGCTTATTGTAGGCATCAGCGGTCGGATCGGCAGTTTTCATTGCCAACGTATGCTGGACTATGGCACCCGGGTTGTTGGTGGTATTACCCCCGGTAAAGGGGGGGGCAACATCGCCGGTCTACCGGTTTTTAACACGGTAAAAGAAGCGACCACTGCGACGACCGCGACCGCCTGCATCATCATGGTGCCACCACCTTTTGCAGCCGATGCCATTATGGAGTCAGCGGATGCAGGCATCAGACTGTGTGCTGCCATTACCGATGGTATTCCGGCTCAGGACATGATCAAGGTTAAACGTTACATGCTGCGTTACCGTGAAGCCAACAGCATGCGTTTACTCGGCCCCAATTGTGCCGGTGTGATCAGTCCGGGAAAATCCCTGATGGGTGTTATGCCCGATGCGATTTACTCACCCGGCGTTGTTGGTATCGTATCGCGTAGTGGTACGCTGGGTTACGAAGCGGCATCGCAACTAAACGCTGTCGGTCTGGGTGTTTCCACCAGTGTCGGTATTGGAGGGGATCAGATCACCGGCAGTAGCTTCCTTGATATCCTCAAACTGTTTGATGCTGATGATGAAACCAAAGCGGTGGTGTTACTCGGCGAAATCGGTGGGCCGCAGGAGGCGGAGGCCGCACGTTATATCAAGGATTCGTTCTCTAAACCGGTTGTTGCGTACATAGCAGGAACCTCCGCACCCGTCGGGCGAAGTCTTGGACATGCCGGAGCAATTATCACAGCGTTCGATGATCGTGCTGACGAGAAAGCGAGTGTGTTGCGTGACAGTGGTGCAATCATCGCGGAAGATCCGGCATCAATTGGCACCACGGTTAAATCGGCACTTGCCGGATGTTCCCTTACAAGGCCTAAAAAGAGAAAGAGTAAAACATGAAACCTAGTGTTATTGTCACGCGGCGCTGGCCTGCATCTGTTGAAAAGGCATTGCAGGACAAGTTCACTGTAACCCTCAACTCAACTGATCAGCCCTTTAGTGAGCAGCAGTGGCTGGATGCATTCAACGCACATGACGCTGTGCTGCCGACAGTGACAGACCGGTTGGATGCGGCAATACTCAGCCGGATTGATGCCTCTACGTGCCGCACCAAAATTATCGCTAATTACGGTGTCGGTTTTAGTCACATAGACATTGGCGAAGCGCAACGGCTCGGTTTGGTTGTCACGAACACTCCGGACGTGTTGAGCGAATGTACCGCGGATATCGCAATTATGCTGGCGTTGATGGCCGCGCGGCGCGCCGGAGAGGGTGAGCGTCAGGTCAGAAGTCGAGCATGGGCGGGCTGGTGTCCGACTCACATGATAGGCCGCAAGGTCAGTGGTAGTACATTCGGTATTATCGGATTCGGGCGTATAGGACGGGAAACTGCCCGACGTGCCCGGGGTTTCGGTATGAATGTCATCGTACACAATCGCTCGCGTGTATCCGATGACATCTTGCAGGAGGAGCACGCCACACAGGTTGACACGCTTGAGGACTTACTCAGTCAGGCCGATTTTGTCTCACTGCACTGTCCGGGCGGCGCAGAGAATACCGCTTTGATCAATGCAGATCGCCTAAAACTTATGAAACCGACAGCCTTTCTAATCAATACAGCCAGAGGTGAAGTGGTCGACGAGCCAGCACTGCTTGAAGCGCTTAGCAATAATCAGATTGCCGGTGCCGGTTTAGACGTTTTTTGCAATGAACCTGATATTCGATCCGAGTTTCTTGAGCTCGAAAATGCCGTGTTGCTTCCGCATCTTGGCAGTGCCACGCAGGATACGCGTGAAGCGATGGGACTTCGTGTCGTTGCGAATCTGAACGATTTTTTTGCAGACCTCAACCCTCGAGATCGGGTTATCTGATGTAGCTGATCATGCCGTACTGTCACATCAGCTCTCCTATCGCCTTTCACATCGTCTTTCACATAAAGTTTGATTGAAGGCGAAGTGTCATCTGAAAGTTGGCAGCTTGTTAGTCATCTCTTTCTGCGTTCGCGCTCGAAAACGTAGAGTTGTTATTCGAATCCGGCTTAATAGCCTGGCAGCCACCTTGTTCGTTCACAAAGGCGGCTGGCAGTGCGTTACAGGTGGGTATACCGAAATTGCCGGCTTTGCATCGTTTCACAGTCAGATCCTTTATGCGTGACGGTACCGCCGTTTCATTGTCTTTGAAGCTGTAGATATAGTTAACGATCGCACCGGTAACACGCGAAATATGAGACTCGCCGCCGTACTTTTTTGTCAAACTGAAAGATGATACACCGTCGCGCATGTCGCCGATTGTCTGCTCGATAAACGGTAAGGCAATTGCACAATTAACGTCCGGGCTTGAACCCCCGTTTTTACCGAGCACTTTTGCGGTTCGATTGCTGGCGGGGCATTCTGTTTGCGAATAGGTCACACTGCCGTCACCCGCCACGCATTTGTAAATACCCGCGTTGACAGGTGTTAACTGACTCAACGACAGCACGATAACGGTTAAAAGAGTGTATGCAATAATTTTCATTGGTACGAAAAACCTTTATGACTGATCTATTTGTCGTCCTGTAGCAGTGCACGTTGAGTTATGCGATCAATATTGCAGTCGAACAGTTAAAATATGCGAAGTTGATCAGAAAGTTTCATTTTACAAATTTATAAAAGAGCAAGCTAATGGCTAATGTAAGTGCCTACGACAAACTTCAAGAACGTTTTCAGCGCCTGTCACGGATCGAGCATGCCATGTCCTATTTGGGTTGGGATCAGATGGTGATGATGCCGTCCGGCGGTATGCAGGGGAGAGCTGACGCGATAGCGGAGCTTGCTGGTATACATCACGATCTGCTGACTGCGACTGATATGCAGTCATTGTTTAATGACGCAAAAGCCAGTGGAGCTGAAGGTGTGGCTAAAAGCCTGCAGGAAATGCAACGCTTATGGCAGCAGGAAACATGTTTACCGGCAGAACTCGTTAAAGCGCGTGTGGTTGCGGGCAGTCGCTGTGAACACGGGTGGCGAACACAAAAAGCCGCTAACGACTGGTCAGGGTTTTTGGCAAACTTTGAAGAAGTGGTTGCCCTGTCGCGTGAAGAGGCGCGTTTACGCCAAGAGGCGGCTCCCGACTGCCCGACACCTTATGACGCATTACTGGCTGTGCATTGCACGGGTGACTCGCATGAGTTAGTCGACAGTGTGTTTGATGAACTGCGGGTGAAGCTGCCGGAGTTGTCGAAGGAAGTTATGGCGGTGCAAAAGCATCATGCAGTCGAAGTCCCTGCCGGTGAGTTTGATGTGAGCTCACAATTGAAAGTAAACGAAGCATTAATGCATGCGCTGGGTTTTGATTTTGCCGCTGGTCGCCTTGACCAGAGCATGCATCCGTTCAGTATGGGTAGCGCGGGAGATCTTCGTATCACCACCCGCTTCAGGGAAGATGAGTTTCTCGATGCGTTAATGGCAACGGCTCATGAAACAGGGCACGCCAGCTATGAAAGCGGGTTGCCCGGGCAATGGAGCGGCTTGCCTGTTGGACAACATCGCAATATGTGTATCCACGAAAGCCAGAGTCTATTGTTTGAAAAACAGATATTTCTATCCTTACCCTTTCTCAAAGGGTTTTTACCAACGATTAAAGAACATTTGCCGCAGGTCGGGCAAGGTGCTGCAGAGATCTGGAATTTTGCCACGCGCGTCGAGCCGGAATACATCCGGGTGGAAGCCAATGAAGTGACCTATCCGTTGCATGTTCTGCTGCGCTATGAAATCGAACAAGCACTAATCAATGGTGATATCGAGGCGCGCGATATACCCGAACTCTGGCGCAGTAAATTGCTCGACTTTATGGGGTTGGATGTGGGTGACAATCACGCGATTGGTTGTCTGCAGGATATTCACTGGAGTGATGGAACCTTTGGTTACTTTCCGTCCTACACAGTCGGTGCTGTGAATGCCGCACAACTCTTTGCTGCAATCAAACGTGATCATCCGAATTGGCAGGAGCGATTCCAGCAGCTTGATGTCATGTTCGTGCGCGAATGGTTACAGGAGCGCATCTGGTCAAAAGGGCGACTGTTAACCTCGCAAGAGATCATGCAGCACGCAAGTGGTGAAGCAACCAACTCGCGCTATTTTCTTGAACATCTGCACAGTCGCTATATTGAACGTAATTACTGAGCTTAGCTGGGACTTTGCTTGAACGTTTTTAGAAACTGTTTCAATGGCTGCTATCAGGTAAGCAGGGCCAAACCGACAACTAACAACATCGAGAGTGCCATGCCGATGTTAATGGCACGTTGCGTTGAGTCAGTCAGTGCCAGCTTTTTCAGATTGACTCCGGCTGCCAGCCACAACAAATGAATGGGTAGCCAGATCGCGTTTATTATCAGTAGTTTTGTCACCACTTCGAACACCGGCGAGGCTGACGCATAGGCGAAACCACTGTAAAGCGTTGTGTTTACCGCATACGCTTTGGGATTGATCGGCTGTAACAGCAAGCCGTTCAACAACCCGGGTGCAGTCGATGACTCGATAAATGCGATGCGTGAGCCGGCGGTGGCAATTTTAAACGCCAGAAAGCCAAGATAGGCCGCTGACAATACCAGCAGTATCTGTCTAAGGCCGGGGGTCGATAACATCAGTGTAGCCAGACCTGTGGCCACGGCAATAAACACCAGATTCTGGCCAATCATCAGACCAAACAGATAACGCAGGCCCGGTCGATAGCCGAACGCTGAACCCACGCCGGCGGTCGATAAAACACCGGGACCTGGCGTAATCAGCAGAAAGAAGACGGCAACTATAAAAGTCAGCATTGATGCAGTTTCGAAAAAACTAAATCGGCGCGACCGTCAGTTCGAAATTGCGAGAGCGTGATGTAAAACACAGACCTGACGTATCGACACCTCCACCCCCGACAGCAACAAATACAGTGAACGGGAATGTACCAAGCTCGGTTGCTGTTCCTTCGAACACCAGATCGCGACCGCCGTTAATTCGCTGACTTGCCATGATGCCTTCAGGCAGCGCACCCTCGAGCGCGAAATCGTAAAAAAAACGATCGTCAAACGGTTCATTGTCAATTCTGACAGTGAGAATTTCAGAATAGGTCTGATTCAGAACCGGCATTGCCAGCTGGCGCTGCACAAATGACGGGCCATCATCATCGATGCAGTCGACCGCTGTATCGAACAGTGTGTCGCAGCCAACCAGCAGCAACAGCAGCGCGAGCAAAAACACCCCTCGGGGTGCGAATTGGCTTGGCGATACACGGTAGCGCATTGTTTTGTGTAGACAGCAGGCAGACCGGGCCTTGTATTGAGTGAGCGGAAATGTGTCGGCCTCGCCTGCTCTATTCGCGAACCCTTCATGAATAGAGCAGGCTAGTGAATTATAGTAGTTTCACTTAAAACCACTTATAACGAAACCCTTTACAACGGTTTGCCGTAAACAGCGCTCCAGTAACGGACGAGTTCGCTGTCCGGATTTGACACGCAAGCGATACCGATATCAGTAAAAGCAGGTTCCATAATCGCGCTGCAATGTCCGGGGCTGCCAAGCCATCCGGCTTGCACTTCGTGGATGCTTGGTTGACCGGCCGCGATATTTTCAGCCACCTGTCGGTACGTATATCCGGAATCACTAACACGCGTCCCGGGTGATGAGCCATCAGAGCCGCTGTGACTGAAAAACAAATTATCTGCCATATCAGCACTGTGTCGTTGTGCCGCTCGCTGCAATGCAGCCTGTTGCTCAACGGGCGTAGTCGCAGGGTAAAAAGTTGCACCGCACATGCGGCCCTGACTCCTGGCTGCGTTGGTTAGCTGTACGACCAATTGTTGGAGTGATTCAATTGATGTATTGCAGTGCGTTGTTGGTGTCTCTGTACTTTCAGTAATTGAGTTTTCAGAAAGGGTTTTACTATCTGTATTGTTTTTAGAATAGCTATCCACTGAAGAGGCCGTTACCTGTGGTGTTGCGACTGTTGTTGCAGATGCCTGGTTACTGCTTTTAATCGAAGATTTATTGCTACAGGCAGCAATAACAAACACGAGAAAAACAAGTAGTGCACGTTTGATACTTTGAACAAACCATGAGCAGTCCGTGTTTTTGTGCAACTGCCTGGATTGTGATGTGGTGGCCTCGCGATCATGATCTGGATCGAGCTCATCCAGACAGGCATCGTGATGGTTGCAGCGGCGATTGCCGTGCGGGTTTTCGCGAGCGTTATTGCAAACGTATTTGCGAGCGTATTTGCAAACGTATTCGCAAAAGTTGTTGCAAAGGTTTTTGCAAAAATTGTTGCAAAAATCTTGGGGGTCAGGATTATGCTGGTCAGTGTGCACCATAGGGTAGTTGTAGCACACTATCGTTTCCGGCTATGTAGCCAAATGTAAGTATTTGAGCAAAAGCAGGGAACCAATCAACGCAATCAATGTAAGTAGCCCAGTGAAATGTCACCGAATGTTTCGATGAATCACACAGCGCGGCGCAACGGGTTATCCAACAGGTGCTGCCGGGAATCGAACGTCCCGTCATCGTCAGAGTACGGTTCGTTTGTTTCATCCTGATACTCGTCATGCGGTTGATCGCCGACGGGTGTGATCTGACGCGGGCCGTTCAAAATTTGCTGGCTGCCTGCAACACGCACTTCTAAATGATCGCTCTGCGACAGGCCCTGTTGTAGACGATGATTAAAACCGACATACCCGCTACGTCCGGCGTTACGCTCTTTCATCGCTGGTTGATACTGGGATGCGACCAGTTGCTCCAGTAGAACACCATTGACATGTAGTTCGAGTTGCACAGGTTGCTCGGGCTTTGAATGCTGAACAGCCCATCCACTGATATGTGTGGGACTGAGTGTTTGCACCTTTCCGTGAACAAAGGCCTCATCCGATCGCAAAAGATTTATACGTTGTTCGAACAGCGTACATATTTTTGAATAGAGTGTCAGATCGGCTTCGTTAACTGTTTGTGCAAATTCCAGTTCCCGGGGTGTTAGTTTTTTTATATCAGTACTTGACCCATTGTTCGTCTGCTTGTCAGAACGACGGTTTAATTTAAGCGGCTGCAAACGGGTTTTGTAAGTTGTGTTGAAAATTTCAAGACTATCTTCATAGCGTTCGGTCAAGCCAATGAAGCCAATGAGTTCTAATGGCATTTGTTCCAGATAGCGACTCTGTACGTTCTGGTGCTCGGGAATTCTGCAGAATGATATAAAGTCGTCGCGGTAATTCTGACGGGCACACGCCGTATGGTAGTGCGAAGCGATTCGTGCGACGGGGTCACGGACCAGCGTCGCTATCTGGCTGGCTGGAAATATTCTCCGGTAATACCGGATGGGTGCATGGCCGGAAAGCAGACAGATGCCTTCCTGTTTCAATTGTCGCTGAAATCCGAAATAGTCTGGCTGGTGATGTATCCGTTGTTTGACTTCTGCTGATGAATGACTGCTATCACCATAGTCCCGCCAAACACGGGACTTTCCCCATGCCCGTATTGCTGCCTGACGGAAACTGGTTCCGGCAGTTTTCGGGATATGAGCAAAGAAGACAGGCTCACGCGGAAGGCGTTTTAAAAACATGTCGGGCGTTGCTGCTGATTTCAAGCCGCATTAAGGCAGGTGGAAATTTTATGCACTATTTCTTTATTCGCATGTGCACGTATTTAATGCATATATCTATGCAAATTAAATGCACATCGTTTGACGAGCGGCTGTTCGAGCGTGCGGGTTTTCCTGCGTACGGTAGTTCCCGGGTGTTAAGGGACGGGCTTCGTCGTGTGTACAGGTTTGTCGCGGCTGGTGCCAGCATAAAGAATCTGAGCCGACACAATGGATAACAGACAGTAACCGAGAAAGAAATAAAATCCTGAACCCAGTGAAGCATCAAAATTAACCAATCCGGTATCTTCGCGTACACCCTTTGCGGCCAGCAGCGAGATAAAAATCGCGATAACAAATACATCGGCCATGGACCATTTGCTCATGTGATCGCTCATCCAGGTCATCGGTCTTGCCAGGCGCGCGCTAATCGGAAACTGTGTGGCGAGCGTTAACAAGCCCTTGATGACGGGAATCACCACGCTGAATGTCACGATCAGAACAGCGACCAGTACGTTGCCCGAATCCAGAAGATCCTGCACGGTACCCAGAATACTGCGGGTTTTGTCAAACGCCGGTAACGTGCCGTCGACTTTAAGGTTGTTCAGCAACACTTTCGCCATGTCACCCATTAACCCGAGCTTGGTGGGCGACTCTTCGACAAACTGTTTGCCGAGTTCAATCAGTTTGCTTTTCTCTATTGTTCCGGTCACCGTCAGTATGGGTTGTGTGAGACCGGGCACCAGTAGCGCATAAGCGACCACAAGTGTCAGGAGTCCGGTTATTTTTCGCATAGCTAACCCGCAAGTATTTTGTTATTCAGGGTGTTCGTTGCCGGCGTAACAAGGCAGGTGCAAATTCTGTCACGCTGGCGCTGACAATAAAGACACTGCCAAGGAATTCTCTCAGGCCAAATACCTCGTTAGCCAGCAGTGCTGCAGAACCCACACCGATAACCACTTCCATCATCAATAAAATTGAAATTCTGCCGGGTTCGACATCATTAGCTCCATACAGTGTCAGCGCGATTGCAGGGATATGCCAGATCAAACCGATCAGCAGTACCCAGATTAATGTGGATGTCACAGCCGCATCGATAGATAAGTCCCAGCTTCGTCCGCCGGGAATGATTGTCAGCAGCATCATGCAGACTGCAAAGCAGGCGAGAATCGGAAACACCATTTCAGCAACCGGAATGTCACCGATTTTTCTGGCGTATACCATCGCCAGCGCCCAGCAAAGCCCGGCGGTTAAACCCATCCACTCGGCGACTGAATTGGGTGTTGGTATCCATCCGCCATTGTCACTACCGAGAACAATCCACATACCGGTCAAACCCAGAGCAATGCTCACCAGTCGCGCTGGTGTGACGGGTTCTTTCAACATCACACGGGCAAGCAGTGTGCTCCACACCGTTGTCAGGTAAAACAGCAATATCACTCGCGCGACATTGCCCCTGAGTGCGCCCTCTGCGTAAAGCGTTGCTGCTAAAGCAAAGAAAATTGCGCAATAAAGTGTGGCGCGGTTACGTCGCAGAATGCGGCCACCATTGGCAATAAACGCCGGCAGGAATAATAGCGCCGGTACCATTATGCCGGCTACCAACAGCCAGATTGTGCCACTGCCGAGCTGATCGAGCTTGCGCAACGGAATCCACCAGGTTCCCCAAAGGACAGTGGTGAGCAGGATCGCCAGAGAGGGTAAATGTATTGCTCTATTGCCTGGCATGGGTGCGACGCTGGGCCGGGGTATTAGTTGCCGGGCGGATTTAAGGGTGATGCTTTGTTGTCAGCGCCGGGTTCACGCACGAACAATAGCAGGAACATACCAGACAGGAAGAGTAACAAAACGGAAATAATACCGAGGCGCGGGCTGCCGGTCATAGCTGCTGTTATGCCAACCAGAACGGGGCCGATAACCGCCGCAGCTTTGCCCATCATATTGAGAAATCCAAAGAACTCCCCGCTCTTCTCTTGCGGTATTAGCTGGCTGAACAATGAACGGCTGAGCGATTGTACACCGCCCTGAACCAGGCCCAGCACACAAGCCAGCATATAAAACTCGACACTTGAATCCATAAAGTATGCGTACGCGGTTGCCGCAACGTACACCCACAGTCCAATCCACAGCCCGCGCTTTGCCGACATGCGTTCGGCAATGCGGCCAAACAGCAGCGTCGCCGGAAAGCCAATAAACTGAACCAGCAACAAGGCAATGATCAAGCTGTTCGCCGGTAAACCGATTGACAGACCATAGTCGACCGACATTCGAATAATGGTCGCAACACCATCGATATACAGCCAGTAGGCAAGCAGAAAGATCGCTGCATTTCGATGCAGGCGTATATTTCTGAACGTGTCGCGGATGTCAGCAAACGCCTGACGGAAGCGTTCCGAAAATTTCTTTTGATCATTTTCAGCAACGCCTGCCGGGCTGATCACAGACTGCCCGTCGCTGTCATCACGGCGCCTTTCGCTGACAAAAAACAGTAACGGTATCGTGAATATCGCCCACCAGATGGCAACGCTGACAAACGACCAGCGTACCGCTTGCGCCGCATCTGCCAGACCAAACCAGTGCGGTTTCAGTGTCATCAATACATTCAGGGCGAATAGCAAACCACCACCGAGATAACCGAGCGCATAGCCCAGCGCTGAAACGCGGTGGCGCTCATCGTGTTCCGAGACCACTACCAGTAGCGCGTCGTAGAATACATTGGCACCGGAGAATCCGATAATGCCAATCACGTACAACATCAAGGCAATGGGCCACATGCCCTGAGCAACAAAGAACAGACCGATCGTTGCTATGGCACCGGCACAGGCAAATGCTGCGAGCATGCGCTTTTTCAGGTTGCCGCTGTCTGCCAGTGCCCCGAGTACGGGGGCCGCGATGACGATAAGCAGACTCGCCAGTGAGTTACCGAGCCCTAAATAAAACGTACTGGTAGTCGCAGCAACGTCTGTGCTCCAGTACTGTTTAAAAAAGATCGGAAAGAAACCTGCCATGACTGTTGATGCAAATGCAGAATTCGCCCAGTCATAGGTTGCCCATGCATATTGCGATTTGCTATTTACACCTGGCATTGTGGTTTCGTTTGACGTTGAGAATCAGGATGTGATCAGCTTTCGGATGTGTTTCGCAGCGACTCACTGTGCTGCTTCAAGCGTTCCCACAGTCTGGCTGCTCCGGGTTTACCGAAAATTTTCTCGAAGTGTTTAGGGTGTACATAAGCAAGGTCATGCAAAGTTCGGGCATGGTAGCGTCGCTCGAGTGTATCCGCCGCCGTCTTGTCGTCGACACAAATCGCCAATGGTGCATCCAGAAACTGCGGATGCCAGCCGACGCGATTGTAGAAAGACAGTGTACCCTCCATGCGTGCGATAGCGACACCTTGCAACGGCGCTGAAAGCGTGGGCATCAGGGTGCCTTGCATGATCTCGGTGTCGAAATCATGGGAACGCAAATCCGGCTTGATGCGGCACAGGCTCGCAAAAATATCGAATTTCAGGCGCCGCTCCAGTGATTCAAATGCCTCACCGGCCACAATCCTCGCCCCTTCACGGATGGGGTCGTAATCGACACTCGCGGTGTTGCTTTTCGATTGTTGATCGTTGTCTGGCATCAATATGCCTTCCTGTTACCCGGTTGGTTTGTAAATCAGTGGACTCAGACGCTGAGTGTTTGTCTGAATAGACGCCTGTTTTTTCGTCACTTTTTATGGAATTATCGCGTCTGGCTCTTATTGTACGAATTTTTACACCCTATTTTCACACCACCCTAGCCTGCTCTATTCACGAAGGCGAAAACAGTGACAATGAAAACTAAGCAATTTCCCGTTAGAAAAGCAGTTTTAGCGTCGCTGCGGGTGTTCGCACACTGTTTTCTATTCACCCCCAGTGCCCGTCTGCCGTCGCAGCTCACTCGATTGAGCTCAACCTGTAGATTTCTACGAATTTCGCTGAATCGAGCGACCTGCTTAGGCAGCCAGACTCTGGTGGCGAACCCTTCGTGAATAGAGCAGGCTAGAGCGTGACCTGCTCTTGTTTTCAGCCAGTAGGTTAACAATTCAAATTCTGAGTGCGTTAGATTCAGCACACTTTCGCAGTCATAGATTTCGCGCTTGATGGGACAAAGCCGAATATCACCAGCCCAACGATTGAGCGTACACTCCGAGTTTGATGCTTGGGAAACTTGAAATGCTTCAGAGTCGGTCGATCTTCAGGACGACGTGGTAGCGGTCGCTCATGACAGAATAGGCGACCATGTCGATACAAAAACCTGAACTAAAAACTATAACCCGTCTTCAATCCATTGCTTGCGGCGAGTAAAATCGCGACCGCTTAGAGAGTCGTGACCTCAAATATGCACCCAACGAACACAGCGTGTAGTGATTTAGTGCCGGGGTGCTTGATGCAGGCAGAGTTGTTTGCAACGTGCAGTTGTCATGGTTAGTCTTTTAGCGCAGTGAGAATTACTGGCGAAAAGACAATAAGTTGATACATGTCAAATTACATTTGTGGTGCCCCTGTATCCTCCTGTATCCTGTCCCAATTTATATTTGTGTTGTTTTTTGTCCTTTCCTTTTTCCGTTAGTCTTGCTTGGTAAAAACGTAACAATCACCTTTGCCCGTGCACCAGTCTATGCAGCGAAACTCTGACAGCTACCGTCCGGAGATCGACGGACTCAGAGCGCTTGCAGTGATACCAGTCATACTGTTTCATGCTGATGTAAAACTTTTCAGCGGCGGTTATGCGGGTGTCGATGTATTTTTTGTTATCAGTGGTTATCTGATTACCCGATTGTTGCTGAAGGAAATCAGTTCAGGTCACTTCAGTTATTCATCGTTCTATCGCCGCAGGGCGAGACGTATACTGCCTGCTTTGTTTACTGTTATGTTGTTTTGCCTGCCGGTCGCCTGGTTGGTACTGTTACCACAGGATATGGCTGATTTTGGTGAAAGCCTGATAGCAGTGTCAGTGTTTTTATCCAATGTTTATTTTCATGGTGAGAGTGGATATTTTGCTGTATCCACACATTTTCAACCGCTCAACCATACATGGAGCCTCGCTGTAGAGGAGCAGTACTATATACTTTTCCCGATACTGCTTTCGTTGCTACTACGAAAAGGTCGAAAAAATCTCGTTGTTGTTCTGACTTGTATCTGCTGTATTAGTTTGATTCTCTCGGAATGGAGAATCAGGCACGCGCCGGATAGCGCGTACTACCTGCTTCAGTATCGTGCCTGGGAGTTGTTAATGGGTGCCTTACTTGTCTTCGTTAGCCCTCTTTTCGACAACGGTCGTTCGGGTGTAAAGCGGTTTCTGTTGCTGAGCCAGTTGGCAAGCATGACCGGTATAGTACTGATTCTTGGAACAGTGCTTCTGTATAGTGATAGCACCGCGTTTCCGGGCCTGAGTGCATTGCCCCCCACACTTGGAGCTGCAGCGGTTATCCTTTTTGCCACACCCGGAACATGGGTCCACCGGATTCTTTCGACACGCTACCTGGTTGCAATCGGGCTGGTATCCTACAGTGCCTATTTGTGGCACCAGCCAATCTTTGCCTTTATCAGGCATTCGCAACAGCAGTCGCCCTCGATTCAATTGATGCTAATGGCATCGCTGTGCACGTTTATTCCAGCCTATCTAAGCTGGAAGTATGTCGAACTTCCAGTAAGACACGGTCGAAAAATCCGGCCTTCCTTGTTTGTTCCCGCCTGTTGCGTCATCGCAGCCGGCTTTGTCGTTGCAGGCGGTTACGCCTACAGCAGTGACGGTGTAAAAAATCGTTTTACTGGTGCTGTCAAACAAGCTATTGACACGGCTGCGCACTCACCGAATCGAAAAGAATGTCACACAGACTCCGATGACGCGCTAAAACAGACAACACCGTGCCAGTATTTCAATAGCAGTCCGAGCTGGGCGGTTATCGGCGACAGCCATGCAGTGGAATTGGCTTATGCACTTGCATTAGCGCTGGAAAACGAGGGCGACGGTGTACAACAACACTCTCTGACAGCTTGTGCTTTGAATTACGCACCGCAACACGACGACGAATGCAGCATCTGGACAGAGCGCTCGGTAAGACAGATTTTACAGGTTCCGTCGATTAAAAATGTTGTCGTTTCCTTGCGCACAACCGCTCCCATGCACGGAACACATCGAGGTGTTTATCCACAATTTCCCGCATACAACACTGACGACGGCAGAGCGTCAATCTGGCACTCTTTAATCACTTTAATGAACGTGTTTATTGAACAGGGCAAAAACGTAGTATTCGTGATCCAGGCCCCTGAGGTGCGCAAAGATATCCACTATCTGCTCAGGGAGATATCATTGGGCGAGTCAACTCCGGTAAGTATCCCCAGACAATGGTGGAATCAGCGTATTAGGTATATCACCGATCGCCTGTCTGACCTGGATGAGAGTGTGCGGATTATCGATCCGGCTGATAAATTCTGCGATTCCGTTAACTGTTACGCTGTGTTGGATGGTGAATCGCTTTACTTCGACGATCATCACATGTCTGTTGCAGGTGCAAGTCGAATCGCCAACCTGATCCTCGAAAAAGTTACCTCAACTCCAGAGGCGCACGGGCAGTAGAATCACAGTGTGACTCGCTATAATATCCATCTTGTAAAACTGGCATCGTGTCTGAAAGCGCCCAATGAATCGGTTGCTCTGAATGCGGCTATGGATAGCGCTCGGTCGCGACGTAAATCCTTGTTCATCGCTTTTAAACATATTAACGGTAATTACACGCTCTAATCGCAATCGCTACCCGAAGGTGCAGTGAATGAATTTTGATCTCTCATCAACTCAGTTGACACTGCAACAGAATTTTCAGACTTTCGGTGACATGCTTGGCCAGCGTATAGCTAGCAGCGAAGTTGTCGGCGGCAGTGTAACGCAACTTTTCGATACCGGTATCTGGCAAACCTGCTGTGATGCAGGTCTACTCTCCATACTACTGCCTGTTGACCGACGTTCAAGCCGGACTCCGGATTACACATTGAATCTGCCTGATGAACCACTCAGCATCCTGGACGCAGTAATCGCCATGGAGGGATTTGGACAGGGCTGTCACAGCAATGCACTGGCGTTTGCTCTGAATACACACTTATGGACTGTCCAACACACGATTCAGTCGTATGGAAACGAAAAACAAAAAGGTGACCTGCTAAAGCGTCTGAGCAACGGGGAACTCATCGGTTGCCACGCAATGACAGAACCTGATATTGGGTCAGATCCGGCATCCATGAAGACTACAGCTACAAGAGCGGCCAACGGCTTCGTGCTCAATGGCTGCAAGTGCTTTATATCTTTGGCGCCGGTATCGGATATTATCGTTGTGTTTGCCTCGACTAATCCTGATAAGGCGAAATGGGGCATTAGCTGCTTCATTGTTAACCGGCACTCACAAGGGATAACGGTCAGTGAACCTACTGAGAAAATGGGTTTAGAAGCCGTGCCGATGGGGACCATAACTTTCGACGATTGTCATGTACCCGAAAGCGCATTACTTGGCTCAGAAGGTGCCGGTATCGGTATAGCCAACGCATCACTGGAATACGAGCGCTGCTGCTTGCTGGCAAGCCAGATAGGGCGCATGCAAACGCAACTCGCCAGCAGTATTCATTACGCCAGAAATCGCATTCAGTCGGGGCAATCCATTGGACGTTTTCAGTCAATTTCTAACAGAATTGCTGACATGAAAGTCAGACTGGAAACAGCGCGCCTGCTGCTATACAAGGTGGCATCACTGAAAAGCCGCGGTGAGCCGGCAATGATGGAATCGGCCATGCTTAAACTGCTGGTCAGCGAACACTTTCTGCAATCGAGTATGGATGCCATGAGAATCCACGGTGGATTGGGGTATATACGCGATGGTGGAGTCGAGCACGACGTGCGTGACTCGCTCGGCGGGGTCTTGTACGCTGGCACTTCTGATATACAGCGAAACGTAATAGCGGGAATGTTGGGGTTGTAAATGTGGACAAGCCTGCTTTATCACTGTCTGCAACAGACATGAGTCAACGGAAACCCGATCGGGAATCAGCAGTGCAGCCAGAGGATAGCTTCTCTGCGGTAAATGCATTCCATCATGAATCGGCCAATCGATCAGTTCCGGTAACTCTGACGCAAGCACTTGCCAGGGCAACCGATAAACACCCGGAGAAAACAGCGTTCATATATAACGACGCCCATGGCAGACAAGTGCTTAGCTACTGTGATCTTGCTATGCAAGCAACGCAACTGGCCGCCTATTTACAATCGATGGGCATTCGTTCGGGTGATCGTGTCGGTATAGTGCTCCCACGTAGCATTGAAGCGCCCGTCGCTATTTTCGGCGTATTCCTGGCCGGTGCGGTGTATGTTCCGGTAGACGTTAGCCTCCCGGTTGATGCCATACTTCATACGCTGAGCGACTGCGACATAAGCGTTCTGATCACGCATCCGGCTTACAAAAAGGGTATTGCAGATACAATTGACGCCGACAATTTTCCGGTTACTGACATCATCGGCCTGCAACAGTCAGATGTTGCGAATGACGTACGCAGTATCAGCTGGTCTGAGCTGGCTGCCACCACGCATAAGTATTCACCCGTTCAAAACAGTCCGGTTGACCTTGCTTATATTATCTTTACATCCGGTTCAACCGGTCGTCCGAAGGGCATCATACACACCCACCGCAGTGCAATGGCTTATGTTCAACTTGCCGTTGATTCGGGGATTTTGCATAGCCAGAGCACAGTCGCCAGCCATTCACCACTGCACACTGATATGTCGACACTTGGTTTGCTGGCGGCCCCGTCGGTTGGCGCCACCACCGTCGTGTTATCGGAAGCCGAAGTAAGACTTCCGTCAAGTCTCGCTAATGCCTTGCTTAATGAAAGTGTTACTACGCTGTATTGCGTGCCATTTGCACTTATTCAGTTAATTGAAGCAGGGTCTTTTAATAACAGAACATTTGCATCCCTTGACTACGTGGTTTACGCCGGTGAGCCACTCCCGCCGGTGTATGCCGGACAGCTACAAATGTCGTTACCGGACACCGTCATTACGAATCACTATGGTCCGGCAGAGACCAACGTATGCACCTGGTTCGATCTACCGCAAAATCAAGCTGTTGATGATTGGCTCAACGAAGAGGACTCGATTCCGATCGGCAAATTATGGCATCCGAACAAATACCTGATTGTCGACGAGAACGATCAGCCGGTAGTAAGAGGCGAAGAAGGTGAATTACTCATCCATTCACCCACCATGATGCAGGATTACTGGAACACTGAGAAACACCAATCCGAATACTGGTATACAGACGATTCGCCAGAAGGCACTATCCGATACTACCGGACTGGTGATCTGGTGTCTGAAACGCGGGAACATGGTTTACGCCTGACGGGGCGCAAAGACCGACAAGTTAAATTGCGCGGTTTCAGGATTGAACTCGATCAAATAGAAATGGTAATGTCGAGCATGCCAGCGGTAAAAGCGGCCGCCAGTTTTATAACAAGCGATGCGAATCACCGGCAACACCTAAACATCGCAATCCTGCCCGATGATAAACAACCACTATCTGAGCGCGAGGTTATGATGTTTGCGACGAAATCTTTGCCTATATCCGCGATTCCGGATGCAATTACCATTCTACCGGCTTTGCCACGTTCGACTTCAGGTAAGATCGACCGACAACAATTGATTAAACTCTTCTCGTCTGAACAACTCGACAATGAATGATACGATACGTGCCTATATATTGGATGAATTGTTACTACCCGGTGCAATAGACACAATCGATGATGATGATGATCTGCTAACCCAGGGCATTTTGAGTTCAATGCAATTTGTACGTTTGATCAGTTATCTGGAAAAATCAAACAGCATCAGTATTCCTGCTGAAGATTTGATATTTGAAAATTTTCAAACTCTAAATCTAATCAATTCCTATCTCGCCACGCGAATAAATAGCTAGATGCCGATTGAGATTAAGTTAAACTGGCACCATCGGTTACATATCTGCATTGCCTATATCTGTATTGCCTATATCTGTATTGTCTAAGACATTATCGGCACTGATAGATTATGGTATTTCAAGGGTGCCAGGAAAGTCTGAAGTTTTTAAGATGTATCTGTGCAGATCAGCGCGCATTCTCCTGGCAACAAACACGAATAAATTCGTTTTAAAGTAAAAGTATTTTTACCAGCAGTTCAGGCATCAATTCCGATTCTGTTAATAAAAATACTTAAAACTGCCTTTCAAAAAGAACAGTGATGAATTTTTCACGAACTATGCTAAACACTTTTGTCTAATAATATACATACGCGATTAATAACGATGAGTCCTCAACTACGCTCAAACCTCAAGTAACAGCAGGATGAATCTGCCAATTCGTTAAACTTTCCCGACAGTTCACTCAACGCACTGTCCTTTCAGCCAACCTCGATTTGAAGTACGAGGATAAAAATACAAACAATTACTGTGTTTAAGTGATACCGCAGCGCCATGACGACTGAACATACAACCGGTTTAACGCAGGCTCAGATGAAAATCTGGACAGGCCAAGAGTTAAATCCAGGTACGCCGTTGTATAACATGGCGGTTAGCTGCCATATTAACGGCAAACTCGATTTAACTGCGGCCAAGGTGGCGTGGCAGTGCGTGATTAGAAAGCATGACACGTTGTCAGTTTATCTGGATGATGAAAACCGTACAGCGCAACTGGTACCAACAGATGTTGCCTGCGAATTACATCAAACAGATCTCTCCAGTCTGGGGGCTAGTGCCGTCGTTCGCGCGCACAAACTTATTAAAGAAGAAACACTAAGGTGTTTCAACAAGAATGAAAGTCTGACCCACTGTTGGTTGATTACACTGAATAACAATAATCATATCTGGTATCTGAAACAACACCATGTCATCACTGATGCACTGTCAATGTCAGTTATATGGAACGAATTCAACAGCACATATAACGTCTTGGCAATCGATAATGCTGCTGATAAATCAATAGAAAGCTCTATTACCGAAGACAGCGCGTTAATCAAAAGAATTAAAACAGACTATTACAAAGAGCAGCTTGAAATACCGAATGACTCCGAACTACTAAGTTATTGGGATAAACAAAATGGCGATCCGGCACCACTCATTTTCAGCAAAAAAACGCTGCTGACAGATACAGGCTCAACACGGAGAACATTGTCATTTACTGACAATCTAAGCAAGGCGCTAAATCACCTGTACACGTTGCCAAACGCACGATCGATAATTCCGCATGCAGGGCAATGTACGGTGCTGTTGAGTCTGCTATTTGCGTTGTTACATCGATTGACCGGTCAATCCGCATTGTGCGTGGCTTTGCCGGCTGCCAATCGCGGCAAACCGGAGTACGTGACTGACACCGGTCTGTATATAGAACTTCTTCCCCTGTCAATATCGGTTAATGAAGACGACACTTTCAATGATCTTTTGCTCAAGGTTAGAACGGCATTTATCGACAATTTAAAAAATACGTTTCCAGGAGCGTCTCGCATAGCACCATCAGATAATGCCATAGCGGTATTTAATTTTATTACTGCTACATTTAAAAACGATAATTTCGATGGACTGGACGTTGAGTGGCACGATAATCAACACATAGACGCACATCATGCACTTCGGTTACAAGCGACAGATTGGCTAGGTGAGGGTGATTTTTCTATTGCCATTGATTTCAAAAACGTCGTATTTTCTGCAAAACAGCAATCAGAAGCCGAAGAAGCCTGGTGGAACCTTACAGAGGGATTTGCTAAAAACCCAGAACAGTTAATCAATTCGATAAGTATTGTTTCAAGCGACAGCAAAGATACGTTACATGATCCAGGTGAAGTGCGACA
Organism: uncultured Granulosicoccaceae bacterium; assembly: GCA_937951345.1. GTDB lineage: Bacteria > Pseudomonadota > Gammaproteobacteria > Granulosicoccales > Granulosicoccaceae > CALFCE01. Next base: position 76,188 of record CALFCF010000076.1, read on the forward strand.
GGACAACCTCGCGCTATCAACACCACAACTGCCTTTAAGTGCTTTTAAAGAGCAGGTAAACGCTTTTCCAGATGCTATAGCTGTCAATACATACCTCAAAGATGCATCTGAGAAATTAAACACCCTTTCATTTGCGCAGTTGGATCGCATCACTGATATCGTTGCGAGACAATTGATGAGTGCGAGCCATCTTACGAACAACCGTATAGGTGTAGCGCTCCCACGTTGTGCAGATCAACTAATTGCCATTCTCGGTATTATGAAATCCGGCGCTTGTTATGTGCCACTGGATTTCACACAGCCTACCGAACGACTAGAAAGCATCTGCAAAGACGCCGACCCGGGAATCGTTATTACTTCAGAAACAATTGTTGATGCGCTACCAACCACAGACAGTATTCGATTCTTGTTGCTTGAACACCTACAACAGGATTTGAATAATCCCGCAGGCTTAACAGATCTGAAAAAAATACAGCTACCAGAAGACCGGTCAAAAAATCTACCCGTCATCAGCCCTGATAACACTGCATATATTTTATACACTTCCGGTTCGACCGGAACACCCAAAGGCGTGAGCATATCGCACGGTGCGCTGGGCAACTACCTGAGCTGGGCGAAAAAATACTATTGCAAAGACGAGCGACACCGGTTTTGCTACTTTACACCGTTTACGTTCGACTTGACTGTCACCTCGATTTTTCTGCCCTTAGTCAGCGGAGGTCAACTGAGAATTTACCCTGAATCTGGAGATAATCTTGATTTCAGTGTACTTGAGGTTATGCAGGATCGATGGGCCACTATCGTTAAACTGACTCCTGCTCACCTGGCTTTGTTATCGCAGGAAGTACTTTCATCGACAGTAACCCGGCAACTGATAATAGGTGGAGAGGATCTAAAACAGGCTGTTGCTCAGCGTGTTTTCGACTTATGTAATGGACAGATTGTCATTCACAATGAATACGGTCCGACAGAAAACACGGTTGGCTGCATCGTTCATACCTTCGAGCCAGGAGCAAGAGATCGGGTTTTAGTGTCTTCAGTACCTATAGGCAAACCAATATCTGGAGTGAGCTACCGTGTAGTTAATAAACTATTACAGGATCAACCAATCGGTGTTTCCGGCGAATTGTTATTAGCTGGAAAATCACTCGCGGATGGTTATTGGAATAACGAGCCTTTGACAGAGAAATCTTTTTTGCAACTAATAGACAAGGATGGCGTGACAGAGATGTTCTACCGTAGCGGTGACCTCGTAAGGCTAAATGATCAGAATGAACTTGTTTATGAAGGTCGATTAGATGATCAGATCAAAATCAATGGAATAAGAACAGATACCCGGGAAATCACTTCAATAGCAATGACCATTGATGGCATAGAAGACTGTGTAGTTCAATGGATTGATCACGAATCGGCTCTCACGTTACCGGAGTCACACTGTCAATATTGCGGCCTGTCAAGTCGCCACCCAGAAGCTCATTTAGACAGCAACAATCTGTGTAAAATTTGTAAGCAATTCCTACAGAGCAAAGAACAAACTCAATCCTATTTCGGCACAATGGATCAGCTGGATAAAATAGTAGCCAGCGTAAAATCACAATCCGATGGCGATTACGACTGCATTGTTTTACTAAGTGGCGGTAAAGACAGTACCTACTCTCTCGGCATACTGGTCGATAAAGGCCTGAGAGTACTCGCTTTCACATTGGACAATGGATATATATCTGAGCAGGCAAAAGCAAACATCCGTACAGTTTGCAATGAATTGGGTGTAGATCATCATTTTGGGCAAACCGCTTATATGAACGAGATATTTGCGGACAGCTTAAATACACATTCCAATGTATGCCACGGATGTTTCAAAGTATTGTATACGCTAAGTTTGAAGCTTGCGAAAGATAAAGGTATTCGCGCTATTTTTACCGGTCTGTCCCGCGGACAGTTTTTCGAAACACGTCTTGATCATACGCTTTTTAAAAATAAGCACCTTGATATTAAAGAAATAGATTCAACGATTCTTGAGAGCAGAAAAGCTTATCATTTGCAGTCAGATGCAGTATCAAGGTGGATGGATGTAGATCATGTACAAAGCGAGGCAATATTCGATGAAATCAGAATAATTGATTTTTATCGATACTGCGATGTTCAACTTGAAGATATTTATAAATATCTAAAAACACGGCTGAAATGGACAAGACCCGCTGATACTGGTCGTTCTACTAACTGTCTGATAAATGATGTTGGTATATACGTGCATAAAATGGAACGCGGATACCACAATTATTCTCTACCCTACAGTTGGGATGTGCGACTAGGACATAAGACGCGCTTGGATGCGCTCGAAGAGCTAGATGATGATATCGATACAAACCACGTTCATGGAATATTAAATGAAATCAAGTATATTCCCAAAGAATCGCACTCTGTAAAACCTCCGACTGGTCTCGCTCTCTATTATACAAAGCGACATGACAAAAATGTTGAGCCTAAAAATATTCTGATAAAACTGCGCTCAACGCTACCGGAATGGATGTTACCCAAGTATTTTGTACCAATGCAGATGATGCCTATCGGAATTAACGGAAAAATCAACAGTAAAGAATTACCTATTCCAAAATATCAACGGCTACAAACAGATACGGAATATGAAGAACCTGGTACAGACGCCGAGCATTTACTTAACAAAATATGGTGTGATGTGCTTGGTATCGATAGGGTAGGTATCCATGACAATTACTTTCATTTAAAAGGAGATTCAATAGCAGCCGTACGAATAATTAGTCAGATCAGGCAATCCGGGTACCAATGCAATCTGTCCGACATATTTGATAAGCCATCCATCTTTGAATTAGCGCGTACGCTGAAGTTTTCGACAAAAGACAATAATTCAGCAACGGAGCAGACGTCTCGCCCGTTCGATACACTCAGCACAAACCAGTTAAACAAACTATCCGAACTATTCAAGGATTAGCCGAACACATGTTTATCTCCATATCTAGAAGGGTTGCTACATTCGTTACGATTCTGTTTTTATGTTGCTATAACAGCCATCTATTTGCACACGCAAAACAAGAAAATTATATATGGATAAATGTTGACGAAGATGGCATCAACGGTCGATTCGAGCTTAACAGCAATGATTTAGAAAATAAGTTGGATGTAGACATTGATAGTTCAGGAGATACACGGCTATCCGGGGCTATCGCTACGGCACCGGAAGTGCAAAAGTATCTGAAAGACAACTTTGAAATGCGGGATGCTAACGGCCCAATTGACTATAAATTTACGACTGTTTCAATATTTGAAGAAAACGATAAATTCGTCCAATACAACTATGAGACGAGTAAGATACCTTCCGATAATTTGCTAAAAATTAAAAACACGATTTGGTTAACAGAGCCTTATGTCTCTGCTGACAAAGCACACAGGAGCCTTGTTGTCGTAGAATATAATGAAATCGTTAACCAGGAATTCGGCACCGGAAACGTCGCGTTAGTTTTCTCACCGCGCAAGACAGAACAGGAAATTGATCTCAGCAACCCGGGAACAATCCTTGAATGGAAGGACTTTCTATGGCAAGGAATTTTGCACATCGGAATAGGTCTTGATCATATACTTTTTATCACTGTATTGCTCTTGGGTGTTGTAATAGTTCAAACCAGTAAACTACGGGAACCTGTACCAGATTTCAAAACGGCATTTATCAATACTGTGAAGATCGTGACGATTTTCACAGTTGCTCACTCAATTACTTTGAGTCTCGCAGCGCTTGATTTGATAGATCTACCCACACATTTTATCGAGACAGTCATTGCTGCCTCGATCGCTGCCGTCGCACTCAATAACATATTCCCCAGATTTTACGCACATTCGTGGGTATTAATATTTGTATTTGGACTTTTTCACGGGCTTGGTTTTGCTACGGTAATGGGTGACCTCCAATTCAGAAACGGTTTAATAGAGCGTATACTTTTGATGTTTAATATTGGTGTCGAGATCGGGCAACTGATCATAGTGGCAATTGTTCTGCCAATTCTTTTTATGCTCAGGAAGAAGAGTTTTTATAAACCAGTAATTGTTAATTCATTGTCGGTTATCGCAATCATTGTTTCAGCGTATTGGGTGCTTGAGAGAGCAGGTATTTTAGTAATCTGATTGTGCAGAGATGATCCACTAATGCATCGCAATCGACGCATGTATTAATAGCGATTGATGTTTTCGTTAATCTGTCATTTGCAAGACAATAGCTTTTGTAAAACAAACTAGCTTCCGATATTTTACTTCTGATCAGCACAGTAATTGGTTTGATATTCAAATAGCAGTCACATGATCTTTCTATGCGATGAAACGTATTCTTTACATAATGTTCGGGATGCCCAGCTGCTACAACAGTGGAATTGCATTTGGCACAAAATTATCTGATGCGGGATTCGATGTGCATATTGCCTGCGACAAAGATATATCCAGACAGGCGCATAATGCAAAACTTGAATTTAGTTACCTGTCACTAGAGGAGCGATACGCAAGCCACGATCCTGGATCAAAAAAATCACGGACTAGTCGATTTAATAAAAAATATAAGAATTCAGGCAATCGTCAAGCGTCAATTGAAGACAGTGAAATACAGACACTGATCGAAACATTGAAGCCCGACAGCCTGATCATTGATATCGAATGTCATCTCGCAATAATCGCTAGTCGGAAATATAAAATTCCTACGGCTATCTGTACGCGCCAATTCGATCATCGGTACCATAAATTCCTGCCACCTTTAAACAGTCCGCTCAGCTGCGACCAGAGCCGTATGAATCAATGTATGATTGCAATACATTGGCGGCTTTTATGGGTGTCAAACGCGCTGCACCGCCTAAAGTCCCATATATCCAGCGCCCGTCTGCGCCCTGTCAATTATCGCAGTTTTAGAATCCCGGATTTGCTTCAGATTGCCGAACATCACGGTATTGATTTAAAAGACTTTACGACGACGAAAGACTGGTACCGTCCATTCACATATCATGGCTTACCTATCCTATCCCTGACGGCAAAAGAGCTGGATTTCGAAGGTGAGCGAAGACCGGGTTTCCATTATCTGGGACCCATGATCGCCAAGGCGACAACGACATTTATTACAAGTGCACGGGATACGGATCAAATTGCTCAGTTTTTAAAGATGCGTGATCCACATAAAAATTACCTTATTTATTGTTCAATGGGTACGTGGTTGAAAGCAAAACCCCAATTTCTGAATGCTATTTATGATGTAGCTTATGAAAATCCCGATTTTATGTTCATTATTGGTCTCGGTGGCAATCAGCCTGAGAAGGCTCTAAGCAAAGATTATAAAAATGTGTGCGTTGTAAAATCAGCACCACAGACTGATCTTTTGAAAATTGCAGATGCCTGCATATTGCACGGAGGGATCGCCAGTATTAATGAAGCAATCACACAGAAAGTGCCGATGATTCTTTGCTCAACGGGAACTAACGATCAGAATGGCAATGTTTCAAGATTGGTTTATCAAAAGTTAGCTCTCAGCTTAAAATTGAGCGAACTATCGGGCAAACTTCTGTACTCAAATTTGATCACATTGCTTAACAACCCGGATATTAAAGACAGAATAACGTATTGTGAAGCACATTTTTCAGCGTATTCCACGGATCAGCTTAAGGACACGATAGATGCGCTGACGCGAGGAGCACTTGAGGCTTCTCCAGCACCGTTTTAAATTTAGATAACAATAAATCAGGTTGCTGTATGTCTATTGAAGATGCTTTTGAACTAACGCCCGCGCAGCAAGGAATGCTGTATCAAAGTTTACGTAATTCGTCGTCAGACCCTTACAGATCTCTTGTCACGTTCGATATATGTGGTCAACTACAAACCGATTTACTAAAAAAATCCTGGAATCTAATTTTAAAAAAGCATGCTATTTTGCGTGCATCCGTTGCACATGAGAAATTTGAAACTCCTCTTCTAGTCATACGTGAAAATATCCTGCCTGAATGGATAATCATAGATATCTCAGCGCACGACAAAACAACTCAACAACATTGTATAGAAGAAACTATCAAGACGGTTACAAATAGAGGTATCGATTTTCAAAACAACGCACTCTTATCGCTTGCCCTATTTAAAATAACTGATAAGAAACACAAATTAATTTTGTTTATACATCACTTGATAGCCGATGGACAATCAATACCCATAATCGTCGACGACCTGAGTGATATCTACGCTGATCTGAATAAAGGAGCCACGCCGGAAATAACTAATGCATTTTCTTATAAAACGTATACTGAGTTTCAGCGCAAAAATAAATCGCGATCGGAATCATATTGGCGCAACTACCTCAGCTCTGCCGAGACTACTGAGCTGAAATGTCGACCCCACTACCGTCAGGAAACTGAATCACATACGTCAGAATACACCAGTATAGAATCAGATTTACTACGCGATATTTCTGTTCATTATCAAGTTACAACCACGACGCTTTTAACCGCGTTGTCTTCGCTTGTTATAAGTTATCTGGCTCAAACCAACCAGCCGCTGTTCGGGATAGCAGTTGCCGGTCGACCTGCAGAACTGGAAGGAGTAAATAAAGCAGTAGGCCATTTCACTTCAGTATTGCCTATTTCTGTTAACGTTAATTCAACTGAATCAATTAAAGAATGGGTACATCATATTCAGCGCACACTGGTTGAACACCAGGAAAATCAATATCTTTCCGTACACGAAATAAGCAAACTGAGTAAAGATAGGGGAGAAGCCCCCCTATTTGATTCAGTACTTAGCATACAAAGCGATGTCAATTTATTATCAAGCAATACCCGTGCGAATGATGATGATAGTAGATTACAGGTAACACATTGTTCGACCTATGTTCAAAGCCATTATCCATTATCTATCTTGATAACCGTTGGTAAAAATCTAAATATTCGTATCCAATGTGATAACAAGATTATTCAAAAAGCAACGCAACATTCTATTGCCTATTTGCTACATTGTTTGTGTCGTAACATTGCAGACAGAGATCTACACTCTGTTAAAGACTTAGTTGCAATTGCTCACAGCAATTTAAGCGATTCAAACCGTTATCCTCTCTACAATGATGGAATTTATTCAAAAGCCTGTCCGCATGCAACCATTGCAGAATGGTTTCAGGCTAGCGTAACGGAAAACCTAACCACACCAGCCATTGTAAGTGGGGGCAGTTGTATTTCTTACAGATCGCTGAACGAAAAAGCTAATGATTTCAGTCGTTTTCTACAGGCTATCGAGCACGACCGGAATCAAGCTGTCGCTGTATATTTAACGCCATCGATTAACTTCATAGTATGTATCATCGGTACTCTGAAGTACGGTGGCTACTATTTGCCAATCGATCATAAAACACCTGTAAACCGCGTAGACTCGATTATTGCAGACGCATCAGCAGGTTGTATTATCGTTGATCATAGATCCGATACATTTCCAGATTCCTGGAACGAGTTTACCTTTGCAGATGTAGACGAATACGCCCCCAATATTCCTGAAACAAATTCACTATCAAAACACACTAATCGAGATGATCTTGCTTATCTGATGTATACGTCCGGATCAACCGGTTCAGCAAAGGGAGTGAAAATAACCAATGCCAATCTGATTAGCTCCAATTGGGCGCGTATAAATTACTATCGCAGCCCGGTTGAAAGATATTTATTACTTTCGTCTATTAATTTTGACAGCTCCGTCGCTGGAATATATTGGACGCTGTTGTGTGGCGGGACATTGTATCTTACTGAACCAGAAGATATTCGCGATGTAGATCGCCTTATTTCAATTATTGCGACTAACAAAATCACCCACACGCTATGCTTACCCAGCGTATATAAAATACTCATAGAGAAGGCAAAAACTAAAGATCTAGAATCACTGGACGTTGCTATTGTGGCAGGAGAGCGCTGTGATGTTGATCTTGTCAGGAAACATCATCAAAGCAGGGCTGATAAGCATCTTTATAACGAATACGGTCCAACAGAAGCTTGCGTTTGGAGTACGGTATACGAGTGTAAACACAAAAATATTCACACCGTACCTATTGGGTCTCCGATTGCTGGCACACGGATAGAAATAAGAAACAAAAATCTTATCCAGACAGGAATTGGCATCGAGGGCGAACTGTATATCTTCGGACCGGGTGTTTCACCCGGATATAACCATCGATCAGATAAATCAGATGCCTTTTTAAATGAATTTCCTGGATCCGAGATCAATTCAGAAACAATCAGAGGTTACCGGACAGGTGATCTCGGATATTGGAACGAGGATGGAACAATAACCTGTACAGGACGGGCAGACCGGCAGATTAAAATTCGCGGACATCGCGTAGAACCGGCTGAAGTTGAAACTGCTATTACAAATTTCAAAGCTATTGATCGCGCTGCAGTTATTTACACGGAAAGATTGAATAGACAAAGCAAATCACTAATTGCTTTCTACACC
>CALFCF010000077.1 GCA_937951345.1 uncultured Granulosicoccaceae bacterium
GTGGTCGAAACACAGCTTCCGCAACGCTTTGACACTAACAGCCCTTATGATCTGCGCGTCTCGGCCCTGAATGTCGCGTCAGAGCGAATGCTGCATTCGACCGGAGCCTGGACGCATTTACAGAACATGCGTTGTGCCGCCTTCAAACGGATGAAGGTATGGGATGGCGAATACGGGGGCGCGACCGAGTTCAACAGTGAAGATCTTGATCATTCGCATCTCGGCACTATTGTTGAAAACCGTGTGATTCAGCTGGCATTGCATGCGGTTATTGATTCACTGTCGTGCGTAGATATTCGTCACCCGGCGTCAATCAAATCGTTTGATGTGACACCTGATGATGTGCGGGTAACGCTCGATAGTGGCGATGTCGTGCATGCGGCTTTGCTAGTCGGCGCTGACGGAGCGCGCTCCAGTGTGCGCGAGCTTGCCGGTATAGCCACCCGTTCCAGTCGCTATCCACAAAAAGCACTGGTTGCGTCAGTCGATACTGAAATGCCTCAGCAGGACATTACGTGGCAGCGCTTTCTGCCGAGTGGTCCACAGGCATTATTACCATTGCAGGGTGCACGCGCATCGCTGGTCTGGTACCACGACAGCGAAGAGATTGATCGCTTGTTGCAACTTGAGGATGCGGACTTTCTGCAATCTTTACAGCAGGAATTTCCATCTGAAACAGGTGCAATTACGCATTTACATCAACGCGGCAGCTTTCCGTTGTTTGCATCGCATGCAGAGCATTACGTACTCGAGCGCGTCGCGCTAATTGGTGACGCTGCGCACAGCGTGCACCCGCTAGCCGGGCAGGGTGTGAACCTGGGACTGATGGATGCAGCGACATTGTTTGATGCGATTGCTGCCGCCGGTGACAGTAATCGCGATATAGGTGCTTTATCATGTCTGCGCCGCTATGAGCGTGCGCGTCGCGGCGACAATGAACTAATGCTTCGTGTACTTGATGGATTCTACAATGCATTCAAACCGCAGCCGCAAGCGTTCGGTAAGGCCCGTAGTGCAGCACTTGATATGGCGCAGCGTATAACACCGTTACGTCAACAGGTCATGCGCCATGCCATGGGTGTCAACCAACCGCAACCGTCGCTTGCACAGCTGCAGACCGCGCGCGAACATTATCCGGAGAAAGGCTAGATCATGGCTGTCGGTAATTCACCGGGTGATTCAAGTAGCGAGAGCATTAGCGCAAGCGCAAGCGATCGATTTGCGTTTTCGTTTGATTTCTCAGGCAATGTTTCAGTCAGAAAAATGGTTTATTGAATTGCTTAAATGTCAGATGAAGCCAACTATAGTCCGGAAGACGTTTGCCGCAAGCTGATCGAATCAACATTCAGTCTGCAGTTGGCGACGCTGGGTGAGGATGGCACACCGCATTGTGGCTACACGCCGTTCATCGCTGATGTTCAGCGGGATAGCGGGCCGGTTTCTCTCTATATTTTTGTCAGTGAGCTGGCAGTGCATACACGGGATTTACTGGCAAACCCCCGCGCCTCTGTGATGATCATTGAGGATGAGCAAAATGCCAGTCAGGTATTTGCCCGTACGCGAGTCACTTATGACTGTGATGTCCGTGTGCTGGGGCGTGATCACCCCGAATGGGCCTCGCATCTGGATGCTTACCGGCAGCGTCACGGTAAAGTGGTTGATCTGTTACGCGAATTGCCTGACTTTCACTTGATGTGTCTACAACCGCGACACGGAAATTTTGTCATGGGGTTCGGTAAAGCCTATCGGTTGACGGGTGAGCGACTGGACGTGTTTGAGCACAGTCGGCGAGCCTGACAGCCACTGGTGCCTGATGCGATTATCCGAGGGTATAAAAGGTATAACTGCTGTCCTTGAATAATCAACGCCCAACCAGCGTGAGCTGATTGGGCGCTGGCCGGAGCGTGGTTGAATTTCAGGTACTAAATTATTCAAACCTTTCGCTCAGGCGATGCGTGTCGCTAACCTGCTTGGTCAGCCTGGATCGATACGAATCATGATTGCTACCTCCTCGGAGTTTCCGCTAGTCAATCGGTTATTCCCGCGTACCCAACCCTTTGCACTCACCGTCTCCGGTGTCGGCATGGGTACCCCCGGCTTTTTTGTTATGCACACGTCATAAGCGTGTCGTTTATGCCGGTCGCGAATAACCGCCCCTGTTGCAGTCAATCGATGAAAAGGAATTCTGTGGCGCCCCGACTGGTTAATTAATCCGGTTACAACGTGCAGCTTGTCGCGCACTTGTTCGTATCTCTGCTCGCTTTGCAGCGGTCCCCTCTGCAGTTAAGAACGAACACCGGTTTATCTGGAGTGTCCCGTTTGCAAGCTCCGACTGAGTCCCGTCAGATACGGATGTCTTGCCAGCTCCATTTTTCCAGTTCAGGCCCTGTGGTTACTCATTGCAATGAATCGTTCATCACGAGCAATCACTCGACACATCCCGTGTCTTCCCGTGGTAGCCCTGCTGTCATAAGTTGCGCTCTTTTTAAACCCCCTCTTGCGCAACTCGTAGACCAGTGGCTTTGCGTCACCTCCTTTCGAAGATTTTGCCCTTTTCTACGGTATTGATGCTATTGCGGAGCATTGTGTAAATTGAATACCCAATGCCGCGCAATGTTGTTAACGGCCCGATCATGAGGCGGGTTAAATTGCCAGTGTGCAGCTTGCTCAGTGCATCGCAGAAACGTGTGATATCTGCGCCTGTCATGTGATGCAGGTCATCAAGCTACTTGAATCGCTGCACAATATCTCGCGTGCCGGGAAAATACTACCTGTTGTCTGACGCTTGATTTGCCAATGATGCTGGTTGATTCTTGTAAGTTGGAGTCATTTGGCAGCAATGACGACAAGAATTTATTGTGGCATGTCTGCTGCTCGTCTAGATTTAGTAGAGTCAATACCGGGATGAGCACCTAATGAACGCAGTGTTCAATTGCCGGTAGATACATACATTACCCACGAATAGAACAATGGCTGATCTGGAACAGATTGAAAACCTGCAATTGCGCTCGGAGTTCCTGCGCGCGGTCAATCTGATAACGACGACGCAGTTGACGCTGTTTCTGGATCGTAAAGCACCGACACGTGCCTCCATGGTTGAGGCGTTGCAGGATCGTCTGTCGCGCCGTCAACCAGCGGCAGGTGAGGACCGTGACACTTACCAGGCCGGTGTTATGCGGGAAGTGTTAATCAATACGATCTCTGTCTTTAACGACCCCTTCGCAAGTTATATCAATCCTGATCAACTCAAACGGTACTACAACCGACGCAAGGGCAATCTGCTCGGTGTTGGCTTAAAGTTTCGCGCGTTTGATGATGATTACCCGGCGATTATCGGCGCATTGCTGGGCGGGCCGCTGGAGCAAACCGAAATGATCCCCGGTGACCAGTTATTGAGTATCGCCGATCAAGATCAGCGTGGCGCCAGTAGCGGCGAGATTGCAACAGCTCTCAAAGGCACCGCTGGCTCGACCATAGAGATGCAGCTACGCCACGCAAGTGGTGAGACCTATCGACTGACGGCGACACGCAGCCAGATCAAATTGCGTTATGTTCGTGCTGAAATGCTTGCCAATGATGTCGGTTATCTCAAAGTCAGTCGCTTCGGCGGGGCAACTCATACGACCGCTCGCACGCTGCTACAGAATTTATTGAATCAGGGTGCGCGCTATCTGGTGCTGGATCTGCGTGACAATCCAGGTGGCTCAACTCGAGCAGCGCGCGGTATCACATCGATGTTTGTTGACAAGCAAAGCGTGTACTGTGAACGCTACGAGGCCGGTGGTGTGCGTGAATTGCCTCACGAGGGTGGCAAATTAACGGATCTGCCGCTTGCCGTGATAGTCAATGAAGCCAGCATGTCTGCATCAGAAATTGTTGCCGGTGCGCTGCAGGACTATGGGCGGGCAGTCGTTGTCGGTGCACCGACGTACGGTAAAGGTTTGATTCAAAAAGTGTTCAACATGAAAGAGCCGCTCGGTGGCGCTGTTCGTACAACGATTGCGGCCTATGCGACACCGCACCATACGTTGATTCACGGAGTGGGTGTCACTCCCGATGTTTATGAAGAAACTGCACCTGAGCACCTATTCCGGGAAACCGGTTCATTGAATATCTCCCGTGCTGCACGTGCCTTCAAACGTCAGTTGCTGGAGCAACGCCTGCGTGAAGATTTTCCTGATGAAGAGGCAAAGCGTTTGATCGCGCTTAACGATAATCAGCTCGAGCGCGGTATTCAGGAGCTCACTGCCTGATGTGCAGATCGTCCTGCCATCCTGCCTAGCCGATAAATCAACGCGTTAACGCTGTCCTTTTCTGTATGTATCCATGCTGCAAGCGTTAACGTGATGAACGTCAGGCAGGCTCTACTCGCTTTGCTGGCCGTGATTGTGGTCTATCTGGGTGGTTTTGCCTACGACGAACTTGGCCCGGGAATCTACGCGCTGTTTATCGTTGTCCTTGCTTCAACACCTTTGCTGATCAAGCTGTCTTTCTGGAAAAAGCTGATCCTTTTTCTTCCCTTATTGCTGTTACGTGCGTTCGGTAAAGTGTTGGTGAAATTGTATGGTAAATCGGCACTGACGCTGCTGATGCGTCGCTATGGGTTACTGGAAAAACGCTACAGAAAATCCATGGACAGTCTGATTGCACTCAAGGCAGGCGCAGTCGCTCGCTGGGCGCGTACCTCATCGTTGTCCCGAGGCTATCTCGTGCTGATTTTTCTTCCGCTTGGGATAGTCCTGTTATTGCTGGCACTGGTTATAAAGTTGTTCCGTTTGCGGTTGCTGCAAATGCTGGCAGAAAAGCTGATCACCGGTGGATTAACCAAAGTGTCTGCAAAAATGGATATTGAAAAGCGGATTGAGCAGCAACTAACACAAGTCAAAAAACTCGCACCAGATTCATCGGAAGAAGACTCTGACAAAGCGGTTGGTGGCACTACGGGCGATAGAAACCGTCGTTAAAGCTGTAAATTCATTAATGCCAGTGCTGTTTGGTGCGACTATTAAAATGAGTAGATTGATACTAAGCAAATAGTCTTGCAGCGAAAGACGAAAATCTGGCGCGTCAACTTCTAAGCACATGGATTGTCACAACTAACGGTTGTACGTTTTGTGTACGTTTTGTAAAACTGCTATGTGTCTGGTTTGGCGTTGTTTTTTTTTAAGAGACGATACTGTCAAAAAGTTGCTACCGAAATACGCCACCAGTAAGGTTCCTGAAGCTGAAAACCGTGCTAATCTTTGCTTGGTCTGATGACTCGCGTCTGTTTAATAGTTAGACGTTGAAGCATAGATCGTTGAAGCATAGATCGTTGAAGCATAGATCGTTGAAACATAGATCGTTGAAGCATAGATTTTTCATGCTTACGGTTTGATAGTTTCTAATATCGAACGATTCAATTCATTAATTGCGTTTATATTTGCCAACATGAAAATATACGAGCCTCTGGCCGTTGCACTTTTTGTTGTTGTTGTGCTGACTTCCTCTTACATGCTTGGTAAGCGTATCGGTTACGACCAGGGGTGGGAAAAGGCCAACAGCGATGCGTTTGCCGAAGGTCATATTGCCGGTTTCAACGATGCGCTGGATACATTCGCAACAGATGGTAGCGATGGTAGCGGTGGCGGTGGCAGCCAGAGTAACTAATGGTTCAAAGACAGAACCTGGGTAGAACGAACTAAGGAACCTCTGATTTATTAGGCGAGGCAGACAGGGCAAGGCGAAATTTGGCGAAAAAGCGGAGTGTATATGCAAATACATGAGCATTTTGAGCCGAATTTCAACGCAGCTCTGGCAACGCAGACAATAAATCAGAGGTTCCCTAACGCAGTCCTTTTTGTGAAGTTCCAGGCATGGCGAACTTTACAGGGGCTGTAACGAAGGGAGATTTTCTCTTACATTTACTGTATTGCTTTTTGGCCGGGCTGCTTCCTCCCTAATTAGCCCGGTTTTTTATCCCGCTACTGTGCAAGCTCTTCCAGCTTAATACACGCTCTTAATTATCCAGCTGATCAGTCTGGTGCCTCCTGTAGCCAAGTGACAGCACTGCAACTTCGAATGCACCCGTGGTTGCAGATAAGTGCATCTCATCACCTCTCATCCTTTGATTGCCGTTTAATTACAGCACGCCGCAGTTTCCGGTTAAGCCTTGTAGTAAAGGCTTCCGCCGATCAGGCGCTAAATCTCCTAAGGAAGGTTTTCTGTTCGGGGTATGTTGCAGTTGTGTAAAGACTGCACCTGCCAACCGGATATTTACTGATGTGTCTTTTGTTGTAGTTTTTTCAGCGTTTGTTATGCGAAAAGCTGCGAC
>CALFCF010000078.1 GCA_937951345.1 uncultured Granulosicoccaceae bacterium
CATGTTTATGGTTAAACCGGGATTGCCTTACCTGGATATTGTCCAACGGACTAAACAGACATTCGGTGTGCCCACATTTGCCTATCATGTCAGCGGTGAATACGCGATGCTTAAAGCAGCTGCATTAAATGGCTGGCTGGATGAACGTCAGGCATTGTTTGAGCTGCTGCTGTCATTTCGACGGGCTGGGTGTGACGGCGTTCTGACCTACTATGCGATGCAGGCTGCTGAATGGTTAAACGCGGATTGAAAAACGGCCATTGACCGACCGATTCGCAACATCAGCGCGCCATAATTTTGCCGTACCTGTTTAAGATCTGTTAAAGCTTATTGTCCGTTGGACAATACTTGTCAGGCGCTCAGTTGCTGACAAAAACCCCCAGGCGCAACCCTGATTCACTTAATCAAGTACTGCTTTACCTGATATTGCCGTCCGGCCAGCACGCCGATGCCTGATAACCCTCTGATTCTGTGGTTATGCGATGGTTGTTCAACTTGTATGATATATTTCGACGGGTACATAATAAAAAAACAGCAACAAATGTATTCAGGCGTTGATATTCAGTGTGATTTCCTTCGAGGGTTATCGAAGTAATTGCGGGTTATCGAAGTAATTGCTATTGGTTCAACGCATCCGACCCAACGTAAATAATGTAATTGCTTCAATTGTCGGGGCCGGGTTCCGGAGGCAGATTTTTTGCCAAGAACCCTGTGCCGCGTACCGAGGAGGAAGAAAATGAAAGCAACCACTAGATTACTGAGTGGCTTCGCCACTACTGCCGCCGCGACAGCACTTGCCTTGTCGTTTGGCACAAGTTCGGCTTACGCTGCTGAATGTGAAGAGTTATCCATAGGTTCAGCTATATCACTGACAGGTAAATACGCTACCAATGGTATTCACGCTAAAAACGGTTACGAGTTCGCGATTAAAAAAATCGATGAAAACGGCGGAGTCAAAATTGGCGACAAGTGTTACAACTTCAAAGTTACCTACTATGATGATGAATCCAAAGGTGACCGTGGTGCAACGCTGGCTGAACGACTGATCAATCAGGACAAAGTCCAGTACATGCTCGGACCGTACTCATCCGGTCTGACAAAGGCGATTGCGCCAGTCACAGAGAAATACAAAATACCGATGGTTGAAGCAGAAGGTGCATCACGCTCACTGTTCAACAAAGGCTATGAATACCTGTTTGCTGTGCTCTCAACATCCGAGCAGTACCTGGCGTCAGCGATTGTTCTCGCGGCTGAAATGGCAGAGAAAGAAGGCAAGAACCCAGGCGATGTAAAAGTTGCTATTGCTGTTGAAAACGACCCATTTTCGCTCGACATTCGCGCAGGTGTGCTGGAAGACGCGTCCAAGTACGGCATGAAAGTCGTTGTTGATGAAAAGCTGCCACGTGACCTCGCTGACATGAGTGCTATCCTGACCAAAGTTAAACTGGTCAAGCCCGATGTATTGATCGTCAGTGGTCACTCCAAAGGTGCTGCAACGGCTGTCCGTCAAATCGGTGAGATGAAAGTGGACGTGCCGATGATTGCTCTGACGCACTGTGAAGCGGCCGATGTAACCGGTAAGTTCGGTGACACAGCCAACGATATTCTGTGTTCCACGCAGTGGGCTGAAACACTCAGCTATGAAGACGACATATTCGGCACAGCCGCTAATTACGAACAGGAGTTCAAGACGACTTATCCTGAATATACTGATCGCAAAGTACCGTACCAGACCGCGCAGGCTTCTGCAGCGGTATACGTTTTTGCGGATGCATTTCAGCGTGCCGGTACACTTGATAAGGAAGCGGTTAGAGAGGCTTTAACACAGACTGACATGTCGACATTCTACGGCGGCATCAAGTTCTCTAAAGCCGGTAACAACATAGCCAAGCCCATGGTGTTACGACAAATTCAGAACGGTGAGTACAACGTTGTTGCGCCATCCGGGTTTGCATCACATGATCTGAACTGGCCACGTAAAGCTCAGCAGTAAGACGCTGACGGAGCGGTGTTTGAGAAAAGGTCGCGTATGGTTCGCCATCGCGACCTTTTTTTCTTTTGAGATCGGTGATTTGGTGTTGCGTCGGGCTGCGAGTGGATAAACCAATCGCGCGCGCAAGGCTTAGGCCACTGAACCCGCTCAGGACAATACGTTTGAATTGAACACCTTTGCTATCACACGAAGTAGGTCAGATCATGGCCATCAAATTTCGGTTGACTTGAAATTGTTCCATCAGAGACTCTCGTGAGGTCTCCGGTAGCCGTCTGCTCAGTCAATATTTTTTGCGATTGAAGTTGCGATTGAAGTCGCGATTGAAGCTCCATAGGGAAATATCAGACCTTCATTGTCAGTTGGCTTAACAGCAACTTTACTGCAAGTTTGTGAGAAACCTCTACAGCGCAACACGATGTAGCGTTATCATATAAATAACATATCAATATGAATGCCTCCAATACGCGGACACACTATTCGGAAGCTTTCTTCGGCACAACGGCAAGACGTTCAGCAGGGCAATTATTTAGTCTGTTTCATTACATAAAAACATAAAACTCCGGGCTCCCGTCATGGACAAGATAATCGGCAACTTTGGTTTGCTACTCGAATTCCCCGTCGTCAACATTAAGATATTGCTTGACGGTTTAATGATCGGTGCGTTGTTTGCGCTCGCAGCTTACGGCCTGGCGCTGGTCTGGGGTGTAATGAACGTAAAAAATCTGGCGCAGGGCGACTTTGTGATTGCTGGTGGCTACGTCGCCTGGTGGTTGCACGGGTTTGGTATGCCGGCATTATTCGGTGTGCCGGCAGCGTTCGTAGTGCTTTGGGTAGTTGGATACGTTTGCTACCGGCTGATCATCACGCGCGTAATAGAGCGCGATCTATTTACATCGTTGTTGGCAACCTTTGGTATAGCCATCATGATGGCGCAGATTCTCAATCTGCTGTTTGGATCCGATACTCAAAGTATCAAACTGCCCTATGAAACCTTGTATTTCTTTGATGGTTTCGTTGATGTGCCGATCGCTAAACTGATCGGTGTCTGTATGGCGGCATCTTTAGCTACCGCCGTTGTACTATTCATGAAATTCAGCCGTATGGGGCAGGCGATTCGCGCGACATCGCAGGACGCTAGGGCAGCACGCGTTCTTGGTATCGACACTGAAAAAGTCTATTCGTTTACCTTTTCATTGAATGCAGCGATTTGTGGTGCTGCCGGTGCCATCATCGTCATGGTCTGGCTTATCCAGCCGTTTTACGGCATCACTTATGCCGTTCGTTCGTTCGTTGTGGTAACCGCGGCCGGTCTCGGTAATCTGCCGGGTGTAATTGCGGCGGGACTCGGCATCGGCGTACTGGAACAATACGGATCTCATATCTTCGGTATCGGCTACCAGCAGGCAATCGCTGTGTTGTTGCTGTTACTGGTTCTCGTTGTTCGTATGCTGCAACAGCGTCGTTCACGACAGGCATTGAAATAGGAGGATGACCATGAAATATTTAAAGATTCCCTTCTATCTTGCGCTGATGGCGTTCATTGTTGCAGCGCCCTTTTTGTTCCCGGCATTCAAAACTCAGTTGGCCACTTTGTGGTTAATGATCATCGTGGCACTCACCTGGGACATGACAGGTGGTCAGATGGGGTATAACTCGCTGGGTAATATCTTTTTCTATGGCACGGGTATGTATGTCTGTGCCATTGTCGGTATCGGCATTGCCTTCAATGTTGGCGAGTACACCAATGCATCCGGAGGTGGCATTTACACTTTTACTGATGCGCAGTATTTCGGTGGAGTATTGCTCGGATGTCTGGCGGCCGGTTTATTCTGCTCGCTGATGGCGGTGTTGGTTGGATTCATCACCTTTGGTCTTCGTGGTCCGTACTTCGCGATTGGTACTCTGGGTGTTGCCATTGCCGCAGGCGAACTGGTATCCAACTGGGAATGGGTTGGTGCCGGCCAGGGGATCGCTATGCCGGTGTACCCTTACGACCTTGAGACGGGCAAGGTATTTTTCTACTTTCTGTTCGCTGGCACAGGTGTCGTATTGTTTGTCTTTTTGTCCTGGCTCTACCGGACCCGCTTCGGTGCTGCGATAAACGCGATACGAGACGACGAGGAGAAAGCCGAAGCAATGGGTATTCATACCCTGCGCTACAAATTGACTGCCTGGGCGTTATCAGCTTTTTTTGTCGGTGTGGCCGGTGCCATTTCGGCTTATCAATTAATCCACTTTGAACCACTTGAGACTGCATACCAAACAATAAACCTCGGTATTTTTATGGTGGTTTGTGTGCTTCTGGGTGGTAAGGGTACGTTATGGGGGCCGGTTGTTGGCGCGATCGTTTTCCATGTGTTCAAGGAAGTCACGTGGAACTATCTACTCGGTTGGCAGTGGGTGGCGCTCGGGGCTCTGATAGTTGTCACGGTGGTTTTCTTCCAGGACGGCATCATGGGTTGGCTACGGGTAAAGAAGCCCGAATGGTTTGGTATCCGCGTTGAAACAAGTAGCAATGATGCGACAGGAGCTGCCAGATGACTGTGATAATTGAAACAAAAAATGTCAGTAAGTCCTATGGCGGGGTAGTGGCGAATAAGGATATATCCATATCTGTGGAATCTGGTGGGATAACCGGATTGATCGGGCCGAACGGCTCGGGCAAAACCACGTTGTTCAATTCTATTGTTGGTTACCACCCGATAGACAGTGGCACGATTCAGTTCGAGAATCAGGAAATATCAAAGAAGCCGGTTCAGGAAATAGCACGTCTCGGTTTGCTGCGCACATTTCAGCAGACACGAATATATGGCGAAATGAACTGTGTCGAAAACATGTTGATTTCTCTGCCGCATCGCAAAATGACGATGCGTGAAATTTTCAGTAGAAACAACCGCGCTGATTATGAACAAGCCGATCGTTTGCTGGAGTTTGTCGGGTTGTACGAGAAGCGTTTTCTGCAATCAGGTTCGTTATCGTTTGGGCAGCAAAAGTTGCTGGAGTTCGCAATGGCGCTGATGAATGAGCCCACCTGCTTATTGCTTGATGAACCAACCGCCGGTATCAACCCGACATTGATAAACGGTTTAATCGATCGACTGAAACGCGCTAACTCTGAATTCGGCATCACGCTTTTTATTATTGAACACAACATGCGTGTGATTATGAACATGGCGGATCAAATATATTGCCTTGCACATGGCGAATTGCTTGCGTCAGGGCCTCCGTCGGCGATTCAATCAGACCAGCGTGTGATTGATGCGTATCTTGGAGCTCACTAATGGAAAAGCAACCAAACGATGACAATCGCATATCAGGTTACGGACAGGGTGCGGTCGATTCCGTAATATCCGTTGAAGAGGTTGTTCGACAAACCCAGGCAATCGCTCAAGATATCACCACCGAACAACTCGATGGACTGGTCGATGGTGACCCGTATGTGGTACTGGAAAATCTGACTGCCGGTTACGGGAAAATGGAAATCCTGCACGACCTGACACTCAAAGTCGGGCGCAAACAGTCCCTGTGCCTGATTGGCCCGAACGGTGCCGGCAAATCCACAATCCTGCACGCAATATTCGGTTTCAATAACATCTTTAAAGGCCGCGTGTTGATTGGTGAGGGCGACGACAAACGCGATGTCACCCGTCTGTCACCCAACGAAAAATTATCTCAGGCAGGAATCGCCTATATCCTTCAGGACAAATCCATCTTCCCCGGTATGACGGTAGAGGAAAATCTGTGGATGGGTGGTTTTCTTAAAGACCAGCCGGCGCAGGCGAAGCGTGCGGCTGAGCAGGTCTTTGACAAGTACCCCAGACTGGCAGCCAGGCGCCGACACAATGCTGGTGTGCTCTCGGGTGGGGAGCGCCGTTTGCTTGAAATTTCCCGTGCGCTGGTCATGGATCCGGAACTGTTGTTGGTCGATGAGCCGTCAATTGGTCTGGAGCCGCGCTTTATCGATATGGTGTTCGAAATTCTGCATGATCTACAGCATGGAGAAGGCAAAACCATCATCATGGTGGAACAAAATGCCAAGAAAGGTCTGGAATTCGCTGACATCGGATACGTACTCGTATCGGGACAATTAGCGATTGCCGGCAAAGGTGATGAGCTGCTGGCTAATCCGAGTGTTGGGGATCTGTTTCTGGGTGGTTAACAGCTTCACGTGCTTTCAACAATAGCTTTGGCACATGCTGACGACCTGTTTTCGAGAATCCATCTCAACATTGAGATTGTGCGCTCAAACATGGTGTGTGACGCTCGAGCAGCGCAGTTAGCAGCGCAGTAAATGAGCAGCAGCGCAGAACGGCACACAATGACGCATCAGCGCGCAGAATCCATTTTAAGATGGCTTCTTGTAAATCTGTCTGTTAACGTCCTTTAACTTATGGAATTCGTATGAAATACGTATCAGCTACGCGTCTGTTAGAGCACAACGCGTGAGGCTTGGGTGTGAATGAATCTTAAAGAAAGTGTCCAAATAACGCTTCCCCGCGAAGTGGTTTTTCAAGCGCTAAATGATCCTGACATCCTTCAGCAAAGCATTCCGGGCTGCGAGAAGATCGACAAGGTTGATGAACGGCACCTTGAAGCGCTGATCGCAGTTAAATTCGGTCCCATGAAAGTACGCTTCAACAGTAAAGTTGAAATCGACCCGACTCTGGGGCCTGAAAAATTCACACTGAACGGTGACGGTGATGCTGGAGCGGCCGGACTTGCTAAAGGTCAGGCGGATGTTCATCTTGAGGAAAATGCCGACGGAACGATGCTGAACTATGATGTAAACATCGATATAAGTGGCAAACTTGCTCAGGTAGGTGCCCGGCTTATGGAGGGTACATCCAAGCGCATCGCTAAAAAATTCTTTACTAACTTTGAGCAAGTGCTGGCGGATCGTCAATCCTGACACTTGTTTTATCTTCGTTGCTCCTTTAAGAGGTAAACGAGGGCCGAATACCGGCATTCTGTTATTTGCGAATTCTCCTGGCTGAATTAAACTTTTGTGTCCGCGTTACAGGGTATTCAAGCCAGCTGAGCCCTTTGTGAATTGGCTCCCTTTTTTTGTCGTGCTCCCCTCCTTGTGAGTCTGTTAGCCCGCTGAATCGACCGCAAATAAACTAAGGTTTTCTAATGTCGGGTTAAAGAAACTTTCGTTTGAGAGAAGGCAGTTTCGGTCGTAAATTATGTGTACACCAAACAGGTAATTGCAGACAGTTTTCTGCGGGAGATCGCCATGTACACACAACTTTCCAGGTTTGCTGGTAGCTTAGGAATGAATTCACTTGCGCGCAGTTTCGGTACGTTGCAAGCGATACATGAGCTCAATGCACTAAGTAATCGAGAGTTGGCCGAGCTCGGCATATCACGTGGTGAGATTAGATACGTCGCCAAAAACGGTCGTTATATTGACAATGCGGATGTTACAGCGACAACTGTGACAGCGAACAGGTCGTCAGACGTGGTGGATGCGATTGGGTATGAGAATGAATTGCAGGGTGTCCTAGCTGATGACAGCTTGCCGCAAGATGCCAGACAACTTGCCGCTTAACGCGTTTCAGTCAGTCTGAAGGGTACGCCGGGTTTTTATCAGGTCGGCAACAACAGATATTGCAATTTCAGCTGATGTTCGGCTACCGATATCTAACCCGACCGGGCCTACCAACCGGTCAATAGCCTGCGTATCCAGCCCCAGCCCTGACAGGCGTTGTTTGCGCTTCTGGTAATTGCGCATCGAGCCCAGGGCACCGACGTAAAATGCATCTGACGGCAGGGCTTCGAGTAGTGCCAGATCATCTACGTTTGGATCATGTGTTAGTGCCAGTACGGCAGATTTTGCATCCGTAGCATATGCCAACACTGCGTCATCGGGTGACAGATCAATCAACGTTACGCCTTCCACTGACCACGCCTCTTTAAAACCGGGGCGGGGTTCGCAGACAATGACCTCATAGTCGAGCGCTAGCGCAAACTCAGCAGTGTAGCGTGACAGCTGGCCGCATCCGATGATCAATATTCGCCAATCCGGGCCGAATACTTTTTTTACTGTTCTGCCATCGTAACTGAACATAGCGGTTCCGGTTTCCGCGCTTTGTGCATCCTGTTCGCGTTGATAGGGCTGGTATGAGATATGCCCTGAGTCTGTATCAAGTGTTCGAACGACGGATATCCGGTTGGTAATGTTATCCAACAGATCGGCTAAGGTCGATGCATCAATGAGCTGCTCAAATACCAATGCCAATTCACCACCACAGGCGAGACCAAAGCGAAGCGCCTGATCATCGTCTACATGATAGGTCACCACCTGATTAGGCGTTGCAGCATGCTGGGTGTTCGAGAGGTCGGAGGTTTCATTCCGGTTTTTGATAATGCTTTCAGCGAGTTGTTTTTCTACACACCCACCGGAGACTGAGCCTACCAATTCGCCGTCATCGCGAACTGCCGCCATAGAACCCACAGGGCGGGGTGAAGAACCCCAGGTTTGCACAACGGTAACCAGAGATACTGTGTGTCCGCTTGTTAGCCAGTTATGCGCGACCGTTATGACTTCTTCGTCACTGTTTTTTATACTCATAAGTCAAGGTCGGATTCGTTCTGTTGTAGATCAGCCTGCGTGTCGATATCGATTAAAATTCCGGCATCTTCAACCGGTACATCCTGAACGATGGCCTGGTGCTCTTTAAGCAAATGACGTGCACCCACATCGCCATCTATGTCCAAAATCATATCGAATATTTCGGGTTTAATGATTATCGGGTTGCCCCGATGTCCTTTGAATGTGGGCGCAAAAACCAGTGTCTGAGTGCTTTCAGTCAGGGTGCTTTTTTCTTGCTCAGCCTGTTTTGTTGCTGTAATCAATGTATTGTAAGTGTTTGTGCTGACATCCGGCATGTCAGCCAGGGTCACCAGTACTGCAAAATTATCTTGTACGTTGTCTGTAAGAATGCCCTCGTTGTTGATCAGATGTGTTATCGCTGACTTGAGTGAAGTGGACATGCCGGCGTTAAAATCACGGTTATGTATAAACGCTATTTTATGCTTGTGTCGATCGGCGATTGTTTGGCATAGCGATTCAACAATGTTTGCCTGATGACCGGTGACGACAAGTGTGTTGTCAATATCGCTGGCAAACAGATTCTCCAGCGTTCGTTGAATGATGGGTTTTCCTTTGCTGTTCGTCAGTAGTTTGTTCCTATCACCAAAACGACGGGATTGACCGGCTGCCAGAACGATGGCCGTTACCCGGCACCCGGTTGTTCCCTTCATTGTGGTTCTCTCATCTAAAAAAGCGCCGCTCGAATGAAGATGGCAGGATAGCGGCAGCGGACTGAGCGTAAGTCTGATTTTGAACTATACGTTCGTCAGTAATGTGCCTTTTCGCAGACGACCGGACGCTATCCGGAGTGAATGTGCGAGTAAACACCCTTCAGCATCTTCAGTACGTACTCTGCCGAAAATCATTTGTGAGTCTTAATTACCGCCAATCGGTTGCTAGTCCACATTCTGCCGATAGATCAGGGGGAGTTTTCAGCGAGGCAGGTTATCTGTTTTCGTGCTTGCGTTCGCTTATTTTACTACACTATTTTCGATAGTAATTAACTACATTGGTGTTCCGTTATAACCGGTGGCAAAAGTATATTTGTCGCTGATTTCGCCCAATGGCTTCATATTGTCTCCAAAACCACGAATTTTTAAGAAATTTTGCATGCAACACTACTTCCTCTTTATGGATTCGGTATTATGTCGTTACGGATCTATGCAAACGCCACTGTTTCTTTGTTGAAACACGGCCCGGAGAAAACGATGTCTACCAAAGATCAAAAACTGCAAGGTAAAAGTGAAGCTGAAAGTGATGTTGAAACGTCACTCAACAACGAATCATCAATTGATCGCGGACGCCGACGTGCCCTGAAAGTTAGTGCGTTATCGTTGTCCGGTGTGTCGTTAGCTGGTATGGCGAGTGTTTCTCAGGCAGTGCCTTGTGGCGACTATAGGCATAATGCAAATGCGCTTTCCACCACAGTAGAAAATCCCAACGAAACATCGGACCAAATCAGTTTGAAAGTCCGGCATAGCTGGGCGGGCAATGATCTGGCTGTGGTTCTAACTAACAAAAGTCAGCACAACATAACGATAACTGAAATAGCACCGGCGCGTGTTTCGTTGCCGCGTGGCGAATTCGACTTTGCGCACCTGTTGAATCATGGCTCGCTGACTCTGATGCCCGGCGAATCAACAGAAGTGCCGTTGCAGCCGTATCCCTCCCGGCCAGCAACTGTTGATGCAGGCTACTCACTTGTCAGTGCAGCAGTATCAACCGGCTATGGTCATTTCGATCGATCTGTTCAACAGCAACTGAAGAGCCGGATTTCTATTACCACCTCAGAAAACAAGCTGGCTTCGGTAACTGTGGTGCCGGGACCTGTCGTAGGTTAGCGCCTTACTGGTGTGTGAATGACATGCGGCAACAGCCTGATTGTCGCGGTTGCCGTTCGTGTTTGAATGTTGTTCGGATGATGATTGATCGTGTCGATTAGCTCGGACAGCGCTAGGGTAAATGGAGCAAATGTGACTAGTGGGTCTAATCGATCTAATGGTCCGCTGCAAGGTTTGCGCGTTGTCGAATTTGCCGGTATCGGCCCGGGACCGTTTGCTGCAATGATGCTTGCGGATATGGGCGCAGACGTTATCAGAATCGATCGTCCGCCAGCCGGTCAGGATTCGGTATCCTCAGCGAACGACTTTATGTCCCGTGGTCGCCGGTCACTGGCGATGAACCTTAAATCTCCTGAAGCCGTTGAGGTTGCGTTGCAGATAATTGATTCTGCGGACGCATTGATTGAAGGCTTTCGTCCCGGTGTAATGGAGCGACTTGGGTTGGGGCCGGATGTATGCAGTGCGCGAAACCCTGGGCTTGTTTATGGTCGAATGACCGGTTGGGGGCAGTCAGGGCCACTAGCACATAGTGCCGGGCACGATCTCAATTATATCGCCTTGACCGGTGCCTTATGGGCAACCGGTGACGTGGATCGTCCGCCTTCTTTCCCGATGAATTTGCTGGGCGACTTTGGCGGTGGGGGAATGTATCTGGCTTATGGCCTGGTTGTCGGTATGCTTAAGGCGCAACGCACGGGGCACGGTGATGTTGTGGATGCCGCGATCTGCGATGGTACCAACAGCTTGATGACATTCATTCACGCATGGCGTGCTCAAGGTAATTGGCAGGATCAGCGTGCTGCGAATCTGCTGGATGGCGGCGTGCCCTGGTATAGCGTATACACCTGCGCCGACGGAAAATGGATTACGGTTGCTGCACTTGAACTAAAATTCTGGCATGAATTGCTGAATTTGTTGGGTATAGACCTGGCGGCAGTAGGTGAGCGGGAGGATAAATCTCAGTGGCCTGAAATACGCCTGCTGTTGACAGAAAAGTTTGCCAGCCAACCGCGCGATTTTTGGGCTGAATTATTTGCGGGTAGTGATGCCTGCGTTGCGCCGGTATTGAACCCAGCAGAGGCCAGATTCCATTCCCATATGGCTGCACGCAATGCGTTTGCACCACAAGGCGCTGATCAACCGATGCCGGCACCACGGTTTACCGACTGTCAGACAGCGCTGCCAATGCCCGCTGTTGCTGTCGGAAGCGATAGTGTGCAAATACTGGAAGAAATCGGTATCAATAAGGCAGAAATACAGGATCTGTTGTCGAAGGGTATTGTCAGTACCGTCGACGACAAACAATAAAATCGCAAAATAGATAAATCACAAAAGAGATAAATTAAAAAAGAGATATGCCTAACCTTCCTGATGCTTTATCTGGTCTGCGTCTGCCAATGATTGGCAGTCCACTTTTCATTATATCGCGACCTGAACTGGTTATCGCGCAGTGCAAGGCTGGTATTGTCGGCTGTTTCCCTGCACTGAATGCGCGTGAAAAAGATGGCCAGAGTCTGGAGGCCTGGCTTGTACAAATAAAAGAAGCTCTGGATCGTCATAATCAAGCGAACCCGGATAAGCCGGCAGCTCCCTATGCAGTAAATCAGATTGTGCACCGTTCCAACACGCGTCTTGAGCGTGATGTGGAAATTTGTATGCAACACGAAGTACCGGTTTGGGTAACATCGCTGGGTGCGCGACCTGAAGTCTATGACGCAGCGCACGCCGGTGGCGGCGTTGTGTTACACGATATCATCAACAATAAATTCGCGCATAAAGCTATAGACAAAGGGGCTGACGGGTTGGTGGCGGTAGCAGCTGGTGCCGGAGGTCATGCGGGGGCACTGTCACCGATGGCTCTCATTCAGGAAATTCGCAGCTGGTATGACGGTCCGCTGTATCTATCCGGAGCTATAGCGAAAGGGGATTCGTTACTGGCAGCGCTTGCTATGGGGGCAGACGGTGGATACATGGGTTCAGCATTTATCGCGACCCATGAAGCCAATGCAGTGGATGGCTATAAACGTATGATCGCAGAACACGCTGCAGATGACATCGTATATACCAACCTTTTTACCGGTGTTCTCGGTAACTACCTCAAGCCGTCTATCACTGCTGCGGGTATGGACCCTGATGATCTTGAAGAGTCTGATCCAACCGCAATGAATTTCGGCGATGAAGGTGAAAAAACCAAGAGTTGGAAAGATATATGGGGTGCCGGGCAGGGTATTGGTGCTGTGACGGATGTGGTGTCTGTTGAAGAATTGGTCAATCGCGTTGAGCGTGAGTTCAATAACGCCCGTAAACGTCTGAATCAGCAGTTGTTACCGTTTGAACTTAAGGGGTAGACAGTCCGGATCACAAAATCGGACACAGGTATCATGTCTTCAACGACTTCATCAACGAACGCAAGATCTGATTATCAGCATTTTCTCGGAACGCTAACGGCTCAAGACAGACGGTATCTGACAGCACGCACCAATTGGCATGCTGGCTTACGTTTGAGCAGTGTTGTTGCGTTGCAGTTGTTTTGCGTCGTGGTTATTGTCAATCGCTTTTATTTTTGGCCGGCGGCAGTGGTGGCGCTCGGTATTCTGTTGGTGTGTCTGTTTCATTTAATGCATGAATGCACGCATGCAACGGCTTTTCGGTCTCGTCGTCTGAATCACAGTGTGGCTGGTATTTGCGGTCTGTTATTGTTGCTGCCGCCGCGGTGGTTTCGTTATTTCCATTTCGCGCATCATCGCTATACACAAGATCCGTTGCGTGACCCCGAGCTGGCGATTGCAAAACCTAAAACCCGAATACAGTGGGCGTATCACGTCTCTGGATTGGGGATATGGCTTGCCAGCTACAAATTGTTGTTTAATGGAATGTTCAATCGTATCAAAGATGAATTTGTTCCCGAGGCAAGTCGTTCTGCCGTTTGTCGCGAAATTCGTATCATGCTGACAGTCTATGCACTAGTTTTTGTTATCAGTCTGGTGTCGGGTTCTTTTCTTGTGTTTTGGCTATGGATTATTCCGGGAATCATTGGGCAGCCGTTTCTGCGGCTTTATTTATTGGCAGAGCATGCTGATTGCGACACGGGTAACAATATGTTCGGTAACACACGTACTGTACTGACAAACCCTTTCATCAGATGGTTTACATGGAATATGCCGTTTCATACGGCGCACCACGTTTATCCGGCCGTGCCATTTTATCGCTTACCAGAGATGAATAGTCGCATTGAAAAAGCTATCGTACACAGCAGTGACGGTTATGTTGAATTCAATCAGCGTTTCATTGATCGTCTTGGTCGCTCGTGAAAGCATTGAACGTAGTCATCTGTTAGCTGAAGTTCGTGCGTATCTCTGAATGGATTATGTGTAAAACACTACTTCGTTATTTCAGTCCTGCATCAAACGTTGATCGTTTCGACACGGCTTCAGTGTCTGCTCTAACACCGTTTGCAAATGATGTCTCAATGCTTGCGAAGACCGCAGCCAGGGAATTACAGTCCGCGCTACAAAAGGATCTGAATAAGTCAATTGTAGAAGGGAAGATGTTCGGTGTTCTGGTTGTGCGTTTACAAGACGAATATCGCTATCTGTGCGCCTTTTCTGGCAAGTTTAACGGGTGCTGGGACGTGCCGGGTTTCGTTCCGCCACCATTCGATGTATCAGGCGCAGAAAACTTGCTTGCACAGACAGAAACCACGCTGAACTCGTTGAAGGATTTACGTGATTTTCTTTCTGTGGATCGTCGTCTTTCTCGTCTACAGACCGAGCACCTGCGGTTATTGGCTGAGCAATCATCAGAACACCAAAAACTAACCGGATGTTTGCAGTTGAAACGAGCCAGGCGCAAAAGGATGCGCAACTGCTTAACAGTGTCAAACGCACTAGCAATGTGCGACGATAGTAAGCTAAGTGCAGCTAGCCTTGATCAGGAAAGTAGAGACGACAAAAAACTTCGCAAAGCTGTCAATAAAAAGCATAGTCAAGATTTACAAGCCAGCAAAAGTCGATTGGATCAATTGTGTACGTTACGTGATCGCTTTGAACACCGGCGCATACAATTGTCATCGGAAGCGCAGCGCCGGTATTTTGCGCTCTTTAAGGTCGTCAGCCGGACAGGAAGTGCCATTGACGTTGGGCGACTTAACGCAGGTGGTTTACCACCGGCAGGTACAGGTGAATGCGCAGGTGCTAAATTACTCAGTTACGCGGTTCAACAAAAGCTTGAACCTGTAGCGATGGCAGAGTTCTGGTGGGGACCACCGCCAGCCGGAGAAATCAGACATCACGGTGCGTTTTATCCAAGCTGTCGATCTAAGTGCGGGCAGCTAATACCTCGTTTGCTTGATGATAAGACTGCACAGACCAAGTCCATATTGGATGTACCTGACAGATGCGGTGATAGACCGGGTGCGCTTGATAGATCAACTATTGCAGCGTCGGTAGCACCGCTCGATGATGTGCACGTAATCGATGCAGACAATCTTACCGTGCTGTACGAAGATGACCAGCTGGCTGTGATTGAAAAACCTGCATCTGTTTTATCTGTTCGAGGGAAGGTAGGAAACCGGAGTGTTTATGACTGGGCATACGACCAATGGCCGGATGCTGACGGTGCGTTGTTGGTACACAGGCTGGATATGGACACGTCGGGTATATTGCTGATCGCCAAGAATGCGAAAGCTCATCGTCTGTTGCAGCAGCAGTTTGAGCGACGGGAAATCGAAAAGGTCTATATAGCGTTACTGGAGAGTGCGCCATCGGCTGATCGCGGTAGAATTGAGTTACCTGTAAGGCCCGACTACAGTGATCGACCCCGGCAATTGGTTTGCCATCAACAGGGTAAAGAGGCGGTTACGCTATGGCAGGTGATAGAGCGGCAAGCAATGGAAAAACAGATAATGAAAAGGGATGTAACGGAGCATAGTGCTCACGGCTGTCGAGTCGAATTACGGCCACTGACCGGAAGAACTCATCAGCTGCGGGTTCACTGTGCTGCACCTAAAGGACTAAACTCTCCAATTATGGATGACCCTATGTACGGTAATTACTCACAGCTCATGCAGAAATCTTCGGCTGGTCCTAATGGAGTTCGACGTCGTCGCATGAAATTGCATGCCACCCGTCTGATTTTTCGCCATCCACTGACCGGTAATTCTCTGGCTGTTGAGTCAACCGTGCCATTTTGACCGATACTTTTTCCAAGCCGTCGAGTCACAGCTCCAGATTGGAGCGTAATCTGCGCTTGTATCCCTGGTACCAGGCTGCCTGTGGTTTTCTACCGTGGCTACCGGTGTTTTTTCTGTACTTCCTCGAATTTGTATCACTTTCCGATGCGTTGCGCCTTAGTGCTGTTTACTATGTTGTTGTCGTGCTACTGGAAGTGCCTTCAGGCTACTGTTCCGATCGTATTGGTAGACGGCCAACTTTGTTGCTTTCTGCTTTATTTGCTGTGTTGTCGTATCTCTGTTTTCTGTTGGCAGGGCCGTACTACTGGCTGGTAGCCGGTCAATGTCTGCTGGCTGGGTTTATGTCGTTAAAATCCGGCAGTGATAACGCGCTGTTGTTTGACACCTTGTCTGAACTTGAAAAAGAGTCTGTGTATGCGCAGCTTGAAGTTAAATCCTTACGTTTTAGTATGGCTTCTATGGCTGTAGCCGCACTGTTGGGTGGAGCCAGTGGCATGATCAGCCTGCGAATACCTTACTTTCTTGCGTTACTCGCGGCGATCGCGGCCGTGGTGCTGAGTTACCAGTTTGTTGAACCTCATAAAGTCAAGCAGGCGTCTGCGTTTCTTTCACAAGTATCTTATTGTCTCTCGCGACTTAAAGACCCCTTGTTGTTGTGGTTATTCGTGTTTGCAATCGTTGCCTTCGTGACTGTACATGTCATAGCAGAATTCAACCAACCGTTGATCCGTTCATTGAATATTGCATCTATTCTGAACAGCGATTCCACCGCGTTGATTTCCGGTGTGATAGTAGCGTTGTCGATGACCGGTGGAGTGATTGGTGCATCGATCAGTCTCAAATTGCTGAAGTTGACAGGCCTCAAACGCTTGTTACTGGGCAACCTCGCGTTGATGATTGGGGTCGTTGCTGCGATGCGGTTTGTACTGCATCCGGCTGTTCTTGTGCTGGTTACCTTGCGCAATATGCCCATGGCAATTGTCGAGGCACCCACTCAGGCTGCCATTGCACCCAAGCTTGATGCGCATTACCGGGCTACGTATTTGTCAATTCAAAGTCTTTCAGTACGGTTGTGTTTTGGTCTGATGCTGTTCATTTTGGGGACATTTTTTACATCCGGCGATGTTGCGCGACAACTTTCCGACAGCCTTCGCTCAGATGTGGATGCCGCGCTGACCGTAAGCTTGGTATTTGCAGCTGCAGGTGTCGGTATTCTATGGTTTGTTTCACGAATTAAGGAAAACAGTGGTTAAGCCAACTGTAACTCCGTCCTGTGGTCAGTGGGACCCGAATACGGTTGTGAAGTTGCACTTTGTATGGCGCGCAGAAATACACATTGTGGCGTGGAATGGAATATGCTCCAACAGTAGATTGAGCATTATGTTGCGTGGGTGAGGTGGCATGTGTTATCCATCCTATCGCCAATGTTGTTGACATTGTCAGTGGTGCGTGTACGGTGCGATCCACCGGTTCGTCAGGTGCAGTGTTATGAATAAAAAGACAGCGATTCTGAATTAACCATGCATAAAAGTTTCGGCTTTGTTCGGGTCAGTAGTGCGGTACCACGGGTGCGTGTCGCTGATCCGGTTGGAAACACCACTGAGATCCTGTCAGTGCGGGAATCGTTGCCGGATTCCGACATCATAGTTTTTCCAGAGCTTAGTATCTCTTCGTATAGTTGCGGTCGTTTGTTTCATCAGCAAGTGTTGCTGGATGAATGTAAGGAACAACTGCTTCGCCTTGCTGAACAAACTTCTGATCGCCAGCAGTTACTGCTAGTCGGTTTACCAATCAGTCTGGATAACGCGCTGTACAATTGTGTTGCTGCTATAAATTCGGGTGAAATCATTGGCATAGCGCCGAAACAATTCATACCTACCTACAACGAGTTCTACGAAGGCCGCTATTTCGCATCGGCAGATAACAATCTTCCGGATAGTGTGTTACTCGGTGATCAATGGGTACCGTTCGGTGTGGATCTTATCTACAGCTTTTGGTGCGACTCACTTGAAGTGGCAGTCTATACAGAGATTTGTGAAGCCATGTGGATGCCTGTGCCTCCGTCCAGTCTGGCTGCGATCGCCGGTGCTACCATCATGTGTAATCCTTCTGCGTCGCCGGAGACAATCGGTAAAGCTGAATATCGCCGAAATCTCGTCACCGGTCAGTCAGGCCGATGCATCGCCGGATATGTCTACAGCAGCAGCGCTCCAACCGAGAGCACTGCTGATGTCGTGTATGGCGGTCACTCGTTAATTGCGCAAGCAGGCCATTTACTAACGGAATCCGGGTATGTCGGAGACAGCAAACCCACACAGCGTGAAGCCTATACCATAACGGCGGACATAGACGTGGAGCGTCTGCTGACGGAACGACGTACAACGACATCCTATGTTGACGGGTTACGTTATGTTGATCGCGAAGACTATCGCCGCATACCCTTTGTATTGGATACGCAAACAAATGATCTGGTTAATCCGGTCGATGCCATGCCGTTTGTGCCATCCGATCGAGGGATGTTGGAGCAACGATGTACCGAAGTGTTTGGTATACAGACGGCGGCGCTGGCCAAGCGTCTTGAATGTCTCGGTGAAAACCCGAAAGCTGTCATAGGTGTATCAGGCGGACTTGACTCAACTCTGGCGTTACTGGTTGCAACCCGTGCATTTGACGCGCTGGATTTACCGCGCGGAAATATAACTGCTGTCACCATGCCCGGTTTTGGTACAACAGAGCACACCTTGAACAATGCACGTACGTTGATGAAGTATTTAGGGGTCACGTGCATCGAACTTGATATTTGTGAGGCAGCCCTTCTTGAATACCACGAACTTGCAGAGGCTACAGGTTATAAGCCGTTCGGGAAAATTCAACTGGACAACAGTAGTCCGGATAAGCGTATGCCGATGGATGAATTTGTTCAGGCTTTGCAAAACATCCCTGATGCCGAACGTCGTGATCTGACATTCGAAAACGTACAGGCGCGTCGTCGCACAGAATTGTTGATGAATATGGGATTTGTGCTGGGTACTGGCGATATGTCCGAACTGTGGTTAGGTTGGTGTACCTACAATGCTGATCACCAAAGCATGTACAACGTCAATTGCTCGGTACCTAAAACCATGGTCAGATTTCTGGTTGATTATGTTGCCAATCATGAATTTGAAGGCGATATTCGACACACATTAACGTCGATTGTTGACACTGAAATATCGCCCGAGCTTTTACCTCCCACAGAGGGTGGAAAAGCATCGCAGAGCACTGAAGCCGAGGTGGGGCCATACGAATTACATGACTTTTTCATGTTCCACCTGGCGCGACACGGTTCTTCGCCGGCGAAAGTACTGTACCTGGCGGAAAATGCTGAGGGATGGTCAAAAGTCTATACACGTGAAGAACTGACTCACTGGTTAACGGTAAACCTCAAACGAGCTTTCTCACAGCAGTACAAGCGTGACGATGTGCCAAACGGACCGAAGGTGGGTTCGCTCAGTTTATCTCCACGTGGTGACTGGCGCATGCCAAGTGATGCAGTCGTTGACGCATGGCTTCGTTCCATTAAAACCCATGATGAATGATGTCTAAAGCAAACAACCTGTTCGACAAACTTGCTGCTATTGTGGGTGCGGATCACGTACTCGGCGAAGAGAAAATCGCGTTACGCAGCCCCGGCTGGTGTGAAAACAGTCAGCGTGCGCACCTGCTAGTGCGACCATCAACCACTGAAGAACTGGCGCAGGTTGCGCGTATTGCCCACGCTAATCGTATTGTTATGGTGCCTCAGGGTGGGTTGACCGGCCTGGTTGACGCGACCGCAACGGAAGCTGATAACCTGATTGTTAGTTTTGAGCGTTTCGACAAAATTATACGTGTCGATCCGGTGCAGGGAGTACTGGTAGCAGGTACCGGTGTAACACTCGCAGCTGCGCATGCGGCAGCTGCAGAGCATGGCCTGATGCTGGGTGTTGATATCCCGTCGCGTGATTCCTGCACATTGGGGGGTATTGTATCGACCAACGCTGGTGGTATTCGTGTTATCCGCTACGGCATGACACGTGAGAATGTTCTTGGTCTTACGGCAGTACTTGCCGACGGTACCGTTGTTGATGCCGCGAATACGCTAATGAAGAACAATGCCGGCTATGATCTAAAACATTTATTTATTGGCAGTGAGGGAACCCTCGGCCTGGTGACCGAAGTGGTGTTCAAATTGTTTCCAAAGCCTGTACGCGAGCACACTGCACTGGTTGCAGCGGACAGTGTCGATGACTTGTTGACTGTGCTGACTCGATGCAGGCAGCAACTGGGAGCATCGTTGTTGTCTTTTGAAGGTTTATGGGAAGACTATTACGTTAAAAAAACGCAAGCTGCCGGTATCCGTGCACCGATAGACAAGGCCTATCCGGTTTACGCCATTATTGAGTGTGGAGTCTGGCGTGCTGGTGATAATGTCAATCCGCTGGAAGAAACACTATCAACTGTATTGGAGGAAGGGCTCATTGTCGACGCCGTTCTATCATCTTCCGAAGCAGAAAGGCGTGAGATTTGGGACATACGTGAGAACGGTGAGCCTTTAAGAAAGTACGGCAGACATATACAGTCCTTTGATGTATCGTTTGAACTGCCAGACATTGCGCCATTCGTTAAACGTTTGCGTGAGGCTATGGCCGAGCAATGGCCGGATAAACTGGTGTTTGTTTTCGGCCATCTTGGTGATGGAAATCTGCACATCACATTGTCAAACAACGATGAAGAGCATGCTCGACGCCATGATTTTGAATCGGTTGTCTATCAGGTAACAGCCGAATTTAACAACAGTTCAGTCTCGGCTGAACACGGTATCGGTCTGGAGAAGAAGGCCTTTCTGCCTTCAAGCCGATCAGCTGATCAGTTGGATGTAATGCAACGCGTTCGCTCAGCGCTTGTTCCTGATGCTACCCTGAATCCCGGCAAGATCTTCTGATTGTATGCGATGCCGGGCAGGTCTCTGACGTAATAACCGTTTCATCATGGACGGGGTATCTGGCACTTGCAAGCCTATCGATGGCTAAGAGCCGGGTATAAAAACACTGTGTTTTTATGAGTGATATACCGAATGTCCAACCAATTTAGCCAATGACCGAATACAACCAGCCACTGGGTGGCAACGATATGCCGCGTTTTGCTGGCCCGGGTACGATGATGCGCTTGCCTGCGGCTCAGAGCGCAGCCGGTCTTGATGCCTGCTTTGTGGGTATACCGATGGATATTGGCACATCCCATCGAGCCGGTACGCGTTTCGGGCCACGTCAGATTCGCGCAGAATCAGTGATGATACGTCCGTACAACATGTGGTCGCGAATTTCACCTTTTGATCACATACAGATTGCAGACGTTGGTGATATTGCCACCAATCCGTTTGATTTGAAAAAATCAGTTGCACTGATTGAACAAACCTACACTGAACTGCTTAAGCACCCTGTGATACCACTGGGTCTCGGGGGCGATCATACCCTCACATTGCCGATATTACGTGCGATGGCAAAAAAACATGGGCCGGTTGGATTAGTTCATGTCGATGCGCACGCTGATATCAATGAGCATATGTTCGGTGAAGAGATCGCACACGGCACACCTTTTCGTCGCGCTGTTGAAGAAGGTCTATTGGATTGTAAGCGCTGTATTCAGATTGGATTGCGCGCTACCGGCTATTCGGATGATGACTTTGACTGGCCGCGAAAGCAGGGTATGCGGGTAGTGCAGGCAGAGGAATGCTGGCATCAATCGCTGACACCATTGATGGCAGAAGTACGCAGTCAGATGGGGCAGGGGCCGGTATACCTGACTTATGATATTGACAGCCTTGATCCAGCCTACGCACCGGGCACAGGTACAATCGAGATTGGCGGTCTTACTACTGTTCAGGCCCTGGAGATCATACGCGGTTGTGCAGGCCTTAATCTGGTGGGTTGCGATCTGGTCGAAGTGTCTCCGCCTTATGATACCAGTGGATCAACGGCTGTTATCGCCGCCAACTTGTTATACGAGATGTTGTGTGTGCTGCCACAGGTTCTTGACAGAGCAGACTCCCGTGCGTAATGCAGATTGCTATTGCTAGAAGCCATCTCAAAATTGAGATTGTGCGCTCAGACAAGGTGTGTGGCGCTCGAGCAGCACACAGTGGCACACAACGCCGGATCAGCTTGCAGGACTCGGCGTCCCCGATCGATTTTGAGATGGCTTCTAACTACCCGCTAACAACTGTCAAACAACCAGAATTGCATCAATGGAAAGTTTGATAAAAAAAATAAAAAATGCAGCAACTAAGGATGATGCCAATCATCTGATTAAATCCTTTCTGAAAAGCTGGGTTGAAGATGTTGTAGAGAACAATGTCCCGATACCTGACTACGAGGAAGATGAGTGCTTGCTGTTTGAGGACGAAAGCGTGTCCATATGGCATTGCCGTTATCGTCCCGGTTTTACAGTACCGGCACACGATCATCAGATTGTTGCCACGATCGCAGTCTATCAGGGTATCGAAAGTAACACTCTGTGGGTGAAGACAAACGACGGTGGATTGAAAAAGAAATCTGTTATAGAGATAAAACGCGGTGAAGTTCTGCAATTCGGGCCGACAGCAATTCACTCCGTGAGTTGTGCAAATGATAAGGATTCACTGGCAGTCCACGTCTATCAAGGAAACCTGAGCACTATCGATCGCTCGTTGTTTGATACGCAAACCGGGCAGACGATGCCTTTCTCGGACGAAAATTATGAGCTGCTGGCCAACAAGGCTTAGTTAGAAAAAAACGGTTCAACAACTGAACCGTATTGCGCAGGTATATCACTTGCGATCAAGCCGGGGCCAACATTTTGCGCGGCTTTCGTATGCAGCCACACAGCAAAGCATGTGCGCTTAAAAGCCATTTCATGCCCGGACAAGCGCGCTTCAGTCGGTGAACTCCTTTCGGTTGCCAGGTGTTTGCGAGTCGTGTTCATCGCTATCGAATTTAGCTTATGCTGCGCCAATAATCCTGCAATCGTGCCAGCCAGCACATCCCCGGACCCGGCTGTTGCCAGCCACTGCGCAGCCGGTGGGATACTGTCAGCGTTGATAACTGCTTTACCATCCGGTGACGCTATTACAGTGTCTGCACCTTTGTGAACTACAATCGCTCCTGACAACGCAGCCGCTCGTTTTGTTCTTTCCAGCTTGCCGGTGCATTCATTGATCTCTTGCTGCTGCCCGAAAACCCGATCGAATTCCCCCTCATGCGGTGTCATCACAACGATGCTATTACTGTGTTGAATCATCGAAAACAGAGATTCCGGTTGTTCAACTCCTGAATGTCCAAAGCACGACAATGCATCAGCGTCCAATACAACATGTGGCCCGTTGCTATCGTTCAAGGCAATGCAAACCTTGTCTGCCAGTTCCTTTGTCACGCCGTTGGCGGGTCCCAGAACAACACAATCAAACGGGTTATCTTCCAGTTGCTGTCTAAACTGATGTTCGTTGTCAACGATGGTTTGCATCACTTCTGTCAAGTGGGATGCGTTAATCGGAATCGCCTCTGTCGGACTCGCCATTGTGACGACACCGGCACCGGCGCGTAAGGCAGCCAGTGCTGACAAACGTGCAGCACCCGTAGCATGCACTGGACCGCTTTGAACCAACACATGACCACGCCGGTATTTATGGTCGGAAACTGACGGGCTGGGGATGGTTTGTTGCCATAACCCGGGGTTGTTGGCATGACACGATGGCTTGAGTTTCGTGAGTACCGAAGGTGAAATACCGATATCACGCCGATGAATTGTACCGCAGTGCGAACGTCCCGGATAAAGCCAGTGTGCCGGCTTGTGGCGAAAGAATGTCACCGTGTGATCAGCTGCTAGTGCAGTCCCGCATATCTGCCCGCTATCGCCGTTAATCCCGCTGGGTAAGTCGATGCTCAGTATCATCTTACGTTGCTGATGAGAATTGTTAGCTGTGCGCCAGGCATTCAATACATCAATCAAAGTTGCGAGCCTGCCGGTGACAGGTCTTGATAATCCGGCGCCGAAAACTGCGTCGATGATCAGACGACAATCAGTGAATTCTGAGGGCAAGGTGAGCGGCTGTTGTTGCGATTGGGCAGATCTGCCTGATTGCTGAATAACCTGATCGATGTTCAGGTCATCCAGTGTCAGGAGTTTGCCGTCGCCTTGTGTTTGAAACCAGTCGAGAGCACGCGCTGCATCGCCCTTAAGTTCTATCGGTCGATCTCGATCAGCACATAAAACTGTAGAAACAGGTACACCTTGCAACTGTAATAGTGCTGATAGCAAAAGACCATCACCACCGTTGTTGCCAATACCGCAGATGACGGCAACACGGTCATTGTTATCCAATAGTCCGAGTGAGACCTCCAAAACCGCATGTGCCGCGTTCTGCATTAATGTAAAGCTGTTGGGTACGTCGCTCAGTGCTAATCGATCAGCCTCATACATCTCGTGGACCGATAATATCTCTGACGCGCAATCTGGAGGGGTTTTATCCATAATCGGACGGTATAATGAGGCGAAGTAACGATAAAAGTCTTTTAGTTATCTATACCGCTAATTTTAACACTGGTCCCGTTAAATGAATTTTGAACGCTTGCTATCTTCCGCCACCGCCATAGCGGACAATCCCTGGTCGGGATTTCCGCAGTACAACTTCGTAGGTGGCCATATTGACCGTGCAACTGTGCCTGTTGATGATTTACTTGCCGCTGTAACCGCTGGTATGCAGAAAACGGGTAGTGATCTGGCCAGCTATGGATTGTTGTCCGGACCACAAGGTTACCTGCCATTGCGCGAATACCTTGTAAGTAAACTTGAACGGTACTCGGGAATGACCTGCAGTGCTGATGAGATTCTCCTGACCAGTGGTTCGTTACAGGGCATGGATCTCGTCAACCAGGCTTTGCTCGATGCGGGTGATACTGTCATTGTCGAAGAGTCGAACTACGGTGGCGCATTAACCCGATTCCGCAAACTAGGTGTGGACATGGAGTCTATCCCGGTTGACAACGAGGGTATGCAGACTGATGAGCTAGAAAAAACACTTTCAAGAATGACCGCTGCCGGGCAGTCGCCGAAGTTTATTTACACG
Source organism: uncultured Granulosicoccaceae bacterium (assembly GCA_937951345.1). Taxonomy (GTDB): domain Bacteria; phylum Pseudomonadota; class Gammaproteobacteria; order Granulosicoccales; family Granulosicoccaceae; genus CALFCE01. The sequence continues at coordinate 24,742 of CALFCF010000078.1, forward strand.
ATACCAACCGTACATAATCCAACAGGTAGTATCATGACGCTTGAACGTCGTCATGCCTTGCTGGAAATTGCGGCTAAACACGATGTGGCTGTAGTCGAGGATGAATGTTATGCCGATCTGATATGGGATGGGCAAAGACCGGCATCATTGTATGGTCTGGATACCGATACCCGTGTGATTCATATTGGCTCGTTTTCCAAAACGATTTCACCGGCACTAAGAGTTGGTTATGTTGTTGCACCCTGGCGGTTGATGGGGCATTTGCTTGCACTGAAAACGGATGCCGGTTCGGGCGCACTCGAGCAACTTCTACTCGCAGAATATTGTCCGAAACACTTCGATGATCATGTAACGTCTGTTAATCAGGCGTTAAAGAGAAAGCTTGACACTTTAACGGGTGCATTGGACAAGGAGTTTGGTTCTACAGTTGAATACTGGTATCCACCAGGGGGTATTTTCCTCTGGGTGAAGTTTGATTCAACGGTTGATACGCAGAAGCTGGCATCCGTAGCCGGTCCGGAAGGAGTATCAATTAACCCCGGTCATGAGTGGTCTTTGCAGAGCGATTCCAAATCGTTTATCCGCTTGTGTTTCGCCTATCCGGATGAAGACACGATTGAAGCCGGTGTAGCACGATTAGCGGAAATCTGTCATAACACGTTTGGCGTTCCGGCTTATGGTGCAAACCGAAAACGGTGATTCTGAATATTGTTAATGTTACAAGTTACTCGCTCTTTACCTAACATCCTGTTTACCGATCATGCCTAAATTACAGTTATCTGCCAATCTTGGTTTTCTCTGGAAAGAGCTACCACTTGTAGAAAGAATTCACAAAGCAGCCGAAGCCGGATTTGATGCTGTTGAGTGTCATTTCCCGTATGACACACTCGAATCAAATGTCGTCGAAGCGCTTAAGACGACCAACCTGTCGATGCTCGGGTTAAATACAGATGTAGGCAAAAACGGTGCTGATGACTTTGGCGTGGCCGCGCAACCCGATCGCGAAGCCGAAGCACGCGCACTGATAGATCAGGCCATAGATTACGCTAAAGCCATTGGTTGCCGAAATGTTCATGTAATGGCGGGAAAAACTGGAAGACAAAATAATTCAGAATCTGTATTTCGTGAGAATTTACGCTATGCAGCTGAAAAGGCGTCCTCAGCGCAAATTACATTGCTGCTCGAACCTATCAACCACCGCTCAGTACCTGGTTATCACTTATCAACAACACGACAGGCTCTTGAAACAATCGAAGCGTTGGGGTTATCGAATATAAAAATGATGTTTGATTGCTTTCATCTGCAAATAAGCGAAGGTGATTTACTTAATCGCTTTAACGAATGCAAACACTTGATTGGTCACGTGCAATTCGCCGCCGTTCCTGACCGGGGTGAACCGGATGCAGGTGAGATCGATTACGGGTTCCTGCTTCCAGCATTGGTTGATGCTGGATGGACAGGGTATCTCGGTGCTGAATATACACCGCGTAACAGTACTGATGTTGGTTTGGAGTGGATGAAACGGTTTAGATAAAGTGTCGAGAGTGCCGGATCAGACCATCACACGTTATAAATAATAAAGAGTATTGTGCTGTATTCTCAACCAAAAGGAGTCTTAGGATTCCGTGAATTCAATTTCCAAGTGCAACAACTTTCAATAGCTTATTGAGGTCTGCTCCCATCATCAACATGCATTTTTAACCTCGAAAATGCGTTTTAAGTTCTGACTCATTGTCCTGAAAATGATCGTCAGTGCCTTAACCTTAAATCTCAAAATGATGCTAGAAATTGATTTTAAGCATCTATATTGTTTGAAATGACTACAAGAGTTCATTGAATTCAGTTGGTTTCGATGGTCCGACCCCGCCATCTGCACTTGAGAAACGCGTCACAAATCCAAAAGAGCGCAGCATGTAACCAGCGATGACAAATGTTGCATGTCGTGAATTTCTTTGGCTTAGCAGGAAACGCGACTCCAGTATTTCACGATACTTTCCGATATCGATAGTTGGATAGAGAGGTAGTGTCGAGAAAACACAATGTCATGGGAAGCTGAAACTCAGCCGACTCCTGAGCGGAATGAGGATTCATTTACGCAACGTGGTTCACTCCGGCCTGAACGGCTCGTAAGTGTCAGACGGCACCAGGATCTGCGACTCGCTGGCCATTACTTCCATGCTATCGACACACTGGTCCTGATCTGTGTGACAGTTTTCTTTATTCAGCAGATCACGGATCGAGCATTACTTGTTTTAGTCCCGGTGGTAGCTGGTGTGTGTTGCACCTGGTTCATGCTGTTGGTTCTTGACATGTACCGTTTCGGTCGAAACGAACGTTTTCTCAACCATTTGTCCCGTCTGTTTCTCGCCCTTCTTGCTGGCGCTAGCGCGACTTCCGTCTGCCATGCGGTAATCTCCTCGCAACAGAGTCAGCTAAGTGACTTACTGCTTTTTGGTTTGATCAGTAGCGCTGGCATGCTGCTTTTGCACGTGATTTGGTGGTCCCTGGTGGCCAGGTGGCGGTCAAAAGGGCTTTTGATACCTAACGTAGTTGTCGTTGGAGCCAACAATCAGGCTGAAGAATTTATTTCAACAACCATCGACCGGCGTGATATGAATATTTTAGGCGTGTTTGATGATCGTGCTGATCGATCACCACCCCACATGCTTGGTGTGCCTGTGCTCGGTACGACTGATACGATGCTTACGCACCGGATCATGCCCTGCGTTGACCTTATAGTCGTTACCATTGATCAGTCTGCCACTCAGCGCGTCCAGCAGATCATGGGTCGTTTGGAAAAGCTCCCTAACCCCATCACAATGTACCTTGACGACGTTGATGCAAACCGTCGTGCGGACGCCATTGAGCAGATCGCGGACGCACCCCTGGCACCCCTTCATACTAAAAACGGCTCGACGCGCAAAGCTTTCGCGAAGAGGATGCAGGATCTCGTGATTGGGTTTTTTGCACTGTTGTTCTTTGGCATCCCGATGATGTTGATTGCGTTGGTGATTCGTCTTGACAGTCCTGGACCTGTGTTCTTTCGACAGCCGCGTGAGGGTTTCAATAACGAGCAATTCCTGGTGTGGAAGTTTCGAACGCTGCGGCATGAGACTACTGATATGAAAGCCGAACGCCAAGTGACCGCTGACGATGATCGCATCACCCGTGTCGGTCGCTTCCTTCGTTCGACAAGTCTTGACGAGTTGCCTCAATTGTTTAACGTGATCGCCGGTGAGATGTCACTGGTTGGTCCGCGACCGCATGCTATCGGTATGAAGACCGGTGGCGTCGAGTCGTCGGAACTGGTTGCACTATACGCGCACCGTCACCGAATCAAGCCAGGTATGACGGGTTGGGCTGCGATTAACGGATCCCGTGGCTCAATGCATAAGCCTGAAGATATCAGTATGAGAGTGGCATTTGATATTGCCTATATCGAGTGTCAATCGTCTTTACTTGATTTGAAGATCATGGCGAAAACGATACCAACCATGCTGGGTGACAAGGATGCTATCCGTTAATGGCAACAGCTAGTGGCAATTAGAGCGCACCGCCCGCAGATAGTCACGTAATCCGCGAGGAACGCTTTCTGGCCAGGTTTGGTCGAAGCCATCGTCGTTTAATGCACCAGAGCGTGTGCCGATCACTATTTCCTGCGAATCGTGGGAGTTCTACTCAACCGAACCCGATGGGGTAGCGACGCGATTCACATTCCTGCATGTATTCAGAGCCCAGCGGTAACGCAACCCCGCGCCATGCCGCTATGACTCAGGAAGAAGTCTAAATTGAATTAAGTTTGAGCAGAACATGAGATCACACGAAGCAAAAAACGGCTCGACCAAGCTTTCCACTGGAAGCTCCCTCCCTGCTGTAGAGACAACCGCCGCGATACTCGCGTGTTTTGCAATATTGTTCGCAGTCAGCGTTGTGAACCTCAAAAACGAGGCAGAGCCAGAAATTGGCGCAGCTGAACCAGCCCTGATGCCAAACAGTGGCGGCAGCACCGGTGCGACACACACGACGCTGGTATCTGAGTTCGCCTCGTTTAACACGCCTGGCGTACTTGATGGTCGGGTCGAGGCAATTGCCGTCGACGGCGACATGGTTTTTGTCGGTGGAACATTTACGCAGATTCAAGATCCCTTCAGCGATGAGATTATTGATCAACCATACTTGTTCGCCTACAGCAAGTCCTCTGGCAATATTATTCGAGACTTTGACCCCTCGCTTAATAATGCAGTTCGAGCCCTGGAGACTACTGGCGATGGTAGTGGCGTCTTCGCTGGTGGTATTTTTGGTAACCTCAATGGCATATTCTCTCGTGGTCGCTTAGCAAAAATTGACAACTTTGGCGACCCGGTCAGCAACTTTGCTGGACGACCAAATTCTGGGATTAATACGTTAATCAGATTCGGCAACACGCTCTATGTTGGTGGAAGCTTTGACGCTATTAATGGCACGCCAGTGGAAAATCTTGCAGCCATTGATGCAACCACGGGGCAAGTTCTTCCAACACTCTCTCTGGATTTTGACGGTACGATATCAACGACTAGAACGACAGGCCTTCAAGGTGTTCAAGACATTGACATTACCTCCGACGGTCAACTGATGGTGGTTGTTGGAAATTTCGAGACTATCGATGGACTTGATCGAAAACGCCTCGCTGTTGTCGAGCTAGACGGTCAGGCAAGAGTTTCAGATTGGAACACGAGCATTTTTGATGTTCAGTGTCCTGCGCTACTATTTCCACAGTACATACGCGGCATCGACATTGCGCCAGACAATGCCTATTTTGTCGTTGGAACAACTGGCTTCCGTCGCATGGGTGAGCCTGCGTGTGACACTATCTCAAGATTTGACTTTGGTGATCTGACTGGCACAGACGTCCAACCCACGTGGATTAACTACACCGGCGGTGATACCACTTATGATGTTGTTGCTACTGATCATGCGATTTATGCTGGCGGACATTTTCGTTGGTTGAACAATGATAAAAGCATAGATGGACGAAGCGCGGGTCCTGGTGCTGTTGAACGCCTGGGCATGGCTGCACTTGACCCACTCAATGGGTTGGCGCTACTCAACTGGCGCTCTGATCGTAACCCTCGTGGCCTTGGTACCTTTGCTCTAATTGCTGAACCTGAAGGCCTCTACATCGGTGACGACACAGACTTTCTCAACGGTACCCAACACCAGAAACTTAAGTTTCTACCAATCGGCTCTGATGTTGTCAGCCGTCCAGAATTGCCTTCGTTACCGACAACAGCTCTGAGCGTGAACAGTAGCGATACCGTCACTGCAAACGTTTTTGACGGAGTGAGCTTTGGACCAACAATGGTGCTTTCCAATTCTGAATTCAGTCAGGTACGCGGTGCGATGTACGTAGGTGGAAGTCTGTTTTATGCCGATGCCAACAACAACATGTGGGCAAGTCGATTCAACGGAACAACATTTGAACCACGCACATCAGTTAATCTTTATGGACAAACTAACAACGAATGGAATTTAAGTAACGTTGGTGGAATGTTCTTCGATTACGAATGGAGCCGGGTGTATTACACGATTCAAGGTGATACACGATTGTTCTGGCGTGCGTTTACACCTGCTAGCCCTTACTTTGGCAACGATGAGTTTGTTGCTGAAGAGCAAGGTGATATCCAATGGAGCGATGTCAGCGGTATGGACGTCATTGATGGTAACCTCTACTTTGCGCGTAACGATGGCACGCTGTACCGCGCACAAATCGATGGCGCTGCGGTTATTGCCGGTACGACTCAAGCCATCAGCGGCCCTGATATCGATGCGCGCAGTTGGGATAATAACTTTTTTACCTTTCTTGGTGACGGAGAACCTACCGGACCTGTAGCGGACGCGCAGTTTGAATTTGAATCATCAGGCTCTCAAGTTGCAGGTCGCTTTCGAAAATTTGAGTTCGATGTGGTTGCCGGTGAACCTGTAGACGTTCTTCTACAATGGCAAGACCCTAGCGCTATGCTCAACCTGTTCGTGCGAGACGCCAGCGGTGCAACGGTTGGCTTCGACAACACTGCAGCTGGTTCGCCCAAGCTAGTAACAGCACTTGCTGATACGGGTGGCACTTACGTTGCCTCAGTGTTGGTTGCAGAAGGTAGCACTGCATACACTCTACAAGTGAATCCGACTGAGCTACCTGAAGCTGAACCAGAGCTTCTTGCAGACTTCGAGTTCAGCAGTAATGGGGATCAAAACAGTGGTCGATTCCAGAGGTTCAATTTTGATGTTGTCGCTGGCGAACTCATTGAAGCTGAAGTTAACTGGGCGGTACAGACCGCAGATATTGCTGAAACAGACGTTAGATTCTTCCTACGCGATGAAACTGGTGCTCAGATTGCTAACAACCTCAACAACTTCGTCGCTGCAGACGGCATGGGTTCTGCCCAACTATCGGCTGTTGCTGAGACCAGCGGTCGATGGTCGGTAGCGGTATTCGTTGCCGCCGGAAGCGCAGACTACGATGTACTGGTCAACACGACAGGGGATACCATTGATCCAGTTACGGTAGAGACAAGCCCTGTGGTACCCGATATTACTAATATCGCGTTAACTGGCACAGCATCGCAATCGTCTACAGCTTTTCGTGGTTCGGCCAGCCGTGCGGTCGATGGCAATACCGATGGTAGTTATAACAGGAATTCTGTTACGCACACTGCTAGTTCCAATCAACCCTGGTGGGAAGTGGAGCTGTCAGAGATCAGTACAATCGATAGCATCAACCTGTACAACCGCACAAACAGTTGCTGTATTACTCGCCTGAGTAACTTCACAGTTTCAATACTGGATGAAAACGGAGCAATTGTATTTTCGAGCTTTTTTGCTGATTCGCCAAATCCATCCATCTCTATTGATGTTGGCGGAATCACTGGAAAAACGGTTCGAGTGCAATTAGAAGGAACGAATTTTCTTTCAATTGCTGAGGTTCAAGTTATGGGTTACGCCCAGTGACTCAATGCTGGATTCGGGAATCTAAACCAGAGGACTGAATATCAAGTCGTAAGGTAAAATGAGATGTCGCCACCTTCTGGTGGCATCTCTTTTTTGCTGAGGCTCAACTGCTGGGCTCCCATAGTGGGTTCCATAGTGGGTTCCATAGTAAAAGGCAGCACTTTCTGGCAGGGTGCAAGAAGCGTATCGAAACACTGCTGGATAACCTAACACACCAAACTGATCTGCTGTTCTGACCGCTTATCGTTTTAACCTCATTGTGGCGATTCAAGCTTTTATAAACTGTTCGATGGTATAAAGCAAAAACTGAGCGTCTATCTGCTCAAAAACAATTCACGTCCAACGCGCTATCTCATTCATGATAGCGTCACCATTTAAACCATTCGGATTATCGCACAACACTTCACGCAATAGAAAATTCCTTTCGCCATGTAGAAAGAATCGATTACGGTGTGATACACACTTTGGCTAGATCTTGTGGGTGCTTATGGTTGGGTCGAACGCACTCATTGACTCGTCAATAGCAGCAAGCTGTTTGATCGCCCTTTCTAACTATGTTTGATGATATAATTTAAGTCCAGATAGTTCGCTACGTTTGCGAATAGGACTGGATAAAAATGGACAAAAACGGATAAAACAAACCAATCACCGATGACAGATCCAGCGTTTAGGTTAAGTGCATTCTACTGACTTTCATTCAATTAGACTTTTCGCGTTTGCTATATAACTCCGAATGTAAGAGGAATAGGGTGGGTACTTCTACACAATCGAGAATGACGGTTGCGCCCTCTGTAGATGGAGTGTCTGCTGGTTATGCCCCGGGCTTTGGCAATGATTTTGAAACCGAGGCACTTCCTGGTGCATTACCACAGGGCCGAAACAGTCCACAGCAATGTCCGTATAAGCTTTACGCTGAACAGCTTTCAGGAACACCGTTTACAGCACCGCGTGGTCAAAACGAAAGAACGTGGTGTTACCGCATAAGGCCATCTGTCAAACATGTCGGGCGCTTGCGCCGTATTGACATGCCTTACTGGAAAACAGCACCTCACGTCATCGAATCGAACACGTCTCTCGGACAGTATCGATGGGACGCACTGCCCCACACTGATCACGATGTCACTTTTATCACCGGTATGCGAACTATGACGTGTGCGGGTGATGTCAATACACAAATGGGGATGGCAGCTCATGTTTATTTGGCGAATGAATCCATGGAAGATGATTACTTTTATTCTGCTGATAGCGAGTTGCTGATCGTACCGCAGGAAGGAGAGCTCCGATTTTACACCGAGCTGGGTATCATCGATATTCAGCCGCAGTCTATAGCCATTATCCCGCGCGGTTTGGTTTTTCGTGTTGAAGTAACAAATGGCCCGGCCAGAGGTTTTGTATGCGAAAACTACGGCCAGAAGTTTGATCTGCCAAACCGCGGCCCGATAGGCGCTAACTGTCTGGCAAATCCCAGGGATTTTAAAACGCCGGTGGCAGCGTTTGAAGACAGGGATGTAAAGTCGACTGTAACCATAAAATGGTGTGGTCAGTTTCATAGCACGGATATAAACCATTCACCACTTGATGTGGTTGCCTGGCACGGTAACTATGCACCGTGCAAATATGATTTGCGCACCTTTAGTCCTGTCGGCGCGATTCTGTTTGATCACCCGGATCCGTCAATATTTACCGTGCTAACGGCACCATCAGCGGTAGAAGGAACAGCTAACATTGACTTCGTGTTATTTCGTGATCGCTGGCAGGTTGCTGAAAATACTTTTCGACCGCCGTGGTATCACAAAAACATCATGTCTGAGTTGATGGGAAATATTCATGGCGTTTACGATGCAAAACCGGAAGGTTTTAATCCCGGTGGCATTAGTTTGCACAATATGATGTTGCCACACGGGCCGGATAAAAACGCGTTTGAAAAAGCCACTAACGAACCAATGAAGCCTGCTTATCTCGCCAACACTATGTCGTTTATGTTCGAAACGCGTTTTCCTCAGCACCTAACAGAGTTTGCAGCGACTGAAGCACCGCTTCAGGATAACTATGCAGATTGCTGGAGTGATTTGGTGAAACACTTTGACGGTACTGATTCGACAACGTAATTCCGACTATCGACTGTTGGTAGTCCAAAGCTTCTGTCATGACCGGCCAGATTCTAAAAGCATTTATTGCATCTATAGCGTTTGAATTAACGAATCTGTAAACCACGCAACCTCGATATGACATCACGTCTTTCCTCACACGTTGTCTCTGCAAACAGCGACAGCACAGATTTTCCGTTGAACAACCTGCCTTACGGGGTGTTTTCAATCGACAGTGGCGAACGACGTTGCGGTGTTGCCATTGGCGACTATGTGATCGACGTTGCGACTCTTGAACGTGATGGGACGATTGATCTCGGCAAACCGTTACTGCAATCCGGGGTGTGGAATCCTGTGATGGAAGCAGGCTCTGATGTGTGGGAACAACTGCGGCTAAGGCTCATCAGCTTGCTTGATGCGAACAGCCCGGATCAAAACCATGTAACCAACGCATTAGTACCATTGACTGAAGTGCGTCTGCACATGCCTTTTACCGTTGCAGAATTTACCGATTTCTATGCCGGTAAACACCATGCGACGAATGTGGGCACGATGTTTCGTGGACCGGAGAATGCATTGCCGCCCAACTGGTTGCATATACCGATAGGTTACAACGGCAGGGCCTCTTCCGTTGTTGTTTCCGGTACACAAATTAGACGTCCCTGGGGGCAACTGAAAGGCCCGGACGATGCAGCGCCACGCTTTGCACCCTGTGCCCGGTTTGATATTGAACTTGAAATAGGCGCTATTGTTGGTCAGTCATCCGATGGGCCGGTTAGCGTCAAAACTGCAGACGAAATGATATTTGGATACGTGTTGCTCAACGACTGGTCAGCCAGAGATATTCAGGCCTGGGAGTATCAACCGCTTGGACCGTTTCAAGGTAAAGCCACCGCCACCTCGATCAGCCCGTGGATTGTAACCAAAGCTGCGCTCGAGCCATTCCGCTGCGATGCACCGGCAAGAGAAGTAGAACTACTTCCTCATCTGAAAGACGCTGGACCGATGCTGTATGACATTGACCTGTCGGTCACGTTGCAACCGAAGGGCAAGGGGCCAACGGTAATTACACAAACCAACTACAACGAAATGTATTACTCATCAGCGCAGCAACTGGCGCATCACACCAGTTCTGGCTGTCCAATGCGGGTTGGTGATTTGCTAGGCACGGGTACGATTTCGGGTGCGAACAAAGAGAATCGCGGTGCGCTACTTGAAATCAGTTGGGGTGGGAAAGAACCGATTACACTCGACAGTGGTGAAACACGCAGTTTTGTAGAAGATCACGATACCGTGACACTTTTCGGTGCCGCTTGTGCGAATGACTACCGGATCGGTTTCGGTCGTTGTGAAGGGACGCTGCTGCCCGCAAAAGACAATCCGTTCGCATAGGCCTCGTTGCGAATCTTATGGCCGTGAACAATGTGCAATGGGTTGTCAGGGTTTATCCAGCGACTGTATCAATTGCTCAAGTCGAGCTGCGTTCTCTGCCCGCTCAGTTATTAAAATAACATTCAGAGTGGCATCTGCGCTAATACTCGCGGCCTCCGATATCAATGGTCGTACTATCTCTACTATGTCAAGCGCGTTTGAATTTTTTATATGGATAACTTCGGTAACCAATCTGTCGTTTTTACGGGTTATTCCACTATCGTTATCATTGTGCCGCAATACAGGTACAGCGCTCTGTACACCGTTTGTGAGCGGCACAATTTTGATAAAGCTACCGGCGTGTACTGCTGCAAAGCCATGTACATCGAGCACCGACAAGAACATGTCATACAGTTGATTTGCGTCAATCGGGCTGGATGAAATGACTGTGACAGATGCTTTAACGCGCGGATCGACAATAAAATTTCTACCGGTCCGCTTGGATACGGTATCGATCAATGTGTGTATATCAACATCGGTAAGGTTCACGGTAAATGTGTCTGTCGATGTTGACTGCGAACGCGCTATATCACTGGTTGTCAAAGCAATCGCAAAAACCAGCAGCGAACAGATCTGAGCTATTTTCATAATGCCCATCGGGAGGCAATTACCGTTTCTTGAAGGAAAATTGTATTCGACTGAGCTGTCGATGTAGCTACGCTATAGGATTATTCCTGGTTCACACGGTTATTCTGGTTTGTACTGCTCGGTTGAGTAGTGGGGAATGTATATTCCCATAGTTAATAATATGTCTGAGCCGTATCTTCTATGCATCACCTTTATTGCATTCTGAGGCGAATAGGCGCTATTATTGCCTCATATTATGAGGCGAATAATTCGATTAATTGCCTCAAAATCATTAAAATCAATAAGTTATGGCCAACTATATTTGGCAATTAGACGATTGGAATGCCGCTGCTGCGCCATTATTCAATTGGCTGCCGGAATTGATCGATCAGCGCACTGCCGAACTGCAGCGATCGCTTGACGAGTTAATACCTCACGGATCAAATTTGATGGGTGATGCAGAGGTGCAGATCCGGATAGATGCGCTGGTGCAAACGGCGCTGCGTAGCAGTGAGATAGAAGGCGAGGTACTTGATGCGCGATCAGTCCGGTCATCCGTTGTTAATAAATTGGGGTTGGAGGC
>CALFCF010000079.1 GCA_937951345.1 uncultured Granulosicoccaceae bacterium
CACTGTTTTCTATTCACCACCAGTGCCCGTCTGCCGTCGCAGCTCACTCGATTGAGCTCAACCCGTAGATTTCTACGAATTTCGCTCAATCGAGCGACCTGCTTAGGTAGCCAGACTCTGGTGGCGAACCCTTCATGAATAGAGCAGGCTAGAGACCGTCTCAAAATGGAGATTGTGCGCTCCGACAAGGCGTGTGGAGCTCGCGCAGCGCAGTTTACGCGCAGTAAATGAGCAGCGCAGAACGGCACACAATGCAGGATTAGCTAGCAGGATTAGCGTGCAGGACTCGGCGTCCCCGATCAATTTTGAGATCGCTTCTAATTAAATTAAGGGTTACTTGTTTTTGATTGGCTTTTGTTTAGCGATCATCCTGATACAGATCATCCGCACCTTCCGTTAATTCACCCGAATCTGTATCAAGGGCTGCTGCAGCTACAGTCCTGCGTTGCTCCTCAGACAAGTTGGATGCGTCCTCGCCAGCGAGCCTTACTGTCACTTCTCGGTGGGCGAATCGAATGCCTTCGCGATGGAAGAGGTCACGTATCTCCTGGAAAACGCGCTTACGAATAGTCCATTGATCACCCGGACGTGTCATGAACTTAACCCGAACAATCATTGCTGAATCCTGCATCTCAATGACGCCTTGAGATTTTAGAGGTTGAAGAAAGTTATCTCCTATCTCCGGATCTTCAGCCAATTGCTGACCCAACTTCTTAATCAGCTTTCGCACCCGCTCAGGGTCGGTATCATAAGTAAGCCGTAACGGTAATTTCATCATTACCCAGTCACGGGAATAATTGGTCAGATGTTGTATTTCACCAAAAGGTACTGTGTGTAAAGGTCCTAAATGATGGCGCAGCTGAAAAGAGCGCACAGAAATATTTTCAACTGTACCCTTTACTTCGCCAATATCTATGTACTCGCCTTTACGGAACGCATCATCAAATAGAAAGAAAGCTCCAGAGAAGATATCCCGTACCAACGCCTGCGAACCAAAACCGATAGCGAGACCTATAACACCCGCACCGGCGAACAAAGGACTGACATTTATGCCAAGTTCTAGTAGCGCACTGAATAAAACAGAAACTGCAACCAGCACAAGCATAAAATTGCGAAACAACGGCAGCAGTGTTGCAATACGACTTGTGCCGGATGCCCCGCCTTCGTCACCGGGTGCAACCTCCATCTCATCACCAACTTCCTCCCGGATCTTGTTATCCATCCAAATTCTGACAATCTGATAGATGATATAGCCGATAAACAGAATGAACATCAAATCAAGACTGCGTTGTGCAAACTGATTGAAAAACGCTGTTTCGCCAAAATTCCAGATGCGCGTTAACGCCCAGGCGCCAAACATCACAGACAATATGCCAGCTACACGTCGAGCGAGATCTTCGTAGCTCGATAGCGGATGACTATCTATAACGTCTTCTGATATTTCCGCATCTTCAGGATCATTCTGAGAGTCCTCCGTCTCATTTGCCAATACTATGTGCTGAACATGTGAGCCCATAAAACGCTCGCGCCCCAGCACTCTTTCAATCAAATAATTCATGGCGCCATAGGCGACAATGATAGATATCAGAATTCCGTAGGCACCAGCGATCAAAGGTGTCACCAAAGTGATATCCATGACCAACCAGTAGATCAGTTGTAGCCACGAAAACATAATGTATACCAGTGATAAAGGCAGCCACACTCTGGAAACAAAGCGCATAAGGCCGCTTACCGAAGTCCCCGATCTACCGCTACGCAATGCGTTTGAGATGGCATCGCGATTGGCAACAACCATAGTGATGTTAAACAGCATAACTAGAAAACCAAACACAAACATGAGTGCTGCGTCGATATCCGGACTGCCCCCGATTTCTGTCATCCAGATAACAAACAAGTCGGCAACCACGTTTATGACAGCGCCTATCCAAAGCCAGCGAAAAAGTTTAAGTGCGTCAGTATTGTTGAATACCGGAATCCGGTACTGGGCCAGATACGGCACGAGAATAACTCGCCAAACGATCGCGACAACCCGGCAGACCGCATACGCTATATAAATAACTGCGATGGTAAATTGCACCGACGATGTTATATTTTCAGTTCGAAATGCTATCGATCCGATAAGATAGGCAAGCGCCATAGTCAATACAACACCGCCAATACGGAGCAGGGCGCGCGTCACCAGCACAGGCAATTTTTCTAAGTAGCCTTGCGGTTCCGCCTTAACATGACGCCGCAGGTAACGATCAACGAACAGTCGCAAATAGACGAAAACTTCTACTAATCCACCTACCAGTAACAAGAATACAGACCAGTACAGAATACGAATAAAACCAAACACACTTCCATCGGGACTGGCTTCATTAATAGTTACTGCAGCCTGGTCCCACGCGAAAGGTAGTGATTTCAGCTTTTGGAACAAACGGTTTTTGAATTCAGCACCTGCGCTTTGCGCTTTCATGAAGGCTGTGAATTCAGCACTCATTTCAGAGGATTCGTCAGTTGCGTAGCGTGAATCGTCATCCGTGTCATTTGTAGTTGTGCTCGACGGACTGATCACGATGATGCTGACACCTTCAGCACTGGCCTTGTCAACCAGACCATTCAACAACTGATGTGTGTCTACATCAACTGACAGAGCTTCACTATCAGCTGCCAGCGCGTGCGTGCCGGGTGCACAAAGAATGCACAGCAACGCAAAGAAGCGAACTCTGGCGAAAAATTCAAACATCATCGGTTAACCAGATAGAAATAGAGTTTCATCACCCATACAATACCTATATGACAGGAATCGAGTAGCTCGGTTTCATGACACTGACACCCGCGACCAGCACCTTTGCCTTGCCTCCCGGAACAGCGCCAATTAGTTGGGGTTCGCCCCCGTCATTGTGCCCTTGCCGACAGCACGCATCGGTCGTCACGCTGATATTCCTCGAGATAACAGCAGTGGCTTAGGCGACTATTTGACGCCCGTGAGAGGCTCGAGCCCGCTCGCGAGGTTTCGGATGTTAATTATCGGCACTGGATCCGACCGGACCGACATATAGCTTAGCAACCACTGGATGCACTATGTCTGCCATACGGCGACGAATCAATGCTTTTCCATGGCCATCCGATTACCCGACAGTCGTGCCAGTATTGCTGGTAGACTAATTAATTACAGGTTTCACGAGATGTTTACTAGAAGCCATCTCAAAATCGATCGGGGACGCCGAGTCCTGCAGGCTGATGCTTCGTTGTGTGCGGTTCTGGGCTGCTCATTTACTGCGTGTAAACTGCTCTGCGCGAGCGCCATACACCTTGCCTGAGCGCACAATCTCAATTTTGAGATAGCTTCTAACATTTCAGAGTTGCGCAGCCGGGAACTTCAGGCCCGCCTGACGCATTTATTGGTATCGTTTCTTCAATGCTTGATACGACAATGCGATCTGCACGTGTATTGTTCTACAGCCATGACACGTTCGGCCTCGGGCATCTCCGGCGAAGCCGCGCGATCGCGACTGCACTGGCTGAAAACAATCCAAACGTATCGGCACTTATCATCACAGGTTCAACGGTTGCCGGCCGATTTACGTTCCCGGAGCGAGTTGACTACATTCGATTACCAGGTGTGACGAAACGTGCGGATGGCTCTTACGTTGCAGACAAACTGGGCTTTGATATCGACGGTATTACCTCAGTCCGTGCAGGATTAATCACCGCTGTAGTCAAAGAATTTCAACCGGATTTACTCATTGTTGACAAAGAGGCTAATGGTTTTCGCGGGGAGCTGGCGCCCGCGCTCAAATGGCTGCGCAACAATCTCGATACTCGTATCGTGCTTGGATTACGTGATGTACTGGATGACGCGGAAACACTGCGGGTCGAATGGACACGTAAAGACGCCTTTAGTGCGATCGAGCGTTACTACGACGAAATCTGGGTGTACGGCCTCGAGTCGGTGTTCAACCCGGTCAAAGGCCTGGGACTCTCTGACGAAGTAAAAGCACGAATGCATTGGACCGGCTATTTGCGTCGGGAAATTCAGGGTCAACCCACTGATATGGGCAAGCCTTACATCTTGATTACATCTGGCGGTGGTGGTGACGGCACCGCACTGACTGAGAAGGTCATCAGTGCCTACGAACAGGCTCAAGACCTGAAACCTGATGCGGTTCTGGTGTATGGCCCGTTTTTGTCAGGAGACAAGCGAGCCGCTTTTGACGAACGGGTCGATGCGTTGAATGGCCGCATTACGGCCATCGGTTTTGAGTCACGCATGGAGAACCTGATGGCGGGAGCGTCCGGTGTTGTATCCATGGGAGGATACAATGTGTTTTGCGAAATTCTTTCACTTGATAAGCCCGCCATCATCATACCTCGCACCAAACCAAGGCTTGAGCAGTATATCCGTGCATCTCGCGCAGAAGAACTCGGTTTAATCCGTATGCTGGACAATGAACGTGACGGATCATCTGTAGACAGTATGATCAATGCAATCAAGCAACTGCCTTCTCAACCTCCACCATCAACCGGAAACTATGCCAATCTTTTAGACGGATTGAATTTCGTCGCTGAACGGGCTGACGAATTACTCACATCAGTCTCAACCGGATGACCGTTACGGCCGAAACAAACCATGATTGCGTAAGACTTGGCATTATCGTTAAATGCTGGCCACGATTGTCCGAAACCTTCATCGCACAGGAACTCGCCGGACTTGAAGCCAACGGCATAACATTCGACATATGGTCGATGCGCTATCCGGCTAATGATAAAAAACATCCTTTGCACGACGCAGTCAAAGCAAAAATTCATTATCTACCTGAATATCTGCATCGAGAACCGCTACGTGTACTGCAATGCTGGTGGCGAATTAGAAAACAGCCGAATTATCCAAACGCCCGCCGCATATGGTGGCAGGATTACAAACGCGATCTCAGCCGAAATCGTATCCGCCGATTCGGCCAGGCACTCGTCATGGCGCATGAACTCGATAGTTCTGTACATGCTTTATACGCGCATTTTTTACACACGCCGTCGTCAGTCGCGCGCTACACCGCAATTATTCATGGACTGAAATGGGGCTTTTCAGCACATGCCAAAGACATATGGACATCACCTGATTGGGAAATACACGAAAAACTTGATCCGGAGAATCACGGTGCGGATTTTGGCGTTACCTGTACAGCCAGTGGTTTGAATCAACTACAGCAATTTGAAACGCGCAGTGACACAGTGTCACTGGCCTACCACGGACTCGACCTGACGCGTTTTCCGCAACCACCGGATAGGCAGCTCGAAAAAAATGAAAAGTTTCAGATCCTGTCGGTTGGCCGCCTGGTTGAAAAAAAAGGTTTCGATCGATTGTTGAAAGCATTGGCGCTACTGCCGAACACGCTTCAATGGCACTGGACCCATGTGGGCGGTGGTGCACTTGAAACTGATCTAAAGTCACTCGCCACGCAACTTGGTATTGCTGATCAGATCAGTTGGAAGGGCGAGCTGCCACAGCCGGATGTGGTTCGACAAATGCGCCTGGCTCATGTATTCATATTGCCCAGCCGAATCGCTGATAACGGAGATCGCGATGGACTGCCTAATGTTTTGATGGAGGCCGCATCACAAAAACTGCCGATTATTGCGACTCCAATAAGTGCAATTCCTGAATTCCTCACCGACCGACAGCACGGACTGTTGGTTGATGACACGCCCGAACTACTGGCAGGTGCTCTGACAGAACTATCCGGCGATCACGACCTACGCAGGCAGTTGGCAGATGCTGCTTTCGAGCGACTAACGGGCCATTTTGGCGTGGAAATCGGTTTGCGCTGTGTTGAAGAAAAATTGCGACTGATGCTGCAAAAGGCAGAGACAAACAAATCCTGACTATTACACGGTGTAAGCTTATCTCGTTAACTTCCTTATCTGATGGCTGACATCGCGTTTTATGCGCCCCTTAAATCCCCTGATCATCCGATACCTTCCGGTGATCGTGCTATGGCACGAGGCATTCTTGAGGCTCTGCGACAGGCGCCCGAAGGTCTGACAACAGAAGTGGTATCCAGGCTGAGACTCTACGAAGGTCTCGGCGATACCGAACAGCAATCGCTATTGGAGCAACAAGCCAGCAGCGAAACCCAACGGTTACTGCATAGCGATAACGCCCGCCAGTGGCGAATTTGGTTGACCTATCACAACTATTACAAAGCACCCGATCTTCTCGGATCTGCTATCAGTCGGGCACTTAACATTCCTTATATTCTGATCGAACCCAGCCGATCACCCAAACGACTGACCGGCCCATGGCGCAGGTTTGCCGAGCACGCAGAGCATGCCTGCTCGCAAGCGAATGTACTGATGTATATGACCGACAGAGACAAACCTTCATTGCAAGACGCGCTGCAACAAGGTCAAAATCTTGTTCAACTGCATCCGTTTCTGGCTTTATCGGCAGATCAATTGCCGTCGCTCGATCAAAAGACCGAAAATTCGCACCATCTGGTCGCAGTGGCAATGCATCGTCATGGCGCAAAGCTCGAATCCTATCAGGCAATCGCAAAAGCTCTGCCGTTACTGTCAACACCCGATTGGACGTTTGCTATTGTCGGTGACGGCCCGGCGCACAAAGACGTGCGTCAATTGTTCGAACCTTTTGGTGAACGCGTGTCTTTTCATGGACGTCTGGAGCATACAAATCTTGATAATATCTACCGGGGCTCCGATGTATTTGTCTGGCCGGGTGTAGATGAAGCATTCGGCATGGTTTATCTGGAAGCACAAGCGCAGGGATTACCTGTGGTTGCTGAAGATCGACCGGGGATACGCGATGTTGTAGCACATCCGCAATTACTCGTTAAGCGCGACAGTCCGCCAGAATTTGCCAAAGCCATCGACGAACTATTACATTCCTCTGAGCGTCGCCAGGAAATCGGCAGCGACGCGCAGCGATACGTAAAAAAACATCATTTGCTATCTTCAGCTACAACCACACTGATGACAGAGATCAATCGCCTATTGGGGGCTGCTTAATGATCGCTAAAACGTTTCAGTCCAGCAAAAGCCGTACGATATCGGATATGGGTTGCTAATGCGCACCACAATCGTTGTGACCCATCTGCTGGGTGCAGGCCATCTCAGACGCGCGATAAATCTGGCACAGGCATTTGCACAGAACAACACTAACAACGACAGCGATGATGCAGTGACAATCATCAGTGGCGGTATGCCGGTAAGCGCGTTCAAAACCGCAAACACAGGATTCACATTCAAGCAATTGCCACCACTGCGCTCAGACGGTACGAACTTCCAGCGACTACTGATGCCAGACGGCGAACCGGCTGATGATGAGTACTTCCAGACACGCAAAGAAATGCTGGCGGATGTTATGGCGGACAGCGATTGCGATGTACTAATAACTGAACTTTTTCCCTTCGGCCGACGCGTATTACGTGAGGAATTTACTCACTTGTTAGACGAAACATACGCGGTACCAAGTGGGAGACGACCGGTTATTCTCTCCTCAGTACGAGACATTCTTGCCGCTCCATCGAGCAGCAAAAAACAGCAACAAACCGAAGCGCTCATTGAGCATTTCTACGACGGCGTGCTGGTACACGCAGACCGCGCCATTATCAAGCTTGAGGAGAGTTGGCCGGTCACTGAAAAGATCAAACGTAAATTGCGCTATACCGGCTTCGTTACACAAGCAAAACCTCAATCAAAACCGATCAATCAAACTCGATCTTCGCCCAGCGTTGTGCAGAACAACAACGCAGCGGATGAAATACTCGTCAGCGCCGGTAGTGGATCAGTTGGATCTTACATTTACGATGCAGCAATCGCGACTGCCTCTACAACAGCGGGCAGTCAATGGCGATGGCGCTTGTTGATTGGAGGCAGTGACCCCGGTGCTGAGATAGCGCGACTTGAGAAGATTGACAAAGGTAAAAATGTGACGATTGAAGCGAATCGATCCGATTTTCTGGAATTACTGACCAATTGCCACTGCTCAGTGAGTATGTGCGGCTATAACACGGCGGTAGAACTGCTAATGACCAACACTGCTGGTGTACTGATACCGTTTGATGAAGACAAAGAAACGGAACAGACCATACGAGCTGGCTGCATGGGCCGCATGCCTAACTACAACGTAGTCGAGCGCAACACGCTAACGCCTGAGACGCTGGCAACGGCGATAGCAGAAGTTACTGACTACAAAAGAAACATGGATAATAAGATTGATAACGGGGCTTCGGAAAATGAGTCACGAAAATCTTCTCCCCAAATCAATGGAGCTGCCCGTACAGTTGCAATCGCAAGAGAGCTATATTCTGTGCTAACACAGACAGACCCGAATAAAGACATTTAGTATGTTCGAAGAACTCAACAATATCCTTACATCGCGAAACCGCAATTTACAGATCTTTTTTCGTAATGACGACGGTGGGTGGGCAGACAAGGAACTTGATCAGCTATGTGAATGGTTCACAAAGCAAA
>CALFCF010000080.1 GCA_937951345.1 uncultured Granulosicoccaceae bacterium
AACATACTAGCCTGCTCTATTCATGAAGGGTTCGCCACCAGAGTCTGGCTACCTAAGCAGCTCGCTCGATTCAGCGAAATTCGTAGAAATCTACGGATTGAGCTCAATCGAGTGAGCTGCGACGGCAGACGGGCACTGGTGGTGAATAGAAAACAGTGTGCGGACACCCACAGCGACGCTAAAACTGCTTTGCTAACTGGAAATGGCTTAGTTTTCATTGTCACTGTTTTCGCCTTCGTGAATAGAGCAGGCTAGTTAACCCAATCCGGTTCGACTGATAGAGTCAGGCAATTCAAAACACTCAGTCAAAACGAAATCCTTTATGAAGCGCTACAATGCCGCCTGTCATATTTTGAAAACTTACATCTTCATAGCCTGCATCCCGCATCATGCCGGCCAGGGTATCCTGATCAGGATGCATACGAATGGATTCTGCAAGGTAACGGTAGCTTGATGCATCGTTAGCAACAAGCTGCCCCATGACCGGCAGCGCTGTGAAAGAATACAAATCGTATGCTTTACCGAGTAACGGCAAAACAGGTTTGGAAAATTCTAATATCACAACTCGTCCACCGGGTTTCAACACACGGAAGATCGACGCCAATGCCTGGTCCTTATTCGTGACATTGCGTAAACCGAATGCCATAGTGACACAATCGAACGTCTCATCATCAAAGGGTAGTGTCTCGGCATTGACCTGAGCATAAGTGACATTGTCCGTTATACCCTTGTTGATTAACCTGTCACGTCCCTGTTCGAGCATTGCGTTGTTAATATCCGCAAGCACTACCTCTCCAGTTGCACCCACACGACGCGAAAGCTTAATAGCCAGATCCCCTGTACCGCCTGCCAGATCCAGTACACGATGACCTGCTCTGACGGAAGTATGTTCGATCGCTATACGCTTCCATGCGCGATGAACACCAAAAGACATTAAGTCATTCATCACATCGTAGCGTGATGCAACAGAATCAAATACCTCACCGACCCGGTTTGCCTTCTCGTCGGCCGGTATCTGCTGATAACCAAAATGCGTTGTTTCCGCATTGGCAGGCTCATCTGTGCTGTTCGAACTTCCAGCGCTGGCGAATGTGTTGGCAGTTGTCTTGTTATTCATTGTCGATCAATCCTTTGCCGGACCGTCCTGACGCTCATGACCTTCAGCTTTTAATCGTTGTAGATAATCCTGCCAGTTATGCTCATAGCGCTTACCCAGTGCATAGAGGTAATCCCATGTATATAAACCGGTGTCATGTCCATCATCAAAATGCAGCTTGATAGCGTAATTTCCCTGTGGCGTTATTTCAGAAATGCTGACCATCTCTTTACCGATCTGAAGTACTTCCTGGCCCGGGCCGTGACCCTGTACTTCAGCGGAAGGCGAAAAGACACGAAGATACTCGCAAGTGAGATGACATTCGTAGCCGTCATCAAAATGCAATTCCAAAACCCGGCTCTTTTGGTGTAATTTGATTTCAGTTGGCTTGTGATCAGTCATGGTGTCACCGCGTTGTGGTTACAGAATATAACGACTCAAGTCGACGTTCTGTACGAGATCGCCGAGGTTCTGGTCTACATAATCAGCATTTACACGAATTGACGTATTACCCAGATCTGGCGCATCAAACGATGCCTGCTCTAACAGTCTCTCCATGACTGTGTGCAACCGGCGCGCACCGATGTTCTCTGTTGTCTCATTGACCTCGTAGGCGACTTCAGCAATGCGTCGAACCCCGTCATCGGTAAATTCAAGTTTTAGATTTTCAGTGTTCAGCAGTGCGGTGGATTGCTCACAGAGCGAAAAATCCGGTTCTTTTAAAATACGTTCGAAGTCTTCTGTCGACAATGCCTTCAGTTCCACCCGAATCGGTAATCTTCCCTGTAATTCCGGAATAAGGTCAGACGGTTTTGATAAATGAAATGCGCCTGACGCAATGAACAGAATATGATCGGTTTTAATCATACCGAACTTCGTAGAAACCGTAGAACCTTCCACAAGCGGCAGAAGATCACGTTGCACACCTTCACGCGAGACTTCACCGCTACCGTTACCACGTTCGCCGGTCTTGGTTACCTTATCAATTTCATCAATAAAAACGATACCGTTCTGCTCGATATTCTCCAGCGCCTTTAGCTTCATTTCATCTTCATTAATCAGCTTGAGGGCTTCTTCATCAGTCAACAGTCGCATCGCCTCCCTGACTGATAACTTGCGTGTCGATGATTTTGCTGAACCGAGGTTTTGAAACATACCCTGTAACTGCTGAGACATTTCCTCCATGCCGGGTGGCGCCATGATTTCTACACCGATTGGCGAATTACTCACATCGATTTCGATTTCTTTTTCGTCAAGATCACCCTCACGCAGCTTTTTACGAAACTTTTGTCGGGTACTGCTCTCTGGTTCACTATCGTTGGTATTCGTAAAACCAACACCTTTCGCTGGTGGCAGTAATACGTCAAGAACACGTTCCTCCGCCGCATCTTCCGCTCGGTTACGCACCTTTTCTTTTTCACGCTCTCGCGTCTCTTTCATGGCAACGTCGGCAAGATCACGAATAATGGACTCAACATCCCGCCCTACGTAACCAACTTCGGTGAACTTGGTGGCTTCAACCTTTATAAACGGGGCATTGGCCAGTTTCGCAAGTCGTCGGGCTATTTCGGTTTTACCGACTCCTGTTGGCCCAATCATCAATATATTTTTAGGTGTTACTTCATTGCGCAATTCTTCATTGAGCTGAATTCGCCGCCAGCGGTTTCTAAGTGCGATTGCAACGGCACGTTTAGCACTGCTCTGGCCAATGATATGTTTGTCCAGTTCCTGAACAATTTCACGCGGTGTCATTTCAGACATTGGGGATTAACTCGTTCTACTGTTACCAGCCATGCGACCTAAAAGCACACATGGGGAAATGATTTTGTGATCCAGGAAGTTACGACTGGTCGGTACGCAATGACTCAATCGTTAAATTTTCATTCGTGTAAATACAGATCGATGCAGCAATTGAAAGACTTTGCTCTACAACTTCCGTGGCGCTCAATTCTGTGTGCTTTAGCATGGCAAGCGCTGCAGCCTTGGCAAAGTCGCCACCGGATCCGATGGCAATTAACCCATGTTCCGGCTCGATAACATCACCGTTACCTGATATTACCAGTGACGCTGTGGAGTCAGCGACTGCCAGCAACGCTTCCAGGCGCCGCAACATACGATCGGTTCGCCAATCTTTCGCAAGCTCAACCGCCGCACGTGTCAGATTACCGCTATGGGTTTCAAGCTTTCCCTCGAATCGCTCAAACAGAGTGAAAGCATCAGCCGTTCCACCGGCAAACCCGGCCAGCACCTGATCATGGTAGAGTCGCCTGACTTTTCTGGCATTGCCTTTCATAATGGCATTGCCCAGTGTGACCTGCCCGTCACCACCGATAACGACCTCATTGCCGCGTCGCACGCTGACAATGGTTGTTCCACGATATTGCTGCAAACCCGATACTCCGGCGGTGTCTACCAAGTCCCACAGTTTAACCGAAAGGACAAGCGCGGTCGCGATGAACTGACACACACAAGCCAAATCGAAACAGTTCTCATACAGTGGTCTCAAGTTTCAGCCTTTGGGTAACAGCTCAAACTTCGTTTATCGCTGTCGGACAACCTCGAATGCCTGTGATAGGCTTCAAATAAATGTCAGCCCAGCGTTAGTGTTCAAAGGCAGCGTTGATCGCTGCGATATAGTAGCTGTACCAACGGCTGTAACAGTGCCGTAACAGCGGCTGTGATAACCGGTGTAAGAACCGTTTTAAGAACAGAGCGCCAGCATGACGAACGCGACAATCTCACCCGGCAAGTTGCCGGAGATTGAATCGCAGAAAACCAGCAAACGCATTACATATTCATTGCGCACAGCACAGCAGAATTAACTGAGCATGTCACTTCGAGTACCCAGCAGACGACCAGGTTCAGCCGGTCAGTCCTTTCTGACCTCGGCGGTTGAGGTGCAATCGTGGGCGAACAGATTGTTCGAATCCGGTTCATCCGACTGGAAACAAAAGCTGTATCGTGGATTAAAACACTGCAACAGACTTGACGTTAACAGTCGACGCCGCGTTGAAATACTAACCATACTTGAGCCTGTTATTGATCACGCACTCGATGAGCTGGTGATGCTGTATTACGAGCAGCCATTGCCTCTTGGGCGTAAACCTGCGAAGGCGCATCAGCTTGCCGGCAGCCTGTTACAGGAGCTGAGTTACGCCTGGCACATTGTCGTCAATGATACTTACGCAACGCTTCTACAAGGTCAACAAGGTGTACGTGCTCAGGCCATTTTGCGGGCGTTACGTGTATGCAGCAAACGTTTCATGCACCATAGCCTGATTTACAATCCCTTACCCACCGGTCTGCTATCTGACGCCAACACGCTTTATAAGTATGCTGAAGACTCCGGTTTTGAAAAGACAGACCAACGCATAGATAATACCGACGATACCTGGACTATCACACAGGCCTGGATGCATATACAGCTGCTGGCACTGAGTGATCTGCGCACGCAACGAGTCACGCAGATACCGCTGATCATACAACTGCTGGAGTCACTCGCTGAGCCTATCGAGATACAAAGCGGAAGAATTGTCCACACAGCTGACGAATGCCTTTTTTCCGTACATCTTGAACAGGATAGTCCACCACTACCTGCAGATCACACGGCGCCGAAGCGCAAGCCATTGATGCGGTTTTTCAATTTAACTGCGGTTATAGAAAATGTTAAAAAAGAGATCGAACTGGCGCCGATAACATTGAACAGGGAAAGTGAAACCCGTCAGCTTCAGCGTTCATCGTTACAACGCATTGTCGAGCGTTGGCAACCAACCCGCAAGCGTGAATCACAACGAACTATTTCCTATCAACCGGCATCTCTGCATACCGGCCTGAAAGATATCCATTCCTACATAACCTCAGGACAGACGCCAAAACGTACTGGAGGATCCGGGGACACTGGCTGGCGCATCGTTAACGGTTCTGCCGCCGGATATTGCATCGCCTGGGACGGTCAGCGAAACGAGTATCTACAGGTCGACGAGCTGGTTGCACTGATAGCTGATGACGCGACTGACTTACTCGTCGGCAGGGTTGTCTGGATGTCATACCAAAATGGCGCTGATCTAACCTGCGGCATCGATGTACTGACCGACAAGGTTGCAGCTGTCACTGCACAGAGCCGGGGTAGCGACTCAGAGACATACACTCAAGACTGTTTATTGAGTTTACGCTCAGTGCAAGCAGACGCAACACAGGAAAACGGCGACGCCTCGACCACTTTGCTAGCACCGGTTAATACGTTCGAGCACGCCAGCCAGTTAACCATTCACCAACAGAATCAAACGCGCGAGTGGTCGATAGATTTGCGCAGACCGGAAAGCGCGTTATTCGACCATCTGGATGTTTCTGCAGTCAAATAACCTGACACCGTTTAAACACACATCCGGTGTGTATAACTGATGATGGAATTATCGCAAGCTACTGCGGCTTGCGATTGTCTCTGTTTTCATCCTGCCGTGCTCGAGGATGTGCTTTGTCATAGATCCCCGCCAGGTGCTGGAAGTCGAGATGTGTGTACACCTGGGTTGTGCTGATATCTTCATGCCCGAGTAATTCCTGAACCGCACGCAGATTGCCACTGGACTCCAGCAAATGACTCGCAAAGGAATGACGAAGCATGTGCGGATAACAGTTACGAGTCAGTCCCTGCGACTCGGCCAGTTTCTTTAACCGCATTTGCACAGTTCTGGGTGCGATGCGCTTTCCGCGGGTGCTTATGAATACTGCACTGTCACTCGAACCCGGCAACGTGCGACGGTAAACAAGCCATTTGTTGATAGCGAGTATGGCGTATTTGCCTACCGGTAAATCACGGGTCTTGCCACCCTTACCAGTGACTCTCACCAGCCCAACGCTCAAATCGAGATCAACCAGATCAATGCTTACAAGCTCCGATAAGCGCAAACCGGATGAGTACATCAACTCGAACATAGCGAGATCGCGGCAAATCATTGGATCGTTCAGGTTTTCCTGCAGAAGCCTGCTGACTTCATCAGCGTCTAGCGTTGCCGGTAACGCACGCTTGCCTTTGGGAGCCAGCACATCAGCAGCCGGGTTGGCTTCCACCAAACCGAGCTTTAGCAGGTAATTTAGCAAGCCGCGCAACGCCGATAACCGGCGCGCCAGACTTCGGCCGGACACCCCTTCCATGTGTTGCTCCGCCACCATCGCGCGTATGGTTTTCCCGTCAAGCTCTTTCCATTCAACCAGACCGCGGGTTGTTGCGCTTGATGCGAAGACTTTCAAATCACGCTGATAGTTTGCCAGCGTATGCGGTGAGTAGCGCTTGGTAACCCGAAGTTCCTGCAGGTATTCAGCAATAGTTGGTTCAAATCTCGAGGCCATTGTTATACCTCACATAAAAGCGGCTATTCTGCGACTGAGCATCTGACCCAGCTCAGTAAGAAATAGCACGTCTTTATCAAAATCAAATCGTCGCGGATCAGCGCTGGTCAATACTATCAGCCCGAGATTACGCTCGTACCGCAGTGGAATGATCGCGATCGAACCGACTTTATCCTGTTCACTGAACAGGAATTCGCGTTGCTCATCGGTAGGTCGACCACAAGTGGTTTTAGCCTGGCGCAGATTGTCTTCGAAGTGCTTTAGTGCCGGCTCATCCGGTGGCACATAAATGTCAGGGCGTTCATCGGCACGTTCACTGTCCGTTTTATCAATGAGCAAAAACTTAACGTCATCGGCACGGAAGTTACGGACAAGCGTATCGCGTGTTAGCGAAACGACAGAATCCATATCAGGAGCGGAAATTATCTCCTGGACAAGCAAATGCAAACGTTTGTGGAGTTGCTCGTTTTCGCGTGCAACAGAGATCAACTCACCTAACTGATTCTCCAGTGCCGTACATCGTCCACGGTATACGCTGAGTTGCTTCTCTATCAGAGATACCGCACCACCCGCTTCATGGGGTATGCGCAACTTAGGCAGAATTTCCGCATTCTGGTTGAAGAAATCCGGATTACCCTTGAGAAAAGCCAGTACTGAACCGGCATCCAGTGAGTTGTTTTCCTGTTCGGCTTGCATCGCTACATTTCAATAAGACCCTCAAAGACTGTAGTGCATGGGCCAGTCATTTCAACGTCGCGTTTATCATCCGGCCAGTAAATATCCAGCGAACCACCGGGCAACGTGATAGTGACCTTGCGCTCCAGCAAACCGCCGAAACACGCAGTTGCGACTGCGGCACACGCACCGGTTCCGCAGGCTCGTGTCTCCCCGACCCCACGCTCAAAGACTCGTAATAACGCCTTGTTGCGTGTCTGGATCTGCAAAAAACCGACGTTAACGCGCTGCGGAAAGGCATCATGGGATTCAAGCCAGGCACCGATTTCGTTAACCGGTGCTGATTCAACATCTGAAACCAGTATTACCGCGTGCGGGTTACCAATGGAGGCGGAATAAAAAGCCAGTTGACCCGATGCACGATCAAAATTTGTAAGCAATTCCGGGGTTACGCCCGATTGGGCCAACAGGTTTTCCGGTACAGGAAGAGAAAACAATGATGAGCCCGTTGACTCATCCCGGCCGCTTGTCAGGCAATCGGTGTTTAACGGAATACGTGCCGGGTCGAAATTAGGAACACCCATCGCGACCGTAACGCGACCGTCATCCAACACTGTCAGTTCGATCCGACCACCCGAGGTGTTAACCGGGATAGTCGTGCTGTCAGTCAGTGCTTTGTCTTGAACGTAACGCGCAAAGCAACGCGCACCATTGCCACAGTGTTCGACCTCAAGACCGTCAGCATTGAAAATGCGATAGTTGAATTCAACGTCGTCAGTGGTTGCTTTTTCAACAACCAACAGCTGATCAAACCCGATTCCGGTATGACGATCAGACAATTTGCGAATCCACGCCGACTCAAGGTGCACGTCACCTTGCATGTTATCGATAACGATAAAGTCATTACCGAGTCCATGCATTTTGGTAAACGCAAGCGTACCCATCAACCCGGCACTACCGATTCGAGGGCGAGCAATTCGTCAATAAATTCCCGTTGTCTGACCAAATAAGACTTGTCTTTGTCAACTATCACTTCAGCACTGCGTGCGCGCGTGTTGTAATTGGAGCTCATTACAAATCCGTATGCACCACAGGATTTAATCGCAAGCAAATCATCAGCGCCAACCTCAAGCTGTCTGTCCTTGCCCAGAAAATCACTTGATTCACAAATAGGTCCGACAATATCGTAGCTGGGTGTATCTGCTGTGTGGGATACCTCTTTGACAGAGACTATGTCCTGCCAGGCTGAATACAACGGCGGCCTAATAAGATCGTTCATTGCCGCATCAACTACCAGAAAACTTTTAGCTTCCATTGCTTTTATGTACTCAATCCGTGTCAGCAAAATACCTGCGTTACCGACAATTACCCGCCCCGGCTCCACTAACAGTTCAAGCTGATAAGGATTCAACTGTTCGGTTACCGCGGTAGCCCACTGTCCGATATCCATCGGGGTCTCATCACGATAACGAATTCCCTGACCGCCACCGATATCAAGATGATGTATATCGACACCGTCACTACGAAGCTCACCAACTAACTGCAATAAACGCTCTAGCGCGTCCATGTATGGTTCTATGGTCGTCAACTGTGAACCTATATGACAATCGATTCCTTTGACATCAAGACTATCTGAATCTGCCGCCTGCGCATAAGCCTGACGAGCATGCGCCATGGGGATACCAAACTTGTTATCTTTTAATCCAGTCGAAATGTATGGATGGGTTTTCGCATCCACATCCGGATTAATCCGCAGTGATACCGGTACTTGTACGCCATGCGCTTTGGCCACTTCGGTCAGACGTGACAATTCCGGTAACGACTCAACATTAAAGCAGCGAATTCCCTGTTGCATGGCGTAAGCCATCTCCTCGCGCTGCTTACCGACACCTGAGAATACCGTTTTGGCAGGATCGCCCCCGGCTGCTATCACCCGCTTCAACTCACCCGCGGAAACAATGTCAAAGCCAGAGCCAAGCCTGGCAAGAATGCTCAGCACTCCCAAATTCGAATTCGCCTTTACTGCATAACAAATCAACGCACCGTGGCGATAGGTTGATAGCACCTGATCGAAAGCGCGCCATGCGGTTTCAATCGCATCACGTGAATATACGAATAAGGGTGTACCGAATTCCTCAGCCAATGTCACGCAATCTACATCTTCAGCATGCAGAACAGTATTTTTGTAGGTGAACGCATCCATCAGTTAATTTCAATTCAAAACAATAACAATAAGTGGGCAGGGAGAAATCTAAACGGAAAGTTGATCTTACGTGGTGACAAGGTAGTGATGCTGCGCTGATAAGGCTGAGACGACGCAGTGAAATCTACACCGGCGTTTAAACCTCGCGTACGACGACAGGCACAGGTTAAAGACTATTCGTCGGTGTTGCCTGTGCCTGTTGTGCCAGCTGCGCCTGCAGATCCCTTTTTGCGGGAATTTTCCACCTCTTCATCAGCCTGCTCAATTTCCTGACTCAACACTTCGAGCTCACGCAGTGTGTCTTGATCCACCTCCAGGTACAAAGGTCCCTTGTTACCACAGGCTGCCAGCAAAAACGAAAGCGACAGCAGAACCCCTGCTGTCAAAGCGGAGCAGCGTTTTGTATCATGCGCCCTCTGGGTTTGAATGGCTGGCTGGAGAACCGGGCGAAGACCGGCGCTCTTGTATTCTGGTCGATTCATGTATTTGAGTATACTTCGCGTATCGGTGTACCGCTATGTGGATGACCGAATTGCGTCCAACAGGCCACTGTTATGTCTGTTATGTCAGCGATGGCCGGCAAAATGACCGTTGAGCAGTTGGGTTAACTGACTGTAGATTATGTGTTTGGCAACACCCGCCAACCCGAACCCGGTGAAAAACCCCTTATGTCAGATGCTCCAATCGAAATAGTATCCGGTGACCCCGGCGCTCCTGTTGCCGCTAGTGTTATCTGGCTGCACGGATTAGGTGCCAGCGGTGATGATTTCGTGCCGGTAGTGCCGGAATTGAATATGCCGGCAACACCTGCCGTACGATTCATATTCCCTCATGCACCCGTGCAGCCCGTCACGATAAATGGTGGTATGCCAATGCGCGGCTGGTTTGATATTACGTCGCTTGACTTTGAACAACGCGAACAGGATCTGACCGGTATGCGGAAATCTGTAGCATCGGTAAACGAGTTGATCGAGCGAGAAGTCTCACGCGGTATCAGTCCCGACAAACTTGTCGTCGCGGGTTTTTCCCAGGGTGGTGCAATCGCTCTTATGACGGCTTTGGAAGGACCCCACGCGGTAGCCGGCGTAATGGCTCTGTCCACCTACCTGCCCGATGCAGACAATGTGCTGCAAACATTTGCCGGGCGCTCTATTGATGCCGCATCGTTACCGGTTTTTATGGCACACGGACAATATGACGATGTGATTCAAATACGCTTTGCCGAAGCATCGCGCGAAGCCATGCACAAGCAAGGGATAAACGTGCAATGGCATGCGTACCCGATGCCACACAGTGTCAGTGCGGAGGAGATCAACGCCATCAGTCAGTGGCTGAAAGGCGTTTTATTACCTTGAAGTGTGGTTCATCGCCATCTGCCAACAAGTAACGCTTATCACGAACCTTAAGTTGCGCTTGCAAGGCGCACACGTGCTTTATCGATAGCTGCCCTGACACATTCAGGTGCAGTTCCGCCTATGTGGTTGCGCCGTGCAACTGAGCCTTCGAGTGTCAACACGTGATAAACATCGTTGTCAATCAAGTCACTCATCGCGCGCAATTCTTCCAGACTCAAATCGTCAAGGTAACGTTCCTGCTCAGTGCAGATGGCAACAGCCTTACCGACCACAGCATGTGCATCGCGAAATGGCATACCCTTCTCCACCAGATAATCAGCCAGATCTGTAGCGGTCGAAAAACCCTCTCTGGCTGATGCGTACATGCTGTCCGTGTTTGGTACTAACGCACTGGTCATATCAGCAAATGCACGCAGTGATTGCAGCAATGTATCGATCGTATCAAACAGCGGTTCCTTGTCTTCCTGATTATCCTTGTTGTATGTCAGTGGCTGGCCCTTCATTAATGTCAGTAGGTTCATCAGATTGCCATAACAGCGACCGGTTTTTCCTCTGACCAACTCAGCAACATCCGGATTTTTTTTCTGCGGCATGATTGATGAGCCCGTGCAATAACGATCCGGTAATTCAACAAACCGAAATTGCGCTGATGTCCAGAGTATCAACTCTTCAGCAATGCGCGATAAATGCATCATCGTCATACTCGCGAAACTACAGAACTCAATCGCGAAGTCACGATCTGCAACCGCATCGAGCGAGTTAGCACAAACACTGGAAAACCCGAGTAATTCTGCCGTCATCTCCCGGTCGATCGGAAAGCCTGTGCCCGCCAACGCTGCACTACCCAGCGGACAGGCATCGAGTCGCTTCAGTGTGTCTTGCAAGCGATCAAGATCACGCATACCCATTTCAAACCAGGCCATAATGTGATGGCCGAAAGTCACAGGTTGAGCAGTTTGCAAATGAGTGAAGCCCGGCATAATCACATCAGTATGTCGTGATGCCAGTTCAAGATACCCTTCAAGCAAACGTTTCAGCTCACGTTCGATATCGGTACAGCAATCGCGCAAATACAAACGTATATCAGTTGCGACTTGATCGTTACGCGAGCGACCCGTGTGCAGCTTCTTTCCAGCGAGCCCTATGTCATCGGTCAAACGAGCCTCGATGTTCATATGGACGTCTTCAAGTGCCACCGACCATTCAAAGCGCCCTTCCGCTATTTCTTGACGAATGTTCTCCAAACCCTGACGAATTGCCAATGCTTCATCTGCGGTTAGTACACCGGTTTTTTCGAGCATCGCAGCGTGCGCAAGTGAACCGCGAATGTCCTGCTTTGCCATACGTTGATCAAACGTAACAGACGCGGTAAATGCCTCAACAAAGGTATCCGTATCCTCGCTGAATCGCCCACCCCAGAGCTTCTCTGGCTGACCGGACTCATGATTGGATTGTGATGGCGGTTGTTTAGAAGACATTTAAATAGGAGACCGAGCAAAACCTCTATACTAGCCCCCATGAATAATGCTGGCCAGCCATCTGTGTATCCTCATGGAGATAAATCCCTCCCCGGGGTTCTGGTCACTCGCGCCGCCGAACGCGCCAGGGTGCTGGTTGAGACTTTGAACACGAACGGATTCCGCGCTGTTGAACTCCCGAGCATCACAATTAAAGAATTGCCGGTCGACACCCGGGCTTTCAGCGAGTTGTCTGTTGATGCAGTAATTTTTACGAGCCAACATGCCGTCGACTCAATGCACAAAGCCAGAGCGTTTCCGTGGACCGACTACACGGGTGGGCTGTTTGCGATTGGCCCGGCAACTGCGAACCGCTTGGCAACATTGAAGCAATCGCTGACAAGACAACCCGTTCATCCGTTCAACAGCGAAGCTCTGTTGTCGCTTGAAGAATTTAAAAACGGGAAACACCGAATAGTTGCTATCGTCAAAGGAAAAGGCGGTCGAGACTACCTGCAGCAGGAACTCTCGAAACGCGGTGTCGAGCTACACAACATTGAAAGCTATGAACGCGTGTTACCGCAATACCCTGGCGCTAAACTGGATACGGTATTCACACCCGATGCAGTCGACGTCATTAGCGTAACCAGTAATGAAGTTTTGAAAAACCTTCTGCTGATTGCCGGTACTCGCCACACTAACTTTCTACTGGGTTTGCCGGTTATTGTCGGCAGTCAGCGTGCAGCGAACCTGGCAGGAGAATTAGGCTTTAGCAACGACATTATTGTCGCCGGATCACCGGGTGATGCAGATATGCTGTCTGCGCTGCAAAGCTGGCGACAGAGCTAAAAATAACAGTTACGACTATGCAGCCAAACCGGTATGGCGTAGCAATGCATCGATCTTCGGTTTGCGGCCCCTGAAGTTTTCAAACAATACCATCGCTTCGCTGGTCCCACCTTTCTCCAGAATGTTCTGCATAAAAGCGGTGCCCGTTTCGCGATTGAAGATACCGTCTTCTTCAAACTTCTCAAATGCGTCTGCCGATAAAACCTCTGCCCACTTGTAACTGAAATAACCCGCCGCATAACCACCGGCAAAGATATGACTAAAGCCATTTTGAAAGCGATTAAATGATGGCGCTTTAACAACTGCTACTTCTTCACGTACTTCATTGAGTACCTGTTGGATATCAACCGGTTTCTCTGGTTGCGACTCACTGTGGATGCGCATATCAAACAGAGAGAACTCCAGCTGTCTGACCATTTGCATCGCTGACTGAAAGTTCTTTGCTCGTTGCGCACGCTCGAGTAAATCTTCAGGTATCTTTTCACCGGTTTTATAGTGACCGCTAATCAGATCCAGTGCTTCTCGTTCCCAACACCAGTTCTCCAGGAACTGACTGGGCAATTCAACCGCATCCCATTCAACACCACTGATACCTGCGACTTCCGGTGCATCAACCAGTGTCAACATATGATGAAGACCATGCCCGAATTCATGGAACAGCGTTGTCACTTCATTGTGTGTCAGCAATGCCGGATCATTGCCGACAGGTGGTGTCAGGTTGCAAGTCAAATACGCAATCGGCACTTGAATTGTTTTGTCGTCGATACGGCGGCGACTGACCGCCACATCCATCCATGCACCACCACGCTTATTGGCACGGGCAAAGTTGTCCATGTAAAACTCACCACGCAAAGTGCCATTGCCATCATGAATTGCATAGCACTCAACATCGTCATGCCATACATCGCTATTTTCGACGCGTGTTATTGTTACACCGAACAATCGTGACACCACTTCAAACATCCCGGGTATCGCTTTGCTTGCCGGGAAATAGGGTTTCAGGTCTTCTTCGGAAATTGCATAACGTTGTTGCCGCAGTTTGTCCGAGTAGTAAGCAAGATCCCACGCGTTTAATGATTCGCGGTTATCTGTTTCACGCGCAAACTCTGTAAGTTCCTGCATTTCTTTCCTGGCCTGCGGTAATGCGCGAGCAGCCAGATCGCGTAGAAAATCGACAACCTGTTGGGGGTTTTCAACCATTTTTGTTTCAACTGACAGCTTCGCATAACTGTCGAAACCAACCAGTGCTGCCTTCTCAACACGCAACGCGAGAATTTCATCCATCAATTCAGCGTTATCGTACTTTTTGTCATGTGGTCCCTGATCCGATGCACGTGTGTTGTAGGCCGTGTAAATTTCCTTACGTAACGTTTCATTATCGGCAAATGTAATTACTGCATAGTAGGTTGGAAATTCCAGGTTTAAGAGCCACCCTTGCTGTTCTTTTTTCTCAGCACGTTCTTTTGCAGCTGCAACGGCATGCTCTGGTACACCGGACAATTGTGTTTCATCGGTAATTAATTTTTCCCATGCATTGCTACTGTCGAGTACATTCTCTGAAAACTTGTTTTGTAGCTTGGAAAGCCGTAAGGATATTTCCATGTAACGCTTTTGTTTTTCTGCCGGTAACGCCACACCACTTAAGCGAAAATCCCGCAAACGGTTATCAACGGTTTTTTTCTGCGCTTCACTGAGCTGATTGAACGCGTCACTGTCACGCAACGCCTGTGTTTTTTTATAAAGCTGTTCGTTTTGACCCATCTCCGTATGGTATTCACTGAGTTTCGGGAGACAGGCGTTATAGGCAGAACGCAGTTCATCACTGTTCATGACTGAATTTAAATGACTGACAGGAGACCAGAAGCGCGCAAGCTCATCATGCAGCGCTTCTTCAGGTTCCATCAGTTGATCCCATGTGGGGTCAGCCTGTGCACCGAGCTCGGCCACCAGTTTGCGTCCACGCGCCAGGTACTCATCGAGATCACTTTCGATGATTGAATAGTCAAGCGCTTTGAAACCCGGTCGGTTTGTTACCGGTGTGGTGGTCATAGGGAGCTTCCCGTTTTAGAAAAACAACTGGAATCAGTGCGAAATTCCTGCCGTTTACAGGTAGTGGCAAGTCATGATCGACGACTTATACGTCAAGGTTGGCAACCGAGAGCGCATTTCGTTGTATGAACTCACGGCGAGGTTCGACCTGATCACCCATTAACGTATCGAATACTTCATCCGCAGCCATTGCGTCCTCAATCGTGACCTGCAGCATTCGGCGCGTTTTGGGATCCATTGTCGTCTCCCACAATTGCTCAGGGTTCATTTCACCGAGGCCTTTATAACGCTGAATCGTGAGTCCTCGACGTGACTCGTTCAGTAACCAGTCCATAACATCTGAAAACGCTGTGACTGACTGATTGCGTTCACCGCGACGAATGCTCGCTCCTTCCTGTAGCAATCCATTTGCCTCAGCGGCAAAGTCTGCAATCATCTGGTATTCACCCGAACGCAGGAAGGTCGACTCGATACGACTGACCTGGTCGTTACCATGAATTCTCCGCTTAAGCTCAATCGCTATACCGTCGTCTGTTTTCACAGTGCTTGAGCGGTAATGCGATGTTTCTTCAAGTTCGCGGTTAAGTTGCTCGGTTAACTGGGTGCCGAATTGCTGGAGCTTGTTTTCATCATCAAGATCAGCGCTGCGTACCGGGGCGATATCGATCAGTTCACGCAGGACAGTCCGACTGACATAACGCTCCATGTGATCAAAGCGATCAACGACGCGCATGTAGGCTTGCGCCATGTCTGCCAATGATTCGTCACTAATGGCAGGTGCATCTTCGGCAACATGTAACCGCGCATCATTCAACGATAGCTGCAGCAGGTAGCCGTTTAACTCCGCATCGTCTTTGACATACTGTTCCTGCTTTCCACGCTTGACTTTGTAAAGTGGTGGTTGCGCGATGTATACATGGCCACGACGAATCAACTCCGGCATCTGGCGGTAGAAAAATGTCAGCAACAATGTACGGATATGCGAGCCGTCGACATCGGCGTCCGTCATGATGACGATGTAGTGATAGCGAAGCTTGTCCGGATCGAACTCATCCCGTCCAATGCCACAACCCAGCGCTGTGATCAATGTGCCAACCTCTGCAGACTGCAGCATGCGATCAAAGCGGGCTTTCTCGACATTCAGAATTTTGCCTTTCAGCGGCAGAATCGCCTGACGTCGCCGATCCCTGCCCTGTTTGGCAGAACCTCCGGCTGAATCTCCTTCGACCAGATAAATTTCGGACTTGGCCGGGTCACGTTCCTGGCAATCGGCCAGCTTTCCGGGCAAGCCTGCGATATCCAACACGCCCTTACGCCGGGTGGTTTCGCGGGCTTTACGTGCTGCCTCTCGCGCTATGGCAGCGTCGATAATTTTTGAGGTAATCGCACGCGCGACACTCGGGTTCTCCTGTAAAAAATCATTCAGGTACTCACCCAATACACCTTCGACACAGCCTTTGACTTCCGATGAAACCAGTTTATCTTTGGTCTGCGAAGAAAACTTCGGATCAGGAACCTTCACCGACAACACTGCGGTTAGTCCCTCACGCGCATCCTCACCGCTTGTTTGCACTTTGGACTTAGCGATAGCGCCGGAGCTCTCCATGTATTGATTCAGCGTACGGGTCAGAGCACTGCGAAAACCGGCCATGTGCGTACCGCCGTCACGTTGCGGTATGTTGTTGGTAAAGCAGTATATGTTTTCCTGGTAGCCATCATTCCACTGCAGTGCAACTTCAACAACGACGTCATCCTTTTCACCGACACAGTGCAGAATCGTGTCGTGAATTCCGGTGCGATTTCGATTTAAGTGATCGACGAAGGCGCTGATACCACCCTCATATTCAAACTCATCGCGTTCGTCCGTTCGCAAATCTTCCAGAACGATGCGAATACCGCTGTTTAAAAATGACAGTTCCCGGAGGCGTTTTTTTAGAATCTCGTACTCGAAAACAATGTTGGTGAATGTGTTGGCGCTTGGCTTGAAATGAATCTCTGTGCCTGTGGCATCGGTATCACCAGTGACCTTCAGATCAGCAACAGGCTTACTGTCGCGGTATTCCTGACTGTGGATTTTACCGTCACGATGGATGGTAAGTTTCAACCACTCTGACAACGCATTTACCACCGACACCCCTACTCCGTGCAAGCCTCCGGATACCTTGTAGGAATTGTCGTCAAACTTGCCGCCGGCGTGCAGCACCGTCATGATAATTTCAGCAGCCGATTTACCTTCTTCGTGCATGTCCGTTGGTATGCCGCGACCATCGTCGCTGACACTGACAGATTCGTCTTTATGGATGCTTACCTTGATTTCGCTGCAATGCCCGGCCAGGGCTTCATCAATGGAATTATCCACGACCTCGAACACCATGTGGTGCAGACCGGTACCGTCATCCGTATCCCCGATATACATGCCGGGCCGTTTGCGAACAGCATCCAGGCCTTTCAGCACTTTGATGTTACTGGAGCTGTAGTCTGATCCGTTGCTGTTGTTTGGAGTGTCGTCCGACATGATCGTCCTGGCAGCCAGTGAAGCTGCAGAGATAGTGTAAATTGAGTGTGTTCAGTTCTTTACCACGACTGGTTGTCTATCGTTGTGCGGACTAACGAAGTGCCGGCTATTCTTACCTTTGAAACCAGCAACAACCCGCAGACCTTGCACCAACCAAAAAGAACAGACAGACGGATAGTCAGCTGCTCTATGCAAGCCTTCTATTATACCACTTTGGCAACCAAACCACCCTGCATATGAAACGTCCGGCCAACGCTTGCAGCGGACTCCGGTAACGCCATATTTCCGGTTATAAACGACTGCGTTTTAAGGCGTTGTAACACGCTAAGCACCCGCTGTAGAAAGTCGCTATCCAGCTCGGCGGCCAGATCATCCAACAGTACAATTGGTTTGCGCATACCGCTGCCAATGGCGTGTTCCAGTTGCGCCAAGTGCAGCGCATAGACAAGTAGTTTTTGCTCTCCTCGGGACAGGTGTTCGCGGGCTACTCTGCCGTGGTAGGTCAACACCATATCTGCCCGGTGCGGACCAGCCGTGGTGAAAGCTGGCGCCATTGATTGTTGTTGCTCATCTTTGAGCGCATCGAGAAGTGACTTTTCCTTTGACCAGCCCTGACGGTAACGGATATCCAGCGCATCCAGTTCCGGTAATCGGGTTTTCACTTCAGCGAGCACAGAACACAGACTGTCAACATAGTCGTGCCTGTGCTGACTGAGTTTTTCGCCGACCTCGCTTAATTGCTGATCCCAGGCTGACAGTGCGTTATCCCTGCCGGGAAACTTGAGTGCCTGATTGCGCTGTTGCAGGATTCTTCGATACGCCTGCCACAATGACAGAAACTCGGGTTCCACGTGAAACAAACCCCAGTCGAGGAATTGCCGACGCTCATCAGGACCCTCCTGGACGAGCGCATGACTATCAGGCGAAATGATTTTAACCGGCAGCATGCGCGTGACTTCAACGATGCTACTCAACGACAGATGATCGAGCTTCAGTCGCGTACCTCCGGCTCTGAGTTTTTGCAATCCTATGTGATGCAGGCGGGATGCAGCTGGATCATGCAACGCCATTCGCACGGTCACGGCTTCCTGGTCCGGTGGCAATAGTGACTGTACTTTGCGACTGCGGTAGGAGCGCCCTGTCGCGATCAGATGAATGGCTTCTAGAACACTGCTTTTCCCTGCACCGTTTTCACCAACAATAGAATTTATACCAGGGTCAGGGTCCAGACTGACATTTTGCAGCGTTCGCAACCCGTCTATAGATAATTGCTGTATTAGCATCTATACACTACAACTTTCGACAAATTGCGGTAAATAAACCCGTTGAAGGTTTCGTCAGCGCGGCATCGTTGAAAACAAATATCAGGCAGGACACCTACCCGCGAAAGCCTGTGGCAACAAGATCGACTGAGGCTTTGCCTGGTTTGCAGCCGAAACCGACCACAGAATCCGTTGGTCGGTTTCACGTGAAACAACCGGCTAGAGCCGCATAGGCATGATGACATATTTGGTGGTATCAGCCGTTTCCGGCATCACCAGAGCGCTGCTGTTGCTGTCCTTCAACAGCAAGCGGGCGTTGTCAGTATCGATGGCATTTAAAACATCAAGCAGGTAATTGACGTTAAATCCGATTTCGGCGCTGTCTCCGGAATAATCAATTTCCAGCTCATCGACCGCTTCTTCCCGCTCCGGATTATTGCTGCTGACCGTTAGAACCTTGTCATCGATAGCCAATCTCACACCGCGATATTTTTCACTGGACAATATCGCTGCCCGCTGCAAAGTGCCACGGAGCAACTCGCGATCAAGGAGCAGTTCCTTGTTGCCATCTATCGGGATCACGCGGTTGTAATCAGGAAATGTTCCGTCGATAAGCTTTGAGGTCAGGATGGAATCACCCATGGTTATCTGTAGAAAATTCTTTGACAAAGCCACTTTTGCCGCGCCCCCCTCCGGGTTAAGCAATCGCGACAGTTCAAGTACGGTTTTACGTGGAACAATGGCGCGAATCGGCTCGTCAGGTATAGCAGCCGTGGCACACTCCGAATACGCCAATCGATGGCCGTCAGTTGCCACACAGCAGAGCCGCTCTTCCGATATTTCCATCAACAAGCCATTCAAATAAAAACGTACATCCTGTTGCGCCATCGAAAATGCAGTGGCTCGGACTGCCTGGGATAGAACCAATTGTTCGATTTCGATCGATTGCGCTTGTTCGAGCGGATCAGTACGTGGGAACAAATTCGCCGCCATTGTTGATAGCGAAAACCTGGTTCTGCCTGATTTAACTTTGAGTTGCTCGCCGGAGAGCTCCACGTCTATTCGGGATTGCTCAGGCAATGAGCGACAAATATCGACAAGCTTGCGCGCCGGGACCGTTATTGCACCTTTTTGATCGATACTGACCTCAACGCTGGATGTCAGCTCGATTTCTGAATCGGATGCGGTAATGGTCAGTGAAGATTCATCAGCTTCAAGCAGCAAATTGCCCAGCACAGGCATAGTTTGCTTTCTCTCAACCGCTCCGATCACGGTTTGTAGCGGCTTCAGAAAATCTTCACGTTCAATACTGAATTTCATTAATAAAATTTTTTCTTTATATATCTATTTATTATTGTATTTATTAGATGCCATTATTGATGTGGATATCACCATTTTATGCTTAAAAATCAAATACTTGAATCAATCATAAATACGTGGATAAGAGCCGGTGATCGGTATCGAAAAGCTGTCTGTTATTTGTGGATAAATACACCTCTAGTTTGTCCACAGTTCAATCCACAATGCTGTCATACCGGTTATCAACAGGGTATACAGATGGATTATCGTGCCTATGATGTCAGTATTCTGACGAGATTGGAATAATCCTCTTCAATAGCCGGGTCACTCTCACGCAGTTCAGCAATCTTTTTGCACGCATGGATAACAGTCGTATGATCGCGCCCACCAAAAGCTCTGCCGATCTCCGGCAGGCTTTTGCTGGTTAGTTCTTTGGATAGTGCCATTGCCATCTGACGCGGTCTGGCAATTGAGCGGCTGCGTGTTTTGGCGGATAAATCCGATAGGCGGATATTCGAGTATTCGGCCACAACCTTCTGGATGTTCTCAATGCTGACCTGCTTGGCCCTGACCGCAATGATGTCGCGCAACGCCGTTTGGGCAAAATCGATGGTTATCGGAGCTTTATTAAAGTCTGCTGCTGCTATAACACGCTTAAATGCGCCTTCGAGCTCTCGCACATTGGACCTTATCGCCTGCGCTATGTAGAAACTCACTTCAGACGGCAGGTCGACTTTCTCGAATTCAGCCTTTTTGTTGAGTATTGCAACGCGTGTTTCAAGATCCGGGGGTTCAACGGCAACTGTCATGCCGCCGGCAAAGCGCGAAACTAGCCGATCCTCCAGTCCTTCAACTTCATTCGGGTAGCGATCACAGGTCATGATTATCTGGCTTTTCGCACGATACAGCGCATTGAAGGTATGAAAGAACTCTTCCTGGGTCCGTCCTTTTCCAGCGAAAAACTGAATATCGTCGATAAGCAGCGCATCGGCGCTGCGATAGCGTCGTTTAAAATCATCCATCTTGTTGCGCTGTAGCGCCGTGACCATGTCAGCGACGTATTCTTCCGAATTCAGGTAGACCACCTTGGCATCAGGGCGCCGGTCAATAATGCCGTGGCCGATTGCCTGCATCAGGTGTGTTTTGCCGACACCGGAAGGTCCACACAGGAAAAACGGGTTGTATCCGGTTCCCGGTTTTTCACAAATTACTCGCGACGCTGCACTACCGAATTGATTGGATTTTCCGACGACGAAAGTGTCGTAGGTGTAAGAGGGGTCCAGATTGTTGCGGTAATTAGCAGTTTTATCGACGCTTTTGGTAGCACTTTGTGATGCCGACCGGGTGTCGCTGGCACCATTTTGACCAGTGGCGGGCTGCGGGTGAACAAACCCGAGAGATCGGGTTGCACCAGTACCAACTTCGAGGACAATTTGCGGATTCTGTGTCGGGCTGATAGCCGTCAGAATTTCTTCAATTCGTGAGATACAGTTGTCTTCGACCCAGTCACAGACGAACTGGTTAGGGGCCTTCAGTAGCAAATTACCCGTTTGCTCATCAGCCTGCAGAGGACGGATCCACATGTTCAGCTGTTGTTCTGTGTATTCGTTTTCCAGCTGTGTCAGACAACGATCCCAAATTGAATCAGACAAAGAATCTTCCCCCCAAACAGGCCTCAGTTAACTGAAGCGCTACAAATTATTTTCAACCAGCGAATTTTTGCTAACTTGAACCGGCAAAAATTTTTGGCCAGCTCGGTAACACTTTTTTTTTCTTCGCTCTTTGGCGAATTATTCTTGTTCTGCCTTTACATAAGACAATACTGGCGCGTGGGCTGCGGACAAAACAGCGCAGTACACGCTTGGTAGCGTGCAACCAGATATATGATCTTGAATCTGTGTGACGTCGTTTTTCCCTTAAAAATAAGGGGCAACGGCGATGACAGAGTCCACAAACGCCCGTTTTCTACTAATCATTCGCCGGCCGTTAAAATCCGTTTGCCGGTTCGTATGTAAAACTTCCTTAGGCAGACAACTCCTGAAATAGACTCGTGGTTGAAATACCCAACCATATAAACGAGTTATTGGACCTACTTGATAATTTCTATCCGATCGTTTGCCGGAGCAATATTTTGAAGCGAGAAGTGCAGAAAATAATTTCAAGACGTGCCACACATTTTTCGACCGGGCGACTATATTAATCTTCTGGCAAACGTCTTTCCAGAAGAAATTTCTTGCTGCATGAAAACGATTTACGTTGACCTGTCGGCGCATCTCAAGTACTATCGCTGACCCGTTTTTGCTCAGGTGTATGCGCGAAAACGAGGGTACAGGTTGCAACACGTTTGGCTGTGTTTGGCCCAGGTTTCTAACAAATCCGGGCAGGCCGGTTTATCTGTCAGCAAACGTTTGTCGCTTGAGAAACGAACCTTATTCAGGTTCAGGAAGAGATCAACATGAAACGAACATTTCAGCCTAGCAAAATCAAACGCGCTCGCACTCACGGCTTCAGAGCACGTAAAGCGACGCGAGCAGGGCGTGCCATATTGGCTAACCGCAGACGCAAGGGCAGGGCGCGACTCAGCGCGTAACGACGTGCTCCGGTCTGAATGGCCGGCGCGATGATTGGTGTCCCAGCGAGCTATCGATATCAGTGAGTTACAACCGGTTGGACCTGATTCGATTGGTTGCAATGAGAACGCTGCGACTCCCGGCTACCAGCCCAGATCAAGTCATTTTCAAATCGGCAGACGACGTCGCATCGGTTAGCCGAACCGAACGTCTGCTATCGCGGTTTATACTCCCGGTAAAACCTACGCAGCGGGCAACATCAGCGTATTGCTGCACCCGTGCTGCTGCTCCCAATTAACCGTACGATTTGACGCCGGTGATTGATTCAATATCTGCAGATCGATCTGAACCCGGTGCTGAAGGGTGCAGCTTTCCCCGTGCTGCCAGGCTACTGAACCCATCAGCTTACGCTGGCGTTTTTGGCGATCGAAAAAATATAAGGCTCTCCGATCGAAACTGGACAGTCCTTGCGGTTCGCAATTCACTTCATCCACCGATTGCGCGGCTGGGTCTTGCCATATCAAAAAAAAGGGCAAGGCGCGCGGTTGACCGCAACCGTTTAAAAAGACTGATCAGGGAGTCATTTCGACAACACCGTGCCGATCTCAGCGGTTACGATATCGTTGTGATGAATAGAGACCGTAGTCTTGAAACTGGTAACGGAGAGTTAAAAGGCGCATTGGAGCAGCACTGGACCAGGCTTTCGGGAAAGGCGAACGACCGCCGGCAGGGTAAAGCTACCGGCCGAGGCGAAAATCCCGGCAACAGAAGAGGCGGGCGCTCATGAAGAAAGCCTTGCTACGCGCACTGGCATTTTACCAGCGCTGGGTCAGCCCGTTGACGGCACCTTCATGCCGTTTCCAGCCGACGTGCTCCAGCTACTTTATTGAAGCTGTGGAGCGTCACGGTGTCGTGTCTGGCCTGCGCCTCGGAATCACAAGGCTGTTAAAATGCCATCCGTTTCATAGCGGCGGTTATGATCCTTGCCCGGTCGACACCGAGCGTAGCGCGGTTCCAGTCCAAGGGGATGCGTGCCACGATCATAAAGCCGACTGCACTAACCATCGAATTACCAGGACCTAGCGTGGATTCACAACGACTGTTCCTCTATATGGGGTTGCTCTTTATTTGCCTGTTAATTTATCAGGCATGGGTGATCGACTATGGCCCAAAGCCAGTCGCAGACACCGCTTCCGGTGTTGCGGATAGCAATGTTGCGACGGGCGCTGTTGATAGCAGTCAGGTCAACAGAATAAATGCCGGCTCTCCGACAACTGATTTACCTGCGGGAAATAATCAGGTTGATGCGACATCTTCGACAGCCACAGCATCCGGTTCAACCGTAAATGCCAACGACGGTCAGCAGCAACCGGCTGAGACTCGCATCACGGTTACGACAGATGTTGTGGAGGCAACGATCAGCACCATTGGCGGCACCATCCTCGGCGTCGACTTACTGGATTACCCGGTTTCACTCGAAGAACCGGATACACCGTTTTCCCTTGCCAGCGATACACTCGAGCGATTTCTGGTCGCGCAATCCGGATTTCTACCAGTTGATGCCGGTATTGAAGCGCCGACACATAAATCTGCCTACACCGTTGAAGGTGGTAGCACTTATGCGTTGGAAGAGGGTAGCGATAGCGTGGTTGTTCCAATGGTCTGGGAATCTGCAGATGGTGTTCGTGTGGTTAAAACACTGACCTTCAGCCGCGGCAGTTACGAAATTAACATCGACTACCAGGTTGAAAATAATGCCGAAGCTCCGTGGCGGGTTAATCAGTACCAGCAATTGCAACGTAAACCGGTAA
The DNA here is from genome assembly GCA_937951345.1 of uncultured Granulosicoccaceae bacterium. GTDB lineage: Bacteria > Pseudomonadota > Gammaproteobacteria > Granulosicoccales > Granulosicoccaceae > CALFCE01. Next base: position 24,488 of record CALFCF010000080.1, read on the forward strand.
CCAGTGATGAAACATCCCGGTTTTTGTATACCTACATCGGTGGTGTTATCAGCACACCTGAAGAGCGGTACACGAAAGCCAAGTTCGAAAAATTTGCCAAAGAGCCTGTGTCAATCGACTCTGAAGGTGGCTGGGTTGCAATGATCCAACACTACTTCGCTGCGGCATGGATTCCTGATCAACTGGAGCGCAATAATTTTTATACCAAGTATGTTCAGAGCACTAACCGGTATTTGATCGGGATGATTTCGGGTATTCGCGAAGTGGCTGCGGGTAGTCAGGCAAACTTCACAACCAAAGCATACATTGGCCCGAAGGTTCAGGAAGAACTCTCCAAGTCGGCACCGCATCTGGAATTAACCGTCGACTATGGCTGGTTGCATATTCTCGCGCAGCCGCTGTTTGTGATTTTGAAGTTCATCCACGGTGTTCTGGGCAACTGGGGATGGTCAATCATTATATTGACCCTTATGATCAAGGCGGTTTTCTACAAGCTGTCGAAAGCGAGCTACACGTCGATGGCTCGAATGAAAAAACTTCAACCGAAACTGCAATCACTTAAAGAACGCTATGGTGATGATCGCGCCAAGATGGGTCAGGAAACCATGGCGCTTTATAAAAAGGAAAAGGTTAATCCTCTCGGTGGTTGTTTGCCGATGATCGTGCAGATACCGGTGTTTATAGCGCTTTACTGGATGTTGCTTGAAAGCGTCGAATTACGTCAGGCGCCATGGATGGGCTGGATCCAGGATTTATCCATCAAAGATCCGCTGTTCATTCTGCCGTTATTGATGGGGCTGACGATGTTTATACAGCAGAAGCTGAATCCTGCACCGGTTGACCCGATTCAGGCGAAAGTATTTATGGCCCTGCCTGTTGTATTCACGGTATTTTTTGCCTGGTTCCCGGCAGGACTTGTATTGTACTGGGTTGTAAACAACACACTGTCCATCGCACAACAGTATTACATCACCCGGCATGTGCTCGCAGACAAGTGAGTCTGCATCGCGCTCTGCTACCCGCAACAGTTCTGACACTATCGCTGCCGTAGCAACACCGGAAGGCAGAGGAGGGGTTGGCATCGTAAGAATCAGTGGCGCAACTGCCACTGATATTCTTAATCGTATTTGCACATTCTATTCTTCAAATCCGAGCGACCCGCAACCAATCGGTAACCGTTGTCCCAAACCGCGCACTGCCGGCTTTCGTGTGTTTAACAACGCTGACGGCCAGGCGATCGATGAAGGTCTTGTCTATTTTTTTCCTTCTCCCAATTCCTACACTGGTGAAGACGTAGTCGAATTACACGGTCACGGCGGACCGGTAGTGAGTGACTTGCTCTTGTCGAGCGTATTACATGCAGGCGCGCGTCTAGCCCGTCCGGGTGAATTTACTGAGCGTGCCTTTCTGAATGACAAACTCGATTTATCACAAGCTGAAGCAGTTAATGATCTGATTAACAGCAGTACAGGTAGTGCCGCACGTGCGGCTGTGCGTTCACTGCAGGGAGAATTTTCACAAGCAGTGAATGCAATTAAAGAGCAGCTTATTGAGTTACGTGTGTACATGGAGGCAGCACTTGATTTCCCTGAAGAGGAAATAGATTTTCTAAAGAGTTCTGAAATGCAGCAGCGTAGCGATGCACTCAAAGTTAGCGTTGATGCGCTGATGCAAAACATCAGTCAGGGACAGCGGTTACGTGATGGCTACAGTGTTGTGTTAGCTGGAAAACCCAATGCAGGAAAATCCAGTGTTTTGAATCGACTCTCGGGTGACGACACAGCTATCGTCACACCTATGGCCGGTACCACGCGTGATCTTGTCAGGGCAAATGTTGAAATTGACGGACTTCCTTTGCAAGTAGTCGATACTGCCGGTTTACGTGAATCTCAAGACCCGGTGGAAATTGAAGGTATGCGTCGCGCTGCCCGGGAATTTTTATCCTCTGATCGAATATTATGGATTGTCGACGCGAGTGCTGACGAGGTCGCAACATTGTCGAAATCGTCTCGCATTGATTGGTGGCGTGATAACTTGGTTGTAGCGATCAGCTCGGCAGTACGTCTTGCGAATGAACTACTGAAAACTGATGAGCGATTTAGCAATGACTCATTGTTGTCTGATGCATGGCAGCAAGCAGTAGCGGTTGACATCTGTTTTAACAAAACTGATCTCACGGGTGATGTGCCTTCAATTGAAAGTGCAGCTCAATGGTTAGGCTCAGATAGTACTGAGGCCGCATTGAATAACCCGACTGCACTTGAAGACGATGCAGATCGTTTTAGAATTGAGCCCGGTTCGGTTCTTTGTATGTCTGCTGCCAACGGCAACGGAATTGATTTGTTACGACAGCATTTGTACGCCAGTGCAGGGTTGCAGCGCAATGATGAATCCGTATTTATCGCAAGGCGTCGTCATATTGATGCGTTAGGTCGTGCGCGTGATTCTATCAGCAAAGGGTTTGACCAATTGGGCAGAAACGCCAGCCCCGAGTTAGCTGCAGAAGATTTTCGTGAAGCGCAGCAGGTGTTAAGCGAGATAACCGGTGAGTTCACATCGGACGACTTGCTGGGCAGGATATTCGCCGGGTTTTGTATCGGAAAGTAGTTGCGCCGTCATGTAGTCGTGGTTGATCCGACTAGTCAGAGTAAACGGCTTTCTCGACAACAACAACTTGCCGGTTTGCAAAGGGTTTATCGATAAGCGGTCACAGGTAAGAAAGGGAAGAGGTTATGCGAAGACGGTTTATACAATGTGATGTGTTTTCACCGACACCTTTACGCGGTAATGCGTTGGCGGTAGTTGTTGATGGTGAGGGTTTAACAACTGAGCAGATGCAGTTGTTTGCCAACTGGACTAACCTTTCTGAAACCACCTTTCTGTTGGAACCTGATGATCCTGAAGCGGATTATAAAGTTCGTATTTTTACACCGGAAGAAGAAATGCCTTTTGCGGGGCACCCGACGCTCGGTAGTTGCGCAGCCTGGGTCGCGTCCGGTGGAAAGCAAAAGCATGCTGATCGCATCGTGCAACAATGCAACATAGGATTGGTTGATGTCATAACATTGGGAAACGAGCTCGCTTTCGTTGCACCTTCCACCCGCGTCACACCAATGGTGTCTTCAGTGGAGTCCGAATTACTGCAAGCGATGAGTATCGACACTTCAGTTCTAAGGCGTAGTACGCAGCTTAATAACGGGCCACATTGGCAGGTGCTTGAACTTGGCAGTGCAGATGATGTGTTGGCTGTGGAACGTGACCGAATAACCTGGCCGGATTTCACCAAACACGGATTTGACGGTCTGGCATTTATCGGATTGGTCGGTCGTTATCATCAGAACAGTAACAACAATAAATCCACTGATGCGGATTATGAGGTTCGATTGTTTGCACCGACCAGTGGCATATCAGAAGATCCGGTAACCGGTTCATTGAACGCAGCGATTGCCTGCTGGTTAGATGCTTTGGATGAATTGCCCGACAGGCTAGTAATGTCTCAGGGAACGGCGCTTGGTCGACACGGACGATTGTCAATCACCAAAGAACATATCAGCCCCCAACCACGCATCCTGATCGGTGGTGCTACACAGCTACTGGTACAAGGTCATGTTGAGCTCTAAGCAGTTTCTTAAAACCTGATTGTCAGCGCTATTTTCTTTGTTGGTTGGACATAACCGTTATCCTAGCCTGCTCTATTCACGAAGGCGAAAACAGTGACAATGAAAATCAAGCCATTTGCAGTTAGAAAAGCAGTTTTAGCGTCGCTGCTGGTATTCGCACACTGTTTTCTATTCGCCACCAGTGCCCGTCTGCCGTCGCAGCTCACTCGATTGAGCTCAACCCGTAGATTTCTACGAATTTCGCTCAATCGAGCGACCTGCTTAGGTAGCCAGACTCTGGTGGCGAACCCTTCGTGAATAGAGCAGGCTAGTACGTTGAAATAAGGCTCAAAAATTTTATTCATCGCCTAAAAAGCAGTACGTGGTGTTAAATAGATGGCTTCTAATATAAATAGTGTCCGGGAACGACAATCCCGGTGTATGTGATTGAACGGTGAACAGGTTCTCGCCGGATGCTGCGTATAGCAGCGCCTGAATGTTAAACTTGAGTGATGCAATTTCCCGAATCTTTTGATGTCATTGTCGTAGGAGGTGGCCACGCCGGTACTGAGGCGTCGCTGGCGGCTGCGCGTGCGGGTGCGCGCACCTTGTTGCTGACACATAACATTGAAACCCTCGGGCAGATGAGTTGTAACCCGGCGATAGGGGGTATTGGCAAAGGGCATCTGGTTAAAGAGATCGATGCGCTGGGCGGCATCATGGGTCGTGCTGCAGATGCTGCCGGTATCCATATCCGCACGCTAAACGCGAGTAAAGGTGCAGCAGTAAGAGCAACACGTGCGCAGTCCGATCGCAGTCTTTATAAAGCTTTTGTGCGTAAAGCACTGGAGCAGCAACCCGGTTTGACTTTGTTTCAACAGGCTGTTGCAGATTTAACGTTAACAGGCGACCGTGTTACGGGTGTCGTGACGGAAACCGGCATCAGTTTTAAAGCCGCTGCTGTGGTGCTGACAGCCGGCACCTTCCTGGCTGGAAAAATTCATGTTGGTGAAGCGACGACTGCAGCAGGTAGGGCAGGTGATCCTGCATCAACACGCCTGGCTGAAAAGCTTCGCGAACTTCCCTTTAATGTGGAGCGTCTTAAAACCGGTACACCACCGCGTATAGACGGACGCACTATCGATTACACATCGTTAGAAGAACAGCCGGGTGATGATCCGCGGCCGGTTTTCTCTTACATGGGTTCGCGTGAAGATCATCCACAACAAGTGGTTTGTCATATCACCCATACCAATGTCGAAACGCATGAGCTGATCAATAATTCGCTATCGCGTTCACCACTTTTCTCTGGCCAGATAGAGGGTGTCGGCCCACGCTATTGCCCGTCCATCGAGGACAAAGTCGTGCGCTTTGCTGATAAACAATCGCATCAGATATTTATCGAGCCAGAAGGATTAAACACGCCGGAGATTTACCCCAACGGCATCTCAACCAGTCTGCCGTTTGATGTGCAAATTGCACTGGTGCGTTCGATAAAGGGATTTGAATCGGCTCATATCACGCGTCCCGGCTATGCCATTGAATATGATTTTTTTGACCCGCGTGATCTGCGTGACACGCTTGAGACCAAGTGTATAAACGGATTGTTTTTCGCTGGACAGATCAATGGAACAACCGGCTATGAAGAAGCAGCAGCGCAAGGACTGCTTGCCGGAGTCAATGCAGCTCGTCAGACCAAAGATCTCGATGGTTGGTCGCCGCGACGTGATCAGGCTTACATCGGTGTGTTGGTCGATGACCTGATTACCCGTGGCACGCAAGAACCGTATCGCATGTTCACCAGCCGGGCGGAGTACCGTTTACTCTTGCGTGAAGACAATGCGGATGCTCGACTGACACCGGTAGGGCGAGAGCTCGGACTGGTTGATGACCTTCGTTGGCAGGCCTTTGACGAGAAACAACGCAGTATCAATAAACTGGAAAGCTACTTACCTTCTTATTGGATACGACCCGGCGATGCGCTGGCATCTAAGCTTGAACAAAACACTGGCTTTTCGTTATCCCGCGAAAGACGCTACAGCGAGTTGCTGAAAATGCCGGAGATAAACCTCAATCATTTGATTGCGTTAAGTGGTGCAGATGAGTTGACTGGCTTTCCTGAAGCGGTGATTGAGCAGGTTGAAATACGTTGTAAGTATGCCGGTTATCTTGATCGCCAGCGCGATGATATTGAACGCACAGCCCGCCAACAGGCCATCAAGCTACCGGCTGATTTTGATTATGCGAAAGTCAGTGGTTTGTCGACTGAAGTACGTCAAACACTTGAAAAGCAACGCCCTGATAACATCGGTCAGGCGTCGCGCCTGCCGGGTGTTACACCGGCTGCAATTTCGTTGTTACTGGTACAACTAAAAAAAGGCCTTCGTAGTCCGGCCCGGCAAGGCACAAGCACCCGGGATGATGGTCAATCGACGGATGCCTTAGAAATCAGTGTCTGAACGGCCCCTGTCCGATCATGTACCTGCTGCTAAGAGCGGATCTGATCAGAAAAACGTTTTACACGCGTTGTTATCTGAAGGTCTCGCCGATCTCGAGATTGATCTCAGTCAACACCAGCTACAACAACTCCTGAGTTACCAGCAACTTCTATCACGCTGGAACAAGGTCGTTAATCTGACGGCAGTTCGCAATCCTGCTGAAATGATCTCGCGTCATTTGCTGGATGCGCTTTCGATTCTGCCGGTTATCCGCTCGCACCTGCTGAACGCTGATTCAACACAACTGCGTATTCTCGATATGGGTAGTGGCGCCGGCTTACCCGGGATTCCACTGGCTATTGCTGATTCCCGTCTGGAAGTGACTATGGTGGATAGTGCTGCGCGCAAGACGCGCTTCATACGTCAGGCGATAGCAGAGCTCAATATTGCAAACGCAACAGTTATCCACAGCCGGGTGGAAGATCTGACAATCGATGCCTTTCCTTGTCTGGTGGCAAGAGCGTTTTCAACACCAGTTGATATAATCAATAAAAGTGGACACCTTTGCACGCCCGGTGGCTGTTTTGTTCTGATGATGGCGCACACCGGTGACAAACTTGATCATTTGCCATCCGGTTACAAACTTAAGGGTGTTAAAACGTTGAACGTTCCGAACGAGACAGCCCTCAGAACAGTCGCATTATGCAAACGCTGTGAGTAAATGATCGTTGCGGGTAATAAATATTGCCGGCAGAGTGCGACATTGTTAACAAGTCATTGTGTAACGTACGGATTCAGACAATAATTTGTACAACGACAGCCAGCGAAACTGAATGATGGGCAAAATTATCGCCGTAGCCAATCAGAAAGGAGGCGTTGGTAAAACCACCACCAGCGTCAACCTTGCCGCTGGCTTGGCCAGCCTGCATGAACGCGTATTGCTGGTCGATATCGATCCGCAGGGCAATGCCACTATGGGATGTGGCATTGATAAATTCTCGCTGGAAGCCACTGTGTCAGATTTGCTGCTGGGTGATATAACCCTCGAGCAGCTCGCCCTCAACGTTGATGCCGGGCAGCGTCATAAAGGCTGGGATCTACTGCCCGGCAATTCCGATTTAACAGCCACTGAAATCGAACTACTGGAGATGCCGGAGCGTGAGCGACGGCTCGCTGAAGCGCTGCTTACTGCACGCGATCATTACGCTTATGTGTTGATCGACTGCCCGCCGGCGCTGAATATCCTGACCTTAAATGCGTTTGTTGCAGCCGACAGCGTGTTGGTGCCGATCCAGTGTGAATACTATGCGCTCGAAGGTTTGTCGGCATTGCTACAAACTGTCGATGATGTACGCGAAGCGGTTAATCCGGAGTTACATATTGAAGGGCTGCTGCGCACGATGTTTGATTCACGTAATCGCCTGGCAAATGATGTATCAGACCAGTTGATTCAACATTTTGGCGAACAGGTGCTGGCGACGGTTATACCGCGCAATGTGCGTCTGGCAGAGGCGCCCAGCCACGGCATGTCGGTGGTTAGCTATGACCAGACATCGCGTGGCGCGTTGGCCTATCTGGCGTTGGCCGGGGAGCTGGTGCGTCGCCAGCCTTTAGCGACGGTTGTGACAACGGATGATACCCGGCAGTCCCGTCCGGAATACGAAGCAGAGCCCGGTTAACATCGGGCATCATTACAGCAACCGGGATTGCATAACCCCGGTTTATAACGGTTTAACCGGTAGAAAGTGATGGTTAAAAAAGGTGGACTCGGTACAGGTGTCGATACACTCCTCAGAGGATCGACACGTCAGCGCAACAAACAGCGGCTGCAGGATACGCCGGCTAAAGATTCTGCCAGGGTAACCGAACCGTCGAATCTCGCAACACGAGAGCGACCCCGGGCGTCGGTTGTTGACCTGCCGCAGGACACGACCAAAGCGGTTGCTGGTGGTGACCGTTTAGTTAATCTGGCGCTCGATCAAATCAGCCCCGGTGGCTATCAGCCGCGGCGGCAGTTCGATGAAACTGCCCTTAAAGAGTTGGCGGACTCGCTGCAACAGCAAGGTCTGGTGCAACCGATACTGGTGCGCCCTTATGCCGGGCGTTATGAGCTGATTGCCGGTGAGCGCCGTTGGCGTGCCGCGCAGATTGCCGGTCTGGAGAGTATTCCGGCCATCGTCCGTCAGCTGGATGACCAGTCAGTAGCGGCCGTGTCGCTGATTGAAAACATTCAGCGAAAGGATCTTAACGCGTTGGAGGAGGCTCATGCACTGCAGCGCCTGCGTGATGAATTCGGTATGACACAAGAGGCGGTGGCCGAGGCTGTAGGCCGCTCGCGCAGTGCAGTGACCAACCTGTTGCGCCTGTTGGAATTGCACGAAGAGGTAAAAATGTTACTTGAGAAGGGTCAGCTTGATATGGGACACGCGAGGGCGCTTCTCTCGCTACCCGGTCAGCAACAACCCGGGATCGCACAGCAGGTTGTTGCCAAGGGACTCTCGGTTAGGGCCACTGAGGCACTGGTTCGCGAGCAATTGCCGGGTGGAAAGTCGACGTCCGGCACTAAACGAAAAGCCGGAAGAACAGCCTCAGACCCTAATGTTCAGTCACTCGAGCGCAGGCTCGGTGACATTCTGGGTGCTCAGGTGACGATAAATCCAACAACGGGTGGTGGTGGAAAACTGGAAATTTCCTACAACTCTCTGGATGAACTTGATGGCATTATCGAGCACATAAAGTAGCTCACAGCGGCAAAGCTGACGATTGCAAATCAAGACAATCAGCACTCAGATTAGTGCCTGGCGAAACCGGCACGTGCAATCAACTTGTTCTGCTCGGTAGTCGGTACTTTGCAGCTTGACCGCAGTAAGCTTCGAACCTATACTTCCGCCCCATCAAATCGCAGTTCGGCAGCGTCTGAAACTTTGCCTCGACAACGGCCGGGGCAACACATGCTCAGTAGAAACTTTCCCGGGGATACCCTGTTGGTACCTGATTAGGTTACCGGCACGTTTCAATCCGGTGAAACGAGCACTGCACTATGCCTCAGCAGGTTGTCTCACGTTTTCACTGATAATCACGGTCCTGCCGGTTGGTTTCACGGACGGGATCTGTCGGACGAAACGGCTCGTACGATAGAGACAGCGCGAGATATGGGTGCCCGGCGTGCAAGAACACGCCAACTGCGATAGTAACGATTTCTGAAATTTGAACCGGTAAGGTACACATCATCTAACACCGACGTGTGGCAGATTTTGCGTACCTAACGCTGTTTTAGCGACATCCGGCGGTTGATGACACTGGGGATCACTGATGGCTCAGGCTACAGGAAAACTCACAGGTGTCCGCACCGTCAGGAAAGGGCAGCCGCCCGTCGTGCGCAGTGTATTGCTCTATCAGGGTATCGGTTGTGTGGTTGTATCGCTCACCGGCCTTCTTTGGGGGGTCGTCGCAGCCTACTCTGCTTTACTGGGTGGGCTCGTGTGTCTTGTGCCTAACTGCTATTTTGCATACAGGGCGTTCAAATTTCAGGGTGCCAGGGCTGCGCGACATATCGTGCGCTCGTTTTACGCAGGTGAAGCCGGAAAAATTATGCTTACGGCACTGCTTTTTGCACTTGTGTTTTCTCGGGTTAGCCCTATAAACGCTTTGGCAGTTCTGTTGGGTTTCGGTGCTATACAGCTGGTTCACTGGCTGGTCCCGATCGTGCAGAGCAGGCCTGCAAAATGATGAAACAGATATTTTGAATTCCGACAAACCGGAAGTCAGCATAACGTCAGCACACTATGGCAAGTAATCCGAATCCAACGCCAACGGAATATATACAGCACCATTTGCAGAACCTGGTGCTCGGCATTCATCCGGAAAATGGTCTGAGCTTCGCGCATAGCTCCGAAGAAGCGGCGGCTATGGGTTTCTGGGCGTTGCACATTGACTCGCTGATGTGGGCGATCGGTTTGGGTGCGCTGTTTTGCTGGTTGTTCAAAAAAGCTGCAGACAATGTGACCTCAGGTGTACCCGGCAAATTTCAGAATTTCATCGAAACCATTGTTGAATTTGTACAGGGAAGTGTGAAAGAAACATTCCATGGTAAAAGCGAACTTGTCGGGCCGCTGGCACTGACGATTTTCGTCTGGGTGTTTTTGATGAACCTGATGGATTTAGTACCGGTTGATCTTGTGCCGCGCTTATTCGCTGCGATTGGTATCGAGTACCAGAAAATCGTACCGACGACTGACGTTAATATGACATTGGGTCTGTCGTTCTCTGTGTTTTTCCTGATGATTTACTACAGTATCAAGATCAAGGGTATTGGCGGATTTCTCGGTGAGTTAACCCTGCAGCCGTTCAGCAGCGCCAATCCGATTATCAAAGTACTGTTTATCCCGATTAACCTGCTCCTTGAGGGTGTCGGATTGATTGCCAAGCCGATCTCGCTTGGACTGCGATTGTTCGGCAACCTGTACGCCGGCGAACTTATTTTCATATTGATTGCACTGTTGCCCTGGTATCTGCAATGGACATTGTCCGTGCCGTGGGCGATTTTTCATATTCTGGTTATCGTGCTGCAGGCATTTATATTTATGATGCTGACCATTGTTTATATGAGCATGGCTCACGAGCACCATTGATGTAACAGCCGCAAGCAGAGCTTCCGACTATCGATTATCAAAGCCTGCGGTAACCACTTGTAGTGATAAGACGAACGATCTCGGTCGTTTCCTTTTTTAACGAATTTTTGTTTAACAACAACCTCTAGGTTCAGGAGTAACAATGGAAAGCGTAATTGGCTCAACTGCAATTGCAGTATCTCTGTTGATCGGTCTCGGTGCACTGGGTACTGCGATTGGTTTTGGACTGCTCGGCGGACGTTTCCTCGAAGGCGCAGCCCGGCAACCCGAAATGACACCAATGCTGCAAACCAAAATGTTCATCGTTGCAGGTCTTCTCGATGCGGTACCGATGATCGGCGTTGGTATTGCCTTGTTCTTCACGTTCGCTAACCCCTTTGTCGGCCAGTTGGCGGGATAAGCAAACGAGTTGAAAACGGGTTGTTACAACACACCCGTTATTGACAGGAGACAAACGTGAATCTGAATCTTACGTTGCTGGGCCAGATGATATCGTTCGCGATCTTCGTCTTGTTCTGCATGAAATATGTCTGGCCGCCAATTATGGCGGCGCTTGAAGAGCGTCAGAACAAGATCGCACAGGGTCTGGCAGATGCTGAACAGGGCGCGCAGCGTCGTGAAGAAGCTGAAGCTGAAATCGACCAGATGCTAACTGATGCAAAAGCACAGGCTGCCGATATCGTTGCGCAAGCTCAAAAGCGTGGTAACGAAATCATTGAAGAGTCAAAAACCGGAGCTCGCTCTGAAGGTGAACGACTCAAGCTGGCGGCACAAGCTGATATCGAGCAGGAAGTCGTGCAAGCCCGTGAATCACTGCGACAGCAGGTTGGAAATATTGCTGTCAGTGGCGCGAGCAAAATTCTCGGTCAGGAAATTTCACCTGACTCGCACGCAAAAATTATCGACGAACTGGTAGAGCAAATTTAACTCTCTACCGGAAATCAATGGCTGGCTAGCCTGGTAAACGACTGTGGCAGACTTCAAAACAGCAGCAAGACCGTACGCTAAAGCGGTATTTGAAATGGCACGTGAATCCGGCAACTTCGATGTGTGGTCGGATCGTTTGCAGTTTCTATCATCGGCCGTACAGTCGCCCGATCTTGCTTCCATGCTTGATACACCGAACATCACACATCAACAACGTTCCGAGTTACTCGAGAAAGTTGCTGGTGATCGGCTGGACGATCAGGGTCGAAACTTCGTCAGATTGATTGCGGAGAACAATCGAGTCGATCTGATGCCTGATATCGCCGGCATATTTGATGGACTCAAGATGGAAGCCGAAGGTGAGATAGAAGCGCAGGTTACAACCGCTTTTGAATTAACCGGCGATCAAAGCGACAAGATTGCAGGTGCGCTAGCGAAGCGACTGAACCGTAAGGTGCGCATCATCAGTAACGTCGACAGTGATCTAATCGGCGGTGCCATTATCCGTGCGGGTGATCTTGTTATAGATGGTTCGGTCAAAGGACGACTGGCGAAGATGTCGAGCCAGTTGCAATAAACCGGACACGAAGAGTACGTAAACAAACCACAGTGCCTGAGCACTTTTTCATTTGCACAACGGTTTGTTTAAAACGAATTTACGACGTAAACAGTCCAAGTCAATTTAGATTCCTGCACCGTTTAAAACGGTTGACGGGAAAGTCAGGGGAAATAAGAGATGCAACTCAACCCATCTGAAATCAGTGAGCTGATCAAGGAACGTATCGGTAACTTCGAAGCGGCTGCAGAAGCCAAAACCGAAGGTACGATCGTCAGCCTGAATGACGGTATTGTCCGCATACACGGCCTGTCTGATGTAATGTCAGGAGAAATGATCGAATTCGACGGTGGTCTCTTTGGACTGGCATTGAACCTCGAGCGTGACTCGGTCGGTGCGGTTGTTCTGGGTGATTACGAAGGGCTGTCTGAAGGCGACAAGGTACGTTGTACCGGACGCATTCTGGAAGTGCCGATCGGTGAAGGGCTGCTTGGACGAGTAGTTGATTCACTCGGTACGCCAATTGATGGCAAAGGACCGATTGATGCTGCAGGCTCGGCACCAATTGAAAAAGTTGCACCGGGTGTTATCGAGCGTCAATCAGTTTCTCAGCCGGTACAAACCGGTCTTAAATCTATCGACGCCATGGTGCCGATCGGTCGTGGGCAACGCGAACTGATCATAGGTGACCGCCAGACCGGTAAAACTGCTGTAGCGATCGATGCGATCATCAACCAGAAAGGCACCGGCGTTAAATGTATTTACGTTGCGATTGGTCAGAAGCAATCGACAATCGCGAACGTTGTAGCGAAACTCGAAGAATACGGCGCAATGGATCACACCATTATTGTCGCGGCCGGTGCATCAGACTCTGCGGCAATGCAGTACATCGCTCCTTATTCCGGTTGCAGCATGGGTGAATACTTCCGCGACCGCGGTGAGGATGCACTGATTGTTTATGATGATTTAACCAAACAGGCATGGGCTTACCGTCAGGTATCGCTTCTGTTACGTCGTCCACCAGGTCGTGAAGCCTATCCGGGTGACGTTTTTTATCTGCACTCGCGTTTGTTGGAACGAGCTGCACGCGTAAACCCCGAGTACGTCGAGAGAGAAACCAACGGTGAGGTCAAAGGCCAGACCGGATCACTGACAGCACTGCCAATTATCGAAACGCAGGCTGGTGACGTATCTGCATTCGTACCGACCAACGTAATCTCGATTACCGATGGTCAGATCTTCCTTGAAACGGACTTGTTTAACGCCGGTATACGTCCGGCGATCAACGCAGGTTTGTCTGTATCGCGGGTAGGTGGTGCGGCACAAACAAAAATAATCCGTAAGCTCGGTGGTGGTGTACGACTGGCACTGGCGCAATATCGTGAACTAGCGGCATTTGCACAGTTTGCATCTGACCTTGATGAAACAACACGTGCGCAGCTTGAACGTGGTCAGCGCGTCACCGAACTAATGAAACAAAAGCAGTACACACCTCTGTCAGTTGCCGAAATGGGTGTATCGCTATACGCCGCTAACGAAGGCTACCTTGATGACATTGATGTCACCAAGATCGGTGATTTTGAAGAAGGACTGTTTGCGCATATGCGCAGCAATCATCAGGATCTCCTTGATCAGGTAAATGATGCCGGTGATTATGATGACAACATCGAAGCGGCCTTCAAGAGTGCAGTTGAAGCATTCAAGAGCAACGGCTCCTGGTAACAGCGTAGCTGGAAGTCATCGCTCACTCTAACGGGACACACTAATGGCAAGCGGCAAAGAAATACGCACGCAGATCAAGAGTATTCAGAATACTCAAAAGATCACCAAGGCCATGGAAATGGTCGCAGCGAGTAAAATGCGTAAAGCGCAGGATCGCATGGCGGCTAATCGGCCGTATGCAACACGCATGAAAAGTGTTGTTGGGCACATTGCGTCTGCAAACATAGAGTACCTCCATCCGTACCTTAAGGACCGCGACAGCGTTAAACGTGTCGGGTTTATTGTGGTATCGACAGACCGCGGACTATGTGGCGGTTTGAACACCAACGCTTTCAAAGCAGCCGTTTCTGCAATGAAAGAGTGGCAGGATCAGGGTGCTGAAATTGATCTTTGCACTATCGGGCGTAAAGCTAACGGTTTCTTCTCGCGGATCGGTGCCAACATCGTTGGTCAGGTGGACGGATTAGGTGATGCACCTGAACTGGCCAAGCTGGTCGGTACGATAAAAATCATGCTGGACGCTTACGACGAAGGCCGTCTGGATCGTCTCTACCTGGTGGAGAATGAATTCGTTAATACCATGACCCAGACGCCGCGTGTTCAGCAGTTGATACCGGCAGAACCTGATGTAGATGAAAAACTCGGTCACCACTGGGATTACATTTACGAACCCGATTCCAAAACCGTCGTTGACCATGTGATGACACGTTACATTGAATCGCTGGTTTATCAGGCGGTGGTTGAGAATGTTGCTTGCGAGATGTCTGCGCGAATGCTCGCGATGAAAAATGCATCAGACAATGCCGGTGATTTCATCAGTGAATTGCAAACCAAATACAACAAAGCTCGTCAGGCGGCGATCACTCAGGAAATATCCGAGATCGTTGGCGGCGCGGCCGCAGTTTGATCTGTTTTATATACAGACTAGCTGCAAACGAAATTAAACAGTTTATATAAATGTCCCGGTCACTGAGCCGGTCGAAAGAGGAACAGCCATGAGTTCTGGAACTATCGTAGAAGTAATCGGCGCGGTAATCGACGTCGAATTTCCACGCAATGCCGTACCCAAAACCTACGACGCTCTCAAGGTTGAAGGCACTGAAATTACGCTCGAAGTGCAAGGTCAGCTGGGTGATGGTGTTGTTCGTACCATTGCGATGGGTTCATCGGAAGGTTTGCGTCGCGGATTGACAGTGACTAACACCGGTGCACCGATTTCTGTGCCCGTCGGCCAGGCAACTCTCGGACGCATCATGGACGTACTCGGTAATCCGATTGACGAAGCAGGTCCGATCGGCACGGAAGACAAGATGCCTATTCACCGTCAACCGCCAAGTTACGCGGAGCAGGCTGGGAGTACAGAACTACTTGAAACCGGTATCAAGGTTATCGATTTGCTTTGCCCGTTCGCGAAAGGCGGAAAGGTTGGATTGTTTGGCGGTGCCGGTGTAGGCAAGACGGTAAACATGATGGAGCTTATCCGGAATATCGCGATCGAACACTCAGGCTTCTCGGTATTTGCCGGCGTAGGGGAACGTACCCGTGAAGGTAACGACTTCTACCATGAGATGAAAGAATCAAACGTACTCGATAAAGTATCGCTGGTTTATGGTCAGATGAACGAACCACCGGGCAACCGACTGCGTGTTGCATTGACCGGTTTGACCATGGCGGAATTCTTCCGCGATGAAGGTCGTGACGTACTGATGTTTATCGACAACATCTATCGTTACACTCTGGCGGGCACGGAAGTATCAGCACTTCTCGGTCGTATGCCATCGGCGGTAGGCTACCAGCCGACACTGGCACAGGAGATGGGTGCACTGCAGGAGCGTATTACATCGACCAAAACCGGTTCGATCACATCAATCCAGGCGGTCTATGTACCGGCGGATGACTTGACTGACCCGTCACCTGCAACAACCTTTGCTCACCTCGATGCGACGGTCGTACTGTCTCGACAGATTGCAGAACTGGGCATCTATCCTGCAGTTGATCCGCTCGACTCCACCAGTCGTCAGCTCGATCCACTGGTCGTTGGAGCAGAGCACTACGACTGCGCGCGAGCCGTTCAAAACACGTTGCAGCGTTACAAAGAACTGAAAGACATCATCGCGATTCTCGGTATGGATGAGCTTTCCGAAGAAGACAAACAGGTTGTTGCCCGTGCTCGTAAAGTACAACGCTTCCTGTCACAGCCATTCTTTGTTGCTGAAGTATTCACCGGATCTCCCGGTAAGTACTGCTCACTGAAAGACACGATCTCCGGCTTCATGGGTATTGTGAACGGTGAGTACGATCACATTCCCGAGCAGGCATTTTATATGGTCGGCAGCATCGACGAAGCGGTTGCTAAAAGCAGTGAAATGGAAGCTGCTGCCTGATAACCGTTAGTAACGGCAGTCACAGCACACAATAAAAGCGTTCTGTAAGAGGCAATTTACGCATGGCAGCTACAATGCAGGTTGATATCGTCAGCGCTGAAGCCGAGATTTTCTCGGGTGAAGCCACCATGGTGATTGCCTCGGCGGAACTCGGTGAAGTGGGTATCGCACCCGGTCACACACCGCTGATTACACGCATCCGTCCGGGTGAAATTCGTGTACAACAACCGGATGACGGTGAAGAAATCGATGTTTATGTATCCGGCGGCATCCTCGAGGTGCAACCTTACGTCGTCACAGTTCTTGCTGATACTGCGCTACGTGCAGACGACATAGACGAAGCGGCTGCGCAAAAAGCAAAAGACGAAGCGGAGGCTGCATTGGCTGGTAAAAGTGGCGAAATCAATTTCGCTGACGTGCAACGTCAGTTGGCGGAAGCGTCCGCACAGCTTCAGTTGGTCAAGAAACTGCGTCGTTAATTCGCGTTTTTACGCGCTCTACACTTGACCGGTAAGGCTGCCCATTTACGTCTGAAATGGGCTGGATAAGCCTGCACCCCTCTCTGAAATTCCCGTCTTATAGTCTTTCCCGTATCTGCAATGCCGGATCGGGAATGCTCTATCGATTTAGTGGTCTGCAATTGCGCATTGTTCTTAAATTGAGCATCACAATCCGTTTTTAAAAACGTTGCTAATCGCTTGATACCTGTCTGGCGTTATGACTCGCCGGATCGAACAATGGCTGAGTACAGGCCTCAACTTGCATACGTTGCCCAGCAATATCAATCTCGACACTGAATGTTGGTGCTGGTCCGGTAACTCTGTTTTCGATGACAACACCGGACAACATAGTCCGTTCAACCTGTGCAATAGCAACCTGCATTTTCAGTCGATGCCCAAAGGACGCTGATGTTGTCTTACCGATAAGTTGATCGTTCAGGTAAACTGGCTCGTTACCGAGCATCACCGGTTCAGTTTTTTCTGTGGACAGATAGAGCAG
>CALFCF010000081.1 GCA_937951345.1 uncultured Granulosicoccaceae bacterium
TTTCCATTTAGAAAAGCAGTGTTAGCGTCGCTGTGGGTATTCGCACACTGTTTTCTATTCACCCCAGTGCCCGTCTGCCGTCGCAGCTCACTCGATTGAGCTCAACCCGTAGATTTCTACGAATTTCGCTGAATCGAGCGAACTGCTTAGGTAGCCAGACTCTGGTGGCGAACCCTTCATGAGTAGAGCAGACTAGTCTGATCTACTCACGAACAGCTCACTACCGAACATCACCTAATTTTTAGTGCTGATGAATACAGATTGAGTTGAGTTTGCTAAACATTTCCCGGGCCAGCCTGGTTGTTCTGACTTCAGACTCGACAACTACCAACAACCGGTTTTGCGCCATTTACACCTTTTCAGGCGCACGGGCTCACACCACATGCTGTTTTCGTGTCGCTTAATGATCACTTGATCCTTCTTTAAGCATTGGTTGATGGGAAGGTAATCCCCTGGTTGTTAAATTAGTCTGTCTAAAACAAAGTGGATTCTCAGACCGTTTCGCTCTCGGTCTGTTTCGCTGTTATGCGGTTATCAGCAGTGACGCGACCTGCATTGACACTGAGGTCATATTCCCATGTCGTACACATGCGAATCGAACCCATATTCAAATCAAGCATTATCTTATCCCCCGGCTTTACTGGCTGGCTGTCGGCTCTAAAGAACCGGTTGCCCCAGTGCGTGTGGGTATTGAATGGTGAAGTATCGAACCCGATAATATCAGTGAAGCGACAACGGAAGTAGAGCACCAACCCATCCAGCCGCCCGCCGGCGATTGTCGTTCGCAGCGAACGATGTTGTAGCTTGATTTCGTCAAGCGATTTCAATGTGTTCAGGTCCAGCGACAGTACCGGCTCGGGCTTGCACAGCAAACCGGAAAAAGCGCTAGCAATCAGAAAGTGCCTGTCGTAGCTATGCGTTCTGTATTTATCGGTGAGTGGATTATCTTTAAAAACAGAAAAATCTACACCTTCTATCCGATGCTCATGGAAACGCTGCACACGGTATTCGTCATGCAATGAAACAGGCTCCAGGTACAAATCGAATTTTGCCGGAACAACAATACCATTGGGTTTTAGCATGCGCTCTTTCAGTTCAAGAATATTCTCCAGCATATTTTCACTGAAGAGATCGTCTCCCATCTGTTCGTGCAGAATGACATCAACTTTTTCTGACGGCTCGAATGATCGACTGTTTTTGTTAATAAATTCGATGCAGTCTATATTGTTGGAATCTGCAAGCTGACGTGCCACGTCAATAAAGCGCGAATGATCTAAAGCGTAAATTTTCTTCGGTTTTCGTGCTGCGGCAAGCATACTGAGAATGCCATTTCCAGTACCTAGATCTACGACAGTCTGGCCGGGTTGAATCAGGGATTTTATACCGGCAGCATAGTTTCCAACGCGGACACGGTCGGAGAGCATTTTTTCGTGTTCATAGAGATCACTGAATGCCTCACGATTCCACCGGTTATAACGAACCCGACGCAAAATCACACGCAACGTATCCAGCGGCAGGTAAGCAGCGAGTGGACCATGCAGTAACCAGCGTTTGATTGACGTACGTAGCATCATATAAGCAGATACCAAAGGGACTTATGTTTTATTGAAACTTGCGGATCAACAGTTTAAGGTAAAGAAGAGAAAACCACATGCGGTACAGTCCGGTACAGACAAGAAAAAGTAGTATAAAAATCCAATTGGAATTCCTGCCCATCACCTGATTCAATCTCAAGGGCCATACCAAGAGATCTGTCAATGCGCCGACAACATAAAGGCAAAAACGACCTGGTCCAAACCGTGTCCGGATTATCGCATTCGAGTGCCTCTATTATATTGAATGTGATCACCCCGAACATACCCAACATCAGACATACCTAATCTGAAAGCCGTCTCTAAATTGAGATTGTGTACTCGGACGAGTCCTGTGGCGCTCGAGCAGCGCAGCTTACACGTACTAAATGATCAGCGCGGAACGGCACCCAGCACAGAGTCAGCGTGCAGCATCGATTTTGAGATGGCGTCGACATAACCCATAGTCCGAATCCACGAATCCATAGGAAAGACAACAAGTCCATATATGTCCCCTTTATTCGCAATGAGCCCTGCAGACTAGACCGGAAAACTTGCTCATCCTCACAGTGATCACTCCAGATTAGTGCACTCTGGCCTGAGTGACCGTCCGTGCTTGTTGCAGCCTGTCCCATCTCGCGTAAATCCTCTCAGGATTGTCTGGATAACCCCGTCTACGCCGTTTTTGAACAATTTTTCTCCTGACCTGATTGTTCATTGGCATACGCGCGCCGTTCTATATTTCCGAAAAAAAGACAGTTCACTGACAACATCTGTTCATTGTTGACAGACTCTCTACTGAGACCATATTGCCGTACGCGACAGCAATAGGTTCATAAATGACCATTCCGCAATTGATAAACCGTGACCCTTTTTCGGGAAACATGTTCTGATTGAGGCATCTATCTTGCCGCGCCTTTTTTATATGCTGGTGTTGATCAGTCGTCTGTGATTCAATTGCGATTGCAGTGAAGAATGCACCCGAGAGGGGTCTGAATTCTCAATAAACCGACTGGCACTCCCTATTGTGACGAACAGCAATATTTCCTATCACCTTAGCGAGCTAAGTTGTGCTGAAGATCCTTCAAACACACACCATATTCTCCCGGTAGTAGCTGACGACGACCGCTACATTCTGGATGTGGGTTGTGGTATCGGACAAACGCTTAAAGCGATGCGACTAGGAGAGTCTGTTGAGCGATGTGTCGTCGGTGTTGATATAGATTTTGACGCACTCGAGTATGGCAATTTGCACTTCGAAGGAATCAACTACACGCAATGCGAAGCCGAAGCCCTGCCGTTCGCGAACGATACATTTGATCTGGTATTTTCCAGAGTTGCCATTCCTTATACTCATATTCCATCAACGTTAGCAGAGATCGCCCGTATCTTAAAACCGGGTGGGCGCATATGGCTCACACTGCATCCACCGTCCAAAACCATGACGCAGATGAAAAACACCCTGCACAATAAACATTACAAAGATGTTGTATTCAGGCTGTATGTTCTGCTGAATGGATGTGTACTTCATTTTTTTGGCAAATCTTTCAGACTTCCTCATCCCAGTCGCATCCGCAGTATCTTAACTAGCAGGCCCCAGCGTAAACGCAGTAAAAGTGAATCTTTCCAGACGGTTCGCGGTATGCGACTCGCTATGAGGCAATCAGGCTTCGACGAAATTGCAGTCAAGCGTGGTCGTCATTTTGTGGTTGAAGCCAGGCTGCATGTTGACGCCTCTAACCACTGATTGACTGCAAATCAGGGCTGGTTCTGATACCCCGCGCCACGCGAGTGCATTAGCGTCCAATCTGACTGGTGGGTAGTCGGGTGTAATTTCTTACAAACTGCCCCAGAACCATGAGGATGACAAAATTTGTTGGTGTGAATATGGGGGAAACGGCTTTACGAGGGCGTTTTGACAGAGGTTTGAAGTGGTTCAATTTTGCATCTCCACCAACTGAGGCAGTCTGTAATCGTTTGCTGACAACCTGCGACGTATACAAAGCAAAGTCCAGCACACCCGGGGCTGTCGGAAAGCAGCTTAAACACTGTCAAATGACCATACTCTGGCGAATTCGCGGTCTCCAACGGTTTTATCACCTGTGTGCAGAATCAAGCGCGATCCGATTTAGGACACGCTACCGGCTTCGATCAATTCAGGCAAAACTGTTGAACGGAATTTGACGCCAAGATCTGACTAAGGAAAGGCGACCCTCTCGACCTGTCTTTGTCGGGTTCTATCGCAGCCGCTGGCAGCGCCAAAGCGTTGACCTGTCCGACAATCCTGATCGTTTGGAAATTCGGATACTCTGTGTAAAATACGTTTATAAATATTGTTCGGAGCATACATGTTTAACTGGAATACCTTGTTTTTATCTCGTATTAGCCAACAAAGCCAACAAAGCCAACAACCGCCGAAGAGTTTAACGATGACCGTAAACATCATCCGTATTTCCGTAATATCTGCAGTATTTATGGGTACAAGCGTATTCCAGCATCTTCACGCACAAGAGGAGACTGCCGAAGCGCTACAAGCGAAAGTAGCGGGGCTTGAAAAGCAAATTACCGCTATCCGTAAGGATCGAGATGCATTGTATGACCAGTTGTCAGCAGCAATAGATGACCTGGAGGGTCTCGAGCAGAAGCTCACAGATACAGATACTGGCCGCTCTCACATCCGCAACAAATACCTGGAGCTAAGCAATCAAACCGACTCTCTGAAATCGCAAGTTATTGAGCAAACTAGACAGCTTGATTCGCTTTCCGCTCAAATTGAAACAGGTCGCGCAAATAACGAAGCTGAATCGCAGCGACTGGTTGATTCGTCATTGGCTCAGATCAAAAGTGCGCTAGCTGAGCGTGACCAGGCGCGTCAGCAACTGTCAAATGCGGAGCAACTTGCAGATAGCAGCAAGCAATCACAGGAAGAACAGATGCAGCGATTGGCAGATTCATCATTTGCACAAATTCAGAATGCGTTGAACCAACGTGACGAAACCAACGAAAAACTTGGCAAAGCAGAAGAAAAGATTCTCGAATTGCAGGCGCGGCTATCTTCAACAGCTAATGCAGTTAAAGAGCAGAATTCGGTTAGGGCCGATGAAGTAGACCAATCTGTTGTGTGGTCATCCAAGCTCTCTAAATCGCTTGCTAACCAATACCGTGGCTTAGCGAACGTGGAGGTCACGCAGCTGGATGGTAATCGAGTGTCAATCCGCATCGGAAATGCCGGCTTGTTTGGATCTGGCGCTTCGGGATTAAGCAAAAACGGTAGGAATCTTCTGAGTCGAATAGGAGATGCGCTTGTAGCACAAACTGATGCGAAAATTTTGATAATCGGACATACAGATAACATACCTGTCGGTGCCAACAGTACCTACGTTGACAATACAGATTTATCCAACCGGCGCGCTCGTAAGGCGTTGCAGCACCTCGGTGAAGTCGTTGGCATACCGTTCGAGCGTCTCGCATCTACCGGTCTGGCCGATACAATCCCGATAGCCACTAACAGTACCGCTGAAGGCAGGGCACAGAATCGTCGCATCGAACTGGAACTTACTCAAGTTCGATAAAACAGATACATCAATGCCGGACTAAGGCGGATAACTGGTGCCCTGCTCCATCTATCCGCCAGCCGCCTTCATTAACCCTTCTTTATGTAACGTATCCAGTGTTTTGTCCAGAGCGTTGGTGACTCTTTCCATCAGAATATCAATTTCACTTTGAGTAATGATTAAGGGTGGAGAAATGACCATTCTGTCGTAGACATGTCGCATCACCATCTGACTGGCAAAACAATGCTCTCTGCAAATCTTGCCTACCGTGCCGGCTTCAGCAGAAAATGACGCCCGACTGGATTTATCCGGTGTCAAAGCGATTGAACCAAGTAATCCGATCGACTTAGCCTCACCAACAAGCGGATGCTCAGCGAGCTCCTGCCAGCGGCTTGCCAGGTAAGGTGCAGTTTGTTCGCGCACGCGCTCAACTATTTTCTCCTCCTGCAAGATGCGAAGGTTTTCCAGGGCGACTGCGCACGCAACCGGATGCCCGGAATAGGTGTATCCGTGATTGAACTCGCCACCACTATTGATCACATCGGCGACGCTGTCAGTGACGATAGATGCGCCGACAGGCGCATAGCCTGAGGATAATCCTTTGGCGATCGTCATAACGTCCGGACGGATGTCGTAGGTTTCTGATCCGAACCAGTTAGCGGTTCTCCCAAACCCGCAAATGACTTCATCTGCGATCAACAGAATCTCATGCTCATCGCAAATAGCCTGTATTTCAGGCCAATAGCTCGCTGGCGGTACAATTACGCCTCCCGCACCTTGCACTGGCTCAGCGATAAACGCGGCGACCCGGTCTTCTCCATACTGCTCGATAGCCAGTCGCAGTTGCGCAGCACGCTCACGACCAAAATCATCAGGCGACATGTCGCCACCTTCTGACCACCAGTCTGGTTGATCGATATGCACGATATCGGGGATCGGCATGCCACCTTGCGCATGCATCGGCTTCATACCACCGAGACTTCCGCTACCCAGCGACGAGCCGTGATAGGCGTTGCGACGGCTGATAATGATATTCTTCTGCGGTTTATTCTGAAGCGCCCAGTAATGGCGTACGAGACGAATATTGGTGTCGTTTGCCTCGCTACCACCACTAGCAAAAAAGACGTGGTTTAAGTCATTCGGAGTGAACTCGGCGATTCGCGCTGCCAGTGTCAGAGCCGGCACATGAGTGGTTTGGAAAAACGTATTGTAATAAGGCAGTTCGCGCATTTGCCGTGCAGCCGCATCTGCCAGTTCCTCGCGTCCATACCCGATATTCACACACCACAAGCCAGACATAGCATCGAGAATTTCCTCACCCTCACTGTCCGTGAGATAGACACCTTGGGCAGACTTTATAACCCGTGCACCTTTACTTGCTAGCTCATTACCGGCAGTAAACGGATGAAGATGATGTCTCGCATCTAATTCCTGTAATGCGTCAGTGGGTAAGTGATTGGTATGGATAGACATATCAGGTATCCGCTTGCGAGAGTTGAAAATCCAGGAAATATTAGTTTTTGTCTTGTAACATGAAGTCTGCTAAACGCTCGCCGATCATTATACAAACTGCATTTGTGTTTCCCGAGGGCACAGTCGGCATAACGGATGCATCAGCAACACGCAGATTAGTGACACCACGCACACGTAGTTTATTGTCAACAACTGCTGTGCTGTCATTGCCCATTCTGCAGGTTCCGCACGGATGAAAAATAGTCGTGCCGGAATCTTTGATGTAGGTGCTTAAAGCTTCATCAGAATCTGCTTCGACACCAGGTATGCGTTCTTTGGCAACGAATTTTTCCAGCGCTGGTGTGTCCGATATGCGCCTTGTCAGTTTCACACCGTCAAGCATAGTCTGTCTGTCAAATTCGGTAGACAGGTAGTTTGGTCGGATCGAAGGGTGCACTTTTGGGTCACTGGATACAATATTTACCGACCCACGACTTTCTGGTCGTAGTTGGCAGACAGATGCGGTAAACCCTGAAAATTTATGCAGCCCCTGCCCCGGTCCGACTGCGCTGAACGGTATAAAGTGAATTTGTACATCCGGTCTCGACGGACTCTGAGGTGTCGATGCGAAAACGCCAACCTGACCGGCACCGAGTGTCATCGGCCCTCGACGATAAAGCGCATACTCAACAGCGGCCCGAACTTTTTTCAACGGACTGTGATAGAGGTCGTTTAGCGTGATAGGTTTTGTGCACTCGAATACGACGCGTGACTGATAGTGATCTTGTAATTTTTGCCCTACATCCGGAGCGTCAACTACTACCGGTATGTCTAGATCCTTCAGCAGAGACTGAGGGCCAATACCTGACAGTTGAAGCAATTGCGGGCTATTGATAGCACCCCCGCTGATGACGATCTCACCGTTACACGTAGCGCGTACCAATTTGCCATTCTGCACATACTCAACCCCACTAGCACGCTTGTTCTCGAAAATTACACGCTGTGCCAATGCGTCAGTTGCTATATGGAGGTTTGAACGTCGTTTAATTCCGTGCAGGTAAGCCTGGGCAGAGCTAGCCCGCCTGCCGTTACGAGTAACAGTAAGCTGAAAATACCCGGCCCCGACTTGCTGAGCCCCATTAAAATCATCATTTGCTGGTATTTGCGCCTGTTCGCATGCCGTGATGTACGCATCCCCTAATTCGCTGCGCATGCTGTCGGACACCTGAAGCGGCCCTTCATCACCATGAAACTCGTTAGCGCCATGCTGCTGGTTTTCTGCCTTAATAAAATACGGCAACACGTCCGAGTACTGCCAATTGCTAACTTGTTCACTCCAATCGTTGTCGTAATCTTCTCTTTGACCACGGATGTACACGAGTCCGTTGATCGAGCTGGTACCTCCTAATACTCGACCACGAGGCCATATCATTTCGCGATTACCGCTACTGGCCTCAGCCTCAGTTTTATACGACCAGCTGACCTTGGGGTTTAAAACATTTCGATAATAGCCGATTGGAATATGAATCCATGGGTTACGATCAACCGGCCCCGCTTCCACGAGTAAAACCTTCGTTTGCGGATCTTGCGACAGACGGTTGGCAAGCACCGCACCGCTTGAGCCTGCACCTACTACGATATAATCGTATTGCATCAATTCGTTCATCCTACTTTGATCGCCAATACGCTATAAAGTCGCTGCGAGTCCATCGGGAAAAAGTGCTAAAGCGCCGCTGCGTAAATCGCGTACATTGAACCAGCGTGCCCGCACGTGCGAACCGCTGTCTTCGGAAAATACCATCAAAGGTTGCTCATATAATGATTTGTCTACCAGTCCGATACTGATTGCGTGTATGTACTCGTGGCCCAGCAGGCCTTCATGTTGATACATATTCTCAAATGTGCGCCAGTTTCCGGACGTAACGATCCCGCACCCGAGCTCCTCCTGAAACTCCCGCTGCAGAGCCTGCTCGCGTGTTTCACCAAATTCAACATGACCACCCAGGGGACGAACTCCTTTAATCTCTCCCGCGTCATCATATACCTCGGCAGCCAGCAGCCGGCGGCGGTTGATACAGACGCCTATAACCTTGGTTTGAATGGTTTGCTGAGGCCGCCAGTGAAATCCATTAATATCGTCAGCCAGTGCCCCACCGGATTTTTCGCCGCGATCGGATCTGGAACCTGTCATGTGACTGGCGGAGTTTCGGGATTTGCTACGCGTATTCATGGGCAGTAGTTTACCAGAGGCAGACCAATTGAATTTATCGCGTGACGAATTGAATCTGATCCAAAGACAGGCAGCCAGATAACATCATTCGCTGGTTCAACGCGCATGTCATTCCACAATAATGAGTCTATATTGGTTGTGAGATATCAGAGCAATCACTGTGCTGCAAAGACGTTTCCTGACAATATAAAGCAGGTAAAAGAACCCCATACTGATATATAGTTTCAAATACTTTCCGAATCCGGGAATATTTAATAACAGGTCTATCGCGCAAACAAGCTGAACGGTCCCGGAATAATCCACTTATGTGTTCGCTGGCCATTTTTGTCTGAATTCGAGTAAATACCCAACCTTCCTCGAATTATGCCGACACTCGGTAACCGATGTACGGGCGCTGGCCCGGACACACTGGTCGAGCCTACGCCGTATTCATGTGCGCCATGTGTCACTAATATTACGCATCACAAGAGATATCATCAGTTAACAGCTTGTAGTTAAAATCGAGCATGTCATTAAACAATAGACACCCTGAAGAACCGTATTGGTGGCGAGATTCACCACCCGCAGTCATGGCGCAACAGGAGGTGCAACCAAACTGCGATGTTGTGATAGTCGGTGCGGGCTATACCGGACTTACTTCTGCATTAATACTTGCAACTGCCGGTTGTTCCGTTCAAGTGTTTGATAGCGCCAACCCCGGTTACGGCGCATCAACACGTAACGGTGGTATTACCAGTGGTAATCTGCGCCTGAACGCCACTGCTGCCCTTAAACAATTAGGTGAAACGCGTGCTAAGGCAGTATTTGCCGAAAGCGTTAACGCAAGGACCTATTTGCGTAACCTAATTGAAGAACACAATATTGACTGTGATTATCAGTTAACTGGGCGATTCACCGGAGCTATGACCCACCGGGACCTGGAGTCGATGGCACGTGAGTCTGAAGTTTTCGCGCGTTTATCGGGCATAGAGCCTGCCGTCATTAAACAAGCAGAGCTATCAAACTATGTTGGCTCAGAAACCTATGTGGGTGGAATATATCGTGAGGACATAGGTCACTTGCATCCGGCAAAATTCCATGCCGGGTTATTGAAAGCGGTTATGCAACGCGGAGGTGTTGTACATGCAAATACCCCTATAACAAAGATAATTCAAACGACGGATACAAAGCGATTACTACACAAATCGCAAACTGTGACGCTACGATCATCGCGCGGTGATGTATCTGCAGCTCATGTGCTGATAGCTACGAATGGTTACAGTGGCTCTTTCAACCCATGGATCAACCGGAGAATCGTACCGGTTCGTAGCCGCATTGTTGTCACTGAGAAACTATCTCGAAACCTGATTAGCACATTGATACCTGGTCTTCGGGCAATGGGCGAAAACCGGAATCTCTATCGCTACTACCGACCAACACCAGACGGTGAACGACTGTTATTTGGAAGCCGTGAGCCGGCATTTTACCGTTCACATGCACAGGCAGTTGAACATGTACGACAAGGTATGGCGGGGGTGTTTCCTGAGCTCAAAGACGTAGCAGTGAGCTCATCATGGGCAGGTAACGTTGCGTTCAGCCGTTCTCATTTGCCGCTGCTGTTCAATCACGAGGGTATTTACTATGCCATGGGATATTGTGGATCGGGCACTGTGTGGGCACCCTGGTTTGGTCGTAAAGTGGCTGAATCAATACTTGATGAAATAAATGGACCGGGCATCGAACGAAAGAAAGCAGGCATGTCATCAAATGCGCCTAAAATTCAGTCAGCACTAGCTGGCCAGCCCCCTGCAGCAGTACCGTTTTACAGAGGGAATCCGTGGTTTTTACCAGCTGCGATTTTGTGGAACGGCTTGCAGGACAAACGCCACGGACGACTTGACAAGGCATGAAGCATTATCGGTAAAGAGCAGTATCGGCATAGTCCTGCTGGCACGAAATCTACCAGCACGAAGCCTTTCGGCATAACCCTGTTGATACACGCGAGGCACTCATGCAAAAACCGGTAGCCCGAGAGTCGAATATTATCTGGGCTTTGGTTAACTCAGGGGATCACAACACTCCAGGTTTGGGAGCGACACGGCCAGCCTAGAGCTATACAGCCGGTGACTTTTAACGTACCGCCGTTGAGCACCATGCCGGATTTATAGGTTTTATCATTGTCAGGCGCCCATATTCGTCCCTTTCCCCAACTGGGTAATTCTGTTTCGGATTTAGGCTGCATATCCCAGATCATTTTCTTGCCTTTATTTTCATAATCCTCGTCCACCTTATCCCCTTTACGAAACAAATTAAGTATGGTTCCGCAGACCTTATCTTCACAAGGGTGTATTTCGACATGCAGATAAGATCCTTCATCATTAACCTGCGTTTTCCAAACGCCAAAAATACGTTCCTCGTTTGCGGAAACTGATAATGACGAAAGGCAGAACACAGTTACAAGACTCATCACAAATAAGAAGGGTCGGATGATCACTGTACGTAAAGTGTGTGAAATATTTGAGATTTGTCGATTCATAGTATCCACCTTTGTCGCAATAAGATGATAGTTGCGCCTATTGTACCGACGAAAGAAGCAAATCCCGAGAAAAACGTCATAAAAATTGTAAATCACAGGTATTTTTCCTTTTTGTATCATTTAGCTGACAATGTAATTCGCATTACCTGTCGCTATAAGCACATTCTCCTCGTTACGCAAACGCATTGATGTTGCGGCAATACGTCTCCCCAGTCTGACCACTTCAGCTTCAGCATAAAACGTTTCACCGATACCCTGTCGCAAATAGTCCACACGCATGTCCACTGTACCGAGATGCCGGAATCGAGACATAATCTCAAGTGTGGACTCGGACTTGTAGAACTCAGCGATTTTCCATATAACCGCCAGTCCACCGGTGGCGTCCAGCACAGATGAAATTACCCCGCCATGCAAACGTCCGTATAAATAGTGCCCAACCAGCTCCGGTCGCATCGGAAATTGTATGATTACCTTATCTGCCTGCAGTGCTTCCAACCGAAAGCCGAGGAAACCATTAAACGTAATACGATTTTCAAACAAATCTGTTACAGCGTCGATTAGTTTTTCGTTTTCCGCAGGCGATCGTAAATCGGTTGATTTCACAGCATCGGAACGATCCTCGACGTCATCGGACTTTATGCCAGAATTTTCTGATTCTTTCATGAGCGATCACTATTAGTTATTTTTGTCATCAAACAATAATGCCCCAATAGGCTTAACCTCAGGTTGGGACTGCCCAATGCTCTATGGGATGCGCCTGCGTGATTGACTGATTGATTCGTATATATTGCTGAAAAGTGCCATCATTCTCTGCACTGGATTCCGCTGGGCCGCGAAATGAGTCAAGGATAGCCTTGGGGGCAGTAGTTGCAGCAGCTAAGGCGTCAGCCAACGAAACACCAGCGCCTGTATTTATCATTCGAACGGCACTGACCATATCGAGGTCAGCACCAGCTAATGTGCCGTCTGCGAGGCGCAGCGCCGAATCGCTTCGAACAATGCGGCGCCCGTTCAGAGTGAACTGCGTAATTAAGCTGCCATGGGTAGCCATTGCGTCTGTCACCAGAAATAACCGTCCCTTGCCAACACGGGTGTTCCAGGCGCTACGTATTGCTCCGGTATGAACATGTATACCATCTGCTATCAAACCAGCGGAAATATTTGATCGACTAAACATAGCGCCAACAAGACCGGGTTCGCGACTACGCAGAGGACTCATTGCATTGTACAGATGTGTAACCAGACCAACACCGGCATCAAAGTATTCACAACACGTAGCGTAATCAGCATCAGTATGACCCAGTGATAACACGATTCCATTGTCAGCAAGCCGTCTGACCTGATCGATCGTGACACTCTCCGGCGCAATCGTAATGAACAACAACGGCAGGCGAGTCGCTGCTTCGATTAGAAAGTTCATATCATCACCGGACATCGGGCGAATTAAAGCAGGTGTATGTGCACCACACCGAGCTATCGATAAATGGGGTCCTTCGAGATGAAGACCCGCGATACCAGGCACTCCTTTTCTAACTGCATCTTCAACAGCGTCCACTGCAGCAGCGGTTATTTGCGGTGAATCAGTGATCAATGTTGGCAGAAACTCAGCCGTTCCAGCTGCAAGTTGCGCATCGGCCATCAACGTCAGGGTTTCGACATCCGGTCTGTTATTAAACATATGTCCCCCGCCACCGTTAACCTGCAAGTCAACAAATCCGGAACTCAGAATATCGCCATCAAAATTAATATGCCGCAGCGGCATTTTCTGCTGTTCTGGACAGAGATCTGCAATCCACGCTTGCACCAATGCTTCCGGTTGTGAGGTAATGTTGCTGGCTACCTGCAGGGGCTTACAGGATATAGAGGAACCCGGGCTTGCCAGCTGCAGGGCATCGGTTGCGTACTGGCGGCATTGAAGCAGCACAACAGAATTTTCTCGTAGCGATTCGCCGTCGAAATAGGTTGTGCCTGTGATTGCCAGTAAATTATCTCCCATGTTGGCTATTCTATACTTTCGTTAATCTAACAGTCGTTTTCCTGACGCTACCCTGATTCTATAGCTACAACCTATGCAGAACACAGTGATAATCGGTGCCGGTCAAGCAGGTTATTCTGTTGCCAGCCAATTGCGTAAAGAGGACTATAGCGGCTCTATCACCCTTCTGGGTGACGAGCCGCAGTTACCTTATCAACGCCCGCCTCTATCAAAAAAATACCTACTGGGACAGATGGACTCTGCCCGTCTCGCTTTACGTAAAGCAGGTTTTTATGAAGAGCATTCGATCAATCTGATCACTGGATGCACCGTCTCCACAGTTGATACCGAAAAGCAACTAGTGCAATCAAGCAGCGGTGAATTTCACTATGATCAGTTGGTGTTTGCTACAGGATCACAAGCCAAAGCACTACCGGAAAAACTCGGTGGCAATCACGAGAGAGTATTCACACTTAGAAATATCGCAGATATCGATCTTATTCGGAATGTTATTAATGAGATCGGACATCTTGCGATTATAGGCGGTGGTTACATCGGGTTGGAAGCTGCAGCTGTTTTTTCAAGCCTAGGCAAGCAGGTAACCGTTATTGAGGCGGCTGATCGGATCCTGCAACGAGTCGCTTGCGAAGAAACGTCAAGGTATTTTCGCGAGCTACACCAACTAAATGGCGTTGAAATTCGTGAGAGTTCAGCGTTGGCTGAGATCCAACCGACAGCAACCGCCAGTAAGTCACTAATGGTGCGCTTGAACGACGACACCCGCATCGCCGCTGACGCTGCATTGATTGGTATAGGTGCTGATCCGGCCGTGTCACTAGCCAAATCGTGTGGTCTGACACTAGATAGCGACACAGGCGGAATCCGGGTTGACAGCCACGGACTGACCAGTAAGTCGAATATATGGGCAACCGGCGATTGCGCCTCATTCGAATTTCGTGGCCGTCAGATACGACTCGAGAGTGTGCAGAACGCTATCGATCAGTCGGAGATAGTTGCCAGCAATATAGCGGGCCAAAAACGTGCCTATGAACCCGTACCCTGGTTCTGGTCGGATCAGTACAAAACCAAGCTGCAAATTGCCGGACTCAATCAAGGCTACAAGCGGGTAGTACAGCGCCAGGGTGCCAAACCCGGGTCTATGTCAAATTGGTATTATGACGACATCGTGGTGACCGGACCAGATGGTGATCACCCTCGGTTACTGGCTGTCGATGCCATCAATGATGCAATGGCATACATGACGGCCCGTAAACTACTGGAAAAAGGCTTAAGTATTGATCCAATGGTTGTTGCAGATACTCAAATTGACCTTAAAGCCATACTATCTGCAAATAAAACATAGTTACTTGCAAATAGAGACACACAATGCAAATTATCAATAATCGAACTTAAAATAAGCACACTATTTTTGTCTAACGATTTATAAATTCTGAGTATCCGACATGGGATCAAACTACAACGCAGCCTTTTTTGTTCACAATCGTCAATTTGAACTGGCAACGCAACCGATTCCACAATTGCAACCTAATGACGTGACGGTTGATATAGCCTACTGCGGTATCTGCGGAACGGATTTGCACATTTTTCATGGCGCGATGCCACATCGACTGGGTGACAGACGAGTGCTTGGGCATGAAGTCTCCGGTACGGTTTCGGCCGTCGGTAGCGATGTTAGCAACGTGATCGTTGGTGAAAAAGTTGCGATCAGGCCATTGTCCTCGTGTGGAGAGTGTCCGGCCTGCAAGAACGGTAACAACCATGTGTGTTACAACTTGAAATTTCTCGGTATTGATACCAACGGCGGTTTCGCGGAAAAATGGACCGTACCTGACTATACCCTCCATACACTGCCGGCTTCGCTGTCGTTACGTGATGCGGCGTTGGTCGAACCGCTAGCTGTTGCCTGCCATGATGTATCGCGTGGGCGAGTACAACCCGGTGAAGATGTTCTGGTCATCGGTGGTGGCCCAATCGGACTGTTGGTTGCGATGGCGGCCAAATCCGCAGGCGGCAACGTCATCGTCTCAGAAATCAATGAAACAAGACTAAAAATCATAGACTCCCTTGGCTACAAAACGATCAACCCTATCAAAGAAAATTTACAGGATGCTGTTAATCAACTGACCAACAACAAAGGCGCTGAAGTTGTATTTGAAGTTTCAGGCAGCCAGGCAGGTGTCAAAGCCTGTACTGAAACGGCGGCTGTGCGCGGGCGTATAGTGATGGTGGCCATTCATCCAGAACCTCAGCCTATCGATCTTTTCCAGTTCTTCTGGCGTGAGCTTGAATTGTTTGGTGCCCGTGTGTACGAACCGGAAAATTACGATCAGGCTATCGATATGCTGGCAAAAGGTGACGTTGCCACTGATATCATGATTACGGATGTCACACCTTTATCGGGAATTCAAAAAGCTTTCGAATCGCTCGAGGGTGATGCCAGCGCGATGAAAAGCCTGATCGAAATCAATGCCTGAACCACAAAAAATATCAAGGCAAATATTAACCAACTGCATTCACTCGATAACTCACCTTTAGTATGAAAACACTGGATAGTTTTAACCTCTCAGGTAAAAAGGCCTTAGTGACCGGCTGCAAACGGGGCATAGGAAAGAGTATCGCCATTGGTCTTGCCGAAGCAGGCGCCGACATTATCGGCGTATCAGCTTCGCTTGAATCGCAAGGTTCAGACGTACAAAAAGCAGTTGAAGCTGCCGGCACAACATTCACTGCCTATCAATGTGATTTCAGCGACCGTGCAGCAGTCAAATATTTTCTAACCGCAGTCGTCGAAGAAAATCCGATCATAGATGTGCTGTTTAATAACGCCGGCACAATAAAACGCGCACCAGCTGCTGAACATCCAGATGAGTTCTGGGATGAGGTAATTGAAGTAAATCTGTCAGCACAATTTCTTATTAGCCGTGAAATCGGTAAACAAATGCTTAAACAAAAAAGCGGAAAGATTGTGTTTACCGCATCGTTGTTAACATTTCAGGGCGGTATTACTGTACCTGGGTACAGTGCATCGAAAGGTGCCATCGGTCAATTAACGATGGCTTTAGCCAATGAGTGGGCATCTAAAGGTATCAATGTAAATGCTATCGCACCGGGTTACATCGCAACCGATAATACACAGGCATTACAAGATGATACTGAGCGCTACAAAGCGATACTGGAACGCATCCCTGCCGGTCGATGGGGTAATCCTGATGACTTCAAAGGACCTGCCGTGTTTCTGGCATCTGCCGCGTCAGACTACATGAACGGTGCAATCCTGACGGTCGATGGCGGATGGATGGGACGCTAATCTACATTTTCCTTTAACACTCTGTTTTTCAAACTACCCGCGCGTTACATCAGTGGCAGATCACACTCCAGATAGCACACGAACCCCGGACATATTTGCAATCGGCGAAGCGTTGATTGAGTTTGTGCGTTTGGATGTTAAACAAGACTCTCTAAAAAATATCAAAGAAAACCATCGACCGTTATACCAGCAAGGTTATGGTGGTGACACATCCAATGCGCTCATAGCAGCAGCCCGCCAGGGAGCATGTTGTGGGTATATAACAGCTGTCGGTAATGATATTTTCGGTAAGGATTTGCTCGATCTCTGGAGCCGCGAAAAAATCTGCACCGACTATATTAAAACAACCCCGGAGAATCCCACCGGCGTGTATTTTGTACAACCGCACGCCAGTGGCAGACAGTACACCTATGCCCGCAAAGGCTCTGCGGCCAGCCAGTATCAGCCGGATTGGCTGCCGCTGGATGCGATAGCCGCGGCAAAAGCCCTGCATGCATCTGCACTATCTTCAGCTATATCACAACCTATGCGCGACAGTGTGATCGTCGCCTTCGAGCAGGCTAGAGCACATAACACACTAGTGTCGTACGACACCAATTTGCGTTTGAATTTATGGTCTCTCGAGAATGCAGTTGCAGCCATAGAAAAAGTTTTACCACTGGTGGATATTGTATTTCCGAGTGACGATGAAGCACAGCAAATAAGCGGTAGAGAAAATGCTGACGATCTCATCGATTATTTTCTCGAGTTCGGCTGCAAGCTGGTTGTTCTAACAAGGGGTGACGCTGGCGCTGTTGTCGCAAGTAAACAGGGACGTACCACTATCCCGCCTGCTCCGAGCACACCCGTTGATGCAACAGCTGCGGGTGACAGTTTTGCCGGTAGTTTTCTCGTTCATTACCTGGAAACCGGTGATACCACTTTTGCTGGTCGTTGTGCAGCTGCTACTGCAGCGAGCACTGTCAGTGGTCTGGGTGCCCTGGATCCTATACCGTATCGTGACAGTGTACTCGCTACCGTAAAAACTTCCGGATGAAGTGATTTGCAAGCTAACAGCGAAACGTTTCGGTAAACACTAGGACAAACGTACAGTCAAACGTACGGGCAAACGTTTTGAAATACTCAACCAATCTATTGATTTACCTGAATCGGTGATCAGCCGCTTTGCTTTGGTAAATTTAGTGAACGTCAGGGATTAGTTCTCATGGCAACAAATCTGGACCTTAAGTTTCCTGCGATCGACGATCTGCGCAAACGTGCCAAGCGCAGAATGCCACGCTTTGCATTTGAGTATCTTGACAGTGCTACCGGACAAGAACTAGGTGTTAAATACAATCGAGATGCACTGGATGCCATCCGTTTCATGCCGGGTATCCTGAGTGGTGAGCTCAGTTATGACCTGTCGCATGAATTTATGGGTCGTAAGTATGACTATCCTTTCGGTATCGCGCCGGTAGGAATGTCAGGGGTAATATGGCCGGGCGCAGAAACCATCCTGGCAAGCGGCGCACAACGAAACAACATTCCGTATTGTCTATCGTCTGTGGCTGCTGCAGACCCGGAGGACCTGGCTCCACACATCGGTGATAACGGTTGGTTCCAACTCTACCCGCCAGCCGACCCGGCCATTCGCAAGGACATGCTTGCCCGTGTACAAGCTGCAGGTTTCAGCAAACTTATTCTCACTGTCGATGTACCTGCCGAAAGCCGGCGGGAACGCCAACGAAGGGCTTTAATATCCATGCCCCCCAAGATGACCCCCTCTATTGCCTGGTCGATATTGACGCATCCGCATTGGGCATTGGCCATGGCGCGAGCTGGCAGCCCGCGTATGAAATTCCCTGAAAGTTATGTCGACCCATCCAGTACCGATCCGTTTGTTCATGCCGGTCGCATCATTCGTGGCTACCCCGACTGGCAGTATCTGGCTGACCTGCGTGCCGAGTGGCAGGGAGACTTAATAATCAAAGGCGTGCTCAATCCGGAAGATGCTGTGAAATTACTGGACAGCGGCGCAGATGCTATCTGGATCTCTAACCACACCGGACGACAGTTCGAAGCAGCGCCTGCGAGTATTGATCAACTGCCGAAAATTCGTGATGCTGTCGGTGACGCCGTGCCACTGATTGTGGATTCCGGTGTCAGCGGTGGACTCGATCTGATGCGCTGCCTTGCCCTGGGTGCTGACTTTGTATTTCTGGGCAAAGCGTTCCACTATGCCGTGGCTGCATTCACTGATACAGGCGTGGATCATTTGGTTAATCTACTGCAGGCTGATCTGATAGCGAACATGTCGCAAACCGGTGCTCAGACCTATGCAGAATTGCCTGAAAAACTGTACAAGGTATAAGGCGTATTTAACAGGCAAAGATACAGGGAAAGGCACAGGGAGACCTTGGAACGCCTCCGCAGAAGTATTGACAGCCTACTATCGACAGGCGTACATAGCGACGACATCCACCGGCGTGTTACCTTGAATTCGTAGCAATTTCAGTCACAATTCTTGATAACTGGCTGCTGAGCTCGCAGCATTTGCAAAACATTTCCACGCTGAGTTTTTCAGCAAACGCTCGTTGAGGTCTGAATGAAAGAGCATTATCGCGTAGTTGTCATTGGTGGCGGGGTTGTCGGTTGCTCACTGATCTATCACCTGACCAAATATGGCTGGAAAGACGTCTGCCTGCTCGAGCGATCGGTTCTGACGGCTGGTTCCAGCTGGCATGCTGCCGGCGGTATCCATGCCTTGAACGCCGATCCGAATATGGCGGCACTGCAGGCTTACACGATTGATCTGCTAAAACAAATTGAAGAAGAAAGCGGTCAGAGTATTGGTTTGCATATGACCGGCGGACTTACCATCGCCGGTACGCCCGAGCGTTGGGAGTGGTTGCAATCAGCCTATCGCGTTTTTCAGTCAATAGGAATTGATGACTGCCGTCTGGTCACACCTGAAGAAGCCGGCGAGCTATGCCCCATCATGTCAACTGACGGTGTCATCGGTGGTATGTGGGCTGACCGCGAAGGTTATCTCGACACCACCGGTACCGTGCACGCGTATGCGGCGGTCGCTAAAAAGCACGGGGCTGAATATCACGAACATACGAAAGTTGAAGCGCTAGAGCAAACGCGCGACGGTTGGCGTGTCATTACCGACAAAGGCGTGGTGACTTGTGAGCATGTTGTTAATGCCGCCGGTCTGTGGGCCAAGCAGGTGGGACGCATGGCGGGAATCGAATTGCCGGTAGCACCACTTAAGCACCACTATCTGGTGTCAGACAGCATACCGAAGCTCGATGAGATTGACTTCGAAGTTCCGATGACTGTGGACCTTGAAGGTTTCACTTATCTGCGACAGGACCAAAAGGGGGTTCTGCTTGGCATCTACGAGATTAACTACGAACACTGGGCCATGGATGGAGCACCCTGGGACTACGGAATGGAATTGTTCCAGGAGCAAACGGACCGGATAGAACACGAGCTAACACTCGGATTTGAACGTTACCCGTGCTTACAGGAGGTTGGTGTAAAAACCTGGGTGAACGGTGCGTTCACGTTTTCACCGGACGGCAATCCACTGGTCGGCCCGGTCGATGGCAAGCCCGGATATTGGTGTGCCTGCGGCGTGATGGCAGGTTTCCTCCAGGGGGGTGGCGTTGGGAAGTCACTGGCTGAATGGATGATTCATGGCGAGGCCGAAGCTGATACCTACCCTATGGATATCGCCCGCTACGGACCTCATACCGAGAACCGCGAGTACATTCGTCAAACCACCGGTCAGTTCTATTCGCGACGCTTCGTCATGTCTTACCCGAACGAACAGTTGCCGGCCGGGCGACCACTAAAGATGTCGCCCGCCTATAGCGATATGACTGCCAGTGGTTGTCGTTGGGGCGAGAGCTGGGGACTTGAAGTGCC
This sequence comes from uncultured Granulosicoccaceae bacterium, assembly GCA_937951345.1. GTDB lineage: Bacteria > Pseudomonadota > Gammaproteobacteria > Granulosicoccales > Granulosicoccaceae > CALFCE01. The sequence continues at coordinate 20,541 of CALFCF010000081.1, forward strand.
TATCTATTTCGCACCGGACGAATCCTTCGTTGAGAATCCCAGCCTGCGTCGCTCCAATGCACATGACATCATCGGCGAGGAATGCCGCGCTGTTCGCGACACAGTCGGACTGCTCGATATCAGCGGATTTTCACGCTATGAAGTTACCGGTGCTGACGCCGAAACCTGGCTTGATCATCTGATGGCATCCAAATTACCAGCACCCGGCCGGGCGCGACTGGCGCCAATGCTTGCACCCTCAGGGCGCCTACAAGGTGACTTAACGGTTATAAACTGGGGTGATGACAAATGGTGGATCATGGGTTCGTACTATCTGCGCGGCTGGCATATGCGCTGGTTTAACAGCCACCTGACAGGCGATGTACAGGTACGTGATGTATCGGATGCCATGGTCGGTTTCAGCCTTTCCGGCCCCAATTCGCTGAAGGTTTTAGAAAAACTCACTAACGATCCGGTAGCCGATATGCCGTTTCTCGGCTGCGGCATTATTGATGTCGGCCTTATCCGGGCACGAGTTACACGTGTGTCAGTAGCAGGAGAGCTGGGGTACGAAATCAATTGCACCAGCGCCGAGCATATTTTACTGCGCAAGTTGTTACTCGAAGCCGGTGCTGATTTGGGTATTCGCGAGTATGGCTACAACGCTATGCTAAGTCTGCGTCTGGAGAAAAGTTTCGGCATCTGGTCAGCCGAATTCACGCAAGGCTATACACCTGGACAAACCGGCATGGATCGCTGGATTGACTGGAATAAATCAGATTTTATTGGTAAGCAGGCTGCCGTTGCCGAGAAAGACGGTAACGGCTCTCAGCAGATTCTTGTCACACTCGAAGTCGAAGCCGATGATGCTGATGCCAGTGGTTATGAGCCGGTCTGGCACGGCGATGATCTAGTCGGTTTCGTGACATCCGGTGGCTATGGTCATACTGTTGGCAAATCGCTGGCCATGGCGATGATAAACCGCGATGCAGCAACATTGGGTACAGCCTTAAAAGTCCATGTCGTGGGGGTCGAGCGAGCAGCCAAAGTAATTGCACCCTCCCCGTACGACCCTGAAGGAAACGTCATGCGAACCTGATGAGTCAGGATAATAATCTATCGACTGACGGATCTGACGGGACGTTACCGGCAGAAACCGCAAATAAGCAACAGCGCAGCCGCAATAGAAAGCGTCGACGTGTCGATAATCTTCGAGAAAATCGTGTAGCAGCCAAGCGTCCGGTTAACTACCGACAACTTCGAAACCCCTTCCCTCAAATGGCCGTGTTCTCTGAAGATCGCGTTCATGCAATGCATGAGGCATCGCTGGATCTTCTTGAGAACCTTGGTTTAAAAGTTTTGTTACCTGAAGCACGTGCGTTGTATAAATCAGGCGGCGCGCGCGTTAACGAATCGACCGAGATGGTTTTCATCGGGCGTGAAATGGTTGAAGCTGCACTGGTTTCAGCACCTAAATCCATTCATTGTCGCGCTGCAAAACCAGAATACGACGTGGTGCTTGAACCAGGAGCGGTAGTCTTTCAACCGGCAGCCGGTGCACCGCACGCCACCGACCTTGAACGTGGGCGACGTCCGGGTTGTGCCCGAGACTTCAACGAACTACTTACCCTGACACAGCATTTCGATGTGCTGCAGATGATACCGCCACTGGTTGAGCCGCAAGATGTCGCGATAAATCTGCGTCATTACTTCACCATGCGATCGCAATTGACACTGACAGAAAAGCTACCGTTTATCTTTTCACGCGGAACACCACAAGTAGAAGAAAGTTTCGAAATGCTCTGCCGTTTCAGAGGTCTGAGCGAAGAAGAATTTCAATCACATGTGCATACCCACACGATTATCAACACCAACTCTCCGCGCCAACTCGATATTCCAATGGCACAGGGGTTGATAGATTTCGCTCGTTTCAACCAGGTATCGATTGTCACGCCGTTTACACTAATGGGGGCCATGGCGCCGATCACAGTTGCCGGCGCTATGACCTTGTCTCACGCTGAAGCGCTTGCCGGCATAACACTGACACAACTCGCAAGGCCAGGCGCGCCGGTATGCTATGGCACATTTACGTCCAATGTCGATATGAAATCCGGTTCACCGGCATTCGGTACACCGGAGCATATGAAAGCATCGCTGGTAGCCGGACAACTTGCGCGACTAACCGGTCTTCCGTGGCGTTGTGCCAGTGGCTCCGCGGCAAACATTGCAGATGCACAGGCGGCTAACGAAAATCAATTCGGTTTGTGGGGGTGCATGCTGGCAGGTGCAACGATCACCGTACATGCCGCAGGCTGGCTTGAAGGCGGTCTGAGTGTCTCCTATGAAAAACTTATTACCGATATCGAAGTGCTCCAGATGATCGCCGAGATGTGCCACAACACCAGTGCAGATGATGCCGAAATTGGCATGGATGCGCTGGCCGAGATACAACCCGGCGGTCATTTCTTTTCAACTGAACACACAATGCAGCGTTATCAGACCGAGTTCTACCAGCCGCTTGCTGCCGATTGGTCAAACCACGGAACCTGGAGTGAGCGCGGAGCAAAAGATGCCAGTCAACGTGCCACTGGCATTTGGCAGAACATTCTTCAGCAGGCACCAAGTCTTGAAATTGATGGAAGAAAACTTGAGGAACTCGACCGTTTTATTGAAAAGCAGGAAAACAACGGTGGAGCCGCTCCGGTTAGTTAATTGTCAGCCGCAATAAATCAATCCAACCTGATGGCAACATTTGAGGCAGCTGGCTTTGGCGGTGGATGCCATTGGTGTACAGAATCGGTATTTCTGTCGCTGCGTGGTGTAGACACAGTTGATCAGGGGTTTATCGCATCCGACGAGCCTTACAACAGTTTTTCAGAGGCTGTACGAATAAGCTTTGATACACAGCTAATTACATTCGAGACACTGATAGAAATACATTTGCACACCCACTCGAGCACCTCACCACATAAATTCAGAGAGAAATACCGAAGCGCAGTCTATGTGACTAATAAGCAGCAAGCACACATCGCAAAAGCAGCACTTGCCAATTTGCAAGAAGACTTTCCAGCCCCAATAGTCACCCAGGTTCTGCCGCTGGTGGAATTTAAATCGTCTGAAGAGCGATATCACGATTACTACAGACACCGTAAAAATCAAGCATTCTGTATTCGATATATAGACCCGAAACTTGAGGTACTACGGAAACGATTCGGGTTTGCATTAAAAGAAGAAAATAGCTAATGGCACCTAGATGCTTCGCTGGAAAATTATTTTAGTACTTCATAATAGTGCGGACACGCGTTAGAATTCACAGTCCAATTTCCATCCGATAACCAGGCGCATAGACTAAACGCACTACGGTAATTGTTGAATTACCAGAATCACGCGTTCGTCGCTCTGTCGTGAATAAAGCCGATGATTCCTTGATTTCAAGCACACTCATTTCTTCATCCGATGCAATGGATGCCGAAAATGCAAGATCACCACCGTTAAACGGAATGTTCTCTACTAACCATTGATTCGGGCTTGTGTTTCTAAAGTTTGCATCAGCAGCTTCAGGAACAATTGTGGTATCTATCCAACGATTCTCAATAACATAAGGTTGTTCATTGGCTAAATGCAAAGCTTTGACATGTAGCAATCGAACACCTGGTGCGGGGTTCATAAGCGCTCGGATTGTTTTTGGCGGATGCTCCCGTTTTTGCGATAGAAATCGATAGGAGTAGCTAAGCTCTTTAGACTCGATTTCCTGCCGGATCACGGGAATACTGAACGTGGCTTTACGCGTTGGGTGCACAACAACGCGCGTGCCGCCTTTGCGTTTGCGCTCCAACAATCCATCATCGGCGATAGCTTGCAAAGCTCGATTCACTGTAGTACGCGCACATCCAAATTCCGCTGCAAGTTCAGCCTCGGTTGGCAATAGATCACCGGGCATCCAATAGTTCGATCGCAGCCGGTTTAACACTTCAGTTTCTACACTCTGCCAACTGTTGGTTGGCAGACGGCTTGTATTGCTTCTCAAAGATCTTCTCGTAGCGTTTTCATAACGTTCAGATACCGCCGCACTATTGACTCGCGATTAATATGCTGACTATTCACTACTTGATGTCGTCCTGCAGACCAGACATCGCTTATCATTCTGTCATCACCAGCAAAAATGAATGTGTCCAAAAGCGTGTCGCCTTTGACACCCACAAGATCAGGATGTGAGTTATCCAATGACATTAAGTCAGCCCACTGCCCTGCTTCGATACGGCCGGTTTGTCTTCCAGCAGCCTGCGCTCCTCCTTCGATAACGGCTTCCAGTAATCGTCTGCCGGTTGAAAACTGCTCTGTCGCAAAAGCCGCTCGTGAGTGGTCACGTAAACGCTGCGAGTACTCCAGCGTTCTCAACTCCTCACTTAACGAGATTCTGATATTCGAATCAGAGCCTATGGCGATGCGTCCGCCTGAATTGAGAAAACTTATACCGTCAAAAATACCGTCTCCCAGGCTTGACTCTGTGATCGGGCAAAGTCCGGCCACGGCACCAGACTTTGCCAACATACTGGTTTCATGTGAAAGCATTTGAGTGCAATGTATCAGGCACCACTTTTCATCAACCGCCACGTTGTCCAGAAGCCATTCAACGGGTCTGGCGCCCCAGGCATTTTCCACCTCAGTTACTTCCTTCTTTTGCTCCGCGAGATGCATATGAAACGGCGCTGTCTGGTCCAACGACCGCAACGATTTGAAGCTTTCGTGATCAACAGCTCTCAAACTATGCGCAGAGATTCCTATACGTGCGTCATTCGATAATTGTTCAAGCATCCCCCGCGCTTGTGTCCACAGCCGTACATAACGATCTACATCATTTCCGAATCTTTGTTGACCACTTGTGAGATTACGTTGATCGCAACCTCCATACTGGTAGTGCACTGGCAACAGTGTCAGACCGATTCCACTGGTTTGAGTGGCCGCGACAATACGTTCGGATAATTCAGCCAGGTTGTTGTACTCAGCACCACCGGGTTGATGATGGATATAATGAAATTCAACGTTGGTCGCGTAGCCTGCCTCTAACATCTCCATTTGGACAAAAGCAGTAATTGCCTCAATCTGATCAGGCGTTAGTTTGTCCAAAAACGAGTACATCAATTTCCGCCAGGTCCAGAACGAATCATTTGCGTCCTGACCACGCTGTTCGGTTAAACCTGCAAGTGCGCGCTGGAATGCGTGGCTATGGACGTTAACGGGCGCGGGCAACAACGTAGAAGCGCAATGTACATCCTGCCCGTTAATCGCTGTCGCTTGATCTTCAGCACGCACTACAGACTCAACACGACCATCAGTGCCAATACTCACAAGCACGTCATTTGTCCAGCCCTCTGGTAAGAGCGCTTGCGTTGCGCGAATCATCTTCATGGTTAAAACAGGCTTTAGCTTGACGACTTTATTATGTGCATACATAATGACATGCAAACTACCACTTAGCAATCGCGAACAAGGAACTTGCCATGAGCAGCGTGCTCACACCGGGATCTACATCTTTGTCGCAACTTGAATCTATATGGCGCACAGGTAGCGCAGCCTCACTAGACTCAACTGCGCGGCCCGGCATTCAAGCCGCCGCTGATCTGGTCGCCAGTGCCGCAGACGGAAAATCAGCTGTGTATGGAGTAAATACCGGCTTTGGAAAATTGGCCAGTATAAAAATAGCGTCCGAAGACACCGCCACATTACAACGCAATCTCGTTCTTTCACATTGTTGCGGTGTTGGTGAGATTCTGGATGTATCAACAACTCGATTAATGATGGTGTTAAAGCTTTTGTCAATTGGTCGCGGTGCTTCCGGCATCGCTCTGAAAACAGTTGATTTAATAGAAGCGATGCTGGACAAAAATGTAACACCCGTGGTGCCAGTGCAAGGTTCAGTCGGCGCAAGCGGTGACCTGGCACCATTAGCTCATTTTGCCGCCGCACTGATAGGTGAGGGGCAAGCCATTTTTGAAAACCAAAGCCTGCCAGCCACTGAAGCACTGAAACAAGCCGGTCTAAATGCCGTAAAACTTGGTCCAAAGGAAGGGCTTGGGCTTATAAACGGTACCCAATTCTCTACCGCCGTATGTCTCGCGGCACTATTCGATGCATGGCGAAATGCAACAAATTCCTGTATCACAGCTTCGCTGTCCACAGACGCTATCATGGGGTCTACAGCGCCACTCAATGACGCTATTCACACTCTGCGCGGTCACTCCGGACAAATCGCTGTTGCAGACACGATGCGCGACATACTCGCCGGCTCGCAGATACGCGAAAGTCATCGGGAAAATGATACTCGTGTGCAGGATCCCTATTGCATTCGTTGTCAGCCACAGGTACTTGGCGCAGCAATAGATCTATTGCAAAGCGCCGGGAAAACATTGCAAATCGAGGCCAATGCAGTTACCGACAACCCCTTGGTGTTGGTCGCCACAGGTGAAATAGTTTCAGGTGGGAATTTTCATGCTGAACCGGTGGCATTTGCTGCTGATCAGATTGCCTTAGCGATGGCCGAGATTGGCAGCATCGCTCAGAGACGCATAGCGTTAATGGTAGATCCAACTCTTTCGTTTGATCTACCGCCATTCTTAACACCTGAGCCCGGCCTCAACTCTGGATTTATGATTGCAGAGGTAACAAGTGCTGCACTAATGAGTGAAAACAAACATCTAGCGAACCCGTGCTCTACTGATTCAACACCGACATCAGCCAATCAGGAAGACCATGTATCAATGGCAGCACATGCGGCCTATCGACTGAAGCGTATGAACGTCAATCTATCAAGTATTATTGGCATTGAACTACTGTGTGCGGCCCAGGGTATCGAATTTCGTGCACCACTTAAAACCAGTAAAAAACTGCGCCACGTGATCGCAAGGTTACGTTCAATTGTGCCCTCATTAACGAAAGATCGTTTTCTTGCGAACGATATCGAAGCTGCAACCAATCTGGTTAGAGAAGGTGCAATCATCGACGCGTCAGGAGTCCCCGCGTTTGCCAGTGACTTGGCACTATAAGAAATTAGAACTTACACTTTTAAAAACAACATTCCAATCTAATAGACCGCGATCGGTAGTGATTGGTCGATCGCCTGAAGCTTAAACGAAAATCTCGATTCCTTCGAAGTTGCACGAAACCAAGGGGCTCAAGGCCGTAAGGGAAAGTATTTTATGAGCGCAAAATCAAAAAATGAGTCGCAAACCGAAATTGCAGAGCCCGGTCCAAGACACAATCAACGTACCGTCATTGCACCTACCGGCACTGAACTGACGTGCAAAAGTTGGCTGACAGAAGCCCCCATGCGCATGTTGATGAACAACCTGCATCCGGATGTAGCCGAAAATCCACATGAACTCGTCGTGTACGGCGGAATCGGTCGCGCTGCTCGCACATGGGAAGACTTCGACACCATTGTAGATAGCCTTAAAGATCTGAGCGAAGAACAAACGCTACTGGTGCAATCAGGTAAACCCGTTGGAGTATTTCAAACACACAGCAATGCGCCACGCGTACTGATTGCCAACTCTAACCTTGTGCCCCAATGGGCCACTTGGGATCATTTTAATGAACTTGATCGAAAGGGTCTGGCAATGTACGGCCAAATGACAGCAGGCTCGTGGATATACATCGGCACCCAAGGCATTTTTCAAGGTACTTATGAAACCTTTGTCGAGGCCGGTCGCCAGCATTACGAAGGCAGCCTTAAAGGACGTTGGATACTCACCGCTGGTCTGGGTGGGATGGGTGGCGCGCAACCATTAGCGGCAGTGATGGCAGGCGCTTGCTGCCTTGCCGTTGAATGCGACGAGACACGTGCAGACTTTCGTCTGCGAACTCGTTACGTTGATGAAAAAACACATGATCTTGATGAAGCACTAGGGCTAATAAAGCACTGGACAGCTGCTGGTGAGGCAAAATCCGTCGCGCTTATCGGTAATGCATCGGACGTTTTTCCGGAGTTGGTTAAACGTGGCGTGCGACCGGACATCGTTACAGACCAAACCAGCGCACATGATCCTACACACGGTTATTTACCGCAAAACTGGACGATAGCGCAATGGCACGAGCAACAGGAGGTCAACCCGAAGGCGGTGGAAAAAGCAGCGCGGGCCAGCATGAAGATACATGTTGCCGCAATGGTTGACTTCTGGAGCGCTGGCGTCCCGACACTCGACTACGGCAATAACATTCGACAGGTGGCAAAAGAGGAAGGCCTGGACAACGCATTTGCATTCCCGGGTTTTGTACCCGCATATATTCGACCTTTGTTCTGTCGTGGTGTAGGCCCATTTCGCTGGTGTGCTTTATCAGGTGACCCCAAGGATATATATAAAACGGATGCAAAGGTTAAAGAACTATTGCCAGACGACACACATCTTCATAACTGGTTAGATATGGCCCGCGAACGCATCGCATTTCAAGGTCTTCCCGCCCGAATCTGTTGGGTGGGTTTAGGTGTTCGCGATAAATTGGGACTGGCATTCAATGAAATGGTTCGCACCGGTGAGCTATCAGCGCCTATTGTTATAGGGCGCGATCACCTTGACTCCGGTTCGGTTGCATCGCCTAACAGAGAAACAGAATCCATGCGTGATGGTTCCGATGCTGTATCAGACTGGCCACTATTGAATGCTCTACTCAACACCGCGTCAGGTGCGACATGGGTGTCTTTACACCATGGCGGTGGTGTCGGCATGGGTTTCTCGCAGCATTCCGGTATGGTGATTTGTTGCGATGGATCAAAAGAGGCTGACCAACGAATCGCACGCGTGCTTTGGAATGATCCGGCCACCGGTGTTATGCGTCATGCAGACGCGGGTTACCCTGATGCGCTTGATTGTGCACGCGAGCACGAGCTAGACCTGCCAGCTATAAACAGACTATAAGCAAGTAATAACCGAGAACGTATAACCTCGATCGAGAAAAACCGACTGATCTTATCGTAAACTCAATCATGACCTATCCAACGTCTACAGAATAAACGCAATGAAGACCACTGATCTGAGTATGGCCAAACTAAAACTGGTCAACACGACTATTGCCACGCTCGATCATGATAATGAACCTTACGGCCTTATTAGTAACGGCTCTGTTGTAGTTGAAAACGGATTGATCAGCTGGGTTGGAAACAAGTCAGAGCTACCTTCGGAATATGCCGATTATAAACCGCATGATCTAGAGGGTCGCTTACTGACTCCCTCTTTCATCGATTGCCATACCCACATTGTGCACGGCGGCCACCGGGCAGTAGAATTTGAAATGCGACTGGAGGGCTCCAGTTACGAAGAAGTTGCGCGCGCCGGTGGTGGAATCGTATCAACAGTCGAAGCAACACGCGCAGCGAGTGTCGACGAATTGTGTGGATCAGCGTTGCCGCGCATAGATGCATTGCTTGCAGAAGGCGTTTCCGTTGTCGAGGTAAAGTCAGGTTACGGACTCGACCGAGATACCGAACTTAACATGCTAAGAGCAGCCCGTTCGATAGAAAAAGTACGGCCAGTGCGTATTCGAACCAGCTTTCTTGGCGCACATGCAGTTCCAAACGAATACAAAGATCGATCAGATGCCTATATCGATGAAGTATGTTTACCTACTTTAGAAGCGGCAAATGCTGAATCACTCGTCGATGCAGTAGATGGTTTTTGTGAAGGCATTGCCTTTACCCCAGCACAAATTGCGCGTGTATTCGATAAAGCACAGGAACTTGGAATACCGGTTAAGTTGCACGCCGAACAACTCTCGCACTTAGGCGGGACTTTACTTGCCACTCAGTACGGCGCCCTGTCCGCAGATCATCTGGAATACGCCAATGATGATGACGTCCAGGCCATGGCAGCTTCCGATACCGTCGCGGTATTGTTACCCGGCGCGTTTTACACCATTCGAGAAGCGCAAATACCACCGATCACATCGTTTCGTCTACACAACGTACCGATGGCGCTTGCAACCGATTGCAACCCCGGGTCTTCTCCAATGACTTCGCTGCTATTGGCGATGAATATGGCATGCACACTATTCCGTATGACACCTGCAGAGTCGCTTGCAGGTGTCACTCGACATGCCGCCAAAGCTCTGGGTCTTCATGACACAGGAGTAATCCGACCGGGTTTACGCGCAGACTTCACAAGCTGGAACGTGACCCACCCTGCTGAACTGAGTTACCGAATCGGTACTAATTATTTGCACGAGCGTTTTTTCGCCGGCCTGGAATAAGCAGAAAACAGAATAAAGATATCGAAATGGCTGAAGAGGTCTAGCGTTTCTATATTGCAAATAATTGACTACGATTGTATGTAACACACCACGTTAATTCGCTACACATAGAATGTCGGACAAACCAAACTTCGTCAGCGACAAGGGATCGTCGCTATTGAGACCAAGGAATTCCATTTTCTAATTGATCCATATAGAGTTACTTTCATCCCTTCACAAACTACTTCAACAACGCCGGATAAATTCGTTGTGATGCACTGAACTGTGCAATCCAACAGTATTTTTGGATGACAAGCGCGTACTGGAAGCATTCGCAAAACTACACAGAACCGTCTTGAAGCAAAATAAAACCACTTATCCGCTCATTGAGTTAGAATTTTAGATTAATCATTGGGATCGAAATTATCACCACATCGATCGATGCAGGGTATGCACTGTATCATATTGCATAACTCGTGCGATCAACCGTAAAAGATGGCGCTACGCAAATTTTAAATACCATGGCACTACTCACAATTGAATAAACGTCATGCAGGAATTTTGTAATGACCTGGCTTATTACCACAAGCACTCCTTCCACTGTTTGCCAGGCATTTCCACAAACATGAGCACTGTGTTGGACTGCAGTTATAGCTTTTGCACCAAATGTGTGCGCCAGTAATGAAAGTACTGCGAGCATATATTGCCACTATTGATTTTGTAAACCGTACTATCGGTCGGATTATGATGTACGGAATATTTGTGATGATGGCTATTTTACTGTGGTCCATTGTTAGCAAATTCGGCGAGCAACCTTCACTCTGGACACTGGAGGCTGCGCAGTTTGCAATGATCTCATACTTCGTTCTCGGTGGACCCTATGCTTTACAAATGGGTTCACATGTACGCATGGATCTGTTCTACGACAACTGGTCTGTCAAACGCAAGGCTATGACCGACATGATCACTGTTTTCTGTTTGTTTGGTTATCTCGCAGTGCTGCTATGGGGTGGGCTCGGTTCGACCGCGTATTCTCTTGGTTACTTTGGCTCTGATTTTATTGGCTTCTTAAGTGGTCTTGTCACAGGGTCTGAAGAGACTGGCACCCTGGAGCGAAGTCGCACCATCTGGCGCCCGTATATGTGGCCAATCAAGTTGATGCTTTGTGTAGGCATTTTCATAATGTTGCTGCAGGCGTTATCCGAATTGTTTAAAGACATCCTGCGATTACGGGGCGAACACATCTGAAATGAGTTACGAAGCTATAGCGTTACTCATGTTCGCATCGATGATGATTCTGCTCTTCACCGGTCAGCGTGTTTTTGCGGCCATCGGATTTGTGGCTGTTATCGCTGCGTTGTTACTGTGGGGTGATCGTGGGGGTTTCGATATCGCATTCTCTCAAACTATCAAAGTGATGCGTTGGTATCCCTTACTCACTGTACCAATGTTTGTTTTCATGGGTTATATCCTGTCTGAAAGCGGTATAGCGAATGATTTGTATCGCATGTTCCATGTATGGATGGGCGGTATTCAAGGAGGGCTCGCAATCGGCACGATAGGACTAATGGTGTTGATATCAGCGATGAATGGATTGTCTGTTGCCGGTATGGCAATTGGTGCCACCATTGCCCTGCCTGAACTACTACGCCGGGGCTACGATAAACGAATGGTAACCGGAGTTGTTCAGGCAGGTAGTTCACTTGGAATTCTGGTACCACCATCCGTAGTGTTGGTGTTATACGCGATGATCGCCCGTCAGCCAGTGGGGCAATTATGGTTAGCTGGCGTCGTACCAGGCTTAATGATGGCTACGATGTTTATTATTTATATCGCTATTCGTTGCAAACTTAATCCAAAGCTTGGTCCTGCCCTTACTGAAGAGCAACGCGACATACCAAAAGCGGAAAAGTACCGTTTACTGCTTTCCGGGCTACTACCTCTAATCATTTTCTTCTCAATGATGATTCCATTTGTCAAAGGCTGGACATCGTTAGTTGAAAGCTCCGCTATTGGTGCTATCGCTGCATTTTCAGCTGCAGTGTTAAAGCGCCGCATGACCTGGAAAGTATTCGATACGTCACTGAAAAACACGCTCGGAATCACGTGTATGTTCATGTGGATCATTCTCGCGGCTCTCGCCTTCGGCGCGGTGTTCGACGGCTTGGGTGCAGTCAAAGCGATTGAGAGTTTGTTTACTGAAAAACTAGGGCTTTCACCATGGGTCATTTTAATACTGATGCAGTTGAGCTTTTTGGCCATGGGTACGTTTCTGGACGATACAGCCATGCTGGTCATTGTTGCACCGCTATACATACCGTTGGTGGGCGCTTTAGGCTTTGACCTGATTTGGTACGGTGTGCTCTACACCATAACCACTCAAGTGGCTTATATGACTCCTCCGTTTGGTTACAACCTATTTTTAATGCGAGCGATGTCTCCCCCTGAAATCACCCTGGGCGATATTTATCGTTCAATAGCGCCATTCGTTCTTGTTATGATTTTGGCACTGGCAACAATAATGGTTTTCCCACAGATCGCTTTGTGGTTACCGGAAACCGTCTACGGAAAATAAGACGGTAACTAAGTATGTTAGGAGTGTACATATGACTGATAGACGTTCGTTTATAAAAAAAGCCGCAGTTGCTATACCAGCTACTGGCGTTATTACAGCAGCCCCGGCTATCGCGCAATCGAAGATCAAATGGCGTATGCAAACGTACGCAGGTACAGCACTGGCAGAACACGTCATAAAGCCCGCTATCGATAAGTTCAACAAGATCGCTGGTGACGAAATGGAAATTGAACTGTTTTTCGCCGATCAACTGGTACCAACCGGTGAGCTGTTCCAAGCCATGCAGCGCGGCACCATAGATGCTGTTCAGTCCGATGACGATTCAATGGCATCACCCACTGAAGTAACCGTGTTTGGTGGTTACTTTCCATTCAGTACCCGCTACTCACTGGATGTACCAGTATTGTTCAATCAATATGGACTCAATGAAATCTGGGATGCTGAATACAGTAAAGTTGGCGTCAAGCATATTTCAGCGGGTGCATGGGATCCGTGTCACTTTGCAACCAAGGAGCCAATCAACTCGCTCAGTGATCTTAAAGGGAAAAGGGTTTTCACCTTCCCCACTGCCGGGCGGTTTCTATCGCAGTTTGGTGTTGTCCCCGTGACACTGCCTTGGGAAGATATCGAGGTTGCTGTACAAACAGGCGAACTCGACGGCATTGCCTGGTCAGGTATCACTGAGGATTACACCGTTGGCTGGGCCGACGTAACCGACTACTTTCTGACCAATAACATCACGGGCGCCTGGGTTGGACATTTCTTTGCCAATATGGAGCGCTGGGATGAACTGCCGGAGCATTTGCAAGAATTGTTGACTGTCTGCATGGAGCAAAGCCACTACTATCGACAGTGGTGGTATTGGGGCGGTGAAGCGAACCTGCGCGTTAACGGCGACAAAATGAAACTAACCACAATCCCCGATGAAGAGTGGGCTCAGGTGGAACAGGCTGCGGTTAAATTTTGGGACGAAATTGCATCTGAATCAGATACCAAAGCAAAAATCGTTGAGATTTTCAGAAAATACAACGATGACATGCAGAAGGCTGGCCGCCCGTATCGATACGGTTAGTCTGCGTTACAGAACGAGAACGCATTGTTCAAATTTGATTACTATTGCCCTGTATTGCAGGGCGATAGCTCGATTTTGCGATAACTCTATTGAACACGCGAATCTCTGTTGGCTTCTACCAAAATAAAAACATTTTTTTAAACAACAAGTAGGCATAAATACCATCCAGTTTCAGGATGTTCTGGTTTCTTTCAATATTTAATAGCCTCATTTCCTGACTGCACTCGCACGCTGCATTATTTGCTCGAGCAACTGCAGAACCTGTAATATTGATACTGGTAATTCGATTAAACTTGAGGAGTGACTCAACATGAGAATACTAACGCTGGCAATAATCACATCGCTGCTAAGCACCCCACTGTTTGCCGCAGAGAAAAAACTGAATGGCCAACAGATAACAGATCTTTTAACTGGGACTACCATTAAAGGTATCCACTACGGTGTAGAGACAAGACAGTATTTCTCCGAATCAGGGTTGACTCTTTGGATAAAAAGTGGCGATGAAAAGCCATCCGAGGCACGGTATAAAATTGAAAATGACCAGTACTGTTCTAGCTGGACAGGTTTGTGGAAGGAAGAGGATTACGGCTGTTTCAATATCGTTCATGACGAAGAACAAAACGTCTACTATTTTCTGGGGGAGAATTTCCGGGCTCCTTTTGTAGTTAATAGCAAATTTGAACTCACCTTTGACTAGCAGACTTCAACTCTACGCGAACAGCAAGCTACTTGGCTTTTGTCGTTTCTCTAGGTTGACACCTTTAGCCTTCAATACGCCGAAAGATTCCGTTTATCTGCGCTCGTTGAAAGCCAAGAAGCAAATATAGAAAATTCGCCTCCCGGGCGGGTTTCAAAAATGATCAGAGCATCAACAATCCCACACTCATGGCAAAGAATGACGAAAATCCGTTCAATTTTTCTTTAATACACTCACGCAAAATAACTACAAAGCAACCCTCTGACATCCGAATCAGACTCATTAATCCAGCCAAACCTCATACTAATTGAACGCTGCCATGTTAGTTTGCTTTAGCATTTGATGGGTTTCGCGCGGGTGAGAGTTACGCGATTGACTATGGCACTATCACTCAAAGAGCCAAGAACCAGATCAGGAACTCACCGGGGACAGACAGTGTTTTTTTAACCACAGATTTGACAAACGAGAACAATATATATCTTGCTACTTGAAATCGTTTACGATTTTAAAATGGATACTTTCCCGAACGTGAGCCAGTACCATTCGGGATCGTGTGTAGACCAATGTGTATTTTCCTGAAACAGGAGCTTTAAACCGTAACTTTCTGTTTAGACGCTCAATAACAAGTGGTAATTCGTCAAACACCATTCGATTCTTGGGATCGAATAACACAACTCGTCCAGTAGTTGGTGCCTTGACAAACAGCAACTCGTACTGCATACCACCTGTAAGATTTATTCGAAAGAGGTCGCGGTCATCCATGCACAGTATTGAAATATACTCGATTCCAGTCTTTATAAGCGTTGCAGATGTAATACTATCGTTCTCTTCAGTTTCTTCTTCAATACAAGGCGGTTTCGTAGCATACTTTTCGCGTTTCACCACTATCGTGTTCGAGACATTATTTGCGTAGTTGGTTTCACCCGGACCTTGCGAAAGTGGTTTGCGCTTTGGATTGGGTGGGTTGAGCAGAGCGTTCGAACTACTGTCAGGATCTATTTCAATTTTCACATAGGTGGGTGTGTGGGTAAAACGTGCTACCAGACCCACCGCATGAGTGTTTTTTTCATTGGTGATTTCTATTGAATCACCAGCTTGCAGGAATTTCTCGCTCTTACCATCAATTCGAACAATCTCATCATATGAGACTATAGGGCCGGTACTAAAATCCTCACTTGTAGATTCGGACAGGGCCATTAGCCACGGTATTCTCGCTACGCCTGGACCCAGGTTCTTTAGTGTGGCTGTCCAATCAAAACCCTCGTAATCCGATTGACGTTCTTGAAAATTCGTCAATTGAAAATCATACGGAAGAGACTGTTTTGTACTTGCAGCTATCGAGTTGGCGTTAGAGCCGACCCCTGATGCCAATGCAAAAAAAGCGATTGTTAGTATGAGAGTGGTTTTCTGTTGTCTTACCGCCATGCTAAACAAGCCCTTATTCGTGTAGTGCCTGACCTTAATTATCGCTTTACGATATACCAAGAAACACGTTTAATCTTTTCTTTGCCTTGGCCACATCATTCGGGTCAGAAGAATCTTCGTCTGACGAACATCCGATAAGGCTTAGGAACGAATTAGCCAGAACAGCATTAACGATATTTCTAACAACCACTTTTAATACGTCCAGTACAGGATCAGTGGGATGGAAGTTTCAGTCTAGCAATTTCTCTTTGGTACAAAGCGAATATGATGAAACAGTCATATCCGAACGCATGATCTAGCCGGGACTGGACTCAAACTCAGATCGCAGCTTGGTTTTCAGGACTTTTCCGTAGTTATTCTTGGGCAATGTATCGATAAGGCGATAAAAACGCGGGCGTTTGTAGCGAGCGATATGATCCAGACACAGAGCATTCATTTCCTGCACTAGTCGGGCGATCTCTGTCCCTGACTCAAAAGTGGATGTATCAGGATTATCAGTTTCGACTAATGTTTCAATATCGATTGTTGCATCCTTTGTCACAACGAATGCAACCACTATCTCACCCCATTCCCTGTTCGGTTTACCCACCACAGAAACTTCCTG
>CALFCF010000082.1 GCA_937951345.1 uncultured Granulosicoccaceae bacterium
AAATTTCGCCTTGCTCTGACTGCCTCGCTTAATAAATCAGAGGCTCCCTAGTTTTCATTGTCACTGTTTTCGCCTTCGTGATTAGAGCTGGCTGGCACGGTGGGTAAAACTATCCCGGCGAAAACTGTACAACGCGTCTGGATCAACAGCGATATCAACAACTGCAGGTTTATTACAGGCCAGCGCCGCTTCAATCGCAGGTGCTACATCAGCCAGGCGTTCCGCTCTGAAGCCGGCCGCGCCATAGAGTTCCGCGGCTTTGTCGAATGGCGGACTGGATATATCTGCTCCCAAATAGCGACCATTGAAAAAGTCACGTTGGTAGGCTTTCTCCGCACCCCAGCATTGATTGTTCATTACCAGCACGACCGTATTGATCCCTGAATCCACCGCAGTGCTTAACTCAGAAATCGTCATACCGAATCCACCATCACCCATTAAACTGATGACCGGACGTTCGGGCTGCGCGCATTTAATACCTAATCCGCAGGCAAACGAGAACCCAACCAGACCGAAGTCCAGCGGCGAAAACAGGCTCTTCGGTTGCGCATAATTGAGCGCATCAGTTGCTTGCAGACACAGTGTTCCGGCATCCAGCGTGATAGCGGCGTTTTCCGGTATGACCGACCGAAAGGCTTTGAACAGACCTGACGGTTGAATCGGGTGCCGCGTATCTGCATCGCTGTCTCGCTTAGCCAGCCAGGCTTTGCGTTCATCCTGATAGGTGGACATCCATTGATCAGCTATTTTTCTGTCGCGCTTTAACTGAACTGCACCGCGCAATTGATCTGCAGCAGATGCAGCATCCGCCCAGATACCGACATCGATTGGGAAGTATCGACCTAATGCCGTAGGTTCAAGTTCTATCTGGATAATCCTGGCGTCGCGGTTGATGTTGTCGTACGAGTAGAATGTCGAGTTGAAACCTAACCGCGTTCCCAACGCTATGATTACGTCAGCCTCACAAACCAGTCGCGAAGCAACCGGGTTACCACGCGGGCCCATTTGACCGGCATTTCTCGACTCATGGAACGGAATCGCATCGCCATGTCCCGGCGAGGTTACGATCGGGCAGTTGATTGTTTCCGCCAGATCAATGGCAGCCTGATGAGCGCTTGTATTTTTAATCCCACCACCGGCAATTATCACCGGTTGACTCGCATGTTCTAACAGTTCTGCAGCTTTCTGAATTTGCTGAACATTAGCCGACGGCCAACAATCGTTACGGTACGCCGACGGTTTTTGCAAATCGACGGTATTAGTTTCGGCCGATAGAACATCTCGCGGCAGGTTCAGTAACACCGGACCACAGCGTGGTGACAGCGCTGTTCGAAAAGCTTCACGAAACAATTCAGGCACTCGCTCCGCCGACGGAGCCGTCCAGGTCTTCTTGGTAACAGGCGTAAAAAGCGATTGCTGATCGACTTCCTGAAATGCATCACGATAGACATGCGACGAGGACAGTGCGCCCGCAATAGCCACTACCGGTGAAAATGCCGCTTTAGCCTGCGCCAGCCCTGTCACAAGATTGGTCGCACCCGGGCCATTTTGCCCGGCCAGTATTACACCGGCTTTACCCGATGCACGCGCATAACCGTCTGCCATGTGGGTACCGGTGCGCTCATCACGTACACCGATAAACCGGACCTGCTCAGCATCATGCAGTGCATCGAACATCTCCATGGTTGCCGAGCCTATCAATCCAAACACGCATTGCGTATCTTCTGCTTCAAGCGCAGCTACAGCAGCCTGTCCGCCAGTCATTGTCTGAGTCATGGAGTGGATTCTTGGAGTTCGTGTCGTCGTAGAAAGTCAACAACTGGATTAGTGAAAATCTCAGGTTGTTCCAACAGCCCAAGATGCTGCAAGTGCGGCAACAGAATCAATTCGGCACCTTCGATTTCAGCGGCAATTGCCTGGCTCATGGCTGACGTGCTACCCGTATCGTTTTCAGCGGTTAACACAAGTGCCGGACACTCAATGGGTGGTTGCGGTTTGATCAACTCGCGAACACCGTTGGCCAACACCCAGGCAGCACCGGCATAACTTTTCGACTCCACCTGTTGACGCCATCGCGATACACGATCAGCACCATGCAGTATGGAGTTCTTGCCCACCGGCTGGTCGCGCAGATCAAGATAGTCTTTAGTAAACCAGCGTATCAACGCGTCAGGCAGTGTCGCCATCGGATCACCGTTACCAACCTGCTTCGCGCGTGATTCAACTTGCTGCTGCAATTTTTCACCGCGCTCATGCGGCGAATTCAAAATTACCAGCGACGAAACGCGGTGCGGATAATCCATCACAACCCGCCTGTTAATCATGCCGCCAATTGAGAAGCCAACAAGAGCAGCCTTGTTTATGGATAGATAGTCAAGCAAGTTAACAATCTGCTTCGCGTACACAGACAAACTGGCTGGCGACGCAGCCTTCGGTTCAGACTCACCCTTGTGGCAGCAATTGTCAGGGCTGTCCGTCAACGGGTCGCTATCGCCATGACCGAACAAATCGTAGTTTATAACACGGAAATCCTGTTCCAATGCGGGCAGGTGCTGGGTCCAGAGTTCCCGGCACAATCCCAGCCCGTGTATCAGCACAATGACTGGCGCTTGCGGGTTACCGGTGACATCAAAACAGGTACCATCAGGTGTACGCTGGGCACGCAGTGTGTTTTGATCGCCAGGGGACACAGATAGGTAAGCTCTAGCCTGCTCTATTCATGAAGGGTTCGCCACCAGAGTCTGGCTACCTAAGCAGGTCGCTCGATTCAGCGACATTCGTAGAAATCTACGGGTTGAGCTCAATCGAGTGAGCTGCGACGGCAGACGGGCACTAGTGGTGAATAGAAAACAGTGTGCGAACACCCACAGCGACGCTAAAACTGCTTTTCTAACTGGAAATTGCTTAGGGAACCTCTGATTTATTAGGCGAGGCAGGCAGGGCAAGGCGAAATTTGGCGAAAAAGCGGAGTGTATGTGCGAATACATGAGCATTTTGAGCCGAATTTCAACGTAGCCCTGGCAACGCAGGCAATAAATCAGAGGTTCCTTAGTTTTCATTGTCACTGTTTTCGCCTTCGTGAATAGAGCAGGCTAGGGCGGATCAGGTAAACGCCGGCATAACCTTATCAATAAAGGTTTGCAGCGAGCGTTTTTGCACGTCCATATCCAGTCCCATTGACGCGTAATAGATAAATGCATCAACACCAAGTGCTTCGTAACGCTGTAATTTGGATTTGACCGTTTCGGCGTCACCAAACATTAAATTCTCTTCAAGCATAGCCGGTTCAACACGTACATTGCCGTCCAATGCTGATAAAGGCACAGCGTCCGGAAAACCGTTTTGGACCTCACCTTTTTTGGTCATCAAATTGCCGAAACGACTTAACGCCTGACGAATCGCTACCAAAGACTGCTCTCGATCAGCGTCGCTTTCATAGACCGCCGTGTGGCGCATCATTGCAAACGTACCTGACCAACCACCGGCTTTGGCGATCGCCTCATCAAGTTGCTGTTTGTATTTTTCCGCTTCACTCATTGGCAGAGTTAGAGGCCAGCTCATCACGTTGCATTTATTAGCAACTGCGTAGTCAAATGTTATTGGCGAGCGTGCGGCGACCCACATTGGCACATCGGTTTGAACGGGTTTGGGGCAACTGGTTGCTTTGGGGAATTGCCAGTACTCGCCGTTGTGCTCTACATCACCGCGCCATAACTCGCGCACCAGCGGCAGCATCTCCTGCATGTAGCGCCAGGAATCCGGTTGTTGCAGACCGGGTTTCATCCTGTCGAATTCACGCTGATAAGCACCGGAACCGAGCCCCATTTCAAGACGACCACCGGATATCAGATCGAGCATCGCGGCTTCACCGGCAATGTTGATCGGGTGCCAGTAAGCAGCATTAGCTACGCCACATCCCAGACGGATAGAACGCGTGTGATTTGCCCACCAGGTCAGGAGCTGAAAAGGATTGGGGGCGATGGTCATCTCAAGCGCGTGGTGCTCGGCAGCCCAGGCGATTTCGAAGCCAGCTAAATCTGCCATCTGGATCATTTCGATCACATGATCGCGAACACTGGCCATATCGACCGAGTCATCCATGCGTTCCAGATTGACAGCTATATGAAACTTCATTGCGACCCCTACAGAGCTTAGGCTGGTGCAGTCTGTCGCTACAGGGCGCTTCAGTCAACCGGTATCAGGGCGTCACCAACGCAGTCTCGTTAACCGTGTGTCGCAAAAGAAAAACCAGATGTCCTGTCGGGCACCGAACACCACCATTGGCCCGCGTCCGGTTTAGGGGAATCGACAATTATGCGGGTTATTTGAGTTGTCGGATGCGGTAGCCTTGAGCGGCTAGCAACTTGAGCAAACTGTCCGGGCCGGCCAGATGGCCAATACCCACCAAAACCATTTCAGTATCAGAATCTGCCAGCAAAGCTTTCAGTTCCGGAATCCAGTTGTTGTTGCGTTCAACGATCAGTTGCTGATAGATCTTAGGATAGGCAGAACGCATATCGTGAAGAATACTCTGGTCGATTTCATCGACGTCACCGCTTCGCCAGGCAGTGCGCAATATATCGACCTGTTCTTCCAACCCGGATAAATCATCAATCGTAAAGCCAATAATATCATCTGGTGTGCTACCGCCCATCTCCAGCAAAAAAGAAATTTGTTTTTCTGCTGTTTCCAGACCGAAAACATCTCTGTCATCAGTGCTCACCCATTGCATGACATGATCTTCAACACCGGCTTCGCTCATACCGAGGCGTTGCATTTCCAGCATAGACACTGTAATCGCAGCCGGTCCGGGCTTGTAATGAGCGATCATGCCAAGTGGTATGCCATAGTTATCAAGTTGCGCTTGAAGCCGTTGCAAGACTGGTGGACTCAACACATCTTCAAGTGTTGTACCGTCGTTCCACGCTACGCGTGAAGACAACTGTGATTGCACGTCATCACTGTTGAATTGCACTAGATCGACTTCAAAATAGACATCGTCAGATGACTGGTAAGCCTGTTTGAATTGAGCGGGTAACGGAAAGTCTTCGGCTTTCAACACGTGCAGCGTACCGGCAAGGTAAATCGTATTTTCACCGTTCGATACTGTCCACACAGGTGATTCGGCCAGCGCCGTTTGCACGACACTACCCAGGCAAAGACATCCGGCAAAAAATATCCTGCACATTCGATCGACCATAGATCGATTGAAGATCACTTTTGAAGTAATCACTGATAGCATCCAAAGAACGAAAGGCGCTGCATGCGCTTGAAAATGTATTTTCATACAATTTTTAGCGCCGTGCCTGCAACAAACTGAAGCTGCTTGATGAAACACTGTCTGCCAGACACCGGAATCAGATGACCTTAGTCGGGTGTGGCTCACAGATTTGCGTTTGCGTATTTCGAGATAGACGTTTATCAGCTCTTAAATTCTCGCAGCAGCAACCGGCAAGTTGTTACATCATCGCTTGATATTTTCGGTCAGATAGCGGGTTAAATCTGCAGCTCCAGGTAGCACATTCGCTGAACCTGAAACCTGTTGAGCCGTGCGCCTCGCTGACGCAACCCCCTGCCCCGCCCATAACGATGAGTAATCAGCACGGCCGCCGGCTTCCGCTTTTTTCTTCAGCGGCGCAAGAGCAATCCCGGCCAGAGGAAAGGCAGCAGCATGCTCATTTAATGGACCGATATCCCGCATCAAACGCGTAACCAGGCCACGCGCCGGTCTACCGGAAAACAAGTTGGTCAATGCTGTGTCATCAGCTTCAGCGCCAGACAACGCCTGACGGTGAATAGGCGATACACGTGCTTCCGCGGTGAAGAGGTAGATTGTTCCCATCTGTACCAGATCAGCTCCCATTGCCAAAGCAGCACGCGCAGTCTGAATATCACTGATTCCGCCGGCGGCAATCACCGGTACATCCACCGCATCCAGAATATCCGGTAGCAATGCCATCGTACCGGGTTGCATCGGCGCATCACTGACCGGATTATCCGATAAAAACATCGCCCGGTGCCCACCAGCTTCCGTGCCTTGTGCAATTATTGCATCGCAGCCATTGGCAACCAGCCAACGGGCTTCATCAACCGTTGTTGCTGAACTAATTAATAGACACCCTGCCTCTTTTACACGCCTGACTGACGTTGCTGCCGGTAGGCCAAAATGAAAACTCACAACAGCAGGTTTACATGCCTCGACCACATCACACAACGCATCATCAAACGGTCTGCGCACAGGACCACTGGTCGGGATGTCGGTGATGCCTTCATCATCAAAAAAAGGTTTTAGCAGCGTATGCCAACGACGCATACCGTCAGGATCATCTGCCGGCGTGCGATGACAGAAGAAATTGAGATTAAAAGGTTTGTTGGTAGCGGCTTTTATACGATCAGTTTCAGCGATGATCTCATCGGCATTGAGCATTGCACAAGGAAGTGATCCGAGTGCGCCGGATGCTGTAACAGCGATTGTCATGTCACAGCCGTTGGCACCGGCCATAGGTGCCTGAACGATCGGCGAGTCAAGGCCAAGCGATGCTACAAGTGACATGACTGGCGTATACCGTCGGTTAACCTGCGAACTCAGTTATCTGCTGATGCAGACTTGCAGGGATTGTTATACCGTCCACAGCCGTGCGCTCACGTGCCTTGATGCGACGCTCACCCGGTAGTCGGGTGCCGTCCTGCGAGAGAACTGCACCGAACAGTTCCTCGGCATGAGCCAGAGGATTGGTGTTGACGCGACCTTCAGAGCTACCCGCTGATGCGCACGTTTCCGGATTAATCGCAATAATAAATTCACCACCAAACGGTGCACCCGACTTGACCGAGTCACGCTCGCTCGACTGGTAACTGAACAGATCACCAATCAAAGCACCGGCCAACAACTCGACCATCAGCGCAATCGCCGCACCCTTGTACCCGCCATAGGTCAGCTGAGCTCCCGCCAGAGCAGCCTCAGGATCAGTGGTCGGATTACCGTCAGCATCAATCGCCCAACCTTCCGGCAAGGGTTTGCCATCACGTAAATGTAGCTGGATCTCACCTCTAGCCGAAGCGCTGGACGCTTGGTCGAACACCATGGGTGGTTTACCACTGCGCGGCCAGCCGAATGCCATCGGGTTCGTACCGTAGATCGGTTTTATACCACCGGCCGGAGCGACAAACGCATTGGCTGCAGTGAACGCGAGACTGACAAGCCCTTGCTCGGCCAGTGCCTCTACTTCCGGCCAGAGAGCAGCAATGTTGTAAGCATTGTTAATCGCCAACGCGGCAATTCCGTTAGAACGCGCTTTATCGGCTAATACAGGTAAACCGGTTTCCAGTGCTAACGGACAGAATCCGCAACCGGCATCAACACGGACAACCGATGTAGCCAGTTCACTGAGAACCGGTCGTGCAGTGGCATTCGTCGCAGGATGCTTGGTTGCTTTTACATAGAACGGTACTCTGAACAAGCCGTGGGATTCACAACCGTCGCGCTCGGCGCGCGAGATAGTTCGGGCAATGGCGCTGGCCTGTTCTTCAGAGAACCCCTGGCCTGTCAGTGCGGTTTTTGCCAGTTCAAAAACATCATCGAGCGCGAGTTTAATTGTATCTGCCATAAGTGTATCCGTTTATCGGGGTGTTCTATCAGAGTTGCAAACCGGTTGTTTAAAAACGTTGGCAAGGCAGCCAACGCACATCAAATCAGCTAAGAACTGGCATGCCAACGCCAGGCGTCCGCTCGTGTAGAACCAATACGGTAATACGCGAGCATTTCGAGCCAATCGTTCTGTCATATCTCTTATGTGGTGAATGCGCTGCAATGGCAACGCAGACAATTTTTCTAAAGAACTGCCAGCAGAGCATCAGCACCACTGTCTTTCGCTTCGCCGGGATTTTCTTCCACCAGCATGTGCTCTATGACTCCGTCATTGACCACCATTGCATAGCGCTTGGAGCGTGTTCCAAGACCAAAACCACTCAAATCAAGCTCAGTATCGGTAGCTTTGATAAATTCACCATTGCCATCTGAAAGCATATCTATCGCGTCGCCAACATTCTGACTTTTCCCCCATGCATCCATAACAAAAAAGTCAGCAACAGATAAACACGCAATTGCATCCACGCCTTTGGCTTTGATAGCATCCTGTTGCTGCAAAAAACCCGGTAAATGTTGCTCTGAACATGTCGGTGTGAAGGCGCCGGGCAGTGCGAATATGACCACTTTGCGACCCTTGCAATACCCTGCTGCGTCCACGTCCTGAGGACCATCTGCAGTCATCTGCTTCAAATTAATCGACGGGATCGAATCACCCACTTTCAACATAACAATCTCCAGTCCGCGCGACGGTCTGTTCCAGACGGTCGGGTTTGATAAATATCCGGTTATATCACCGGGAAAGTCGCGATGGATGCTACCATACTCACGGCATGGCGACGTTTCAATCACTACTATCCTGCTGATGCATACCGGCGAAAATATTCCTTATCCGTCGATTGGCGTGGTGATTCCTGTATATCAGGCCGACGACCAGCTCAACGAACTGCTAAAACAATTCACAGGTAGCAGCCTGCCGGTCAGTATTGTCGTGGTCGATGGCGGCAAATCTGATCTGTCTATCGAAAACGACGGCAATCCGACAATAGCTGTGATCAAGTCCGACCGGCACGGACGTGGTCATCAATTGCGACTTGGCACTGCACACTTGGACACCCACTGGTTTTTGATATTGCACGCCGATTCGCATTTGAACAATGGTTGGGAAGACAAAGTCAGACAATTTCTCGACAACACCCCCGAGCTGGATCATGCCGGCTACTTCGACTTTCAGTTGGACACCAACGATCGCAAAGCCCGCTTGCTCGAACATTTGGTTAAACTGCGCTGCCGCTTACTCGCGCTACCCTATGGTGATCAAGGACTACTGATACCTTCCCGGTTGCTCTTACTATGCGGTGGCGTACCGGATATTCCGCTGATGGAAGACGTCCAACTGGCACGTAAACTTTCGCGTCGCCGACTCAGGCGTATCGGTATACCGCTAACAACATCAGCGCAGCATTATCTGCAACACGGTTTTGTAAAGCGCAGTGCGCAGAATCTGCTGTTTGTGTTGCTGTTCTACATCGGCGTCAAACCAACCACATTACATCGTTGGTACTACCGATGATTCAGCAGATACCCAATAGACAATACGTAATAACAAGTTATAACAACCATTAATGTCAACGCTCGAGAATCTTCTGCCGGCACTGCACCACGTGATACGCGATGTTGCAGATGTTCCGCTTGACGCACTGAAAATGATGCCAACCAGCGGTCTTGCACATGATCATGTCACCATCGACGGGACAGACTGGTTGTTGCGCGTACCGCGCCAGAGCCAAATGCAATTCGATGCGGCACATAATCTGATTTACCAGCAAACCTGCTTTGAGCGGATGAGCGTAAGTGGCCACACACCAAACTGTCACCTGGCAATCAACCCGAATGAGACTCTACCAATGGGTGCGCTACTGGTTGATCGTATTTACGGGAAAACGCTACAAGCACCAGAGCAGCTTGCGACAGCTGCGCAGGCACTGGCAGCTATTCACCAGCTACCGCTGCCAGAGATCACGGAGCGCGCTCCGTTGATAAACCAGCAAAACCCGATGCGGGAGACGCTGAAAGAAGTTCTGTCACAGGCGGCTTATCTTCACAAAGCAGAACTGACGGCGGCATCACTGGACCAGATAGAAATGGAAATCAACGCTGCCGAACGAGATGTCTCGACACTACCAAAGTCACCTGTTGCATTAATATCCTTTGATGCACACCCCGGTAATTTTATTGTCGATGACAACAATCACGCCTGGCTGGTTGACCTCGAAAAAGGTCGCTATGGCGGTGCCGGATTCGACCTGGCGCACGCCAGCTTGTACACATCAACGACCTGGGATGTAGCAACTTACGCCGAACTGACGGCAGCCGAGATCAAGGCGTTTTATCAAACATGGCTGGACGCGATGCCAACAGACTTAGCAAATCAATGGCAACCGTTTCTGCTACCGATGCGGCGGCTTATGTGGCTATGGTCGATAACCTGGTGCGCCAAGTGGCGCGTTGAAAGTGCTGCTGATCTGAAAACCAACAAACACAGTTCAGGCAACACGGAAGACTGGTCAGCCGATAACACCAACGCAGCTTTAATTGAGCATGTGCGCAACCGGGTGGATCATTACCTGCTATCGGAAACCATCGAACGGGTACGGGGGGACTGGACTGACAATTGGTTGCTACAGTGATCGGAGGTGTATAAACATTAGTTACCTGCCGTCAAACCTCATACATAACTGTACTCACCTACGACCCTTCATTTCTACTAGCCTGCTCTATTCATGAAGGGTTCGCCACCAGAGTCTGGCTACCTAAGCAGGTCGCTCGATTGAGCGAAATTCGTAGAAATCTACGGGTTGAGCTCAATCGAGTGAGCTGCGACGGCAGACGGGCACTGGGGGTGAA
>CALFCF010000083.1 GCA_937951345.1 uncultured Granulosicoccaceae bacterium
CGTGCCTGACGGATCAAACTGCATACCGTGGTACGGGCAAACGATACGTGAGCCGTGCACATGTCCTTCACTCAACGGTGCCCAGCGGTGGGGGCAACGGTCGTACATTGCAACGGTCTCTCCGTCTTGCGTTCGATAGAGAACAACTGGTGTCTCAAGTAGCCACCGGGAGATGGGTTTTTCTGTTACTTCATCACTGAGCGCTGCAACCCACCACATATTTCGCGGGTAGTTGTCCTGCAACATACCGTTCGGTATGCGCTGACCGGTTTTGGGGTAGTCTGTGTCTGTGTCTGTGTCCATTAGGATTCTTC
Organism: uncultured Granulosicoccaceae bacterium; assembly: GCA_937951345.1. GTDB lineage: Bacteria > Pseudomonadota > Gammaproteobacteria > Granulosicoccales > Granulosicoccaceae > CALFCE01. The sequence continues at coordinate 315 of CALFCF010000083.1, forward strand.
ACATGAATCAGATTGCTTTAGCAGTTGTGTCAGCTTTTCTGATTCTTCGGTTTTCATAGAGTAGCTGTGTTCTACGTCTGGAAACGTACCGTTACGTACATCTTCTGCATAGGCGCTGAACGCGTTGGTCGCAATTTCCGCGATGTTGCTATAGCGTTTGGCAAATTTTGGTTTAAACGTATCGAATGCACCGAGTAGATCGTAGCCATTTAACAATTGGCACGTTCCGGCTGAGCCGGCACCAATCGAAAAGGTGAAAATCCCGACGGCTTCATCAACCGCCTTGCCCACCTCATACGGCATGGCTTCCATCTCAAGTCCGATTGCACCCGCCTCTTCGATTGCGCAGGCATTGTCGATGATTTTAATCGCGTCTTCGGCTGTGCGCCCCTGCATTTTGAACCCACCGAGAGAGTGAATGCGATGTGGTAATAAGCCCACATGGCTCATAACCGGAACGCCTGCATCGGCAACTGCTTTGATAGTACTGAACATTTCGCGACCTCCTTGCAGTTTAACCGCTTCCGCACCGCCTTCTTTTATCAATCGAAGTGCGTTCAACACGGCGATTTCCGGTGTGGCATATGACCCGTATGGCATCGAAACCAGACAAAATGTATTAGGGGCGCCACGACGTACCGCACGACAATGATCAATCATCTGATCAACTGTCATCGCCAGCGTATTTTCGTGTCCGTGGAGTGTCATACCCAAACTGTCTCCGACACCAACAATATCAACACCGGCACGTTCTGCCCAGGCAGCGGTCAATGCTTCGCCGATTGCTACCATAACAAGGCGTTCGCCTGCTGCCTTCTTCAGTCTGAGATCGGGTATGGTTATTTTTTTCCGGTCACTCATGTGCGCCTTGTGACAGTGATGAGTCGTCTAAAAAACGTCCGATCGTTTATGACGTATCGCTTAGCTGACTACGCGTGTTGAAAATGTTCCATTTGGAACAATACCCCGGTATTGTAATGGTTTCGTATCGCGATTGCCATAATCGGGATTGGATCTCACGCAAACGTGAACAAAGGCTGAACACTTTCAATGGCTGTAAAAACACACCCTGATGCGGGGATCTTTCTGGATGAGGTGGAATTCAGGGATGCTGCGCTACTGTCGTTCGTAACAAGCGCAATCATCGTTCCGGCTTATGACGAAATTCATGCATGTCATGGAATTATCCGTGCCGAGTACCTGTTGCTCCTGTGTTTATCCCATTTTGATGTCTTGACCGCACAGGATGTGTCGGAGCTGACAGGTCGTCCTCGAAATTCCATCTCCCGGGCAGTCAGTCGCATGGTAGGAAAGGGGTATATAGAGAAAAGACCGGATTCGTATGACAAGCGTCAGTCAATACTTAAGATAACCGCAAAAGGATTCAAGGTGCATAAGGCGGTAGCTGCTCAAATGACACACTCACAGGAAGCTGTATTGGGTGGATTAACCGAGAAGGAACGCAGTACGCTCGTGCAAATACTCCGAAAAGCTGCGCTGGCTAAAGTGGAAGATACTTGTGGCTAGCCTGCTCTATTCATGAAGGGTTCGTGAATAGAGCAGGCTAGAGCGCTACTATTTCCAGCAGACGTCTGCCTGGTTGCCAGTTGCAGTTTTATTGCCCTGATGATCGAGGGTCAGTGATTGGCAATCTTCATCTGATACCTGGCTCCTGCCCGGTGTCGCTACGGCAGTAAGAGTAAACGTATTCTGTGTTCGTGTTTCTTCAAGCTGATAGTAACCCTCTCGCGATTCAGTCGCCAGAAGGCAATCAGCATCGTATGAGCCGATAAAAGTCAGGCATCGTTCGAGAATCATCGCATTATTGTTGAGAAGTGTCTGGGCATCGAGTCTGCGTTTTTCGGTCAGATAATGTCCGTAAGCGGGTACCGCCAATGCTGCGAGAATGCCGATAACAGCCACAACTATCATCAGCTCAATAAGCGAGAAGCCACGGATACGTGCACGATGCGACGATCTTATGTTTGTAGGCAATTTGAAGTTCATGTTACCTTTCGCCTCTGGCAATTCATACAGATCCTTAACCGGTAGCTAACGGGTCAGAGCTAATGTGCTTTCGGCTGCCGCTTGTATATCGTCGTTGCTACCCTTACCGTAGGCTTCAATGCTATACAACACAACTTCGCGACTACCGTTGCTCAGACGACCATAATCACCACTGCCTGTACCAAGATTGACGATACCGGTACCACCGTCCGAGATGTAATTACCAATCTGCTCTGAAGCAAACACAGGTGGAGAGGACACCCCGAGTATCAGCCCCGTGTCCACAAGCCTTTCTCCATCGGACACGGTGTCTTTCCACCATCTATCCGGTCGTGACCCTTGTGAGAAAAGTCCTTCGCTTGCGGAAGTGTCTGAAAACACGCGATCGATAGACAATTTCTTTACGTAGTTTTCCCCAACGGCAAGTGCAGAATCGATGGATTGGAAGACGCGATCCCGCTGAATAGATGCAGAAGAGACTTTTTGCGTGCTTTCTGACATATTGATCATTGAATTCGCCATTACCAGAACAATCGTAAGAAGAACCAATACAGAAATCAGTGTGTAACCTTGCTGAGATTTTCTGCCGTTTGTTGACTTAGCTTTTCTTGGTTGGCTTAAGTTGCTTTTGTTCATGCTAATTCCTGATAGCTGATGCCACGACCACTTCCTTGTAAATGCGAAAATCGTCAGATGTACGATCTTCACCGTTGAAGGAATAATTCTGGTTGAAGTTCAATGCGCCATCTTCACTTGATAACAGCAGTCGGATACGTAACAAACGCGTATTGGAAAAATCCTCATCAGTTGCCTCTGTTGCAAGAATAATTTCATCAATCGAACTGTCGTTATTACGATCTATGCCAATTTCGACAAGCATTTCGTCAATACCCGTAGATGAAGTGCTACCAGATACTGATTGCGTGTCGTCTGCTACCGTACAGCCCAGTTGTCGATCAATGAGAAAAAAGCGTGTTTCTACTATTTCGTCCTGTGAAACTGTGTCTCCCATACAGGAAAATATCGTTCCATCGGCTTCGCCATCTATTGTGCTTGCACCGCTATGTCTGAACGTAATGGATGCACCATCTGCTTTAATCACTTGTCCAGCTTCCCAGTCGCCGGCGACTGCTGGGAATACCACGTTCTGATGCTGCACTGGCAAGTGACGTGTACTGATCAGAGAATCGTCAATACTTCTGTAAGCAATCTGCGAGAGTTGATGCTGAAATAGCTGCGTCAGCAATGTAGCCTCTTCCTGTAACTTTCTAATGTTTGACACTCTGTGTCTGGAATCCGCTGACGTGCTTACGATAGTTGTTGATCCAAGTAATACAATACTTGCAATTACCAGCACGATCAGCATTTCAAGCAGAGTAAATCCGCTGTGCCTGTGGTTAGAATTTGGCTTGCCAATAATCACGGTATTCTTACCTTGTCAGAAAATCTTTAAGTAAGTTTCATATACAACGATCAGAGCGATGCTCTAACGTTGTAGGTTATGGTATCTTCACCTGGTATGACTTTTTCTCTCCATCGAAGAGAAACCGTGCAACCCTGGTCGTCGCAGTCGATTCTTCCTGTGCCAGCGGGAAGTTGGGTTCGTACTCTCGATCGCCACTCGGTGACCAAATTCTGTGCTATCGCATTGCCTGCATCGGCAGTTGTGTCTTCATCGAAGTCGATATTGTAAACACCCTCGCCAGCACTCGTGCTGTCGGCTTTGAGTATTTCCAGCATTTCGTGAGCAATATTGTTGACGTTACCATGCACCTCGGCTGTTCTAATGGACGTAAGCGATAGAATATTTATATTGCCGATGGCTAAAGCACCGAAGGCAAATATAACGACAGCGAACAGCACTTCAACCAACCCAACACCTGTCTGTGTGTGAAAATCTGGTTTTCTATACGCGAAAGTATGTGTATTTCTATTCATCGCAATATGTAACGTTGTCTACGGTACTGGGTTTTCATCCCCGTATATCCTTCTAAATTACTACTTCGAATATGGATGCTTTTACTGTTTAGCGCGAAACTATTCGTCCAATTCGATTTAAATCAAGTCTTTGCTCGAAGTTTCCTTTCGCTGCAGTAATCGCAGCTGATTGCATCGTGAATCCTCTGTAGTTGAAGTCCACACTGTTCAGTGCAGCTCCGTCTTCGGTGGCAAGTGACAGATTTACCTTTGCCGAGTTGATTTCTTCCCGTTTAATAAATGCATCCTGATTATCGAATACACCATCGTTATTTTTGTCATGATAAACAATCCATCCTTCGCCAAATCCTGAATTGCAGTCGTCGCCGTTATCACTTCCGCATACTCTTACCCAACCACCCCGTTTTATTGCTTCTATCCTGGCCAGTACCAGTGACGAGTGCAGATCAGATGAAGCGGCTCGTGAATTTGTGTCATCCGTAAAGCTCCTGTATGACACTGAGGCTATGGTAATAATTAGAAGAAAAATAGCGACTGCTATCAGTATCTCCAACAAAGTAAATCCCTTTTGGGTTTCAATGCGACTATTCATATGGATGCGCTTGCACTGTTGTCTATTTGGCTTTTCCACAACGTTAGTAGCGGCCGCTGATTGAAAAAAAACACCCTTTACACTGCAACGGGCAAGCAGTGCGAAATATCACAGTATGTGATTTGTTCTAGATTCAAAGTCATGGATCGGTCTGTGAAATATATCTGTGTTTTTGGTGGTGATATGTACGGGAGTTTCTTATGCCGTATAGATCGTTTCAGTTCTGTTTGTTTTTGGCCGCTAGTTAATGCACGAAAGTCTAGGTGTGACCATCCTGAACTCACACTGAGTTGTGTTGTAGCGAGAGATAGAAGCGTTTTGTGCTTCTCTTCTGCGTCACGACAAACTACTACGGCATTTAGCTCTTGAGGGAAGTACTCAATGTTATTTAATACATTGGATAACAAAAAATTGGTTGATTCAGTTCGACGGTTATCGCCCGGCAAGAAGCTGGCTATTTGTACCACTTTACTGCTGTTGTTCGCGAAGTCGACAGCCGTACAAGGCAGGGAGATGAATCTGCCTGATCTACCGCTGATTGTTGACGGTACAAAAACGTCATTGTTGCAGTTGGTCATGCAACGTGACAATAAGCTTTTTTTTGAAGCCTATCCGACTTATGTGGACCTAAACGATGATGACGTATTGGATACAACGTTCAAACCGCACGAGATAGACTATTTCGGGTACTTTGACTCAAACCTGTGTTATCAGACTTTTAATGATCATCTGGAACCGGTAAGTCACACTGACGATAAAAAATGTGGCAACAGTTGGAGTGGTGATTTTCTTAACTACATGACCATGACGCGCATGGATGTATTGCTCGCCGCCCTTTATGGCGGAAAACGAGTTGTGGATACCCAGTCTGAAACCCGTTTACGACGCGCTTTTGTGCCCTGGGAAAATCACACATGGGGAATGGAATATGAGTCTGAAGCCAAGAGTGGTTTCAGAATTTCTGATTACACACCAATCCCGGAACCTCTGACGGGTATGGTTCATCATTTCGCGACCAATAATATCCAAAGAAACGATGTGCCTTTTTTGCGTGTCAGGCGCAATGTCACTGGACGAATCTGGGAGTGGGTGGATAAAGAACGTACACAGGGTGATGGAGAGGCAGATGACAATGTGATTCTGGATGTGACTGTGTGTAAAGAAGGATTTCTTGAGGAGTTTTGTAAGCTGTACCCTGATGGATCTTACAAACCAACCGGGCTGTTGCATGAGTTTGGCGAAAATAACTCAATGTATTTCAGTTTGTTGACCGGTTCGTTCGAGAACAATCTTCAAGGCGGTGTGCTTCGTCAAAGTATGGGGTCGTTTGGTGAAAAGGAGGTGGACCCGATTACCGGCATTTTTACGCGAAATCCAGGTATTGTGACAACACTTGACGGCCTTCAGATACCGAACGACTATTACCTGGAATCTGTAATGACCGACTGCCCCTGGATACCGAACCGTCCGTTTGCTAACGGTGAGTGTAAAGCCTGGGGTAATCCAATAGCTGAAATGATGTTTGAAGGTATGCGCTATTTCACCGGTGTAAAACAACCTTCTCCGGAATTCGTCACCAGCGGTGGCGTTGATGGAGACCTTGGACTGGAACCAGCTACCTGGGATGACCCGTACTCGCCAGATCAGCCTTATGGTCAATGTTCAGGCGCCTTTCAGTTAGTCATTAGTGATCCAAGCCCATCGTTCGACGGGGATCAACTTCCCGGGAGCGAGTTCTCGAGTTATACGGGCCCCGGCTTGGGTGACATGCATGTTGGCGATCTGGCAGATGTAATTTCAAACAATGAAAATACACTTCCCGGATTGAAATTTATTGGTGAGACCACGGCGAATGCTGACCGTGCTCCATCGCCGAAGTTGGTAGAGAGTTTCCGCACCATACGTGGTCAGGCACCAGAGGCACCACACCGTGAAGGTAGCTATTACGCACCAAGTGTTGCTTACTACGGAAATTCAAATGATCTCCGACCGGATGTACAAGGGGAGCAAACAGTCGGTAACTATACCCTGGCTTTAGGTTCACCGTTACCGGCCATCGATGTAGATACAAGCGGCGGCACTATCAGTTTTGTACCCTTTGCCCGGACAATTGAAGGGTGCCAAGGCACAGACGGATACCGTCCAACTAATGCCATTGTTGGATTTAACGTCGAGTCCATCCAGGACAATTCTGCAAGCTTCCGAGTTTCGTTCGAAGATATGGAACAAGGCGCAGACAATGATATGGATGCGATCTCCCGCTACTCCTATGAAGTCGTTGGTGATCAGGTTGTCATGACCGTCGACAGCATTGGAGCAACTGGTTGCTATATTCAGCACATGGGGTATTCAGTGTCTGGTTCGACGCAGGATGGTGTTTATTTGGTTGTTCGGGATACTGACACCGAACCCGCTGATGATGTTGATTATGAGTTGGATGTTCCTCCGGGGCAGTTACCCGGTGGTGTCTGGAACGATGGTCAGGCTTTACCGTTGACGAGCACATTGACGTTCACTGCCGCAGCTGAACCTGCTGCTGAAGTGTTGGAATCGCCTCTGTGGTACGCCGCCAAATGGGGTGGATTCTCTGATAACAACGAGGACGGTATCCCACAGCAAAGCGAATGGGATGCAGACCGGGACGGCACACCGGACAACTTCTTTGAAGTGACAAACCCGGCAGAAATGCTTGTCACAATGCGCCAGGTTTTCCAGCAAATCAGTGAGAGCGCTGCTGCCGCTACTGCAGTGGTTTCAAGTAGCGGATCACTGCGCACAGGTAATAAAATTTATCGTTCCAACTTTTTAAGTGGTGCATGGACGGGTGACGTGTTATCACAAAGCATCGACGATATGGGTAATATATCTGAAATCCCGGATTGGAGTGCTAAGGAAGCATTGCGTGAACAGGTAGCACGTGGTAGCAGAGAAATCATAACGTACAACCCGGACAGTAAAACCGGTGTGCCGTTTGAATGGCCGGCGAATTCAGCCAGACCAACCGATGCTGAACTCAGTGCAAGGCAAGTACGGGCACTGTCAATCAACCCGGTTAATGGCCGAGCGGATAGATTAGGAGCTGATCGTGTTGCATACCTACGCGGTGAGCACAGGGAACATTTCCGTGCTCGTGATGATGTTCTCGGTGACATCGTGCATTCAAATCCAATTCTGGTTGGAGCGCCTTCTAATCTGTACCCGGATAACTGGGGCGCGGGTGCTGCTGAAAACGCGAAGCCATATACGGAATATGCACGCAGACACCGTAACCGTCAGCGCGTTGTGTACGCTGGCGCTAACGACGGTATGCTGCACGCATTTGATGCCGGTCAATGGAATGGCACTGAGTACACGAATGGTACCGGGCAGGAATTGTTCGCTTATATACCTTCACCGGTGTACCCAAACCTGTCGGAACTGACCGGTATTACGTACACACACAGGTATTTTGTTGATGCAACGCCACGTGCTTCCGATGTGTTTATCAATGGTGACTGGCGAACAGTACTAATTGGTGGACTGCGCGGTGGCGGCCAGGGAATTTATGCATTGGATATCACCGAACCTGGTGCAATCAGTGAAAGAACGGCTGATGATCACGTGCTTTGGGAATTTACCGATGCCGATGACCGGGATTTAGGTTTTACCTACGGTACTCCGGTAATTGCACGGCTCTCAAATGGAAAATGGGCAGCAATCTTCTCTGGCGGGTACAACAGTATTTCTGCCGGTGAAGGACGCAGACGAGGGCGTGGTTTGTCTTCCGTTTTTGTAGTGGATATTGAGTCTGGTGCGTTGATAAGCAAGTTGTTGCCTGATACTCAGCGATGTCGCGTTGATCAGGCATCGATGAGTAACGGTGCTACCGAACCCACAGCCATTGATTTGGATGGTGACAACAGCATCGACCGAATATATGCCGGGGATCTCAATGGTTGTGTCTACGCGTTTAATGTTGCTAACACCAATCCGAACCGATGGCCGGCTGGTGAGCTGAAGCACGAAGCCGTTGATGACGCGGGTAACAGAGCACCCATAGCTGCACAGATTGTGGTGGGCTCTCATCCGACGGGCGAAGGCGTTATTCTTTATTTTGGTTCAGGTAAATATCTGGAGCCATCTGACCAGCGACCGGGTAGAGCAACCCGCCGTTTTTATGCTGTGTGGGATCGCGGGTTTGGCACGAACACCGCAGCTCGTACCGCAATCGCAGCAGGCAATATGCTTGAACAGCGTATTACATCGGAAACACTGCATGAAATTGATACTGACCAGGATGGCACCACAGATGACTTTGTCGCTGTCAGAGAAACATCTGAAGAAGTCATTGACTGGAGTCGCCATGAAGGTTGGTACCTGAATCTTGAGTACAGAGGCTTTTTCGGTGAGCAGGTTATTTCGTCTCCGCTATTGCGTGACGGCAAGGTGTTCCTGGCTACGCATATACCTACAGGCAATGAGTGCACGCCTAATCAGGATGGTTGGTTAATGGTCCTGGATGCACGCAGTGGTGCGATGCTGCCCACGACTCAGGTTGATCTTGACGGTAACGGCGAATTCGATGATGGCCGATTTTCCGGTGTCAGTGGCCTGGCTAATCCGCACGCAAGCCCGACAATCATTGCATCTGGTTTAACCGATATATTGTTATCGCAGACGACGACAAACCCTGAAACGGTATCGCAAACCATTCAAAGTGGTTTTATGGATGGTCGTCTGACATGGCGCGAGCTTGAGCCATAGCGTTAACGATAACGGTAACCATAACGGGTAAACTGCGGGATAAAACAACGTAGCGTTATTGCATTTGCGTTATTGCATTTGAGTTATCGCATTTGCGCTGTCGCATTTGCGTAATTGCGTTTGCATAACGCTATAGTTGTTCAATCAATATACAATCAATCAATGCACATTCGTGCAATGTAATTCAACGACTCTACACCCCGCTCGCCAGAACCTTTGATGCAGTGCGCAGCCGATTTAAACACATAACTAAAATACGCTCTTAGAGCCCGCTAGTCGGCGCGTGCTTTACTAACGCGTTTTTTCAGTGCGTTGCTCGCGTGTTTTGTGACTTACGGCACCGGCGTATGATCATAGTTTTCTGTAGCCAGAATCGCTTGTTTTCCACCCAGTTCATCAATGCGACGTGCCTGATCTGCGAAGGCCTGTTGATTTATTTTTGCCGGGTTACATAGATTTTCCAGTTCTTTGTTTAGTTCGCCCAGTACTGACGAGTAGTCCGGAATGTGTGCCAGATCCTGTGTTTCATCGGGATCTTTATCAAGGTTGAAAAGCTGCGGGTTATATCCCGGGTAGACAACGAGTTTCCAGGATCCTTTGCGCAGCATGAACATGCCTGTTTTTGCACCGTAGTCATGGTATTCAGAGAGCACAGATCTACCCGTTGTTGTGCCCTTTGCTGAATCGATAAGAGAAACGCCATTTACCGGTACATCAATTTCGTCAGACGATTGCACACCACCAAGCTCCAGCACAGTCGGGTATAAGTCAATCAAAGACACAGGTGAGCTGCATACGTTTTGTTCAATACCCGGGCCTGCAATTATTAACGGTACGGCTGCTGACTCTTCATACATAACCATCTTGGTCCAGAATCCACGATCACCGAGACATTCTCCATGATCACTGGTGAAAACAATGGTGGTGTTGCGATCGAGTCCTGTGCTTGTCAAGGTATTCAGGATGCCCCCAACCATATCGTCTACAAACGAACATAGGCCATAGTAAGAAGCGACAGCGATCCGTCGTGTATCGTCATTAAACGGCGCATCGTAGTTACACGCTTCTTTCAATCCCTGCAATACCGGATGATCAGCGTCATTGTTTGGCTCTGTATTGCGTGGAAGTGGTAGCTCATCGGGGTTATACAGATTGTAGAACTCCGGGGGACACGTTAACGGGTAGTGAGGCCTCAAGAAAGAGACAAATAAGCCCCAGGGTGAGGTATTGTCCGGTTCATCACTACGCTCAGTAAGCCATTGCTTTGTTGCTTTACACACTTGCAGATCAAATTGACTGTACGGGTCATCCCCCGGGCCGATGTTCGCAGCGAACCCGCTGGCATCAAAAAGATCCATTTCATCGCGCAACAGGCCATGAATCCAGCCTTTGCCGTCCTTGACATGAAACGGCTGAATTTCTTCACTGAAGCCGTTGTCATCTTCAGTGCTGCGAAAATGCAATTTCCCGACTGAAGCTATTCTACGACCTGCAGATTTGAACCGATGATGCCAGCTCTCTGGTGTGCCGCAATACGGTATCGCGTTGCTCCAGTTACCGGTTTCATGTACATACCGACCTGTCGCTATCGCAGCGCGTGCCGGTACACAGATGGGTGAGGGCGTGTAGGCCGCATCATAGCGAATGCCACGTGCTGCCAATGCATCCAGATGCGGTGTTTGAATCAAATCATTGCCATAGCAACCGAGGCAATCGCGACGTAATTCATCGGTCATGATTACAATGACATTAGACGGTTTCATGTGGGTTTATGCTGCTTTTATTGTGAAATAGGCGTTTTGTTAACACCGGATAGGTCAGCTATTTTTTGGCTCTAGCTGACTGAGCTGCTGAGTAACAGGATGCGAGATGTGTTCTAATCACCCTGCTGGCTGTTTAATTCCGTATGCCATAAAAGCATCGACCGCAACTCTGTCCATCGTATCGACGATGATTGTTAGTCAACAGCATCGAGTGATCGACACGGCCAGGTTATAATAAAACGTGTGCCGTCAGTGTCATTACTTTCGATACGCACTACAGCATCATGCCTGTCACAAATACTCTTCACGATCGACAGACCCAGACCGAATCCACCTGTTGAGCGACTTCGGCTGGGTTCGACGCGATAAAACGGTTCGAACAAGCGTTCATGATGCGTCACACCAATACCCGGACCATCATCCTGCACAAACAGGACTGCCATCTCAGGAGTGCTTTTATTCTCAAACACGCCCAATACAACCTGGCTACGCGCGTACCGCAAGGCGTTGCTGACCAAATTCTCCAGCACGCGAGTTAATAGCCGTTGATCAGCGACAACGATAATATCCTCTACCGGGTAATCGACCCGGAACTCAACCGGCGTATTCTTCGTGTGTGCGTCACCACCGCTTGCAGATGGTGCCAGATTTCGTTGTGCTAGCTGGCGAAAAACATCCATCAAGGAGACGTCTGCAAGGGATATATCGGCTGACGAAGATTGCAGTCTTGAATATTGTAACGTCTCTCTGACCAGCGCATCGAGCTCATGGGCGGCTTCGTTAGATTGCTCTAATAGCAGGCGACGCTCGTCTGCTTTCGCATCCATAGCCATTTCGTTGGCAAATTGTAGTCTAGCCAAAGGATTTCGAAACTCATGAGCAACACTTGCCAGTAAATCCCTATGTCGCTCTGCCTCCTCTCGCCGAACCGACGACACCGACGTTTGATTGTCGGCTGCAACCTGCAATGCCTGAACGGCACCGGTTACAGGGTCGGTTGATTCGTCGGCCAATAGTCGACTTTGTCGCGTGACAACACCGAGCTCGTTCAACCTGGATTTGACGAAAAGATAGGTTACAAAAAGGCTGCATAGTAATGCTAATGCCTGGAGAGAAAGCGACACCAGTCGCGACGTATAGAATAGTTGAGCGTTATCTGTATAGTCATCGATAATAAAAGTAATACCATCAGCACGGGTATACTCGGCGCTGTCCGGGCTCAGCGAATCGACAGACCAGCCGGTTTCGTATCCGGTATTTATTGCGTCGGGATTGGTAGTCGGCTCAGCACTACTCGTGCTTTCGGGTTGATTGTCCTGATCGTATTGATCAAGATCGGTAGCGAGCATGACGTCCACACCGACATATTCACCCAAATCAATCAGGTCTTGTTCTGAAGGCTCCGATGGCAGGGTGTCGAGTTCCTGCGCAATGTATTCAAGAATCTCGGTATCGGCATAGAGCGGTAGATCAGAATAGTTTTCGAAGAAGTATTCATCCAGCAAAACAGACAGCAGCCAGACCATCGCGGTCAATACGATGCCGAACAAAGCAATGAGGTAGAAACCACGTTTCATCAACCTGTCCCCATTTGATAGCCTCTACCACGAACCGTTTTAATGTAGTGTGGTTGAGCAGTGTCATCGCCAAGCTTTTTGCGTAGACGTGATACCAAAAGATCAACACGACGATCACTCGGTTCAAGATCAAGTCGATACATATTTTGATGAAGTGTTTCGCGAGACAAGGGCTTGCCTGAATGAGACGCCAACAACCACAAAAAATCAAATTCAGTGGTTGTCAAAGGTACCACCTGGTCAGCCAGCCTGACTTCACGGTTAGCCTGATCTATTTCCAGATGACCGAGCACGATTAACGGCGAGTCAACAGCGGTTGTAGTTTCTGTGCTTTCACCATGCCGGCGCAGCAAGGTTCTGATGCGGGCTAGCAATAATCGTGGGCTGACTGGCTTGGTCAGATAATCATCTGCGCCAATCTCCAGGCCGGCAATTTCATCGGCCTGGTCGTCCAAGGCCGTCAGCATCAAAATCAAGCCGTTGTAGTCGCTCCTGACTTCACGGCAAACTCCCAGACCATCAACACCCGGTAACATCAAATCAAGTATTACCAGTGTCGGTTGTTCCTGAAGAATCCGCTCGATGGCGTCAGAGCCGCTATGACAACTGCTGATGTCAAAATCATGTTGGGACAAATATTCAGTGATCAGACGACACAGATCAGGGTCATCATCAACTACCAGAATACGAGGTGAATGTTCCACTATAAGAGCTCTATATTGGGTGGTGAAGAGTCGCTAATGATCGTCGCTAGTGACCGGTACCTGTCGAGCAACCCACTGTAGCTTTAACGTCACTGCAAGCATTCTGTATCACCAGTGGATTCTCAAGGAGGATACGTTTTATATCCGGTGGCAAGTCGACAGCCAGGTTTAGCATGGCTGGTCGCCTGCGACACCGATCAGGGTTTATACGGTATATGCCAAGCAAAGTGTTTTCGGATTCCTGCCGGAGACGGACCTGAAAGTCACTTATGTCTGTACATCCGGTTGTAACTACATCCCATGATAATTGCTGACCTTGCAGTTGTATACCGTGCAGGGTTTCAAGCTGCACCCCGGGTGTTGTGCTGTCATTCTGTGCAGAAACTACCGGTGTCAAAAACACCGGTAGTGCAAGCACAATTGCATACACGCTCAGGCAGTAGCACTTGTTACGCATGATCGACTCCGTCACAACGGTGACCACGTATGTAACCAGACCCACGCTGTGCAATCAGACCAAGCAGCAATACCAGAATGCTGGCATGCAGACTTCCACCGCCACCGGATAATGGTGATTGTGAATCGGCATTGTCTGCAACAGGTGTTAGCGATGTATTAGCAGCAGTGGCGCCTGTTGTATTACCTTGCTCAGCCCTATCGCCACTGATCAAACGAAACCCATCAAGGTTAACGCTGTTCTGCGATGATACTGAATCAGCACGTGCTGTCAGGTCAGCCGCCGGTTCAAAACGCCAATCAACTCTGGCATCTGTCGGAAGCTCAAGTGAAGCCGTTTGCCACTCATCCGTTGCAGCGAGATAGTAAAGATCCTCGCCGTTAATGGAAATGACGCTGTTTGTATTTTTAAGTTGATAGCTAAATTCGAGAATATCACCACCACGGTTATCAAATTCAGCAGACAAAAACCTCGGTGCGTCTTCATCAAAGGCTGCTGACAGCGACGAATCTCCGGCTAGTGCATCCGATCCATAGGTATCCCAGCGGTAGGGATCATCCGTATAGTAGTCCGTGTCATAGTCCAGTGCGTCAGCAAAATCTGCGGGTTCCAACAGTTCAGCCTGCAGTACTACTTCAGCCTCACCAGTACTGATACCATCAAATGTATCCAGCGTTAATCGACCATCAAGTGAACCGTCGTTTGAATTCCAGATAACTTCCATATCGCAGAAGTCATCAGGTTGTAAGGGTGCTCCGAGACACTTATCTGCATCAATAAAAGCAGGAATATCGGCATTTATAACAGGTGATGACAACATAACCTCTATGTCACTGTTGTTGAAAACTTCTACCAGAATAGAAACCTCATTGTCGCCAGTCTCATAAGCAAATTGATCAAGTTGAGTCAGCTCCAGTGATGTGGCTGCGCCCGTCAACTGTGAGTTGATGGGTAAATCTTGGCCACTATTTACTGCCTGCTGGTCTGCCAGGGTGTCGGTGCTGAACGTATCTGCATTGGCAGGTACGGTAATCGGTGGCACGACACTTGATGCCTGTTCATTAAATTGGGTATCTGTCACCTGCATGAGTGTCGATTCACTGTTTGACTCTGCAGCAGTGTTATTGCTACTGGTTTGAGCAAGCACCGAGCTACCAACATGCTGGCTGATAAATGCAGAAAACTCACTCACACGCGTATAAACACCCGGGTGAGAGGCAGACCCGCACCGCTCACCAAAACTCACAATGCCAACCTGGTATGCAGCCTTGGGCGTGCGGGCAACCAGTGGTCCACCACTGTCACCGGAGCAGGAATCACGACTACCGTCCGGAACACCTGCGCAAAGATGCACGGATGACAGACCGTCGTATACCTGACTGCAACTATCGAAATTGGAAATTGACAGATCAACCGCGTGCAATTGCACAGGAAAATCATTACCACCATCAGTCCGATCACCCCAACCGGCGACGGCCACTGGCTGCCCTTCATTGAACAACGCCATATCGTTACGTGTGGCCAGTGTAATGCGAGGTGCGTTAGTGGGACGCTCAAGCTCGAGCAACGCGATATCGTTACTGACGGCATCGGCATCATAGGCAGGATGGTTGATCACGCGGCGTACAGCAATACGTTGACCTTCATTGACACGCTCAAGATTTTCAACACCCGTCACTACATCCAGTGTGCTGGCATCAAATCCTTCCAGACAGTGAGCCGCTGTCATTACCCATCGTGCATCAATCACCGAGGCACCGCAGAATGCATCAGTGGCATCCATACCGCGCTCCACCAGAGCGGATATGTAGGGGAATTGTTCAATTTGTGCCTCCACGCCACCAATAATTCTTAAATTGACTGCACTGGCTTGTGGCACCACCAATGCAGCGCCAATAGCCAAAACTCCTGTGCGCATCATAGTGCCCGCAAAGGCGCGACCATGATTAGATAAGCGAGGTAGGGCAATGCGGTTTTGTAGGGTTTTTTTCACGAGATAATCTCCTTGTTTTAGGTTCAAGAGAATTATCGAACGCGAGTCGGGTCAATAGCAGTGCGGTTTTACGGGGCTTTTGTATCGAAATGTACATATGACATGGCGCTAAGTTTTATCCCGAGCAAATAAAGAAACAACGATTAACACGCATTTTCATCGTGTGTTTAAACCCTGAGTTAAATATCGGTAAGTATGCTTCACGTTGATTCAGCTGCTCTGCTAGTATCCCGCCAAGTTGAATTTGACTAACAAGCTGCAGGTATACTCAGTATGTTTAGGTGTTGTTACTCGCCAACGTTTTTCAACAACCAGCTAATATAGTCGCCTACCAAAATCAGATTTAAAATTTGGCGTCACCCTGTTGTACTCACACTGGACTATGGAGGTCGCTGTGATTAATCAGGCTTTTCCCTGCACCCGAATACAACACAACTTGCAACCGGGTAATTTTTGCGGCTGTGTATGTCATTCGTTCCTACTGAATTCACGGCTTCTGCTAACTGTAATGTTGTTGTTAATTGCCGCTTGCAGTGACAGTGGCAGTTCAAGCTCCGGAGCAATTAACAATGACATGATCAATACAGGCGATACCGGCGGCCAACCGGACACTTCGCCGGATAACATGTTCGCGTCTGAGTCGACTGATGATCAGGATGACAGTCAAGCGATGATGACAGAGACTGAACCGTCCGCTCCCGATTCAAACGCTGATGCCAGTGAAATGAGTGCCAATAACTCAGGCGGCAATACCGACAACAGTGCCTGCGAAATCTGTCAGCAGGCTACAACCGGTTTTGTGACTTATGGCTGGCCTGAAATCAATGTGGACACCTCGCCTGCAGCATTCAGTATCGGAATTTTTGAAACCGCTCCGCTTCCGGCAATCCTGCCGGACTACACCGGTGACGGGCTGGCTGAAATTTTTGCGGACTCAGCCAACATTGTTCCCGGTCGCACGGATTTATCCACTCTGGACGGCCAGCAGGCGTTCAGTCCTGATGCACGGTTAATTCCGCTGACAGTTCTGGACTTTACCGCCGATGGAATCCCGGACAGGGTTTCGCGCAATCTGCCTCGCTCTGACACTGATGGAACACCGTTTTCCGGATTTGAAATGCGTTTTACTCCGGGTAATACCAACGAAACCTACATCGAGCCGGACGGCAGTAATGGTGTCCGTATTCTGGGTATCGAACCGGGACATATCGGCACCAGAACTGCCATAGGAGATATCAACGGCGACGGATTCGAAGATCTGGCTATTAACCCCGCTGGGGTGGTTTCCGCGTCCGGGCGCGCGGTTCACATCCTGTTTGGCAGAAGTAACTTCCCGCAGGGTGAGTACCAGATTTCACAACTGATTCCTGATTTTGCACAACGAATTTTTCTGCCAGATGACCTGCGTGTTTTCAGTGTGCGAGGGCTTGGCGATGTAAATGGGGACGGGTTTAACGACTTTGTCATCAACACAAACAGCCAACCGGGTAGCGGCACGCAACGCAGTAACGCGTATATTATTTACGGCGATCCATCCGGTGTGCTTGGTGGTCCCGAGATCATGGATGTGGAGAGCGCAACCCAGACGGGTGCAGCGAGCACCCTGACAGACATACAACTTACAAACTCTGTGGGTGATATTGACGCAGATGGCGTAAACGATTTTGTTACATCCTTTAACTCAACCAGACCGTTGCAGTTGCTGCGTATGCATGACATACCTCCCGGTAGCTCGCTGAACATTGATGATCTTGCTGATTGGATCACCCGCATAAATTCACCGATAGCGTTGCAAGCACGATCTGCCGGTGATATTGATGCGGATGGATTTGACGATATGATTTTGAGCGAACAAGCAGGTGCAATCGTTTACGGTGGAGCACTCGCGGGTGTCGCTGAAATAGACGTAGCCAACCTACCTACCAGCCACGTACGTCTTATTAGCAGCAACACACCTATGGTTACAGGGACTGTAACTGGCTCCAACAGCGTTTTCGTCGGCTACAGCCTTGATCAACCGGTGGGTGGTGGCGATATAAACGGGGATGGTTTCGACGATTTGGTGATCAAAGCACCGCGCTACCGGCGGGATGATGTCGGTGAACCAGATCCCGGAATGAATCCAACTCAACTGGGTGCAGATATAATTGTGCTGATCGGTAGTCCGCGATAAGTTTAGCTGATCACAGCTGGCCGGATCACGAGTTCCGGCTAATTGGAAATCAGTAAGACAACCAAAAGTAAATCAACCTGACGGACTATCCGTTCTGACGTCGTTCACTGATTATATTGAATGAGATTAATAATCGTTCGAAACTACAGCAAACACCTTAACCCGAAGAACATAGGCATTTTGCAGGCAGTCTGAATAAACGATTACAGACACATTCAAGGTGTTCCCTGGTAGTCGCCCATAAAAAAAGGCCCATAAAGGGCCTTTGAATATGATGGAGGCGGGGGGATATTAACAGATGCGTAAGTGTTCATTTTTAATGCTAAATGTATGTTCGATTAACTGAAATGGTATCGTTCCGGCGCAAAGTCGATTTGAACGTGGCAGCATACTGTCAATAGCCGGTTTGCGTGGTAACACAGAGGTGAGTGAGCAGGCAGGGCGCGTCAGTTTGCACGGCTATCGACCTTTTACAGCGGAACGGGTCGAAGCACTCGAATATCCGTTTTTTGTAAGCAGTTCGGTAGAAGCCAGTCAGGTTATTCAAGAGGATGAGCAAAACAACGTTGATGATCTGCAATTTGGTGGCAGTGTATTCGCAGCTGCTGATACACCGGTTGGGCCGCTGTTTCTCGGTTTAGGATGGGTGCAAGGAGAAGCTGTATCAGCGTTGTTGTCGTTGGGGCTGACGTTTTAGCGCTCATTTCCCTTCAGTGTATCTTTCGTGGATCATCCGCAAATCAGACGCACAACGTTCTGTATTCTTGAGCTTCTGCACTGCCTGGACACCTCGAACGTACCGGTATCATTTTCTGAATTTAAACACACTCTTTTGAACTGATCTGCTGTGCAGTAAATGAGTGTTGTGAAGTCAATTACAGAATTGGACTGCGTGAGGCGTATGTACAGTTAAATCTGGAAATCTGCAAACTAGTGCCAGGTTGAATGTGATGTAGACAACCCGTCTTTAGCGCGCAGTGGTTGTATTATCGTGTCTGAATTCCATGGAATGTACACGATGAAAATAATAATAAAAACGATAGGAATCCACCCGGTTTTAATTGTTGTTCTTTGTTTGTTTAGTAATCTGACTTTCGCGCAAAGTTGGGACGAGCTTGATCAACTTAATCGTTCTCGTTTTGAGGCATCCACAGTCCAGTTCAACGATGATTTGTACGTGTTTAATGGTTTCGGTCCGGGAATCAGAATCGAACCTACTGTTGAAAAGTTCAATGCCGGCACCAAACGATGGTCGGTTATCAGTGGGACCTCTGTTCAAAAAGGCAATGCAGTTACTCACAACGGAATTGTTAGAGTTGGCAATGAAGCCTGGTTGATCGGCGGACGTAAAGGTTCTCATCCGGGAAAGGTTTCCAATCAGGTTTGGAAATTTAATTTATCGAATGCGCAATGGACGCCTGGACCTGCGTTGCCAGTACCCGTGGCTGCCGGTGGGGCTGCATTGGTTAATAACCGCATTCACTGGATAGGCGGCCTTGACCCGCAAGCCAAATGCGATGTTGGGCATCACTATGTCTACGACCTGAGTCTACCTACGGCTGGTTGGCAGAACATCACCAACGTCGCCAGAATGCCACAGCCACGTAACCACTTTTCTACGGTAGTTCATAACGGTTTAATCTATACAATCGGTGGACAATTTGGCCATGACAATTGTCCGGGCAAGAACACACAAGATACTAATCTGGTTCATGTGTTTAACCCGAAGAATAATACCTGGACACAAAAAGCAAGCTTGCCTACCAAGCAGTCTCATGCGGAACCGTCTTCGTTTGTTTATGGTGGTGCAATTTACGTTGCAGGTGGTGAGACCAAGGGTAACAAGATATTTCGCTATAACCCGAGAAACAATGCCTGGAAAATAGTCGCTGATCTGCCAGAGACCGTAGTCGCACCGGTAGCCAGAGTGATAGATGATCGATTGATTGTAGCTGCGGGAGGTGCACCCAATGTTCACTCACCCTCGAATCGTACTCGCTCTATTGCCGTAGCGCCGTTGTTGTTGCCGGATGCGGCTGTAGCGAGTAACGGGAACAGTGGCAATAACTCAAACAATAACAGCTCAAATACACCTGCACCGGAGACTCAAGCCGAACCCGAGGTAATTCCACCACAACCTGAACCTGTGGTAGCTCCTCCGCAACCCGAGCCTGTTGCAACTTCATTTACTCTTGCGCCGGGTGAAGCTGTAATAAGTCTCGAAGCTGAATACTTTGATACGAATACAAGTACTCCTATTCACAGTTGGGTCACCACAAATAGAGCGGGTGCCAGCAATGACGCTGCGGTAGTTACCACGCCAGACATTGGTGATTTAGCAGTAACTGCGACCGGTTCAGCGGAACTTTCATATTTTGCGTTGTTTGACCGCCCGGGTACCTGGTATCTATGGGTTCGGGGTTGGGGTGACACCAATGCCGCTGGCGAAGGAAGAAGCGATAGCTTGCACGCTGGACTTAACGGCCAGGTTCAGCAGTCGGCTGATGAAATAGATCAGTTTCCGGTAGGTTGGCACTGGTCCAACAGTACGCGCGACACCAGAAGAGCGACTATCGCTATACCAGCTGCCGGTTTGCACGTTGTGAATCTTTGGATGCGTGAAGATGGATTGGCTGTTGATAAAATCATACTGACTACAGATGCAGTCTATGTTCCGACGGGTTCCGGACCAACACACGATAACGGTGGTTCTCCGGGAGGCGGCGGAGCCTCCAGCGATACAACGTCTGACGATACACCTTCAGGCGACACAGCCTTAGAGGATACGCTCTCAGAGGATACGCTCTCAGAGGACACGGTTTCAGAGGACACGGTCTCAGAAGATACGGTCTCAGAGGACACGGTCTCAGAGGAAATTGTCATCTTAGAAGTAAGCCCGAGCGATTCAGACGATAACCAGGCACCGCAGCCCATTCAGGTTGCCGATACAGACGGCGCTGTCAACACGGAGGATTCGGATGCTGAAGGCAATAGATTGCCTGAAATAGCTGGTGATGGGGAGACTGACATTCCGAATCTGCTTAATACAAATATGGACGGGATCCTGAGTGCTCAGGAAACAAATGTTTCGGTCGTGGCTGATGCGGTAACCGCAGATGTAGTGGGAACCGACTTGGGCGGATCGGGTTTTGGTTGTTCTGTGTTCAATGGTAGTGTTAGTGCTAGTGAAAAAACGGTTGATCCTTTATTTCTGGGAATGCTTTTGTTGAGTAGTTTTTGGTTGAGTATCAAGCGCGCCCGGCGTGCCAAACTTTGCATTTCAATGGGTGTCGATACAAAACGGGTCGGTATATAGTGTTCTTTGTAACCCTTCTGTTATAACCTGGTGTAGCTGCGTCTACTTTTGTAGTTCGCTGCTGCAGTCTTCATACTGAGCATTTTCAAGGTCGCCGTTGTGACCAAGAACCTTTCATCACTAAAAAATACTCGCAGCCAGAAGATCCTGAGTATAGAGCTGATAACGGGGCAAACGGCAGCTCTGTGTCAATTGATTCAACATAGCTTTCAATCTCTGCCGCCAGTGATTGTCCATAGCGAGTTACTTCTGATGCATCGTCAACTTTGCGCACGTTCCGGTTACTGTTGTCTGTAAAAAAGGATGGATCTTTCATTTTTTTAAAGTTTGTATGATTAATAGTGTTGCTTAAAGTAAGTCATTTGTCATTGATTCAGTTAAATTCGTAATAGAGTTATTCCGATTTTTTAAGTGCGATATATCGTGTCCACCACAAATGACGGCAAGAGTTTTCGTTCTGGGCATAGTCGCAATAACTCGCATAGCGCAATAACTGCAACACAAGGACGCCCGTAAACTGACGAATGAGAAATTTCTAACAACTGTTTAATAGAATGCGTCAATAAATCATTTCACTAGCATTCAAGGAATACCTAACACCCACCCATAAAAAAAGGCCCGTAAAGGGCCTTTGAATATGGTGGAGGCGGGGGGAATCGAACCCCCGTCCGAAAGCACTCTGCCATTGGTACTACATGCTTAGTTTCGTCATTGGCTTTAGCGTTACGGCACCCGACGAACAGGGTACTGGTCAGCGATCCCACTTTTGTTTAACCGCCTGATGCTAGGGAAGCTCCGGCAGCGATCCTGTGGCAGTTGCCCCGGGGATGAAACACAGGCATGACGCCCCCGGGTAACACTGTCTAAAAAGACGTAATAGGTCTAATTATGCAGCGAGTGCGTAGTTGTCGTCGTTGGCAACTATAAATTATCAGCTGGTTTAACGAGGTAATCTGATCCTCGGCATGCACCTCAGGGTTCGCCACTCCCGTCGAAGCCATGTCGCCCCCGGAAACTGGTGTACCTGGATATAAAGGTAGTCTTTTTTTCAACCGGTATTGAACAAATCAGATGCAGCTTTCGCTGCAATCTGCTGCCGGTTGTGCGCTACCTCAGTTAAGTATGGCGACTGGTCAGGGTATTTACAACACCCTGTACGCGACGGAGCTGCTGACTGGTCCACTTAAATGACGGCATCGGCGGCGAATTTCACTGAATTGTAAGGCCGGGCGCGGGTGAACGAACGATAGTGCCTGGGGCAGGGCGAGCAGTTTTCCCTCTAAGTCTGTGTCCTTCAGGTGCTCTCAACCTGCGATTGCAGGGCGTGAGGTGTCTTTGCCTGCGACCTATATACATGCGGGACGTAACCAACGTGAATAGATTTACCGAATGGGTATAAGTGCTTCACCAAGCCAAGTATAATTAACGGCAATCTATGTGCGGGCGCACTACCTGCCGGAATGCTTGTTGGCTGGCCGACCGGTTTACGGGTGTCGAACGTTACATATCGAACGTTACAACTGTTTCCCTGATAACCCTAGATTATTCTCTGATGCTGATATTTTCCGGTGGTCCGGCGCTCTCTGATTTCAGGTTGCAGCGAATCCGGCAGGCACTCGAGCGCATCACTCCCCAAATTACGAAGTTAACGGCAGTTGACCGCTATTTTCTGGTCGCAGATGGTGCGCTGGATAAGGATGCGACCACCCGCTTGTGCGACATTCTGTCGGCCAGTGAGTTGCCATCGAATAGTACGTCACGCACAGACCACCAACTACAGCGCCTGGTCATACCCAGAATCGGCACACTCTCGCCGTGGGCGTCCAAGTCTCTCGACATCCTGCACAACTGTGGCTTCGAGTCTGTACGGTCGGTTGAACGCGGCACATTATGGTGTATCGATTTGCCGGGCACCCCGTCAGCGGATGTTGTCGCCGAAATTGATGCTCTGTTACACGACCGTATGACACAGTCGGTCGTCGATAACGCTGATGCAACAGCGTTAAGTGCTCAGTTGTTCAGTGAAGCCTCACCTGCGCCACTGGTGCATATCGATCTGTTAAAAGATGGCACACAGGCATTGGCCGCAGCCAATGAATCGTTGGGTCTGGCGTTGTCAGATGACGAAATCGATTATCTGGCAGAGAGCTTCACAGCGTTGAAGCGCAATCCGACCGATGCAGAACTGATGATGTTCGCACAGGCGAATTCGGAGCATTGCCGGCACAAGATATTTAATGCCAGCTGGACTATCAACGGTGAGCAGCAAGAGCAATCGCTGTTTGCGATGATCCGGAACACACACGAAAAACATCCCGGTGGTGTACTTTCTGCCTACAGCGATAACGCCGCAGTCATTACCGGTTACCAGAGTGCACGTTTTATCTGCCAGCCGGATGGTGAGTACCGGCCGCTTGATGAGCCATCGCATATCCAGATCAAGGTTGAAACCCACAACCACCCGACCGCGATTGCACCGTTCCCCGGTGCAGCAACCGGCTCTGGTGGTGAAATTCGTGATGAAGGGGCGACCGGTAACGGTGCTAAACCGAAAGCCGGTCTGTGTGGTTTTTCAGTTTCGAACCTGGAGATCCCTGAATTAACGCAACCCTGGGAGACGGCTTTTGGTAAGCCGGAGCGCCTGGCCAGTGCGCTGGACATCATGTTGGACGGGCCGATCGGTGCGGCCTCTTTTAACAATGAATTTGGCCGGCCCAATCTCACCGGCTATTTCCGTACCTACGCGCAGCAGACAGGCGAGGATGCGAATTCTATTCGCGGTTATCACAAACCCATCATGCTGGCCGGTGGTTTAGGGGCCATTCGTGGTTGCAATATCGCTAAAAAACCTGCCACTTCAGGTGCCGCACTGATCGTGTTGGGTGGTCCTGCCATGCTGATTGGTCTTGGTGGAGGTGCAGCATCATCGCTCGCCAGTGGCGATAGTGATGAGTCGCTCGACTTTGCATCAGTGCAACGGGGCAACGCTGAAATGCAGCGCCGCTGTCAGGAAGTGATTGACCGCTGTGTGGCAATGGGAGACAGCAGTCCGATTCTGTCGATGCATGATGTCGGTGCTGGCGGGTTATCCAATGCGCTGCCGGAACTTGTCAACGATGCCGGGTTGGGTGGTGATTTCCAGTTGCGCGATGTGCCTAATGCTGATCGTGGTATGTCACCCATGCAAATCTGGTGTAACGAAGCGCAGGAACGATATGTTCTTATTATCGACAATGACCGCCTTGAAGAGTTTTTGTCTCTGTGTCGTCGGGAACGCTGTGAAGTGGCTGTTGTTGGACAAACCACCGAAGACAAACAACTCCTGGTACGCGACAGTGAATTTGACAATAACGCGGTTGATATGCCACTTGATACGTTGCTGGGTAAGCCACCACGTATGCAACGCAATGCAACGCGTCACTCGGCGGCTGCCAACGCATTTAATACCAGCGGTATCGAATTGAATGATGCGATCGAGCGTGTATTGCAGGTACCGTCGGTTGCGTGCAAAAACTTCCTGATAACCATTGGCGACCGCTCGATTACCGGACAGGTGGTGCGTGACCAGATGGTCGGACCCTGGCAAGTGCCGGTTGCTGATGTTGCGGTTACTGCCAGTGACTACACAGGCCGTACCGGTGAAGCAATGGCAATGGGGGAGCGTACACCCGTAGCCGTGGTTAACGCGCCGGCTTCCGGCAGGCTTGCGATTGGTGAGGCACTTACCAATATCGCTGCCGCGCAGATTGGCGATATCGGCAATGTCAGTTTGTCAGCGAATTGGATGGCGGCGGCTGATAACCCGGGCGATGACGCAGACCTTTACGACACTGTACAGGCGGTCGGTATGGATCTGGCGCCAGCTTTGGGGATTGCAATTCCTGTTGGCAAAGATTCGCTATCGATGCAGACGCAATGGCAGCAGGATGGCAAGACGCGCAAAGTTACGGCGCCATTGTCATTGATTATTTCTGCTTTTGCGCCGGTTAAAGACATCTACCAGACACTAACCCCGCAATTGCGTACTGATCTTGGTGACAGCGAAATACTGTTGGTTGATCTCGGCTTTGGTAAGAACCGCCTGGCCGGCTCCGCACTGGCTCAAGCTTATAACGCTGTGGGTGATGAATCTCCGGATGTTGATGATCCGGAAAACCTAAAAAATCTTTTTCAGGCTGTGCAGCAATTGTCTGCGCAGAACATGCTGCTCGCGTACCACGATCGTTCGGATGGAGGGTTACTCGCGGCGCTTGCGGAAATGAGCTTTGCCGGTAATGTCGGTTTGGATGTCAGTCTGAATAGTCTCGGTCCTGATCCTGTAGCGGCTCTGTTCAATGAAGAGTTGGGTGTGTTGTTGCAAATTCGCACACGCCAGTATGCAGAGGTGATGCATGTGCTCGAATCGCTCGGTCTCGGAGATGGTGTTCATACAATTGCGGGTCTGAACGACACGCTTCAGTTTAGTGTTCAGCACCAGAGTGATTTACTGTGTCAAAAACCTGTACACGAATTAAAAGGTTTGTGGTGGAAAACCTCATGGCAAATGCAGCGCCTGCGCGACAATCCGGATTGTGCTGATCAGGAATATGAGGATGCTATTAACCCGGAGAACCCCGGCTTACGCTCACAGTTGACGTTCGATCCGCATCTGAATGTTGCTGAAAAAGTTATTCGTAGGGCGCTGAAATCATCGCCTGTCGGAAAACCACGAGTCGCGATACTGCGTGAGCAAGGTGTTAATGGTCAGCAGGAGATGGCTGCAGCTTTTGATGCAGCAGGTTTCCAGGCTGTTGATGTGCACATGAGTGATCTGATCAGTGGTGAGCAAACGCTCGGCTCATTCGCCGGAATAGCGGCATGTGGTGGATTCTCTTACGGCGACGTGATGGGTGGCGGTGGAGGGTGGGCAAATTCAATTCGCTACAACACGCGTGCTTTTGATGAATTTTCAGCCTTTTTTGAACGCCCGGATGCGTTCGGTTTGGGAGTTTGCAATGGCTGTCAGATGATGTCGCGCTTACGTGACATTATCCCGGGAGCACAGCACTGGCCATCGTTCGAGCGTAATCTTTCGGAGCAATTTGAAGCGCGTTTTGTAACGGTCGAAGTATTCAAGTCCGAATCGGTATTTCTGAAAGCGATGCACGGATCACGCATACCGGTTGCTTTGGCACACGGCGAAGGTCGGGCGGTTTTTGAAGACGATGAGCGGGTTGCTGATGCTAACGTTGTGCTCGCCTATGTCGACAACGCTGGAAATCTTGCGGAGCGTTATCCGGCGAACCCGAATGGTTCACCCTATGGTGTCACTGGTGTCTGTTCCGATGACGGACGTTTTACGATTATGATGCCGCACCCGGAACGCGTGTTCCGTTCGGTGACTAATTCCTGGGCGCCGGAACAATGGGGAGAACGCGGCCCCTGGCTGCGAATGTTCGAGAATGCGCGAGTAGCGGTTGGTTAGCTCGCTGTGGTGCTTATGCTTTGGATAGCGCGGTTTTGTTTATGGAATAACCTTATCCGGCTCGATATCCTGAAGCGTTGAACGCACAACTTCTTCAATTTGTTGAACGCTGGCGGAGTCATCGGTAACGACATCGTTGAGCCATGACAATGTCGCATTGATTCGGTGAAGTGCCCCGGAGTCCTGATTTTTTATTAGATACTCCTGCAGTTTGCGGTTGGCTTTACGCACCATGTTTTCGGTTTCACTGTCCTGTTTCGCCTTACCGCTGAATATGCTTAGTAGCGTTGCCGGATTCTTATCGCCATAGTTTGTAATCAAACCGTACTCGAGGTTCCACTTTCTGAGCTTGTCTGCCAGTACACGGCCATGTTCGAGTAACTCATTGACTGAAATTTCCGGATTATAAGGTGAGTCAATCTGCAACAGGCTATGCAGGCCGCGCCCAGCGACTTGCAGTTGATCGAGATTAGCAACAAATATACTGCGGAAGTTTTTCCAGTCGCCAAGGATCTGCGCGGCTATATCTTCACTTCCCAGGTAGGTACTGATTTTCTGTCCGTATTCGATGACGCCTTCCAGAACATCCCAGTCAGTTTTGAGTCCGCGATAGGCCGGGCCGAAGGCGAGTCTGTATTCTGAATTATTAACAAACAGCTCGCGAAAGCGCAGCACTTTGACCAATTTGTTTAGCTGCCTGCGGTGTATATCGGTCAGGTTTGCCGGTTTATCTATACTGAGTTCCATAAAACGTCGACGCGCATGAAAGTAATCCGAGTCGACAACTTCGATCGCATTGTTTTCAACGCCACCGAGTTCGTCCAGCAACTGCAGCAGTTGGTGTTTGGGTGGGATGCGGTCAAGATGAAAGTGTTCTTTCAGATGAGCAAGTTCTTCTTCGATCAGCCGTGACTGGTACTTGGCGCGTTTGAACAGAAACGGTGTGCCCCGGTAGGCGAGATCCGCATGCATCAGTGATTCAATTTGCAACGGGGCTTTGTCGAGCAGTTCAACCAGCCCGGAGACTTTAAGCATCGGTAACGCGTCAATGCTGTCCTGCTTTAAACACTTGGTTACGAGGTCAGAAGTTTGAAGTGGCTCAACACTCTCTATCCACTCCTGGATCATTTCGGGTAATTCGTGCAGGTCCTGGAATTTGACTTTGCCAAGACCATGTTGATCCAAAATTTCTGAAAATTTCCGTACGAGATTAATGTCTGGTGTCTGCGGCAGGTCCTGTGCACCTTCATCGCTTATCAGTTCACGCTCATTACTTTGTTTCAGCAGACGCAACGTAGAGCGCAGGCTTGTCATGTCCTGACCAGTGATTAGTTGACTGGCAAGTTCTGCGTCAAATTCCGCAGGTAGCCTGCGCAAGGCCAGATCGTCTGAATTTTCACTGGTTGCGATACCGGCAGGCGAGCGCGCAACACCCAGTGCGACGGAACGGTGAAGAGTCAGTTTCGACTCTGATTCAATAGTCGTTTCGATCAGGTTGAGAAATTCATTCAGTGTATGCGTTGCTTTTGGTACGGGCAATGTTACGTCACATTGCTGACGTAGCCGACTGGTTAGCTGGAAGTTGAATTCTGGAAGTTCGCATTCGGTCTTGATTGAATGAATGTATCCGGATTCTGACTGCGAACTCTCTTCGGTCAGCAGCTGCATCGGGTAGAACAGAACCGGAGAACGCACGGGTTGATCTTCATTATCGTCGGGTGTCCATTCGATCATGCCCACAGCGAGATAGAGTTGTTGCTCACCACGTTTTCGCACCAGCGCCTGCTGCATGGCAATCTGTTTGCAGTGCTCGCTAAGGCTTTGTGCGGTATGGCGCGTTAACAGGTGATGTTGCGTCGTATCGGACTTAAGGGAGCGTATGGATTGCAGTGATGTGACATTGTCAGAATTTTCCACTGACGCGTCATCACTGGCCTCTTCTCTGTTCTTATTCAGCCCGGGCGTCAGTCGCAATACCCCATCCATAGATTCCAACGCATCACTGAGCTGAGCTGGTGAGTGATCGAAGAGTTCTATATCACTGGTGAGCAGGCCCCAGTCGAGATTACGCTGCAAGCGTTTTGTTGTACGGTCAGCCTGGCGTCTGGCGAACTGATTGTTGTCGTCCTGATTCATTACTTTGTTCGTCGTAACCAGCTGTTTATACGAACCAGCGTTTAAAAGATAAGGTCATTCTGAATTCAGGATTTGCGCCATGAACCGTCCAGTATTGATCACATCGAACGGCTTTGTGAATCGCATCGCCTCTGTGTCCGGCACCGGCTTTGGAATCGACTATCCGGTTGCATGAATTTAGATGAAACATCTGTATCTGACAGGAAGTATAGTGAAAGTCCTGAACGAATAGCATCTCATATCGGCTGATGATGAGTGCAATATTATGCGTTTTTTGCATTGCTGCAAGATTTGTAGCATCGAAATAGCGGTTTTCTGAACTTTGTCGTTATTACGCCAGTCAGATAACTGTTGTTTGGCTTCAAGGTGCCGGAGCAAGAGACACTAAGTTTGCCTGGTGCACTTGTGTTCACCGATTGAGAACAATTGGTGCTCGCCGGTGAATAATGGTGCTAACAGTCTGTTGGTTGGCGGCTAATTTTATGGCGGAATCAGCCGATTGGACTAAATATAGGTGGCAATTCGAATTCGCATTACGGTGCACGGTGCACGGTGCACGATTCACACCCGGTTAAAAACCTGTGGTTACCCGACGACGAGCTCTGATTCATCGACCAGACAAAATTCCTTAAATCACGTTTTATTGAGAGAGCGCATAACATGAACAGCAGGTTTAATCCTGAAAAAAAGTCTGGTGCGATACCCAGCAGCGAGATCACTGATCGAAAAGTGTTTGAGCAACGCCGCACGCTGATCAAAGCGTCTGTTGCCGGTGCTGCAGGAAGTCTGTTTGGTTATTCACTCGGCACAGGTAGTGCGCTGGCAAACGAGGTAGCCGATGAGGACACCATACGAGCGGCCTTCAGAACAACAGAAGAGCTGACATCGCAGAAAACTGCTACCAGCTACAACAATTTCTACGAGCTCGGCACAGACAAAGGTGATCCGGCACGATACGCGAATCGACTGATTACAGAGCCGTGGTCGGTTAAGGTGGATGGCGAGTGTAACAAGCCCGGCACCTATACCCTTGAGGATATTCTAAAACCGCACGACATCGAAGAACGTATTTACCGGCTTCGTTGTGTCGAGGCGTGGTCTATGGTCATTCCCTGGAATGGTTTTCAGCTGGGTGATTTGCTCAAGCGTTTTGAACCGACAGGGAATGCAAAGTATGTTGCATTTGAAACCATACTTGATCCTGATCGACTGCCCGGCCAGCGCCGACCGGTGCTGCAGTGGCCTTATCGCGAAGGTTTGCGCCTGGACGAAGCGATGCATCCACTCACTATATTGGCAACAGGTATGTATGGTGAGGATATCCCCAATCAGAACGGCGCACCGTTGCGACTCGTCGTACCCTGGAAGTACGGGTTTAAAAGTATTAAGTCGATTGTAAGAATCAGTTTCACTGAGAAGGAACCACCCACCAGCTGGAACATGAGCGCACCCCATGAGTACGGCTTCTACTCAAACGTTAACCCGAAAGTCAGTCATCCACGATGGAGTCAGTCGAGAGAGCGACGACTTGCTGGTGAAACAAAAGGCATCAGTGCGCTGTTTTCACCCAAGGTTGAAACGCACTTCCTGAACGGTTATGCCGATCAGGTCGGTTCGCTCTACGCCGATATGGACTTGAAGAAGTTCTTTTGATCTCGAAAGCCAATTGAACCCAGCGCGGGTCCTGCCGGAACCGGCGCTGGCTGCCGCCGAGGGGACTCGTCGTGACGAACAAAATAGCAGCAACCGGAGTTACTGCCGGTTCTGACAAACCATTTCCTGCATCCGCGGTTGATAACAAAGGCTCGCGTAAGATATCCGTGTCGCGCTTGGCATGGATCAAAATTGCAGTCTTTTTTGCCGCCTGTATTCCGTTGGCGTTATTAGTGGTTTCAGTACTGACCGGCAGTATCGGTCCAAACCCGGTAGAAGGTATTGAACAGGCCACTGGCGAATGGGCGCTGCGATTCCTGTTGCTATCGCTATGTGCCACGCCGCTTACGTTACACCTGCGTTGGGCATGGGCAGCGCGCGTTCGACGCATGATCGGACTTTTCGCGTTTTTCTACGCTAGTTTGCACGTACTGACTTACCTGTGGCTTGATCACTTCTGGGTGTGGCTGGATATCGTCCTGGAGATCGTCGAAAAACCGTTTATCACCGCAGGATTTCTCGCCTTTGTGGTTCTCGTTCCACTGGCAGTGACATCAAACCGGTTTGCAGTTAGGCGCCTTGGCAAGCGCTGGAAGGCTCTGCACAAGTGGGTCTACTTTGCAGCTGTTTTTGCGGTGTTGCATTTTGTCTGGCTTGCCAAAGGAGATCGACTCGAACCCGTTGTGTATCTGGCCATTCTGCTGATCCTGCTTATTTTGCGTTTGCCTGCTGTGTTGCGAAGCAACGAAGGTTGATGTGTAACGTAACTTAATCGGTATTTTTGTCCAGTGGCCGTGCGTGCAGAATTCCATGAACTTCTCCTGACTCGTGTGCGGCTACTCACTGAAGATTCTGTGGGGTTGACGTTTCTGGTGCCCGCTGAGCTTACTCAGCAATACCAATTCCTGCCTGGACAGTATTTGACATTACAAGCACGGATCGACGGACAGCGATTGCTGCGCCCCTATTCAATAGCGTCCGGGCTAGACCAACCGTCACGACTTGAAGTGGGTATCCGGTGTGTCGAAGGTGGCCGCTTCTCAACCTACGCGAACCGGCTGTCCGCAGGTATTATGCTTAAGGTAATGACACCGCAGGGTTTGTTTACAGCCAGCCCTGCAACCACCCCGGGGGTGTCGCGCCGGATGCTGATCGTAGCTGCGGGATCGGGTATTACACCTTGTCTATCGATTATCAAATCTCTATTGGCCAGTGATCCCAATGCATCGTTTACGTTGATACTCGGGAATCGCACAGCAAAGCATGTGATGTTCGCTGACGATATCAATGCGCTGCAACACCGCTACCCGGAGCGCCTGGCTGTAATCAATGTTTTGAGTCGTGAGAGTACCGGTTCACCACTGTTGGAAGGGCATATTGACAGCCAACGTCTGAGCGGTTTTGTTGATGCAGGCTTGTTACCAGCAGACGGTTGGCATGCTGCTTACTGCTGTGGGCCGCCTGCGATGCAGGATGAGGTTGTGCCGTGGTTGTCAGCGATTGGTTTGGCGCAAGAAAACATTCATCGGGAATTGTTTGTGACACCCGATCAGCAACCGGGTGAGGCAGTGGCTGGTTTGCACTCAACTTCCGTTGCTGCTACAAACAGTGACACAAAATCCGACAATGAGGAGGTGCCGCTTACCATTCACATCGATGGTGTTGCGCGCAGGATTTCAGTGCGTGGAAAGTCAGAGACGTTGCTTGCTGCGGCTACAAGGCAGGGCATTGACCTGCCTTATTCCTGTGCCGGGGGGCTGTGTAGCACGTGCCGGTGCAAGCTACTTGCCGGTGAAGTGTCAATGGATGCTAACTATTCATTGGCTAGCTGGGAAGTGGAAAACGGGTACATACTGGCCTGCCAGTCGCGTGCGTCTGACAACAGTAACGACAGTGACAACGATAAAAACCGTATAGAAATTGATTTTGATGCGACCTGATTTGGGTACTGACTGACAGGGCGACTATGCACCCCGGCAGACAGGATTCGGCTTTTCGCTCCGTCTGGTGGCCAGTACGAAGGTGTGGATCAACCCGACTGATTAAATCAGGTCAGCGACGGTATTTTTCTCATCCAGTAATTCTTTTTCACTGGCTTTCATTTTCTCGCGCATCGCATCGGTGGGTTTCAAGTCACTGATTATCGTGTAGTCACCGTTGCTACAGGTAACGGGTACCGAATAAATCAACCCTTCTTCAATACCGTAGCTACCGTCACTGGGAACAGCCATGCTTACCCAGTCGCCCGCATCCGTTCCTTTTTCCCAGGATGCCATATGGTCGATGACCGCATTCGCTGCAGACGCTGCGCTTGAGCTGCCGCGCGCATCGATTACTGCTGCACCGCGTTTTGCCACAGTCGGTATGAAGTCATTCATCGCCCACGATTCATCTACCAGGGATGGGGCGTCTTTGCCATCAACAGTTGCAAAAGTAATGTCCGGTACCTGAGTAGTTGAATGATTGCCCCAAATGATCATCTTTTTAATTTGATCAATACGGCTGCCGGTTTTGTGCGCAAGCTGTGTCAGTGCTCTATTGTGATCGAGGCGTGTTAGTGCGGTGATATTTCTCGGATTGATTGCCGGTGCATTGGCTTTCAGGATATAGGCATTGGTATTGGCCGGATTTCCAACAACACAGACTTTTACATCGCTGCTGCCCACTTCGTTTAATGTCTTGCCTAATATGCTGAATATTTTGCCGTTGTCGGCAATTAGATCACTACGTTCCATACCCGGTCCACGCGGCTTTGCACCGACAAACAGCGCGGCGTCAACGCCTTCGAGGGCAACCTTTGCATCATCGGTACAAACGACTGAGTCAAGCAACGGAAACGCGCAGTCGTCGAGCTCCATCTTGACGGCTTCGAGAACACCCAGCGCGGGTGTGATTTCAAGCAGCTGTAATCTGACAGGTTGATTCGGCCCGTAGATCTCACCGGCTGCTATGCGATACAGCATGGAGTAACAGATTTGTCCGGCTGCGCCGGTAACAGCAATTCGTTTCGGTTGAGTCATGGCTGAGAACTAGTCGTTTTAATGTCTGTGTAAGTGGAAGGGATTCTTAACGGATTTTGTGCAGGATTCGTGCAGGTCTCGTGAAGTTGTTGTATCCCGGGCGTGAATTGTCCGGTCCGGAAGCATTGAATTTCGCTGGGAGTTCACAGTGTCCGGCAGTTAGCGTTACCTTTACGATTCCACAAATGTCGTAATATTCACAATCGACTGATACAGGACTTATACAACAGCGCTTCGTGTTTCCGGGAAACGCTCGTCTATCGCCTGAACGGGGCGAATTCTAGCACAGCAGGGCGGACGTTTTATATGTGCGCAGTTCTCGGAATGACGGCAGTGACCGGTGGCGTTGGACGGGCATAAGCGAGCTGCTAGCAGGGGCGAATACAGCCGCAGCGGTCGGTTTTTTGGCCGCGGGCCTGTGCTATTCTTGGATGCCGCCTGTACGTTTGCAGGTCGCGCCTTTTTTTGACACTAATTACCATGGAGTCCCGCCGTGCGCTGCCCTTTCTGTGGCGCCGTTGATTCAAAGGTTATCGATTCACGTTTAAGCGCCGACAGTGATCAGGTTCGTCGTCGCCGTGGATGCCTGGAATGTGACGAGCGTTTCACCACCTACGAATCAGCTGAAGTCAATCTACCCCGCGTTGTTAAAAGCCAGGGCAACAGGGAACCGTTTTCCGAACAGAAGTTGATGGCAGGTTTACAAAAGGCGTTGGAGAAGCGTCCTGTTAGTGTGGAGTTACTCGATGCAGCCGTCTCACGTATAAAGCACCGCTGCGTGCAGCTGGGCGAACGCGAAATCAAAGCTCGCCAGGTGGGTGAATGGGTAATGGATGAATTACGTAACCTGGATGAGGTGGCCTACATCCGTTTCGCATCGGTCTACCGCAGCTTTGAGGATGTTGCTCAGTTCAGGGAAGTGATAGACCGTCTTGAGCAGGAACCCTCCACTGAAGACATCAAAAACCAAATGTCCCTGCTCGATGACTGAATCCTGGAGCGCGCGTGATCATGAGCTGATGGCAGAGGCCTTGCGCCTTGGCGCCGCTGCACGTTTTACAGCGCCGCCAAATCCCGCGGTAGGTTGTGTTATCGCCTCTTCAGAACGCATATTGGGTCGTGGTGCTACTCGCGCGGCAGGTGGTGCGCACGCTGAAATCGTCGCATTGGATGCGGCTGCTGAGCAGCAGCACATGGTTCGTGGGTCAACAGTTTACGTGACGCTTGAACCGTGTGCTCATGTCGGGCGCACTCCACCTTGTGTCGATGCGTTGATCAGCGCTGGCGTAAAGCGTGTTGTCGTTGCAACCCTTGACCCGGATGATCGAGTCAGTGGTCGAGGTTGTCAGTTGTTACGCGACGCAGGTGTCAAGGTTGAGACCGGTCTGCTGGAGAATGTTGCGAAAAACCGGCACCGGTATTTCATGCACCGGTGTCGCCGCAAGCGCCCATGGGTGCGCTTGAAGATTGCTTCCAGCCTCGATGGGCGAACTGCTCTCGCCAATGGTGAGTCAGTCTGGATAACCGGCCCCGATGCGCGGCGTGATGTGCAGTTCCTGCGTGCCGAGTCGGATTGCGTCATGACCGGAAGCGGTACCGTGCTGGCTGACAATCCGTCACTTGATGTCAGGCTAACCAATGACGATCTCGATCTGCCTGCCGGTGAGGTAGTCAGGCAGCCGATTCGTGCGGTGTTGGACTCGCAGTGTCGCACCCCGGTCGATGCCGGGTTGTTTCAGTGTGGTGGTATGGTTTACTTGTTTTCTTGTAAAAATAATAATAATTACAATGCTTTATCTGATAAAGTTAAAATGATTTCTGTTAAGTCGGATAGTAACGGAAAACCTGATCTGGGTCTCGTTCTCGATGAGCTGGGTGCATTGCCGGTAAACCTTGTCCATGTTGAAGCCGGTCCGGTGTTGTGTGGCGCGATGCTTGAAGCCGGACTGGTGGATGAAATTGTGGTCTACCTCGCGTCGCATGTGATGGGAAATGAGGCCAGGCCGCAGTTTATGTTGCCGGGTATCACTACCATGGATGCTAGGTTGCCCTTGCTGCTTGATGATGTTCGTCAGGTTGGAGAGGACCTGCGCCTGACATATCGCCCGAACCACGCGTCTGACGTTGAGTGACGCGATGCCGGGCACAAACAATCGCGACGACCGGGATTCCGTTTGGTTGACCTCCCGTATCGTATAACTGATCAATATTTTAAACACCCGTATGTCCACTATTGTTGTTGCCAGAAAAGGCAAACAAGCCTGCATTGCAGCCGACTCGTTAACCACGTTCGGAGATATCCGTCTGTCGAATCAACTCGATTGTCATCACAACAAGATTCAAACATTCGGGCAGACTCACATGGGGATCGTCGGAAGCGCTGCCCATACGCTGGTGGCCGAAAGGGCGTTTCGGGACAAATCACTGGACATCGACTTTTCTACACGTGATTCAACCTTCGACACGTTGGTCCGCCTGCACCCGGTATTAAAAGAAAAGTTTTTTCTAAACCCTAAAGATTCGGAAGAAGATCCGTACGAAACCAGTCAGATCGATAGTGTGTTTATTAATTCCAACGGTATTTTCGCGATGTTCGCTCTGCGTGAAGTCTACGAGTACACGCGCTTTTGGGCGGTAGGCTCGGGTGCGGCATTTGCCCTGGGCGCGATGCATGCGGTCTACAGCAAGGCACGCAATGCCCGCGAGGTTGCCAAGGCCGGAGCGGCTGCCGGTGCTGAATTCGACACATCGTCTGCTGAGCCGTTGAGTTTCCGGACCGTCACACTCAAGTAAATCAACTTTTTTCATCTAGCACAGTCACCGACCACCTGTTCGGTTCGCTGTGTAGCGTTTTCGGAAAAGCCATCTGAAAGCCCCTCTCTGGTCGGCGCCCGGTAAATCGCATCCGGACAGTTACCAGGACAAGATGGCTGCATCTATCGCAGCGCTGATAGCTTATACTTACAGGTTGTCTGTAAATCTCCGTTCAACGGATTGTCGCGAAGCCATTGATGCACGGCTGCGTGACCTTTCCGCAGTCTACCGCGGCCGGCCATAACCGGACGCATGCGGCAGCTTCGGGACCGTAGCGGAGGACTTAATTCTAATTTTTTACTGGAGCCCGCCTGAAATGGCTATTGAACAAACTATCTCGATTATTAAACCCGATGCTGTTGCCAAAAATGTCATTGGCGAAATTTACGACTGCTTTGAAAAAGCCGGGTTATCAATCGTTGCAGCCAGGATGATGCATTTGAGCGAACAGCAAGCTGGCGAATTCTACGCTGTTCACAAGGAGCGTCCTTTTTATAAGGATCTGGTGAAATTCATGACATCGGGACCGGTAATGGTGCAGGTATTGGAAGGTGAAAACGCTATTGCCAAGAACCGTGAAGTCATGGGAGCGACCAATCCGGCAGAGGCTGCTGAAGGGACTATCCGTGCGCGCTTCGCAAGTTCGATTGACGAAAACGCGGTGCATGGTTCCGATGCCGCAGACACAGCCAGTACCGAGATTGCTTTCTTTTTCGGTGACGGTGGCGTGTGCCCCCGCACCCGATAAGTCAGACGCGCGTGTAACGCGATTCGACGAGTAAGCCCGTGCCGCAGAGTGATACAAGCAGTACCCATATACTGAAGCCTATGTCTGCTGTGGTCGAGGGTAAGGCAGGGTGGTCTAAATCGGGTAAGACCAACCTGTTTTCGTTGAATCGACAAGCGCTTGAACAGTATGTTGTCAGCCTCGGTGAAAAGCCGTATCGGGCGCGGCAGTTGCTGCAGTGGATCTACCACAAAGGTGCCATAGATTTCGAGGCGATGTCGGATTTATCCCGCAGTACCCGGCAGACGCTTTCCGAGCATGCGGCGATAGAACTACCTGCTGTTGAATTTGACAGCACGGCCAGTGACGGCACGCGTAAGTGGTTATTTGGTCTGGGTGACGGCAACAGCATTGAAACCGTGTACATTCCGGAAGGTAATCGTGGCACGTTGTGCGTGTCGTCGCAGGTCGGTTGTGCGCTCGATTGCTCATTCTGCGCGACCGCGCGACAAGGCTTTAATCGCAATCTGACGACCGGCGAAATCATCGCGCAGGTATGGCTGGCTCGCCATCTACTGCTTAAACACAGATTGTCCGAAGGTGTGGATTCTAAAAGCTCGCCCATCACCAATGTGGTCATGATGGGCATGGGGGAGCCGCTTTTAAACCTGACTTGTCTGATTCCCGCGCTCGATTTGATGATGGATGATCTATCCTTTGGGTTAAGCAAACGAAAAGTAACGGTCAGTACGTCCGGCGTGGTGCCTGCAATCGACAAAATGACAGCTGCTGTGGATTGTTCGCTGGCGGTGTCTCTGCATGCGCCAACCGATACATTGCGCAACGAACTGGTGCCATTGAACCGCAAGTATCCTTTGCGGGAGTTGATGGCAGCTTGCCGACGTTATGTTGACGGAGACCGAAAAAAGCATGTGTTCTTTGAGTACGTGATGTTGGCCGGCGTTAATGATCAGCCGAAGCACGCGCGACAATTGGTTTCGCTGCTTGACGGTTTTCCGGCCAAAGTTAACCTGATTCCGTTTAACCCGTTTCCGGGGGCAGGTTACGAACGCTCGGGAAAAGCTGCGATTGCGCGGTTTCACCAGATGCTGACGGCGGGTGGTTTGCTGACGCTGACGCGTGCGACACGCGGAGATGATATTGATGCTGCCTGTGGCCAACTGGCAGGTGATATCGACGACCGTAGCCGGCGGCAGAACAAATTTTCTGCGCCGCGCTTCGGTGAGTCAGGATTTGATAAGTCCGAGGCTTCAACATGAGAAAGCCCCTGATCAAAAATAAAATTATGCGGACAGTGGTACGAGGCCGGAGAAGCTCCAGGGTTGGCATTGTGCTGACAGCAGCTTTGTTTGTAGGTGCCTGTCAAACGACGACGCCTGATGTCGGTGGTGGTGCGGATAGTGCCGAGGCATCACAATTTAATGCGGAGCTGGGTGCGCGATACCTGCAACGCGGTGAACTGGACCAAGCGCGTTTGAAACTGGAAAAAGCGTTGGAACAGGACAGTGGAAACTCACTGGCGCATATCAGTTACGCGCGGTTGCAACAGCAAATCGATGAGCCGGAACTCGCTAAAAGTCATTTCCAACGAGCGCTGGAATTGCAGCCCGATGATGCAGAGCACCTGAATAGCTATGGTGTGTTCCTGTGCCAGAACGGGGAAGTCGATGAGGCCGTCGAGAACTTCAGTGCTGCCGCTGAAAATCCGTTTTACCGCACCCCCTGGTTCGCACTTGATAACGCAGGCCTCTGTCTGCTTGACGACGGACGTCTGGAGCAGGCCGAAACTTTCCTGCGCGACGCCATACGAAAGAACCCGCGCTTCCCGAATGCGTTGCTGCACATGGCCGATCTTACTTATCAGCGCAACCAGTTGCGTATCGCTGATGCGTATTTAAATCGATTTGAGGTTTACGGAAAGGTAACGCCTGCCAGTTTGTTGCTGGCAATGAATATCAAACGTGCCAGTGGCGATGTTGATTCGGCACGGGGATTTGCAAACCGCCTGCTCAATGAATTTCCTAAATCGCGCGAAGCCGGACAGTATCTGTCACAACCGTTGTAATCGTTGGCTGCGATACTATCGAGCGATTGAATGACTATGCGCTGCAGACATATTGTGCCATCGAGCGATGCGGACGCTATCGGTCTCGAAGAGATCGCGCTGCGTATTAACTCGTGAGCGGACTCGTGAGCGATAAGATCAAGAGTCTTCGAGGAATGCATGATCTGCTGCCGGCAGATTCCGCTATCTGGCAGCGTGTAGAACGTGTGATACAGGATGTCATGCGTGTATACGGCTATGCCGAAATACGCACGCCACTGGTTGAAAACACGGCATTGTTCAAGCGCGGTATCGGTGAAGCCACCGATATTGTCGAGAAGGAGATGTATACGTTCGAGAGTCGCTCGGGCGAGAGCCTCACGCTGCGCCCGGAAAATACCGCCGGCTGTGTCCGGGCAGCGTTGCAACATGGCCTGACAACAGATGGGGGAGTCAACCGTATCTGGTATAACGGACCGATGTTTCGATATGAGCGGCCGCAGAAAGGACGAACGCGGCAGTTCCACCAGGTGGGTGCAGAAGTATACGGCGCGGCAGGAGCTGCTGTGGAAGCGGAGCTTATACTGATGAGCGCGCGCATCTGGCGCGAACTGGGGGTTGCTGATGCGGTTAACCTCGAGATCAACTCACTGGGTACAGCACAGGAACGCGCATCCTATCGCAGCACGCTGGTTGATTATTTCAGGGCAAATGAATCGTCACTCGATACTGATAGTCTGCGCCGCCTTGAAACCAATCCTTTACGAATTCTGGATAGTAAAAACCCTGAGATGCAGGCGCTTAACGATGCAGCGCCGCAGTTATCTGAATCACTGGGTGAAGATTCGAGACAACATGCTCAGCAACTGCAGGATCTTCTTGACGCTTGTGGCCTGACATATTCAATCAATCCGCGGTTGGTGCGAGGATTGGATTACTACTCGCTGTCTGTCTGGGAGTGGACGACCTCAGCGCTCGGTGCACAGGGTGCTGTTTGCGGTGGTGGTCGTTATGACGGTCTGATTGATATGCTGGGTGGTAAATCCTGTCCCGCCGTTGGCTGGGCATTGGGTATGGAACGTCTGATTGCGTTAATTGAAGCGGTGGCCGATGCCCCTGCCGCCTCAACGCCACATGCGTTTGTCGTTGTTGCACCCGAGCTTCCACCGGCAACCGGGCAGCAGTTGGCAGAATCTTTACGTAGCGAAATTCAAGGATTACGTCTGGTCAGTAATGTCATACCTGGCAGTATGAAGGCACAATTCAAGCGAGCCGACAGAAGTGGTGCATCGCTGGCGTTGGTTGTCGGCGCAGAGGAACAATCATCCGGAAAGATAACGGTCAAGTCATTGAGAGAAAGAGCAGAGCAACAGCAACTTGATCGCGGGCAATTGATGGATATGCTTAAAAATTTATTAGACGGTGATGCCTAAGAGCAGCCGACGAAACGAATATTGTGCAATCTATCCTGCGCAATAAATCTGTGCCAATAAGCGTTTGCGAGGAAACACACGTTGGATTACGAAACTGAAGAACAACAGGTCGAAGCACTCAAAGCATGGTGGGCCGAAAACGGTCGCTCGGTGATGCTGGGTGTGGGAATTGGTGTTGCGGCTATCGGTGGATGGCAGTTTTGGGGTAAGCACAAAGAGTCCCAGGCACGCGAAGCATCCGACGGTTACGAGCAAACGATTCAATCGTTGGCAGATGGAGGTAACGCTGCAGATGTCGCCGCCAAAGTGAAGAAGGATCACAAGAACAGTCTATACGCCACTTACGCGGCGTTAGCAGCTGCACGCAGTTATGTTGAACAAAACGATCTGGACAGTGCTGAAAAGGAGTTGTCCTGGGCTGTGTCGAACTCACCGATAAAAGAAATGGCATTAACGGCGCGTATCCGGTTGGCTCGTGTGCAGGCGGCACTTGGCAAGCACGACGAGGCATTTAAATCCCTGCCAAAGAAAGCACCCGAGTCTTTCACCGCTTTGGTCGAAGAAGTGCGTGGCGATTTGTATGTAGCGACGGGTGAAAATGCCAAAGCACGGGATGCCTATCAGGCTGCATTGGAGAGTGATCAGGTCGGTGGTGATCGCAATGGGATTACCATGAAACTCAATGAGCTCGCTAGCGCTGCAGACGCCAGTTAGCGAAAGCGTTGACAGTAATTAATGTGTGAAATTGAACAGCAGAGATAATAGGCCTAAACCCATGCAGACTGATTTGTCCTTGCCTTCAATTGTTCGACGCGTGCTATTGCTTGTGTTTGTTGCGACGCTTGTTGCATGTGCTGATCCACCACCGCTTGTGCCACCCACAGCTCTGACGTCCATTGATCAGCAATTGCGACCAAAAAGTCTGTGGCGAAAATCTATCGGGGACACTGATAAGCGCCGTTCTAGTCAGTTCCTTCCTTTTGTCGATAATAGCGGTGTTTACGCGGCTTCGGTCGACGGAAATGTTGCTGGTTTTGATTCTGTCAAAGGTACCGTGTTGTGGCGCCGAAACGTTGGATCAACCCTGGGTAGCGGGGTAGGTGGTGATACAGACCACGTCTACGTTGCCAGTAACGACGGAGTGGTGCATGCACTGGATAAGTCCACGGGCGAGAGTGTCTGGACTTACGCAATGCCTTCTGCAGTACTGGTGCGACCGGTCGCCGCTACTGCGACAGAGCAGGCAGACGGTATTGTTGTGGTTCGTGCATCCAATGCGAACATCCGCGGCCTTGACAGCAAAACCGGTGAAGAGCTGTGGTCAACCAACTTTGATGTGCCGGCGTTGACGGTACATGGCTACGGTGAACCCGTGGTTCTCGATTCCGGTGTGCTAATTGGATTGGATGACGGCAAACTGGCCGCTTTGTCCAGAACCAACGGTTCTTTGCTGTGGCAGAGTGTGTTGAGTTTACCCAGTGGCCGTTCGGAAATTGAGCGATTGGTTGATGTGGACGCCAACATTCTTATTGACGAACAGTTTATCTACGCCGTGACGTATCAGGGGCAACTTGCCCGTATTGAGCCGCAACGCGGTCAGTTAATCTGGTCGGTACCAATGTCATCGGTTTCCGGCATGGCACAGGATGACGAGTTACTCTATTTAACCGCACAGAACAGTGAGGTTGTTGCTGTTTCCAAAGCGGATGGTAGCGAGCGCTGGCGGGTAAAGAGTTTACGTGGTCGTTCGTTGACACGTCCTGCGCTGGTCAATGACGGGTTACTAGCGGTGGCTGACTTCGATGGATTTGTACATGTACTGAACGCCGCAGATGGCGCTATTATAGGACGCTCGCAGCCTTTGAGTTCGTCTCCGAGCAGTCCATCGCTGGTGGTGTTTGATGTGGCAGCAGAGTCGCAGGCCGATTCACAGGATAACGATACACAAGCCCCCCAAAGGCAGGTGTTTCTTCAGGGGGTTAAATCCGAGCTGGTATCTTTAAGCGTCACTCGTTAGTGACACGTCGACCGGTCGGATGCGTTGGCGCTACGTTGAGGTAGAAACGACGCTAGAAACGA
The DNA here is from genome assembly GCA_937951345.1 of uncultured Granulosicoccaceae bacterium. Classification (GTDB taxonomy): domain Bacteria; phylum Pseudomonadota; class Gammaproteobacteria; order Granulosicoccales; family Granulosicoccaceae; genus CALFCE01. The sequence continues at coordinate 42,969 of CALFCF010000083.1, forward strand.
CGCTAGAAAATACGCCAAAAAATACGTCAGAAAAAGTGACACCACGATGGTAATGCGGGTGTTTATCCTGCCCGCTTCAGACCACCGTTCTGATTCTCGATACTGAGGAGTTCTTCAGTAAGTTCCTCGGCTGACTGCAGTTGTCCAACATAGTATCCCTGAACCGCTGTACATCCCATTTCCCGCAATATCTCGATCTGTTCAGTGGTCTCTACATTTTCTGCAACGGTATCAATGCGCAGACTGGTCGCGCTTGAGATTATTGCCGCAACGATGTCTCTGGCTGACTGATCCTCTGTTAGACGGGTTGTAAACTCACCGTCGATCTTCAGAGCGTCTATGGGGAGTTGTTTGATTCGCGGTAGCGATGATGTACCCATGCCGTAGTCGTCGATTATAAAATGTACGCCTCGCTCTGCCAGCACGTTAAGCACGTTGGCTGCCTCTAACGGATCCTCGGAAATGGAGTCCTCGGTAATTTCAAAGGAAATTTTACTGGCACTCAATCCGTAACGTGACGACAGTCTGTCGAGTGTTTCGGGAAGCGTTGGCAGAAAGAGATTCCTTTTGGTTATATTGACCGCTATTGTGACGTCATTGATACCCTGTTCACGCCATTGGTGCAGTTGTTTGTAGGCCTTCTCCAGAACCTGTTCACCAAGCTTTGCGATCTGGCCTGACTTTTCGGCAATCGGTATGAACTGGTGCGGTGGTACGTTACCCAGCTTGACATCGTGCCAGCGCGAAAAGGCTTCAACCCGTTTAACACTGCCGTCTTCAAGTTGCATTTGCTGCTGGTAAATAAGGCTTAACTCATCACGATCAATCGCTCTGCGCAATTTTGTTTCCAGCGTACGCAGCTGTAGTGCTTCGACTTTCATGTCTGCACCGTAAAGCTTGTAGTTGTTGCGCCCGGAGTCTTTTGCGCGATAGCAGGCGATATCGGCATGCTTGATCAACGACTCGATATCGCTTGCATGATCGGGGAAAATTGCAACACCAATACTGGCGCTGAAATCTATTTTAACGCCGTCAATTTCCAGTACTTCCCTGAGCTCATTGATTATCCTGTCAGCAGTCGCGACTACTTCGTCTTCGGATTTTACGTGATCGAGTATGGCTGCGAACTCATCACCACCAATACGCGCTGCAAGATCAAACTCACGCAAATTCGATTTTATACGGCTGGCAGTACTGATCAGAAGCTTGTCACCGACATCGTGACCGAGCGTGTCGTTAACCTGTTTGAACTTGTCCAGGTCGAATTGCATTAGCGCAACTTTATGCCCGTGGCGTCTGGCAGCGGCAAGCGCTTCGTTCAGTCGCATGACATAGTAACTGCGGTTTGCTATTCCGGTCAGGTAGTCGTAGTTTGCCTGCAGGTGCAGTTTTTCCTGAGTAGCCTTTAAATCAGAAATGTTTGTAAACGTAATGACCCTGCCACCATCACCCGTTAGTTTATTTGTAACGCGCAAAGACAGGCCTTCTTCGGTCAGTAACTCCATGACCTGCGCATGCGCTGCAATGTGTTCGCTTGATACTGCTGTTGTGGGAGCCTCTGTAGAGTCTTCCGGCTGATTGTCGACGACAGAGGAATCAAGCGGTTGATCGGATGATCTGAGCGCAAGTTTTTGCGCTTCGTCGTTTTGCTCTGACACCGACAGGTTATTTGCATTGATGCAATTAGCCAACGCCATACTGTATGGGAAACTCTCCAGCTGTTTGCCTAGTGCAGGCGACAGTCGCGGCAGTGTCTCGTTGACCACCAGTACTTTGCCGTTGGCGTCTGTCAGCACAAAGCCCTCGTTGATGTTGTTAATCGAATCGGAGGTTAACTTCCGTTCGTGCCATAGTCTGGCCTGCGATCGGCGGTTTTTCGCATGTAGCAGCCATGCCCATATCATCATGACGCACATGGTGCCGATCAGAAGTATAACCACACCGGCAAAGTTGCTGATTTGTCCGGATTGCTGCGCCAGAAGCCTCATCGTTCCCGCGTTGGCTTCGCTGGCTGAGCGCCGCAAATGCAATTTGGTCAAATAGATTTGTTGACTGGTGGCTCGCAAAACTATCGGGTCGGAAGGCGAGAGGCTGGCGAATCCATCGGTCAGCCAGGATTCCACATCATTCATCAATGGCACCATACGAGCCAGTGCCTGGCTGTACGGGCCATCAGTTAAAAAAGTGTGTGATTTCTGACGTGCTTCCACCAGTTCGCGTGCTACTGTTACTGACGTACGGATACTCGAGAGTCGTTCACGCGTTAATCGTGCCTCGCTTGTGCGTATACTTCGTTCGAGTGATGCAAGCGTCGTGACGAGCTCTGAAATTCTGTGATGGTTAGCCTGCGACTCCTGCGCTAACTCCGTCTCGAATCGTTTGCTATAACCGTGTACAGTCAGGGCAAACAAAGCGGCCAGCGTTGTGACTGCGCAAATCAATATCCACTCGTGTGGTTGCAGTCCTAATATGCGGAGGAATTTCATTCAACCCCCGCCGTTTTATTTTTAACGCCGCGTCCTCGCGCGCGTAAACTGTTCTCGCCCGGCAGTGCAGCGGCAGGTGTCCCTGGAACTGGCTGTGCTGCAGGCAAACCGTAGAACTCACTGTCCGAGAAGATATCCAGAAAAATCTGAGAACTGGGATGCAGCGGTATCGGTGATATCTCTGTTGATATCAGATGTGGTTCTTGTGGTGATGACCAGGTGCTGGCGCGCGTATTGGTTGATCCATCCGAGCTCAAATCATTTGAAGAATTGCTTGCAATGGCTGGCCCGGCACTTAACTGGTTGATGATCAGATCGATTGTTTCCGTCGATACATCGGCGCGCGTCAGTAAAAACGACGTCAGGCTGAACGTGGTGATAGTTTGCCCATCGCCATAGAAGTCTGCGGAGTTGCGTAACTGATAATGAGTGAGATTGTTGCGAAGCTGTTCGTTCGTCTCAGCAAGGTCAATCATGGTCTGCAATTTCTGCTCAGGTAAACCAATCAGTCTGAATCTGTGGTTTTCCAGTTGGCTCGTGATCAGCCGGCTAGGTGCCTGATCGAAAAACACAACAGCATCAACGGCACCTGATTCAAGTTTTGTCAGTGCATGAGACTCCGGTGCGTAAACCGCCTCGTAGGAATCAGCGTTGAACCCGGCTGAATTCAACAAGCTGGAAAGTTGTGTCATGGTGGCTGCGTCTTTGCCACTGATGTTGATGCGTTTGCCTTTGAGATCGTTAAGCGTCGAGCCATTAAATTCTTCGCGAACCACAATATGAAGCAGTATCGGCTTATGAGTCGATACCAGCCGCAATTCTTTATGACCGCTTATCGGGTTTTCACCAGAGTAGCTGTACATGCGATCTGCCAGGTCTGCCCGCACAATAGCGAGCTCCGCCCGACCTTCGATTAAATCTTCAAGACTTGCATTCGGCCCTGAGGTAGAAATGGCAAGCGCTCGAGGTGCTGACTCAGCGCTATGTAAGGGCAGATTACGCCAGTTGAATGTTGATGCCAGTGTCTCCGCCGAAGCACGCAAGCTACTGTCGAAACCTGCTGAAACAATACGGATTAACGAGGATTCGCCTGCGTTTAGATCGAATTCACCGCCATCGTAGCTGCTCGACGGATCATCCTCGGCGGACAGGATCCCGGGCAGTAGTGCAGACGTAAGCAAAAGACTTGCAAACAGACACAGCCAAGCGCTCAATCGGTGCGCACCGGATAACCGGAACCGTTTGCGAAGCTGTTTTCTGCCCGAACACGGGCGGGCAAGACACATGGCAAGTGCCTCGCTTTCAGGAATCGTGTGTCCTGATTCTGTGTTCTTATGTAAGTCGGACATTATCGTCACTTACGCAAAAAAGTGCTTGTATCGCGATAAATAGTATTGATCACAAATAGTTAGCGGCCAGTCCTGACAGCAGTTGACCTGATATTTCGCGTTGATCAGGCCCTGCTACGACATATCCTTTCGCAATTTGCTAACGATAGATGGACGATTTTTGTAAGTACCTGAATTTTTTCGACCTATCAGCGCAGACCTTGACTGTTCATCGATCTAATAGCGGTCAGTTTGCTGTAATATTGTGCAAATTTGTTTCTATCAACGGTTTGGTTTCATAGAGGTTAAAATCCCGCAACGCGGATTCACGGGTAGCGCACCGACGCAGTAGCCAGTCGACAGACTCTCTCATACACTGATTTTTTACCGTTTCGGCCATCGAGCCGCTTCTGCAGGAACTTACTACTTGCATAATTTTGTGAACAAGGTGCCAGTCATCGCTCTGGTAGGGCGACCGAATGTCGGCAAATCAACGCTTTTTAATCGCCTGACTCGTTCTCGGGATGCGTTGGTTGCTGATATTCCGGGGTTGACCCGTGACCGGCAGTACGGCGCCGGGCAGCTTGGCGACTTTCCGTACACAGTAATCGATACCGGTGGTCTGGCTGATCAATGGGCCGATACCCGGTTTGAGCGTGACGCACCGGGTAAGACCCGGGTGAATGCGTCTCAAACTGACGACCTGGACGGCGAGCTTTTCGCGCAGACTTTGCTGGCAATCCAGGAGGCTGATGCTGTTCTGCTGCTGGTCGATGGGCGTAGTGGCCTTACGGCCGCGGACGAGCAGATTGCCACGCAACTGCGGCGCATTGATGTAAACATCGTTCTGGTGGTGAATAAAATCGATGGGGTTGGCGAAGAGCAGGCTAAAGCCGAATTTTTCAGTATGGGTCTCGATGAGCCTTACGCGATTTCAGCGTCGCACGGGCGAGGTGTGCAACTGCTGTTGGACGGTGTGCGCAAGTCGCTGGTAACTATCGGTGCTGTGCCGGTTGAACCAACAGATGCAGACGCCCCCGTCAGTGACGAAATGACAGCCGTAGACGATGCCGGGTCAACCCATGCATCGGATGAGTGGGTGCCCGACAATACTGATCGGGATTCTACACCCATGCCCATTGCGATCGCATTTATCGGACGCCCCAATGCCGGTAAATCGACGTTGACTAATTGTCTTTGTGGCGAAAGCAGAGTTATAGCCAACGATACACCGGGTACAACAAGAGACGCCATATCGATACCGTTTTCGCGTGCCGGCCGGTCTTACACACTTATCGATACCGCCGGTGTTCGTAAACGCGGCAAGGTCACGGATATCGTTGAAAAGTTCAGTGTCGTGAAAACACTCGCGGCAATTGAGTGCGCGCATGTCTGTGTCTATTTGATAGACGCAACTCAGGGTGTTAGTGAACAGGATCTGCAGCTATTGGGTTACACCATCGACCGGGGTCGGGCATTGGTTGTTGCCGTGAACAAATGGGATGCCCTTGATCGGGATCAGCGCGAGCAGGTTAAGGATGATCTGACACGGCGAGTCACGTTTCTTAATTTCACGCGCATCCATTTTATCAGTGCGTTGAAAGGGACAGGGATTGGCGGGATGTTACGCTCGATTGATCGGGCTTACAGAAGCGCCCATATCAATTTGAGTACACCGGAGTTAACGCGATTACTGGCTCTGGCGATTGAGCGGCATCAGCCGCCGATGGTTAATGGCAGGCGTATAAAACTCCGCTATGCCCATCAGGGGGGCATTCACCCGCCGGTTGTGGTGATACACGGAAATCAGACGGACAAGCTGCCGCGTGACTACCAGCGCTATCTGGTTAACTTTTTTCAAAAGGAAATCGGTTTGTTCGGTACACCATTGCAATTGCGCATGCGCCAATCGGACAACCCGTATAAGAATAAGGGCAAAAAAACCGGGCGCAGCAGCAAAACTACAAAAGAAAAAGCGACAAAGAAAGAGCGAAAATCGCGACGACAGTAGCGTTGCCCGTCGAAATTATCCGGTATTGAACTCTAGCATTCGATCCATAAATGCGGTTATTCGATGACGAGCAATTGCGGATCTATCCAGGTGCCATTGAGAGCGACACCCCAATGCAGGTGCGGACCGGTAACACGCCCTGTTGCCCCCACCAGCCCCACCGTTTGCCCGGCGATCACATATTCACCGGGGCGCACCAGAATTTTGCTCAGATGCGAATAAAGCCCAACCAGGCCCAGTCCATGGTCGATGAAAACGGTTTTGCCATTGAAGTGATAATCACCGACCTCGCTGATAATGCCGGCATGGCTGGCGAATACCGGCACACCAGTGGGCACAGCTATATCCAGTCCGAGATGGCGGCTGCGCCGCTTGTTATTGAACAGCCGTTGCAGGCCGAAGATACTGCTGATGCGACCGTCTACCGGCAACTGAAAGTTTGCCGCATTGAAGTCATCGCGCCAGGCATTGCGGGCTTCAAGCATTTGCCTGCGATCGATCTGTAGACGTGTGGCCAGAGATGCCGGGGGCGTCACCAGGTCCTCATTTGCGATCTGGAGTTTTTGTAACGGATAGTCGTGCGCCGTCACGTTGAAACTGATCTGACGTTGCTCACCATCTGTGTCAAACACTGACAGCCAATGAACACCCTCAGCGATATCGAGAGGTACGCCTACGATAGCAAACCAGCGGTCGCGGCTTGCCAGTACGGCGATGTTTTTCTGCTGCCAGAGGACAGTCGGAGTTTGTGTTGATGATGCGTCGGCCGCGTTCAGGTCTATTACAGCGATGCCGCCCGGAACCGGTTGTTGGTGTAAACTGAACCCGTTGTCGAATTGTATTTTGGTGCCTCTTTCTATGTCGGCGAGAGAGAGACTGGAGAAGCTGAAGTGACACCAAAGAGTCAGCCAGGCCACAACGACGTAGCGCACAGATTGTGGATATCTTTTTGTGAGCATCTGAGGAGTCTCCCGGATAGTGCATCGCTTGGCAGTATTTGATGAACGCTGTGCTACTGTTATTACATGATCTATGGAATTGTCCGGAGTGGACTGCGTTGTTCCGTAAAACCAAGTACAATGTGGCATCTCTACTGCCCTTTATCAGCCAATGCGCCTGAGCAGCATAAAGTTATCAGGTTTCAAATCATTTGTTGATCCCACCAGCATCAGCCTGCCCGGTGATCTGATTGGTATCGTCGGTCCTAACGGATGCGGTAAATCAAACACGATTGATGCCGTCCGCTGGGTCATGGGAGAAACCTCGGCCAAGCAGCTCCGTGGTGATTCCATGGACGATGTCATTTTTACCGGCTCTGCATCTCGTAAACCTGTCGGAACAGCATACGTCGAGCTGGTATTTGATAACAGTGATGCGTCGCTGGGTGGCGAGTATGCGCGTTATGCCGAAGTCGCGGTCCGCCGCGAGGTCTCGCGCGACGGCCAGTCGCGTTACTTCCTGAATAACACCCGCTGCCGCCGACGCGATATCCGTGACATTTTTCTCGGTACCGGGCTTGGTCCGCGCAGCTATTCCATTATTGAACAAGGCATGATCTCGCGGCTTATTGATGCAAAGCCCGAAGAAATGCGCGTTTATCTGGAAGAAGCCGCCGGTATTTCGAAATATAAAGAACGGCGTCGTGAGACAGAAACCCGCATCCGTCACACACGCGATAATCTGGATCGGCTGGATGATCTGCGCGAAGAAGTAGATAAACAGCTGGCGCACCTGAAGCGCCAGGCGAGTACCGCTGAAAAATACCGAGTTCTCAAAGACGACGAACATAAGGTACGCGGCGAGTTGCTCGGTTTACGTTTAGTCGAATTCAATTCGCGACTCGGCAGTGCTGATGAGTCGATTCGCCAGAAAGAGATAAAGCTCGAAGAACAGGTCGCGGAGCTGCGTCAATGCGAAGCGTCCATAGAAACTGAGCGACAAAATCAGAGTGAAGCAAGTGACGGTTTTAATACTGCACAAGGTAACTATTACAAGCTGGGGTCTGAAGTCTCCAAAATCGAGCAACAGATTCGTTTTACCCGCGAGAGTCGTGAACAGCAATCGACCGAACTTGAACAGCTTGAACGCTCATTGCAGGAAGCACGTGATCACATTGAAGCCGATCGGAAGCGAATAAAAGATATCGATGAGTCGATGGCCAGTGATCAGCCTACTTACGACAAACTTCAGGCTGACCAGAAGATATCGGCTGACATGCTGGTGCAGGCCAAATCCAAGCTTGCTGAATGGCAAACCCGTGCTGATGAACATGCTCGGCGCGAGTCGGGTTTTGCGCAAACGGCTCAGGTTGAACTCTCGCGCATGGATCAGCTGGAGCGTGGTATTGCCCAGACAAGCAAACGATCTGATCGCTTGCAAACAGAACTTAATGCCATTGCGATCGACGAAGTCAACAACACGATCGAACAGACCATTGCTGACGAAACAGCGATTGCCGCCGAAGAGGCACGGCTGGTTAAAAATCTCGAATCGGGCGTTGCTGATCTTCAGTCGCTGCGTGAAAAACACAAACAGTTGCTTGATGCACTCGATGGCAAGCGTGCTACAGCTCAGACGGCCATCGGTAAACTGGCGTCTCTTGAGGCACTACAGCAGGCAGCCCTGGGTGATAGCACGGCTGCCAGCGGTCAATGGCTGGATAAGTATCAGCTGGTGGAGCGACCGCGTCTTGCAGAGACATTAAAAGCTGAGCCCGGTTGGGAGAATGCGGTTGAACTGGTTCTTGGCGACTACCTCGAGGCAGTTTGTGTTGACGATATGTCGACGCTGGAGAAAGCCTTGTCCGGTTACGGTCAAGAGTCAGGCAGGCTGACGATGTTCGAATATTCCGGCCAGAGCAACAACACCGGGGCTGCCGGCACACTGGCAGCAAAAGTCACTGCCGATGACACTGTTCTGCAGATGTTGTCGAACGTGCAGGTGGCAGGTTCACTGGCTGACGCGTTGTCTTCACGCTCTGCTCTGGGGGACGGGCAATCGCTCATTACGCAGGATGGATGGTGGGTGGGTGCCAGCTGGATACGCACCGGTATCACCGATTCGCAGGGTAGTGTGCTGCAGCGCGAAACCGAAATCGCATCGTTGCGTGAGCAGTTGGAAACTGACGAGCAGGCAGTTGCCACACTGCAAAATGATCTCAGCGAAATTAACACGAAGCTCGGTGATCACGAGAGTCGTCGTGAGACGTTGCAGACCAGCCTCAATCAGGTGTTACATCGCCTGTCCGACACCAAGAGTCTATTGGTGTCCAGCCAAAAGCAGCTGGAGCAGTATCACAGTCGTCAATCACGGTTGCGTGAAGAACTTGCAGAAATAGAGCAAATCAAAGGCAACGATGAGCAACAGGTGAAAGAGGCGCGTGATCGGCGGGCTGAGGCGCTTGAAGCGATGGAGTCGTTGACGGGTCAGTCGGACGAATTGAAGGCAGAGCAGCAGGAACTTCAGGCGGAACTGGCGCGTGCAGAGCAACTCGTTTCGCAGGAGCGCGATGCCGGTCAGGAGATCGCTATACGAATGGAATCGATGCGTACCGCACGCGAAACAACCGATCAGAATTTGACCCGTATGCAAGCACAGATAGAACAATTCACTGTGCGTCAGGAGCAGCTTTCACTGGCGCTGTCCAGTGACGAGGAAGATCCACTGATTGCACTGGAAGCATCGCTTGATGGTGTGTTGAGTGCGCATCATGCATCAGAATCAACACTCGCGGCTGCCCGCGAGGCGCTTGAGAAATCAGAACAACGTTTGCGATCCCATGAACAGGCAAGGTTGCAGGCTGAATCGCGTGTGCAAAGTGCTCGCGAAGCGATTCAGGAGGAACGCATGGAGACGCAGGAGGTTCGCGTGCGCGTGAAAACCGTTCGTGAGCAGATGGTGGAAGCGGACTACAATGAAAAAGATGTACTTGAGTCGTTACCTGAAGAGGCTACCGCAGAGGAGTGGGCCAGAACGCTCGAAGACCTGGAACGCAAGATTCAACGTCTGGGCCCGATAAATCTGGCTGCTATCGAAGAACACACGGAACAGCTTGAGCGCAAGGAGTACCTTGATAAACAACACGTCGATGTCACTGATGCGCTGACGACGCTTGAAAGCGCGATAGCGAAAATAGATAAAGAAACCCGGGCGCGGTTTAAGGAAACCTTTGACAAGGTCAATGCAAAAGTTTCGGAAATATTTCCGCGCCTGTTCGGGGGTGGTAAAGCGCATCTGGAGCTGACGGGTGATGACCTGTTGAATACCGGTGTAACCGTACTTGCGCAGCCGCCTGGCAAGAAGATTACCAGCAATCAACTGTTGTCCGGTGGCGAGAAAGCTTTAACCGCAGTAGCATTGGTATTCGCGTTTTTTGAATTGAACCCGTCACCATTTTGTATGCTTGACGAGGTCGATGCGCCACTTGATGATGCGAACGTGGGACGGTTTTGTGCGATGGTCAAAGAAATGTCCGAACGCGTACAGTTCATCTTTATCACGCACAATAAACTGACTATGGAACTCGCTCAGCAATTGATGGGTGTCACGATGAATGAGCCGGGTGTATCTCGATTGGTGGCGGTGGACATTGACGAAGCGGCGGAATTGGCTGGCGCTTGATCCGGCTGTTAACTTTCGATAATCATTTACTGGAAACCATCTCAAAATTGATCGGGGACGCCGAGTCCTGCACGCTGATCCTGCGTTGTGTTCCGTTCTGCGCTGCTCATTTACCGCGTGTAAACTGCTCTGCTCGAGCGCACAATCTCAATTTTGAGATGGCTTCTATAATAACCAATTGCAAACGGACACCTTGTTGTTGGTTAATTTTCCTAGCTTATTCGATCAGTCAAGCATCGAAATTCTGACTGATTTTTAGCTCTACCGATTGGTGGTAAACTTATCACTGCCAATTTTTTGCCGAGATATGTCGACGTATGGAATTACGCTGGATTCTTATACTAGCCGGACTGGCTATTTTCGGATTTTTGTACTTCTCCGGGCGCCAGAAAAAATACCCGAACGCAGGCAACAGGGTACCTGAGCATCCGGTCGTCGGTGACTCTCAGGGTTACGCGGATCAGTACAATAACCCTCGTCCAGAGGTCGATCAGTATGCTGGTTACCAGGGGCTGCCTGATAATGCTGCGGGCAACGCCGCAGATCCCGCGTATCCTCAGGCGCCGACAGATGTGCCGGGCCAGGCACACACTTACAGTGACCATCCGGCGATCCAGCACGACCATTACCATCCCGGACAGGCTTCCAGTGATATGCAAAATCAATACGGGCAGGTGGTGGCGGACCCGTTGATGGAATCAGCCCACCCTGATGATCCCGCGAACCGTGTTCAGAACGGTAATCTTGCACCCAGCGAATCGGTGCATGCAGTGCCTTCGCAGGACCGTGACTATTCAGCAGGCGTCGCTCCCGCAGCCTATCCGGAAGCCGGTCATTCCGGTATGCAGATGGATCCTAACGATATGCAGCGCCCGGCTGATTCCGGTTGGGATGCGCAACCGCTCAACCACCCTCAGGGTGAATACGGCGATCAATATGCAGGCAACTATCCGGATGAGGGTAAGCAGGGATCGTATGGTGATTATCAGACGGAAAACGTTTCACAGTCTTCTCCTGCCACACGTTCAACGGGTGGGTTAAGCGGATTGTTGTCGCAGTTGAGCGGTGGATTGTTAGGAAGACAGAAAAGATCAAACCGCCAGGGTGGAGGAGATGCAGACGCGCTTTATTCGTCCGGTGGTATCGATCCGTTCGTCATAACACTTCATATCGTCGCACCTGACGGTCAGATTATTCACGGACCGCGTTTGCAGAGTCTGTTCGAACAACGTGGTTATCACTACGGGCAAATGAACATTTACCACTCGCTTAATCAAGGTAGCATTGTTTTTTCGATTGCCAAGATGGTAGAACCCGGCACCTTCGAACCAAGCAACCCTGATAGCTATGAAACCCCGGGTGTGACGATGATTCTGCAACTTCCGGCTCCGGTGGCGGCTGATGTGGCCTTTGAGGTTTTTGTCAGCGAAGCCCGTGAGCTGGCCGGCGCGCTGGGTTGCACCATCATCGACAGCGATTTCAGTTCGCTGAGTCAGCAAACGGTTCAGCACCTGCGTGATAGCGTGCATCAGTTCATGCACAAACAGCGATTGGCGGAGACAGTTCCTTCGTGAAAAGTGCCTCCGGCGCTCAAAAAAAGCGTGCTGAAGCGTTACGAAAGGAGTTAAACACACATAATCATCAGTACCACGTACTGGATGATCCGAAAATCTCCGATGCGCAGTACGATGCGTTGTTTCGCGAGCTGCAAGAGCTCGAAGAAAAGTATCCAGCGCTCAAATCAGCTGACTCCCCCACACAACGTGTCGGCGCTCCACCGTTGCAGAATTTTGCAACGGTTGCCCATTCTGTTCCCATGTTATCGCTTGCTAATGCCTTTTCCGAGGAAGACATGCAGGCGTGGGAAAAGCGTATTGCGGATCGTATTGATCTTTCTGAATCCGATACTCTGGAATTTGCAGCCGAGCCCAAGCTTGATGGTCTCGCCGTTAGTCTTCGCTATGAAGATGGTGTCTTTGTTCAGGGTGCAACCCGTGGCGATGGCTCGCAAGGTGAAGATATAACGCTTAATTTACGCACACTTTCGGCGTTACCACTGACTTTGCAGGTATCCGGGGGCAAATCCGCCGGACTGCCGAAAGAATTGATCGTACGCGGGGAAGTTTTCATGGAGAAAGCGGCCTTTACGGCATTAAACAACGCGCAGCGAAAAAGCGGCAACAAAGAATTTGCCAACCCTCGCAATGCAGCCGCCGGTAGCTTGAGGTTGCTCGACTCCAGTATTACCGCCAGCCGGCAACTATCTTTGTACGTTTATGCACTGGGCGATGTGAGTCAGGGTTTCAAGGTGCCGGCGACACAACAGAGCATGTTGGAGTGGCTGGCGAAAATCGGATTTCCGGTTTGTAGTGAAACGAAAGTCTGCGCGAATCTTTCAGCGTGTTTTGACTACTACAACGATATCCAAAGCCGGCGTTCGGCGCTGCCTTACGAAATAGACGGTGTGGTATTTAAAGTTAATGAACGCTCCAGACAACAGTTGCTTGGTCAGGTCTCACGCGCTCCCCGATGGGCGATTGCCTACAAGTTTCCCGCCGAAGAATCCGTAACACATTTGATCGAGGTTGAATTCCAGGTTGGACGCACGGGGGCTTTGACACCTGTTGCCAGATTGGAGCCGGTATCGGTCGGGGGGGTGACGGTCAGTAACGCAACGTTGCACAATCTTGATGAGATCACCCGCAAAGATATTCGTGTAAATGACAAAGTAATAATCCGTAGAGCCGGTGATGTTATCCCCGAAGTTGTACGTGTTGTGCTGGACGATCGCAAGCAAGCGGGTACGCCGCGTCGCAGAAAAATAAAACTGCCGGAGACCTGTCCGGTTTGTGGTTCACCCGTTGAGCATAGTGCTGAAGAGGCTGTCGCCCGGTGTACGGCGGGCAGGGGGTGTCCGGCACAGCACAAAGAATATGTTAAACACTTTGCGTCACGACGAGCCATGGATATCGATGGACTCGGCGATAAACTGGTCGAGCAATTGATGGATGCCGGTTTGGTTAAACGCGTCGATGATCTGTTTGCGCTGCGCATTGAAGAGATCGCTGAACTGCCGAGAATGGGTGTTAAATCAGCGACTAACCTGGTCGCGTCGATCGAAGCGAGCAAGTCAACGACATTCGCCCGTTTTATATTCGCGCTGGGGATTCGTGAGGTGGGCGAAACCAGTGCTGAGAATCTTGCCGGTGCGTTTCGAACAGTTGAACAGCTTGAGGCTGCAGATGTCGCGGCTCTGGAGGCGATTAATGATATTGGACCGATCGTGGCGAATAACATCATTGCCTATTTCGCAGACAGTAACAACGTTGATACTATGCGTGCGTTATTGTCTGCGGGTGTGCACTGGGTCGAGCCAGATGCAACAAGTACAACACAGAGCCAGTCGCTCGATGGCACCAGCTATGTACTGACAGGTACCTTATCCTCGATGACGCGTGATGAAGCCAAGCGCTTGTTGAGCGACAAAGGTGCGCGGGTGGTGTCGAGTGTATCTGCAAAGACCACAGGTTTGATCGCGGGTGATGCGCCGGGATCAAAGCTCGCTAAAGCTGAGAATCTCGGTGTTCCAGTTCTTGATGAAGCACAGCTACAGTTGCTTCTCAAAAGTTGATTAAAAGTTGATAAACGAAAGTGACTATGAATAATCCGCGCGTAGCCATTAACGGTGCTGCTGGTCGAATGGGCAGGCAATTGCTGCTGGCGCTGGCAGAGCACCCATCCTGTGAACTGGGAGCTGCCGCTGAGTATGCAGGGCATGCGAGTGTCGGTCATCAGGTAGCATTGCTGGAACCGGCTTATGCTGATCGATCAGATGCCCGGGATGTCATTGATGCGCTTCCTCCGGTTGTTGATCAATTCGATGTCTGTGTCGACTTTACCCGTCCGGATGTGACGCTTGCGATGATGAGCGCACTTGCGGGTACGGATAAATCTTTTGTTGTTGGCACGACCGGATTTGATGCAAATGGTGTCGCGCAACTTGAGCAGGTAGCGAAAGAACATGCGGTTGTATTTGCACCCAATTTTAGCGTGGGTGTTACATTGACTCTGGGTCTGCTTGAGGCTGCGGCCGCAAGCCTTGGCGATGACTATGACGTCGAGATTATCGAGGCGCATCACCGTAACAAGGTGGATGCGCCTTCAGGGACTGCGTTACGGATGGGGCAGTCAGTTGCCAAAGCTCTGAATCGGGATCTTGACGCCTGTGCCGTATACGGGAGGCAGGGAATTACCGGCGTTCGTGACCACAAAACCATTGGTTTTGAAACTGTTCGTGCGGGTGACATAATTGGTGATCACACGGTCTTGTTTGCCGGTCAGGGCGAACGCATTGAAATAACGCATCGCGCGACGGATCGTATGACGTTTGCACGCGGCGCGATACGGGCTGCACATTGGGTCAGTTCACAACCGCCAGGCTTGTATGACATGACGCATGTGATTGGTCTGGGGTAGAGGATTTAGGACAGTCAAGCGTGGCTTTACGTCAATGCTTCCTTTTAAAGTCTGTCTGGCGCGCCGAATAAACAATCCAATAGCTAATTTTCTAAAGACACAGTAACAATGACCAGAGCGTTTGCTTTTCTTTTCCCCGGTCAGGGGTCTCAGTCGGTTGGGATGCTGTCCGAACTGGCCGCAGAGCACCCTGTTGTACGGGATACATTCAGTGAAAGTTCCGACGCATTGGGATTTGATCTTTGGGCGCTGGCACAGGATGGCCCGGCTGATAAACAGAAGGATACGCGCAACACGCAACAACTGATGCTGGCAAGTGGCGTTGCCTGCGCTCGCGTCTGGCAGGCACAAGACGGGCCGGCGCCTGTAGCTATGGCTGGGCACAGTGTTGGAGAATTTGCGGCAATGGTTGCCAGTGATGCGCTATCTTTTGTCGATGCGGTGAATCTGGTCAAACAGAGAGCTGAGTTGATGGCTGATGCCGTTGCTGACGGGGTGGGCGGCATGGCCGCAGTCCTTGGGCTTGATGATGATAAGGTCGTCGCAGTGTGTGCAGAAGCTGTACAGCAGATGACCGCATCGGGCGATGCTACCGGGCCGGTTGTAGAAGCCGTCAACTTCAATGCACCCGGACAGGTCGTTATTTCCGGCCACTTGAGCGCGATCGAGGTCGCGTCCGGATTGGCCAAGGCAGCTGGCGCGCGTAAGGTTATGCCGGTACCTGTCAGTGTGCCTAACCACAGTGCGCTGATGCGTCCGGCTGGTGAAAAACTCATGCCTGCTATTGATGCACTTGATTGGCATCTACCCGCAGTGCCGGTTGTGCAAAACGTAGCGGCTACCCTACCGGCAGATGTCGGGGAAATGCTCGAATCTCTAAAGGTTCATGTATTCAGCCCGGTACGCTGGACGCAATCCATGGCAACTCTGGTCGAACAAAAAGGAGTCGAGTTGTTCATTGAACTTGGTCCGGGAAAGGTGTTGACCGGTATGGGTAAACGCATTGATAAAACACGTCCGGTTTATCCCGTTTTCGATTCCGGTACGCTCGCCAGTGCACTCGCAGATGCGCGTGTGTCAGATACCGCGCAACAAGATGCCTGATTCGTTTTGTTTAATTTCCTGAATTTAAAATCCCGCTATGTTGCTTGAAAATCGTATTGCTCTAGTCACAGGGGCCAGTCGCGGAATTGGCAAAGCTGTTGCCGATCGGCTGGGTACTGAAGGAGCTTGTGTTATCGGCACGGCCACATCAGAGGCGGGTGCTGAGGCAATCTCGAAACGCTTTGCTGATGCCGGGCTAAAGGGTTGCGGCATGCAACTCGACGTGACTGTGCCTGAGCAGATTTCCAGTGTCATCGAAATCATATCGGATAAGTACGGTGCCGTTGAAATTCTGGTAAATAATGCGGGTATCACGCGTGACAACCTGTTCATGCGATTAAAAGATGATGAATGGAACGACATTATTGATACCAATCTGACTGCTGTATTTCGGGTTTGCAAAGCCTGCATCCGCCCGATGGTTAAAGCGCGCTATGGGCGCATCATTAATATTGGTTCCGTTGTGGGTTCAACCGGTAATCCCGGTCAAACCAACTATGCTGCGGCTAAGGCGGGTCTGACCGGATTTACCAAGTCGCTGGCGCGTGAACTCGGTTCACGTGGTGTCACGGCAAACACGATTGCACCCGGATTTATTGAATCCGATATGACTGATGAACTCTCAGATGATCAGAAAGAGGCGTTGCTGGGTTCAATTGCGCTGGGGAAAATGGGGCAGGCTACTGATGTTGCTCATGCGAGTGTATTCCTGGCCTCTGAAATGGGCGACTACATCACCGGCCAGACATTGCACGTCAACGGTGGCATGTTCATGCCTTGATGTAACAGCGTGGTAATCCCTATAACGCGTTAATTGGTACAATAATGGTACTTTTAGCTCTCTGGTGTATGGCACCGGAGGTGTGTCTTTATTACAATAGCGCGTCGCTAAGTCAGCGATGCACTATCAAGTCAAAATCTCACTACAGGGGTCATAGCGAACATGAGCAGTATTGACGATCGCGTCAAAAAAATTGTTGTAGAACAACTGGGTGTCAAAGAAGATGAAGTCACCGGAACTGCATCATTTGTGGATGATTTAGGGGCTGACTCTCTGGACACAGTGGAGCTCGTCATGGCTCTTGAAGAAGAATTCGATTGCGAAATTCCTGACGAAGAAGCAGAAAAAATCACCACCGTGCAGCAGGCCGTTGATTACGTAAACGCAAATCTGCCAGCATAATTTTGTTCTTCAGTAGAAACCACTCGGCTTTTGCGAGGCGCCAGTAAATTTGCGTACTCGCAGTAGGCGCTTGTGTATACACAACCCTGATTGCTCGATAACCGGGCAATCAGGCGTTACGCGAACGCATGCCGGGACATCCTATTAAGTTCTGACGTGTTCGCACGTGTTCTGACACATCCCGGCGTGCTTCGTTTTTTGATGGATTGATGCATGTGTGCATCGGGTTTCTGGTGAGCCTAACCGATTCAGCAGCGCGCCTTACTCAGTCGCTTGATAAAATCTCACCTTGAACTGGTACGGGTTGGTGAAGTGACACGCTCACCCTGCCTGTGGAGAATCAATCCATATAGTGTGTTTCGGTTCGAAATTAGTTGTGACCACATTCAGTTGAACATTTTGCGCAATGATTTGATCGGATTGGATAGTGGTACGCCATACAAGTCGTTACTCGTACATGGCGCGGAGCGAAAAAATGCGCTTAGGCGGCACAGCCAGATGAGACTGGCAAGAACTGCTGCGGAACTGTCGCAGAAATTACGGGTTTCCTTAACCGATTTCATCAAACAGCTTAATTACCAGGATGAGGGCAACAGGAGAATGTTTCAGTGACTAAAAGGCGCGTTGTGGTTACAGGATTAGGGCTGGTAACACCGGTCGGTAATACTGTGGCTTCAGCCTGGGAAAATATCGTTAACGGTGTTTCGGGCGTCCGTACAATTTCCGCTTTCGATGCATCTTCGTTCGCAACACAATTCAGTGCATCTGTCCGCGACTTCAAGATAGAAGACTATTTTGAAAAGAAAGAAGCGCGACGTATGGATACATTCGTACACTTCGGTGTTGCAGCTGGTATTCAGGCAATGGACGATGCGGGTTTTGAGGTTACAGAAGCCAATGCAGGGCGCGTGGGTGCGGCTATAGGTTCGGGTATTGGCGGGTTACCGAATATCGAAAGACAACACAGTGCGTTATTGAACGGCGGTGCACGCAAAGTTTCTCCCCTGTTTGTCGCATCGACGATTACGAATATGATCGCCGGTAATCTGTCGATTCGTTACGGTATCAAAGGTCCGAACTACTGCATTGTCACTGCCTGTGCTGCAGGTACGCACAACATCGGTGATGCTGCACGGATGATTCGCTACGGTGAGGTTGATGCCATGTTGTGTGGTGGTGCTGAAATGGCAACATCGCCACTTGGTCTTGCAGGTTTTGGTGCAGCACGTGCCTTGTCCACGCGAAACGACGAACCGGAAAAAGCCAGTCGACCCTGGGATAAGAATCGTGATGGATTTGTACTCGGTGATGGTGCCGGCGTCCTCCTGCTTGAAGACTATGAGAGCGCAACCAAGCGCGGTGCTGATATCTATTGCGAGCTGGTTGGCAGCGGAATGAGTAGCGATGCTTATCACATCACATTGCCGTCTCCCAATGGTGAGGGTGCGCAGCTGTGTATGCAAAACGCCTTACGGGACGCCGGGCTCGAACCTGGAGATGTTGACTATGTTAATGCGCATGGGACATCAACCGCAGCCGGTGATTTGGCAGAGAACGTCGCAGTGAAAACACTGTTTGGTGATCACGTCAAAAAACTACTGGTGAGTTCAACCAAGTCGATGACTGGTCATTTGCTCGGCGCAGCCGGTGGCGTTGAAGCTGTGTTCTCTGTTCTTGCACTGCGAGACAACATCGCACCGCCAACGATAAATCTCGATGAACCTGACGAAGGTTGTGATCTTGACTACGTGGCTCATGAATCACGGCAGCACAAGATTGAAGTCGCGCTGTCTAACTCGTTTGGCTTTGGTGGTACAAACGGCAGTCTGATTTTCCGCGCTATCTGAGTAGTGTAGCGTGAAGAAACTGGTCGGCTTTTTCGCGTTGTTGTTGATAGTTGCCGGGATCGCAGCAGTTTACGCATGGTACGACTACCGCAACACTCTGTCGGCTGAAATAGGGCTTGCGCAGGGAGGCGTCTCAGGCAGTGGCGAAGCTACTTTTGTCGTAGAGCGTGGCTGGAGCGCGAAGCGCACTGCAAATGAACTGGCAGCGCGTGGATTCATAAACAAGCCCCATTGGTTCTACCTGCATGCCCGCATGCAACCGCAGTTGACGGGCCAAGAGCGCAACATTAAATCGGGCGAATATGTCATCAGTGATTCTTTGACAGTCGAATCGCTGTTTGAATTGTTAGTCAATGGTCAATCGCTGCAGTACAGCCACGCAATTATTGAAGGTACAACCTTCAAGCAGTTGCTCAAATCGCTTGCTGATGTGGACTCATTACGGCAAACAGCTGACACTGCATCAGGTGATTCGGTGATGCAGGCACTGGGTCAACCGGGGGTACACCCTGAAGGCCTTTTCTTTGCTGATACCTATAACTTCCCGCGAGATACCAGCGATCTCGATTTTTTACGCCGTTCACATGAGCTGCTCACTGAGGTGCTCGACGAGGAATGGCGTAATCGTGCAGAAAATCTTCCCTACGAAAGCCCTTACGAAGCACTGATAATGGCTTCTATCATAGAAAAAGAATCAGCGGTCGCAGAAGAGAGGCCGTTGATCGCGGGTGTCTTTGTTTCACGTTTGCGAAAGGGTATGCGTTTGCAAACCGATCCGACGGTGATTTACGGCATTGGCGACAGTTACGATGGCAATATCCGACGGCGAGATCTGCGCACAGATACGCCCTATAACACCTATACCCGCGCCGGGTTGCCACCAACACCGATTGCGATGGTAGGGCGTGAAGCCATTAATGCTGCACTGAATCCGGATGACACAGATAAATTGTTCTTTGTATCAAAAGGCGATGGTACCCATCACTTCTCTAAAACGGTAGAAGAGCACAATGCCGCGGTACGAAAATATCAATTAAAACGTTGATAATAATTAGCCTGGCTTTGCCGGAACGTTGTGTCTGTCTAAGAAAATAACTGAGCAATGAGTAATGAGCGGCTTGTTTGTTTCAATCGAAGGGGTCGAGGGGGCTGGTAAATCGACTAACCACCGGTTTATCTGCGATTATTTACGTGCAGCCGAACATATTGTAGTGGCGACGCGTGAACCCGGTGGTACGGCCGAGGCTGAGAAAATCCGTTCGGTATTACTCGATAGTCAGAATACACTGGATGCTGCAAGCGAAGCATTATTGATGTTTGCTGCGCGACAAGAGCACCTGAAACATGTGATCAGACCAGCGCTAGCTGCGGGTCAAACAGTCGTGACAGATCGCTTTGTCGATGCCAGCTACGCCTACCAGGGCAAGGGTCGAGGCCTGGGGTTTGATTTTATATCTACGCTTGATGCTCTGGTGGTTGGGCCCACCGTACCGGATGTGACGCTCTATCTGGATTTGGATATAGATGAAGGACGCCGTCGCGTTGCCTCCCGCGGCGTGGCACCGGATCGCATAGAGCAGGAAGATCGCGACTTTTTTAATCTGGTACGTGAAGGCTATCTCGAGCGGGCACAGACTCAGCCGAATCGTTTTCGCGTCATTGATGCCGGCAAAACGCTTGCCGAAGTGCAGACATCCCTTACCATCGTGTTGCAGGATGTGCTGCAGGCGAATCCCAAGTAACTGATATCCACAAACCTGCTCTATTGACGAAGGCGAAAACAATGACAATGAAAACTAAGCAATTTCCAGTTAGAAAAGCAGTTTTGGCACCGCTGTGGATGTTCGCACACTGTTTTCTATTCACCCCCAGTGCCCGTCTGCCGTCGCAGCTCACTCGATTG
>CALFCF010000084.1 GCA_937951345.1 uncultured Granulosicoccaceae bacterium
ATTCACCACCAGTGCCAGTCTACCGTCGCAGCTCACTCGATTGAGCTCAACCCGTAGATTTCTACGAATTTCGCTCAATCGTGCGACCTGCTTAGGTAGCCAGACTCTGGTGGCGAACCCTTCATGAATAGAGCAGGCTAGATTTAGATCTTCACAAAACAACGGACTGCACCTATCACCCTGAGCAATAAGGTAGCACGTCAAACACCTGCAGACTTAAAATAATAGCTCCACACCGACAACAACAAAACTACCGGCAAGACGCAACCGACCAGCTGTTGCACGAATCTCCCCGGCAGTGGTACTTTTGTGGTCACGATAACAAAAAAATGAAACACACGAATGGCTGCTGGAACTAACATAAAGACCTACTTCGAAGGCACATGGCATGACGGCAACCCGGCAGTCATGCGGGCAGCTGACCACGCGATCTGGTTGGGAACGTTGGTATTTGACGGTGCGCGGGCATGGCAAGGCAAAGTACCGGATCTGGATCGCCACTGCCAAAGAGTCAATAATTCAGCACGTGTCATGGGCATGGAACCGAGCATGTCTTCTGATGACATGGTCACTCTGACCCATGAAGGCCTGGCTAAATGCACCGTTGATGCTCCCATCTATATTCGCCCGATGTACTGGTCCACTGAAAACAGTGGCAGCGTTATCGTTGCTGATCCGGCATCAACAGCTTTTTGTTTGTGCCTTGAGGAAGTTCCGATGCCACCTGCTGGTAAAACAATCTCATTAGCACGCTCAAGCTACACCCGTCCAACCCTTGCCAGTGCAACTGTCGACTGTAAAGCCGCCTGCTTGTATCCAAACAATGCGCGGATGTTTCGCGAAGCCAATCAACGTGGGTTTGATAATGCTTTGGTGTTGGATATGTTGGGAAATGTTGCTGAATCGGCAAGTGCCAACATATTTATGGTCAAGGACGGTGAGGTTCTGACACCGATACCCAATGGCACTTTTTTAAATGGCATTACACGTCAGCGCATCATGCAGCTCTGCACCGAAAATAATATACCCGTGCATGAAAAATCGCTTAGTTATGAAGATTTTTACCACGCAGACGAAATTTTCCTGAGCGGTAATCTAACCAAAGTAACTCCTGTTACGCGCCTGGAAGACCGCGATTTACAAAACGGCACTGTGACCAGAAAAGTACGTGAGCTGTACTGGCAATGGGCAGGGTTCTCCGATTAATGCACCTTCACTGCGCTAACTTATGCAGGTGTTAAACGATGCCTGCTTTAGTGTGATGCATAACTTGTTTTCAACAATTAATATCACCTGCTATTCAGCAAAGTCTACACAACGGACCGTATCCTGCGTGACTTATACCCGTGAAAATAGCTGCCACAGCGGCAATTTAACACGCCATATAAGGTTATCCTGAGCGATATAAAAAACCAATTGGCGTGCAGACGTACTGCGCGATCGATAAGAAGCCGGAAACACAACCGGAACGTAAGCGCATATATTCGGGGATGAGATACGGGCATGAATACACAGACAAAACACCAGACAGACGCGACGCAACATAATTCTACCGACGATGAGATCTATGATGCGCTGCTGGAAGTGCACCGCGGGCTGGATCTGGATCAAAGTACAACACTGAATGCGCGACTAGTGCTGTTGTTAGCTAACGAAGTGGGAGACCTTGAACGTATCAAGGCGATCATGCAGTTAGCGAAAACCATCGAACAAGTTGTTGCAACACCTGCCGCCTGAGCAACTTAATACTAAGGCTTGCAAAACAGGTGACCGCTGCGTGTCACCGGCGCTGATGATCAACCTCGGTACAAATGATCGTACTGCTCGCGCAGTCGATTTTTTTGTACCTTACCCATCGCATTGCGTGGCAGTTCATCCAGTATCACATACTGTTTGGGCTGCTTGAATTTCGCGAGCTCATCAGAAAGATGTGATTTGACCCTTCCGATAACTGGTGACTCGACTCCCTCACCACTATCAGTGTGTTCTGCTTCAACTACCAGTACTGCCGTCACAGCCTCTCCAAAATCCGTATGAGGCAGCCCGATAACCGCCGATTCCTTTATGCCAACCACCTCGTCTATCAGCAGTTCAACTTCCTTTGGGTAAACATTGAATCCACCGGAAATAATCAGATCTTTGTTACGACCTACTATTGTGACGTAGCCATCATCATCCAGAAAGCCAAGATCACCGGTGATAAAAAAACCGTCTGATGTGAATTCTTCAGTCGTTTTTTCTGGTAAATTCCAATAGCCCTTGAAGACATTGGGACCTGTGACTTCTATCATTCCTATCGATCCTTGTGCTACATCCTGAGCAGTTTCCTCGTCTTTTATCCGCAAGCTTACACCCGGTAAAGGCAAGCCCACTGTACCTGGCTTGCGCGCACCAGCGCTGGTCAAGTAAGGATTTGACGTCAACATACCGGTTTCCGTCATACCGTAGCGCTCTAGAATGCGCAAACCTGTTCGCTCCTCAAACTGCGTGTGGGTTTCAGCCAACATCGGTGCACTTCCTGAGGTAAACAAACGCATATGTTTGGTTGTGTCAGCGTCGAAACGCTCATCGACCAGCAAACGGGTGTAGAAGGTAGGCACACCCATCATCGTGTTAGCTTGCGGGAGTTCAGCCAACACAGCATCAACGTTAAAAGAAGGCTGAAAGATCATTGATGCACCGCTCGCCAGAATCACATTACAAGCGACAAACAGACCATGGGTGTGATAGATCGGTAACGCATGCAGCAGACAATCATCTGCGGTGAATTGCCAGTAATCAACAAGCACACGGGTGTTTGATGCCAGATTATCCTGGCTTAACATAGCGCCTTTAGAACGACCGGTTGTGCCGCTGGTATATAGAATGGCGCCCAGATCGCTTGATGAAACGCTCGCAACAGTATCTAACGTATCAGCCTGTGTCATAGCATCGCTAAAACTACCCGATCCGTCGCCGTCCAGTGACATAACCTTCATAGGGTCTTGAACATTCTTCACATCCGCTGTCAGTAAAACCGCTTCACGCTCGCTGGAAGTGATAAATACACTGACACCGGCATCCTGGAGAAAGAATTCTGTTTCGCGCAATGTGTACGCTGTGTTTAGCGGAAGAAACACAGCACCAATCTTCGCGCACGCCACATACACAGCGAGTGCATCAATTGATTTTGTCGTCTGCAATGCCACCCGATCACCGGCATTGACACCCTGATCGACAAGTACACTGGCAGCCCGGGCGACTGTCGTAAAAAACTGCTTATACCGAATATCAGCATCGTGCGTTCCAGTGAAAAGTACTGCATCGGTTTCAGCGTGCGTGGCAAGCAAGCTGTATAACGGATTGCTCATGTTAAAATATTCCTGGTGAATAACCGGATTCTGACAATAATCCCGTGCTGATCATAGGCTTTTTACTGTGGATAATTTTAATCTTTACTTAAAAATAAACGCTAAAAAAATGCGTTATGTGTTACCGAGGTTATGTGCTTTCGAACTTAGGTGCTATCAAACTGCAGCTATTTTAAATCTATAACGTAAAGACACTATATTCTATGTTGGTTGAGAGTTTCTTTGAAGCAAGCAAATCCGACTGGTTTCAGCCCACCGATCACACCCGCGGGCCCTGGCATCCGGAACACTGTCACGCCGGCCCGCCAACCGGGTTGCTGGCACGCGCTGCTGAAGCGATTATGCCGGACAAACAATTGGTGCGACTGACCGTGAATCTGCAACGCCCCATACCATTTGCCGGATTCTCGATAACAGCATCAGAGATCAAAAACGGACGTCATGTTGCGCTGACTAGCGTGATACTGAAAGATGCTGACGAACGAATTTGCGCGAGCGGAGAAACACTGCATATAGCACCCCAGCCCGAAACAGACTTTCCAACCACTGCCATCGACGCACCCTTGCCCGAGGATGGCAATGACGGAGGGTTTCCCATTAGCCGCACCTTGCACGATCAACCCTGCTTCGCCGGTGACGGCGTTCGTACACGGTATGCTCCGGGCGAAGGCCCGCACCCGGGACCCACCACCGCGTGGATCAAAACCGTGCCACTCCTGCCCGATGAGAGCCCAACTCCGTTCCAACGCATGTGCCCTATGGCAGACTGCGGTAATGCGTTTGGCCGCAACGCGGAGCCATGGGAAGTTAATTTCATGAACCCGGATCTGACCATCGTCATGCACCGGCCTCCGGAAGGTGACTGGATGGGCAGTCAATCGATTGGCCATT
Organism: uncultured Granulosicoccaceae bacterium; assembly: GCA_937951345.1. Classification (GTDB taxonomy): domain Bacteria; phylum Pseudomonadota; class Gammaproteobacteria; order Granulosicoccales; family Granulosicoccaceae; genus CALFCE01. Next base: position 4,242 of record CALFCF010000084.1, read on the forward strand.
GGTCGGGAAACGGCATTGGCGTCGCGGATGCTACACTTCTGGATGCCAGTGGCATTGTCGGCCGGGCGGTACAGACTTTGTTACTGCGTAAACAGCGATGACAACGAGACTAAACCATGATTGATGCAATAAAAAATTCCTCCCCCGGTGTTCTGATACTGCGCATAGTGCTTGCCGCATTGGTTGTGTTCGCCACATACAACCCGACAGGCAAATCGATTTGGCACTGGATAACAACACACGAAAACCCGACAGATGCGTGGGTTGTTCTGGTTGGCATCATCACCGTGTTGGTCCACATCGGATTGCTAATAGCCGCGTGGAAGGCGCTGGACATGATCGGTACGGTAATAGCCCTGATATTTTTTGCCGCACTGGTCTACCTGTCGCTACAGGAAGGCTGGGTATCGACCGGCAATCAGGATTCGCTGCGCTGGCTTGGCCTCATTCTGTACAGCGTATTTCTGGGTATTGGGTTATCCGGTGCAATCTTATGGCGACGGGCTACTGGACAGGTTGTCACGGATGAAGCAGACGACCTGTAAAGAGCAAAAAACCGGCGTCAACAATTCACTGTTGACGCTGGCAGATCAGCCTTTGACCGGGTAGATACAGAGTTCGGTGAAACTGCGGGCTTTCAAGCCGCTGAACCCCAGGGTGTGATCGCAGCCTTAAGCTTCGCATACCCATCGAGGTAACGCGGACGCTCACCGGAGTACACGTCATCAAACACTCTGACTTGATCATCAAGCCACGTGTGTAGTTTGGTGTTGTCCTGGTTGGCCATTTTGTAGGACTGCGCGATCAGTACAAAATGGATGCGGGGATCGTACGGGTTTTTGGTGCCGCCAACGGTCTCGTCACCAGCAAGCAGACGCAGCAGCATGGCATCAGCTGAGCCAAGGGTTTGTTCGAAAATCGGATCGCCCTGCATACGGTACATGACACTCGTCATATCATGTCCGCTTTTCATCGTAAATCCCATCTCGTCCCAAACATCCTGCATTGATTTGCCAACCTTGGCATGATCTAGCACCATTTGTCCCCAGTCACGAAGGACATCCGGCGCATCGGCCATCAGGTCAGTCAGACGGTCACCGTCCAAATCCGTTGCATAAACAATGACCGGTGTCTGACGGATCATGTCATGCAACAGCACGCCGTAATTCGTATCGGCGATATGCTCGTATATGTCCCCGCTCCAGGATTCCATGCCGGCTTTGAAGTCGGCTGGTAGCAAAGCCGTAATCTTGTCGATGTTTTCCTTCTGCTCAAGATAAGCATCTACAGAATAGGTTTTCTTGAGGGTAAAGCCGGTGCCTTCAAGCATCCACCGGAACAGTCCGGCATTGATCGTGTCTTCCTGTGCCTGCGTGGGTTTCAGCGCAACACGTCCAATGTGACCGGTTTCATTTACCATTTGCAGGAATCGGCGCGCCGCATAGGCCATGCGCACACCCGGGGTGTTCATTTCGCTGTGCACAATCCCGTTACCGGGATCAACGCTGAATTTTTTCTTATCCTGTGAATACGGCAGGCACGGCATACAACGTACAGACGTAATTGATCCGTAGGGCCGCACATTGCAGTAGACACCTGCTGCGGTACGCAATGCTGCATTACCCGATTTCCCTACAACAACAACCTGCTTGCCGTTTTCGTTGACCATAAAATCACCGGCGGTCGACCATTTCAACGACACATAATCGAGATTGCCGAACCAGTCGAGAGGCGCAAGCTTCGCATCATGACGGTATTGCGCCATCATCGGCACAGCAATAAATGGCAGGCCCAGTACATCCAGCGCCATCATGGTGCCATTCAGCGCGAAACGGTCCGTGAATGCATGCGCAACAGGTGTAACATCTTTGTCTTTGCTTCCTCCGCGCCAAATGACCGCGTCAGGATGCCCGGCTGGTGAGACATCAGCACGTTCGTAAATGGCATCAAGCGCCTTGAAAAGATCACCATCTTCTTCTTCCTGAGCAACGGCAAGCAAGTCCAATTGGTCGGTCATTCGGGCATTTACTCCAGCAATAATGTAACAGCTGATTTTAACCCAGCGCCGTGTTCAGTGCCATGTAAACGGATGAATTAACGGCTGCAAACCCGCAATTGAGTGTTACCGCTGAAACCGTGCTGACAAGCCATTTAGATACTGCACCGGTGCAGGTATCATGAGTGTTATGACACTGTTTGATGAAAACTCATGAGCACTGCACTGATTTGGCATGAACGGCTGATGTGGCATGACACCGGCCAATTGTTTGGTCCGGCCGGTGAGCATCACTGGTTCGAACCCTACCCGCACCTTGAATCCACCGATGGCAAGCGGCGCATCAAGAATCTGATTGATGCGTCAGGCCTCGCAGAATCACTGCAGATTCTGTCACCACAGCCGGTAACCCGTGATCAGGTGATGAGTGTCCACACTGCTGAACACTGGGAGCATATTGCTGCGCTTAGCGCACAGTCGCGCGGCGGTGAAGGGACGGTTAACTCGACCACCACGCCGGTACCTCCCGGTGGTCTGGATAATTTTCTACTCTCAGCAGGCGCCGCCGTTACCGCTGTAAACCAGGTAATGGAAAGTCAGGTAAGCAATGCCTATGCGCTTTGTCGCCCGCCAGGTCATCATGCCCAGACAGAGCGTGTGATGGGGTTTTGTTACTTTAATAACGCAGCAATCGCTGCCCGCCATGCGCAAAAACAATTCAATATCGAACGAATCGCCTTTGTCGATATCGATGTACACCATGGCAACGGTGCCGAAGAAATATTTGCTAACGACTCCTCGGTACTGACAATTTCAATCCACCAGGACAGACACTTTCCCAGAGATACCGGTGGCGTGGTAACCGCGGCAGACGGTTTCAACAACAACCTGAACATACCACTACCGCCAGCAAGCGGGACTGCAGTTTACCGACTCGCCTTTGAAGAAGTCGTGCTGCCTGCACTCGAGGTTTTCAAACCACAACTGATCTTCATACCCTGTGGTTTCGATGCCAGCGGTCACGACCCGCTCGGGCGTATGCTACTTAACAGTGAAGACTTTCGCTGGATGACAAAATTACTTATGGGAGCCGCTGAAAAGTATTGTGGTGGTCGCCTGGTATTGACTCATGAAGGTGGCTACGCACCGCATCTGGTGCCATTTCTTGCACACGCAGTGTTCGAAGAACTCGCCGGCGTCGAATCCCCGGTCAAGGACCCGTTTTTGGCGGCTTTAACCAGCCCCTGGGCCGCGGAAATTCTGCCACACCAGCGCGACATGGTTGCCGCTGCAGCAGACAGCGTCGCATTGCTGCAACAGTAAAGACCAGTCTTGAACACGACAGGCTCACAGCATGTTAATCTCACTGAAATACTGACTGTCTGCGATTTGAAATTCCATGTTTGAAACTCTTGCTCCCTCTCCGGCTGACCCGATTCTGGCCCTGATGCTTGCCTTTCGTGAGGATCAGCGCGATGACAAAGTTGATCTCGGTGTCGGCGTCTATAAAGACGCTGACGGGCAAACGCCCGTGATGAAAGCGGTAAAAATGGCTGAAGAACGGGTCTATCAGGAGCAACAGACGAAAACCTACGTCAGCCCGACAGGCGATGTGGATTTCTGCCATGCCATTGAGTCAATGATACTGGGGGAATCCATACCGCATTCGCGTGTTCGCTCCATACAGACACCCGGTGGTAGCGGCGCGCTCAAAGTACTGTCGGACCTGCTGAAGGCTATTAGTCCTGATGCAACTACATGGGTATCCGATCCCACATGGCCTAATCACTTGCCCATGCTGTCTCGCGCGGGTCACCACATTGAGCGTTACCCGTACTACGACGCAGCAAAAGGTGCTGTTGACTTTGATGCAATGCAGGCGATGCTGTCATCTGCCAAAGCGGGCGACATAGTCTTGTTACACGGCTGCTGCCACAACCCGACAGGCGCTGATCTGGACGCAACGCAATGGCAAGCTGTCGCTTCGCTGTGTCTGGAAAAATCGTTAGTGCCTTTTGTCGATTTAGCTTATCAGGGTTTTGGTGACGGCCTGGAGCAGGATGCGGTGGGTGTGCAGATACTGGCACGCGAACTACCGGAGCTAGTCATCGCCTCAAGCTGTTCGAAGAATATGGCTCTCTACAGGGAGCGTACAGGTTGCGCTCTGATAGTGGGTGACAGCGAAACAGCCGCAGTCAACACTGCCAGCCTGGCCGTAAAAATGATTCGATCAAACTATTCGATGCCACCGGATCATGGTGCGGCGATCGGACGCATGGTAATGCTCGACAAAGAACTACATGGCATCTGGCGCGAAGAACTCGAATCCATGCGCTCAAGAATGGCGGGGCTACGTGAGGAGTTTGCCACTGCGCTGCGCAAGCGCTCCAACTCAGAACGCTTCGACTACATCGCCGAGCAGCGTGGTATGTTTTCACGCCTGCCACTGACAGAAGAACAAGTAACGCGTCTTCGTGTTGAAGACGGCATTTACATGGTTGGCGATGGTCGTTTTAACATTGCGGGGCTGCCGCAAAATCGTGCTGACGGCATAGACCAGGTCGCAGCTAAAATTATTGCGGCAATGGATTAAGTGCTGGCCGGCCTTTTCCGGATTTCGCCCCCACCCCCGACTACTGTTGCCAGCGAGCCGGTATATCGATCCAGGCTTCCACACCGACAGTCGCAATTACCGTGACGGTGCCATGTTCTTCATCAACGAGGTTCATGCCGCCCTTGACCGCTGTGACAGTCACCTGACCGCGTGGCAGCGTCGCGGCAACCGCATCTGTGTCAACCGCTGCGGGTTGTTGCACCCCCACGGTCACATTAACCTGCATCTGCGAGGAGTCCATGTCCAGCGACCGGAACAGACTGATGGAGCTGTGATGCAAAGCATCCTGAACAGCACGATTGGCGGCTTTGGTGTAATCCTCACCGTACAGATCGTTGCCTGTTCCCATCTCGAGAATAATTCGCTGTAGTGGCATCAGACTTTTTGCTCCTCAAGATCAAGATAGACAACAGCTGCCGCATTAGCGACAACGGTCACACGTTGGCCATCCGGCGATGCGACTTCAAGACCACCCTCCACCACGTTACAGGTTGACTGACCATACGGTAGTACTGCGAGCACCTGCGACTGATCAACTTCATCAGGTTTGGTAACTGCCACGGTGACTTCAACCTGCATCTTTTCACGGTCGACCCCGAAAGCCGGTGCAACCGTCAGCGAGTTGTGCCACAGCGCATCTTTCAATGCCCTGACAGCCGCTTTTGTATAATCCTGTCCCTGAAGATCGGTACCCATACCGAACTCTACTACCATACGTTTTTTCGGCAAAACTGCCTCCGGCGAATTTGCAGTAAGCGTGTAACCCTATGACCGGTGAGACAGATAACGCCACACCTGATCGACTGTGACTGTATTCTATCCTGCATCATTGATAAAAGTGAAAGCCCGCTGACAACAACATGAAACTATCCACCCTATCCGAGCGCCTGGGAAGCGATGCCGAAACTGCCTGGCGCGTACACAATCTGGCACGCGAACGAATCGAACAGGGCGAAGACATCATTGTGCTGAGCATTGGTGAGGAGGCCATGGAAACCACGGCCGAGGTTGTCGTAGAGCAAGCTGTTGCCAGTCTCAGAGCCGGCAGACACCACTACTCGGACGTCAGAGGGCCCACCCGTTTACGCCAACTTATTGCTGATCAACATCTCAGTACAAGCCGCCAACGAGTGGCAGCAGACCAGTGTACCGTCTATGCAGGTTGCCAGAATTCCCTGTTCGCGGTGGCGCAATGTGTCCTGCAGTCAGGCGACGAGGTCATTCTGCCGGAACCCTATTATTCAACCTATCCCGGTGTATTTACTGCCACAGGTGCACGTGCCGTAAAAGTACCAGGTCCAGCAGAGCGTCACTATCTTTGTACGGTTGAGCAGATTGCCGATGCAATAACCGACGACACCCGGGCCATTGTGATTACGCAGCCGGGTAATCCCATGGGTACCTTCTACAGTGATGATGAACTTGCAGCATTGGTTGCGCTGTGTCGCGACAGACAAATCTGGTTGATCAGTGACGAGGTCTATATGTCACTTCTGGCGCCTGCTGATCGTTGCAGTCCGGCAACTCACGATAATCAATCCGAATGTGTCATCACAGTCGGCAGTCTGTCGAAATCAAACAGAATGACCGGCTGGCGGGTGGGCTGGACGATCACGCCTGCACCTTTGGCTGATCTGCTGGCCGAGTTATCGATGATTATGCACTACGGACTGCCACCGTTCATTATGGACGCCGCTATCACCGCTATCGAACAGGATCAGCAAACGAGCGAACAAATTCGCCAATCAATGAACAGACGACGTCTGCTCTGTAAAGAAATACTGGGTAATATTTCGAATACGAGATTGCTCGATTCAGGTGCCGGCATGTTTGCGGTACTGGATGTCAGTGCGTCTGGGCACACTGCTGAAGACTTTGCGCTCGGTTTGCTCGAGCATCACGCTGTTGCAACATTGCCTTGCGGCAGCTTCGGTGACAACTGCGAGTACTTGTTGCGAATTAGCCTGTGCGTACCTGATGATGAAATACGCGAAGCCTGTCAGCGCATCTCGGCCTATGCTGAAACTCTTAATTCAGCCGCAGTGTAAAGCTTAGAAGAAGTTATCTCACAATTGAGATTGCGCGCTAAGACAAGGCGTATGGCGCTCGTGCAGCGTAGAACGGCACACAATGAAGGATCAGCGTGCACGAACGATCTTGAATTGGCTTCTAACAAAAAAAAAACCGCACCAGTTCAAACTGGTGCGGGTTCGTTTGAAACACTTACAACGCTCACAACCCTGTTTTTAAAAACTCGCAAACAAACCCGGTTTGTTTGCGATCAATTCAACAAGTTATTGCCGCGTCAGTACGGCGCTGAACGAGCGATTACCGGCTTCATCCGGGCCGACCGTATTCAAAACAATACGGGAAGGATCGGTTCTATCGCGATGAATCACACCACTGCGATCCGTGCCGTTCCATACAAAACTGATGTTTTGATATTGCGTAGAGTCTGCTGCGGCCGATAAAGCCCCTTGCAATGGAATTGGAGTAGCGCTTTGCTCAAAATTCGTAAATCCCGAAACAGAACCATCATCAGCAATATCGAGCTGAAGCTCCAGATCACAATCAGCAATACAGAAAGACGTCAGCGCCCGCCACGTACCGGTCAAAAATGCGGTATCGACTGCCGGTAAATCATTCGTCGTTGCAAATGTCAGCGAAAAAGCACCTACAGCACTGGCGTTATCCAGTTGCTGACCATCGTTAGTTACTGTCAGGCTGTATGCAGCCGTATCTGGTAACGCAGGATCGGTTACCGACGGAAGATCGCCTGCCAGCGTAAACGAATCTCCGTGTGCCGGATCAGTGCTGTCACGATGCAGAAAACGATCTGCCTGACTGGTTGTTCCATGCAATATTTCAAAACTGCCGTTATTTTCACTCAGCCCAATCAGGCGATTAGTGTTGTCTATAACGAAAACCGCATCACCGAAATTACTCTGACCGAACCACACACCACTGATCGATCCAGTTGGATTCGGTGATGTTGTACCCGTTGCAGGGGGCGGTGGTTGCGTGGCCGGCGGTTGCGTGGCCGGTGGTTGCGTGGCTGGTGGCGGCGTAACCGGTGTTTGAGCCACGGGTCCTTCCCCGCCGCTATCGCTACTAGAGCACCCAACCAGCAGCGCCAGTACCGCTGCGGAAACAATCGTTCTTAACATTGACAAATTCTCCTGTGGTCACCGGATCGTGGTGTTGGCAGAAAGCGAAACAAAAACGAAGCCAAATCAATGCTTTCGCTTTTTGTGGGTAGTTAATGGATGTGAGTATGTGAACTGCTGCACAAACAGATCAACTGATTCTGCCACACATCAATGTGGTCAGGTGCGCACTATAGGTTACTCTTTGTCAATGCCGGCATCGCTGGCAGCCTTGCGATATGCTGACTGCTGTTCCCGTACCTGATTTATGTCCACCAACGCAGCGGTTTCAGTGTCGCTGTGCCAGTACAACCGCGCGCGGTTTGACCGCAATGAACGCAGTGCCGCCTCGACCTTAGCCTCGGTTGTACGCTCGACAGCCCCGTAATCTGTTCCATCACGGGTCACTATTTCCGCGAGCAAACGTTCAAGCGTTTCTCTCTCCAGTGATTGCCACGGGATCTCTGTTGCATCTGATTGCATAGTAAATTCTGTTACTTGTCCGACAGAGTCTGCGTAGTTCACAACGGATAAGCTAACTGGTTCTCTCGACAGCAAACACGCCTGCCATCCACAATGGGCGTATGACAGACATACCCGGACCGTATCCACAATACAGCGATATTGCAAATGGCGCAGACCTACCCCTGCGCAGCATAGCCGGTACCGGCTTGACGGTGCCTGTGATCGGTCAAAGTGTCCGTATAAACGACGACGACGTACCGACAGCTTCCAGTGGCTCTGACACCACCGCATGCCCGAACAGACAACCTGCTTCCAACGATGACCGGTTTGGCAAGACCGCCGCGCACAGACTGATTGATATACGGCTGAACGACGGGTTTAGCACTGATCATAAAACCGGGCGCCCGGCGATCAACGGGGGAATTACTTTTTCAGATAAAACCACTGTTATCGCGCGGCTAGGGCTGTCACCTGAGATGGCTTCCCGGGATGAACTGATGACAAGGGTATTCACCCGCGAATCGCTGCTGGCGACGTGGGAGCACTATGAAAGCCAGCTAGTTGCAGCCGAATCTGTGGTGCTGGTGGTTGAGGGACTTGCTGCGCTGTTTAACAGCGATCTGGACAACGAAGTGTATTTTTCAAGCTGCGTTGATCAATGCCTGAGAACTTTATCTGATTTGAAAAAAGAGGGTCGCATTGCCGGGTACGGGCTGGTGGCCGACCACGCTGAGTACTGCCAACGCGCACTGATACACGGGCCCTGGGATACGTTCATACTCAACCATCGTTACACGCTGCTGGAGCAATGGCCCTTGTACAACCTGTTACCAGAATGCGAGGAATCGGATACCAGTGTTATTGTCGGACATCCGTTTAATACCGGTGTGCTAAGAGGACGCGATAGCTGGAATTTCAGGCAACCACCGGATTACGTCAGTGCTCGCCTGGAAAACATCAGACATATTTGCCGCTTACACGAAGTCCCGGTTGAAGCCGCAGCGTTGCAATTTCCGCTTGGGCATCGGTCAGTCGTCAGTGTGCTGGTGAATGCGAAAAAGCACGGCGCTAATAACATCAGACGGTGGCTTGAATTTCCGATCACTGAATCACTTTGGGATGATTTGAAACTCGGTGGCGTGATGCACGAGGAAGCCCCGGTGACAAGCTACAGGGCTGTTGGCAGAATCTGACGGCAGCTGTGCCGTTCACCTGCCGTATCCGTTTTCACCGTTCTGACCGGTTTCAATGTAACCCTGTTCACGGGTATCACCTTTACCGGTGCCAATATAATATTCAGGCAGGAACCTCGAGAATTAGTCCGTCCAGCTCGTCCGACATCGTGATCTGGCAACTCAGGCGACTGGTCGCCCGCTTCGGTACGTCGGTCACATCCAACATGGCTTCTTCCATCTCATCAGGCTGACCGGTTTTATCAAACCACGCCTGATCAACGAATACGTGACAGGTGGCACAGGACAGACACCCTCCGCATTCTCCGATTATCTCGGGAATATCGTTATCAAGTGCCGCCTCCATGATGGTTGTGCCGGCATCCACGTCGGTTTTGCGTTCGCTGCCGTCAGGCAATTTCCAGGTTACAGTTGGCATTTACGTTCCGGTTATCTCGATCTCGGGAAGTGGCGCATTATACATGCGTAAGCCGTGGTCGTTGTACTGCCTAAAAGCGTGATTCTCCTCCACCCAGCTGTACAGAAAACTACGGCCTCCGTACCCGCCATGCTCAGTAGCAAAACTACACATTTCACCTGCAACGGCTTGCACAAAAGCCGCCTTGGATAAATTGCGGCGCCGCAATGACTCGGTTTTATAGTGATTACAGCGTTGAGTGAGCAGGTAGTGTTGCAACATGTGCGCGGTTCGGCCGGACAAGCAGCAAACAAACTGCATGTTACAGGTGGTAAATATCCGCTTAAATCAGGCCCTGAAAGGGTATTTCGCGGAGTCTGACACGTTATAATTTCATAAAGTGCAGAAACCTGCGCTGCACGCCGATAATAAGTGCGTCTTCGTGCGTCGGATCGAACACTGACTCCCCGTACATTCTTCCAAAATACTGAGCTTTCGAGAGGCCATTACTGTGAAACAGACTTCGGACACTTACCTGCAAACCTATATCGACGAACAGGGTTTGGCAGAAAAAATGATTCCGGCTGTCGGCACGCTCTATCGTGAGCACGGTGTCATTATTACTGTTTTCGGTCGCAAGCTGATGGGCGCTTCGGTTATTGAAATCATCAAGGCTCACCGTTTGTCCGACCAGATGGAAAACTGTGAAGTCCAACTGACTGACACCGCCGCCTATCTTGACGCCATCGCGGCGAAACCACCAGGGAGTTGCCGCATAGATATCGGTCGTCTGGCAGTGAAGGGAAAACGCGACCAGCTAACAGCCGATAGTGTTATTAATCAAGCATTGCAAACGGTAGCCAACAGCCCGTGCTCGTCTATGAACGAGCCGGCTGACGTTGTACTTTACGGGTTTGGTCGTATTGGCCGAATCATGGCACGACTGTTAATCGAACGGACAACATCAGCCAACCCCATGCGTTTACGTGCGATCGTCGTACGCGGCGGTAAGGATGGTGATCTGGCCAAACGCGCCAGCCTGCTACGCCGTGACTCGATCCATGGTCCGTTCAACGGCCACATCACGGTCGACCACGAACAATCAGCAATTATTGCCAACGGCAATTTTATAAAAGTCATTTACGCAAACCAGCCTGAAGATATCGACTACACAGAGTACGGTATCAACAATGCGTTGATCGTCGACAACACCGGGGTATTCAAGGATCGCGAGGCACTGTCCAGACACTTAATACCCAAGGGTGCCTCTAAAGTCCTGTTGACGGCACCGGCCAAGGGTGATGTCAAAAATATCGTTTACGGCGTCAACCACGATGCAATTGCTGACAATGACAATGTGATATGCGCTGCATCGTGTACTACCAACGCGATCACTCCGGTATTAAAAGCACTGAATGACCGCTACGGCATAGAGAACGGGCATGTCGAAACAGTACACTCTTATACGAATGACCAGAACCTGATCGATAACTATCACTCGGCGGAACGCCGTGGTCGTAGCGCACCGTTGAATATGGTTTTAACGACTACCGGTGCAGCAAAAGCAGTTTCCAAAGCACTGCCTGAGCTGGAAGGCAAACTCACAGGTAACGCAATACGGGTTCCGACACCAAATGTCTCGATGGCCGTCATGAACCTGAACCTGTCGAAAGCAACCAACAAAGATGAGCTTAACGACTATATTCGAAGCACTGCGCTGGATTCTCCACTCAGCCAGCAAATTGCGTACAGTTATTCGTCCGAGGTTGTTTCGACCGATTTTGTCGGTACCCCGGAACCCGGAATATTTGATTCTGTGGCGACCATCGTCGATGGCAACCGTTGTGTTGTATACGTCTGGTATGACAACGAGTTTGGTTACAGCACACAGGTATTACGTGTACTGCAGCAAATGGCAGGACTTGATATCAAAGATATTCCCGGTGTTCAGGGACAAGCCTACGCGCAGGCTAGTTAAATAAGCCTTTAAAACCTAAAGGCTACTTAAAAAATAGAAAAGAAAGAAGAAACAAGCATTCTCTGATCGACCACGCGAGATGCGCGAAGACGTTAGGTTTTTGCGCTACAGTTATTGCACTGCGTCAGTCGATCAGAGCATTGTTTTTTGTCAGGATTTGATCTGGCTTTTTTCTGCTTTGTGCCAAGCAACTTTGAGCTGACTGCGTTGTGCTAGTGCGTCATCCCGTAGATAACATAATTGACCCCCAAACGGTACGCAGTCGCCGTATAGAGTGCATCGTACTCCTCCATATCTGCGTGTTCCCAGGCATCACCTAAATCCATATTCCAGTTAATCATAACCATCACCCTTCCCTGATCATCAAGGATTGCCCGCCAACGTGGTTGCTGCCGTGACGCGTTACTCTCGAGCACGTTTGCCGATTTTGTGATCGGCAGCTCCCAGGTTTCCCCCGGGTTAAGACACAACGCTCGAAGTCCGGGAATCTGAATGAATTCATCTATCTCGAAATGCACACTGAAGATTTCGTGATCGGCTGGTAGATCAACAATTTCCCGGTCCGGATAGACTGCACCAATCCATTGCGTGAACTGCTCCCACTGGTAGCTTCCGTGAAAATCATCCACCATCAAGAAGCCGCCCCGATCCAGGTATTCTTTCAGGTTGTCGGTTTCTCTGGCGCTAAACGATGCGAAACCGGCTTCAACGATATACAACATCGGATAGTCAAAGATACGATCGTCCAGCAAAGAGATAGACTGACTGTCGGTGTTCGTATCGATGTGTGTCAGACGTTGCAGCGCGGAGATGAAGTGCGGCTCTGACTCGGAACAATCTGCCTGCCAGTGCGGATAGCCGATGCGATCGCCGAGATCATCAATCGCCAATTGATTGTCTGCGAAAATCAGACGCGAAAAGGTAAATTCCTGTTCGCTACTACCGCGTAGGGCCGACGGGCAATCGGGGCGCTGCGGTGTTGTGCAGATAGCCAGCTCCGCATTGGCCACAACGGGAGTCAAAAGTACACCACAAGAGGCTACCAGGCATGACATCGCCGGTTTACGGCAGGATTCAAACAACAGCCCTGCTGCAGACTTGCAGAGCGACTTTACTGCGGCAAGATTATTTCTCATCCACATGTCCGGTTGTTACGGCTGTTAATCATTAATTACTGATTTCCTGTCAATCGGATGGCTAGGTAAAACAATAGTCTCATCGTTATTCTATATTCTAGACGGCCTGCTGTAATGTTCACGTCACTAATCTTGTCACAAAAACAGGCTAAGCAAATCTGTCAGCAAAATCACACTATCTAGCCCGGTGCGTTGACCAGTCTTGAATTTGTCGATAAGCGGTTTTCGTGTAGCGAACCTATAGCTCGAACTCAGTATAGGCTTGAGACCGGGTTATCCGTCGTTTAGTTCAGCACATCCCGGGCCGGCCGGGCATGCGCGACCGCCGCGCTTGCGCTACCATGGCAATCGGCACTGGGACCCGGGTGCAGACTGATTCAAATTCTGATTTTCAAATGTGTGACGGCAAAACTACATGAATACCACCCCGACGAGCCACGCCCGTACACTGGCATTTTACTGGGGTCTGGGCGGTTTCATTGCTCTGCTGGTCTACGCGATCATCAGACTTGCACCGATCGCCTGGGAAGCGCTACAGCAGCCCATGAGCCTGTTGCACTGGATTGTGCTGATCGGCAACACGCTGTTCATGGCCTATAGCGAGGGCTATAAGGGGTTCCAAAAAGGCTATTCACCACGAGTTGTTGCACGCGCTGCATGGCTTGGACAACATGCCAGCTCCTGGCTGGTTATGCTCGCACCACTTTTTTGTATGGCCTACTTTGCAGCCCCTCGCAAACGTTTGCTAACCACCTGGATTTTGACCGTGGCTATCATTATTCTGGTCATTATCTTCCACCGGCTACCACAGCCGTGGCGAGGAATTCTCGATGCCGGTGTTGTCGTCGGTCTTAGTTGGGGCATTATGGCAACGCTTGTCGAAGCTGGGCGCTACCTTGCAACCGGCAAACAGCCTACTGACCCGGAAGTTAAACCCAGCCCGTTGTTTACGTCAGCGAACCAAACTGCCGAACAGAAGGGATAGAACATGAACGCTCCCGAACGTGAACCACAGCGAACAGTTATTCTGACAGGCGCCAGTCGCGGCATCGGGCACGCTACGGTCAAACGTTTCTCAAGCGCTGGTTGGCGAGTCATCACCTGCTCGCGCATGCCTTTTTCAGAATACTGTCCGTGGGAAGCAGGTCCGGAGGATCACATACAGGTCGACCTGGGTGATCCGAACAACCTCAACGAGGCGATAAACGAAATGCGCGATCGGCTGCAAGGGAATGAATTACACGCGCTGGTCAACAATGCCGGCACATCGCCGAAAATGGAGAACGGTGGCCGGCTTAATAGCCTGGACACCACACGTGATGAATGGCAGCGCGTGTTTGCGGTCAACTTTTTCGCACCGATCATACTTGCCAAAGGTATGGTTGAGGAATTAAAACGCGGAAAAGGCTCAGTTGTTAATGTCACTTCCATTGCCGGTGGTCGTGTACATCCCTACGCTGGCGCCGCCTATTCCACCTCTAAAGCCGCACTGGCGGCGCTCACTCGCGAAATGGCCAACGACTTCGGCCCCATGGGTATAAGAGTCAACTCGATTGCACCTGGTGAAATTGATACGGCGATGCTCTCTCCCGGTACGGATGAAATTGTTGAGGGACTGCCGTTAAAACGCATCGGTGAGCCGGAAGAAGTTGCCTCGATGATCTATGTGCTATGCACACAACCATCAAGTTATGTAACCGGCGCTGAAATCCATATTAACGGTGGTCAGCACATCTAGCACGAAGGCGTTAAAACCCAACAACTCTACCGACATTTAATGGGTCACTACTTGTTTTTTAAAGCACGCCTTGGTCATGAACACCCACTAAACGGATTGCTAGCGTGTTGTAAGAATCCAAAAACCGGTAGCGATGATCTGTTATTGGCAGGCATTAAATAGTCACAAATCACTCATTATCATATCAGCCGCTTTTTCACCGATCATTAGCGCGCTGGCATTGGTATTTGCCGAGGGTATCATCGGCATAATCGACGCATCAGCAACCCTGAGTGCGCCGATACCATGTACCCGAAGCTGATCATCAACCACACTATCGGATCTGCTAGCTGGTCCCATTCGACACGTACCCACGGGATGGTATGCCGTGTTCCCTGTTTTTTGTGCGTGACAAAGAAGTTCGGCATCACTTTGCAAGTCCGGCCCCGGCCATAATTCTTCTGACACATAGGGCTTGAATGGCTCGCTATGCAAAAGCTGCCTTGAAAGCCTGAGCGCGGCGATCAAAACCTTTTGGTCGTGCGTTTCAGCCAGGTAATTACCCTGAATCTCAGGTGCGTCAAACGCATCTGCTGAAAGGGCTTTGACATATCCTGAGCTTTCCGGCCGGTGTTGCCAGCACGCGATTGTTGCACCGGGAAAACGATCGAGCCCTGACTGCACACCCGCCGGATAACTTGCGGGTGTAAACGTTATCTGAATATCACTCGCATCCAGTTCAGGGCTTGACTTGGCGAAACAGTAAACGAGTGTTGGTGTCAGAGCTAACGCACCTTTTCTCGACAGTGCGAATTTTAATAACTCTTTCGCAAACGCCATGCCCCGCACGCGATCGTTGATGGTAATCGAATCATTAATGCGAACAACTGACCGCACTGCATAATGATCGCGAAGATTCTGACCAACACCCAACAAATTGTGCACAACGTTGATTCCGAGTGACTGAAGCAATGTTGCATCACCAATGCCACTGAGTTGGAGTATATGCGGGGAGGCTATGGAGCCAGCGCAAAGGATCACTTCGTTTCGCGCATAAACTACATGCTCTGTGCTGGTGTCACCCGGCATCTTGTAGATAACGCCAACAGCCTTGCCACCTTCTACAAGAATTTTTTGTACGTGTGCATTGGTTACAACATTTGTGTTGCCTCTTTTCATCGCAGGATACAGAAAACAACGCGCAGGACTGACCCGTCTGCCCCGATAGACGCTGCGTTGAGCGTAGTTGATACCTTCCTGACTGGCGCCGTTGTAGTCCGGATTCAGCGGGATCCCCAGGGATTTGGCGCCTTCGATAAAGGCATCGCAGAGTTTGTCTGATTCGTCCACATCTGTGACTGTGAACGGGCCGTCAGTGCCATGGAATCCGGCATCGGCATTGCCGATTTTTGATTCGCTTTTTGCAAAATACGGCAGAACATCGGCATATCCCCAACCAGTGTTACCCAATTGTGCCCAGTGATCAAAATCTGCCGATTGACCTCGATTATAGATATGACCATTGATCGAGCCTGAACCACCCAGTGTTCTGCCACGGGCATGGTTTATAGCGCGCCCATCGAGCCCGGGGCTGGCGACGCCAGGGTAGTTCCAGTTAAGTGTGGGGTTCCGCAGCGTATATAAAACCCCGGCAGGAATATGAATGAAAGGGTTCCGATCCCGTGGACCAGCTTCCAGAACGGAAACGCTGCATTTATTAGTCTCGGACAACCGCCCCGCAACCACGCAACCAGCAGTACCGGCACCGATTATCACAAAGTCTGACTCAGACTGACTCATCACACGACCTGGAATGAAAGACGTACCAACCGATCACCATAGTGGAGGTTTCACTTCATGCAAACAAGTCTCAAGCTAAAATATTCATACAGTGGGCAATCAGTCGCAGGCGACGCCGGAAATAAAACAAATGACTGTTTGTTCGCGCAACAGGAAATCTGTCTACTGATCAACCTTCGCAATCAATAAGCTCCAGTCGTGGCAGATCGATCAGCTGCCCCCAGTTATCAAAGGCACTGTTGGTTCCAGTCGCAGTAGTCGCCTCGGCAAACCATTGCTCGTTGGAACCGGTCGTACCGGCGAGTAATGTCAGCAGGTCACCATTATCCGATTCTGCAAACAGCGTTCCCGTTGAATAAAACAGTCTTTCCAATCCGAACGGGTCGTTGTTGCCCGAGAAAATGTCGGTAGCCTGAGCTTCTACCAAACGCCCTTCTGTCCACGGAGCGACAGCGCTAAAACGGGTGGTAAATGTACTGGGACCGCCTGCTGCATCGGATGAAAAAACCGTAGCCTGGTTCAGCGTTACATCGGTCACGATCACCGATCCATCGTCAGTTGTTGGAGCGATACGGTAGTTGAAATTGTTATATCCACTGCCGCAGGCGATCAATTCATCAGTGATGGTATTGTTATCTAGACGTTCTCCGTTCAGCACAACGACGGTATCTTCGTCTTCAATACGGAAATCCCTGTAATCAAAACTTGAAGTAAAATCAAGATTGCCCGCAAGGCCTTCCGGAAAATCATCCGTAAAAAAGGTTTCAGTCTCTCCGGTTATTGTGACGACGACCCTGCCTTCGAAGGTATTTTCTCCGAACAAACAATCATCAAACTGAAAATCCGTTGTACCTTCAGGAATACCGGTAGTCTCGTAGGTTAAGGATCCGCTTTCACATGCGAGACTGGTGCGATTGATCGACTGGCCGTTAACATCGATATTTTCACTAGCCAACTCTGTGAAGCCAAACGGTACACTGCCCAATAAAATCGACTCTATACCGGTAAAACCAAACTGTATCGGTGATACGTTGACCACTGCATCAATACCTTCAAGCAAGGGTTGAAATAATTCGTTATAGGAATCAAAAAATGGTTCGCTATTAACAATAGTCGGAGCTGACCGCAAACCGAGATCATTTACGGCTATTAGTTCATAGACGTGCGGGACACTGAAGTCTGCATCGTCAACCAAACTGTTACCGTTAGAGTTACGAACAAAAACACCATCGCGAAAGACTTCCGTCGCAACGATATTCTCACTTGTCTGCGCTCTGTCCCAGAACAGTTCAAGGCGGGACGAACTGTAGACTTCCGCAAAAGCATTACGTGGTGCCGCAACACTACCGCTTGAGTTAGAGTCAACTGGTAATGCGGGCATAGGAAACTCCGCTGCAGACGTATCGAAAAGCAACGTCACAGGCTGGGATGTGACACCAGCATTTGACGCCGCTGATACGCTGACCCGGTTATCCGCGTTCTCTGTCAGCGTATCAACCCAGAAACTGGTACCGCCGGTTGTACCCAACAACTCGTTGTTAAGGCTTATCGAATAGGCCAGATCCCGTGAGGGGTCACGATCCCAGGTTATTTCCCCAGCCGTGCTTGAGAATGTTATGCCTGTGACATTTTGTGGCGCAGGCAGGCTTAGATTTGCATCGCCGCTGATCACAACTCTATTTTCCTGCGAAAACATAAACGGGCTGAAATTTCCGTTGCCATCAAATGCGACGATGGAGTATGTGCCGGGCGAGTCCGGACTAAACGCCGTACCGTCAGTAACGGTGGCCAGATAGCCGATATTCGAATGTATGTTGTACCCGGCAGCACCGTCCTGTGCATCCCAGGTGATGACCTGCCCGTCAAAACTTACACCGGAAACTGCCGGCAATTCTTGCGCGAATAGCGTTGATGTGAACGTGGAGCCTGCGAGTAGCAATACCATCAACTTGAAACAACCGGCACAGTACCGGCGGGACAACAGCACTTTCTTTATCGAACAGAAAAATAAGGTTTGCATAGGATTGATCTTTTGTTGTCAACAGCCGCAGTCATTGCGTCCGCAGGTAGATAGGGCATAAGGCTTATTTTACGGTAAAGCCGTGATGTTAATACATAAAATAACGGGCTGAAGCGCCAGTATTGCGAGTATTGTCAGTCAATATTGCTGCTAGCCTGTTAGAGGCACGGCACTGGTCTAACGAAATAGCTCTGCAGTAATAGATGTTCGTTTTGACCAAATTTTCACTTTTGTTAACGCACATCTATACCTTAATCCGGTAGGCAATGTTTTGATTACCGGAACTAAGCAAGCAACTCAGCGAATGTTTTCTCTAACAGAGCCATCGTCTCAGCATTGCGCCCCGGAGACGCACAGCAGTGACCCCAATCTGAATCTATTACTCTTAACTCGGCGTCGCGCATCAGACTAACTTCTATTCTGCTGTCTTCAACCGGAAAGTAAAGATCCGTATTGCATGGCATAACAATAGTGCGCGCGGTGATCGCTTGCATAGCTGACTCAAAGCTGCCACCGAACTGATCATGGCGGCTGATATCGGCTGAACGCCATGTCGCAATTTTACTGAGAAGATTATTGGCATCCCAATCGAGATGATCCTGCTCCCAATCCCGCAACAGGCTTTCAATATCGCTGAAGCCAAGCTCTTTGTACATGTGCTGACGGAAGAAATTCTGCGAGTATGCCCATCCGCAGTAAACCCGGGCAAACGCTTTTAACCCGTTTACCGGAGGTGAGCTGTATCTGCCTTCACTGTACTGACTATCGGCTTTAAGCGCTGCAGCAACGCCTTGAAGAAATACATCATTGTGGGGTGAGCAACGTGCAGATCCGCAAAAAGGTACCAAGTTATCCACCATCTGCGGGTAAAGCGCAGCAAAATGATAGACCTGTATAGCGCCCATTGACCAACCGGCTGCAAGCTGTATGCGCTCAATGCCCAGTTCCTCAGTTAGCAAGCGATACTGACACTCGACATTATCGTAGATGGATACCAGCGGAAATTCGGCTGCGGATTCCGCAGACGTGCTGTTACTCGGTGAGCTGGACAAACCATTGCCAAACAAATTAGGCACAACAACAAAATACTTATCAGTGTCTATTGCCCGACCCGGCCCAAAGAATGCCTCATTGCTACTGTGAGTGCCGGTGTAATACGTAGGAATCAAGACCGCATTATCGCCCGCAGCATTTAAACTGCCATAGGTTGCGTAGTGCAATCTGGCACCAGACAGTGTTTGCCCACTTTGTAGAAGCAAGTCACCTGCATAAAAGTCATTACCGCTCATAAGGAATTACCAGGCAGTGCTAGCCTGTTCTATTCATGAAGGGTTCGCCACCAGAGTCTGGCTACCTAAGCAGGTCGCTCGATTGAGCGAAATTCGTAGAAATCTACGGGTTGAGCTCAATCGAGTGAGCTGCGACGGTAGACTGGCACTGGGGGTGAATAGAAAACAGTGTGCGAATACCCACAGCGACGCTAAAACCGCTTTTCTAACTGGAAATTGCTTGGTTTTTATTGTCACTGTTTTCGCCTTCGTGAATAGAGCAGGCTAGAAGCCATTTCAAAATTGATCGGGGACGCCGAGTCCTGCACACCGATCCCGCGTTGAGTACCGTTCTGCGCTGCTCGAGCGCCCCACGCCTTGTCTGAGCGAACATTCGTAATTTTGAGATGGCGTCTAATAATTTGCGCTGACCACCGGTTGGAAACGCTGATGTACTCTAACGACAACCGAGTAAGTTACCCTATAAAATTGCAATTGCAATTGAAATTGAGACAAAAAGCCTGCGCGAATACTAGTCAGGATACCCTCTCACTATGACAGATCTCTGTTTCCTCCCCGCCACCGAATTGCAGCAGTTGCTGTTGCAACGTCAACTATCAGCAACGGAATTGCTAAATAAGTTTCAAAAACAAATCGAATTGAATAATCCGGTTATCAACGCATTGGTAACGCTGGATTTTGACCGGGCTTATGACCAAGCCCGAGTTGCGGATGAACACCTTGCTAAAACAGGTCAACCATTAGGGCCTTTGCATGGACTGCCGTTAGCAGTAAAAGATCTACTGCATGTCAAAGGTATGCGTACAACTTTCGGCAATCTCGAGTACGCCAATTACATCAGCGATCACGACAGCCTTGTGGTCGAACGGGAAAGACAAGCAGGTGCGGTTATTGTCGGGAAAAGCAATACACCTGACTTTGGCGCCGGTGGTGTAACGACCAATGAAGTATTCGGATTAACCCGCAATCCCTGGAATCACCGGAAAACCACGAGTGGTAGCGGCGGTGGCGGTGCTGCAGCAATAGCTGCAGGGCTCGTTCCGTTGGCAGATGGCAGTGATATTGGTGGATCCGTACGCACACCGGCGGCCTGGTGCAACTGTGTTGGATTCAGACCTTCCTCAGGTCGCATACCAGACGCACCCGATAGTGGTGCCGACGGAAGCATTTGTACCGTCGGTATTTTCAGTCGCACAGTCGCCGACAGTGTGTTGTTTATGTCTGCTGTTGATGGCCCAAATGGAAAATCAGCTGTCAACTATCCCTACGCGGAAGAAACATTTACCGGTGGCAATCAGGTGTTCGATTTTAACCAACTCGATAAACCGGTAACCGGTAAAATCGGCTGGCTGGAGAGTTTTGCCGGTAGAACATGGGCGTCAGACATTACCCGGCAGATGGATCACGCCCGCAGTGTGTTTGAACAGAACGGTTTTGAAGTCGATACGATTGATCTACAGCTTGGGGACGATTACCGACAACTCTACGCCGACGTCAACGTTTGCGCTATCGTACGGGGCATGCAGGACTCACGGCTCAATGCCTTGCTTGCCGCGCAACCGGGTGATTCACCTGCACAGGCAGTTGTCGAGCGCTATCGATCTTTCAGTAGTCTGGATGTTCGAAAAATCTGGCACGATGTAGCAAAGCTCAAGGTGCGAATGCAGAGAATCATGTCGACTTATCCTCTGGTCGTGTTTCCAACTAATCCTTTTCATGCATTTGATGTTGACGACGAAAAAGCATTGAATGAATTTGACTGGTCAACACTTTACCTGTCGCCGATGCTGGGTCTGCCAACTGTCTCAGTTCCTGCCGGATTCACTGATGACCAGATGCCATTCGGGCTGATGATCACCGGTCAATACGCCGAAGATATGAACGTGTTGCGCGCGGCTCACGCATTTGAGCGCGAAACCGGCTACTGGAAAATTAAAGCTCGCACACTTGTCTAGCCTGCTCTGATCCGACCACAGCAATGCGTCTACAGGAATCCCAGCGATCCGAGCACCCCGCCACAACCAGTTAAGTCAACAGTGAATTACTACGAGTGCACCTGACGATAACTCAGGTGATAAACAGAGCGATCATTAGATGTAATTGATGCTCATCCACCGTAGTAAAAGGCTACAGACCAGGCAAAAAAGTTGGCACAGTGCCAACTTTTATTAGTGAGTAACCTGTCGATCTGTTATGTTTCTAATTGTCGATACAGGCTGATCAGTACATCGCAATCCAAGACCAAAAGTCTTACGGATTGATCCTTTCGGTAAACACAAATCGGCGGGAAATCAGACTGTACGGCGTTAACCGAAAAATTGATCTGTGGGGGTATTACCCGCAGACATTTTTCATTCTCTGAGTGAATCTGAAACAATCTTTTTGTTTTGTTTCGGACAAACAGGAATAACCATGCGTATACGCTTGTTGTCTGTACTCGGCGCCGCGCTTCTGATGTCAATTGGTTTAACTGCCAATGCAAAAGAAGTGGTGCCGATGTTGGGAGGCGTCATTATCGATGGGTACGATTTCAAAAAAGATATCGGTCCCAAAGGTAGTGTGGCTTTCGACGAAGAAAACGGTGAATTTGTAGGTGCTTATGTAGGCCTCAAAATGCCGAAAGGCAGGCAAGCAATTTATGCCTGGGTCCATGATACGGTCAATCAAAAGTCCGAATACATTGGCCCGGTAGGATTGCTTAAGACAGGTACTGCTGGTAAACAGAAAGGCAGATTTAAGATTGCTGTTCCGGAAAAATTTAAATCCGGTGATTTTGGCAGCAACGAAATTCTGGGTTTCACTTCTGAAAAAACAGAGTTCATGGATAGCGAAGGTAAAGTTGTAACCGTGCCATCCGAACCGTCTGGAAGTGATAAACAGAAGAAACTGAAGCCTGCTTTCTTCCTTTACTCAGCATTACCGGGCGCAGACACTGACCTGCATTATTGCGGTCACGGTCAGGACTTCTTTTATGCAAAAGATGTCGACGCCCAAGTCTGCTACGACTGACTCTGCAGTCAAAAGTACTCCAGCTGCATACAAGCCGGGCTTTCTGCTCACTAGAAAGCTTAACTTGTATGTTTAGCGGGTACGATTCGATCCGTGAGATTGGATAGGCTGCTTAGTGAGAGGATGCGGGGTGAGATAACTTCGCCGCGCATCTTCTCTATCACCATCCCCATTCTTGCCTAACTGGCTGTTGATTTAGTCGACAAAATATGCAGTAACAGCTATTTTGAGTAAATATTTTTACCAGCAAACCCATTCGGCACTAAAAATCTTATCCATCTGCAGATTTGGCTGCGACAAAACCGGAATACGCACGCTGGACTGACTATCGCATTGACTACGAATCCATTTCTCTTTTCAGTTAATACATGCCCCAATAAAGGATTAAGAGGTCGTTAACGAAAGAACTTCAGCAGCCCAATCGGGCAACGGCTCAGAATAAATTGTCACTTCGGCACCACTTTTTTTTGCAACCGGAACATAGGGGTCTTCATGGGAACTGTTGTCGTACAGCAAGCTGCAGTCCGCCACTTGAATAGCCTGTTTGGCTAGTGAAAGCGTTCGCGGAATACGAGACACGATTTTTTCGCCAGGCACCGAATGGCCTCCTGTGCTGACACGCTGCTTGACACGAAGCTGGTTGAGGTCTGGATTTGATAGATGGATAAAAACGAAATTAACAAAATAATTCAGTAGCTGAGCTTCTTTAAGCATTTCAAGTTTTGATACGTGCGAGAATACAGTTTCAAAACAGAACGATCGGCCCATTTCAATATGTTCCCGAAAGAGCTTTCTTGCTATGCGCGCTGCCTCATAACTTGGCTCCGCGGCTGTCTTAGAATCAAGTGTCTTCTCTATCAGATCTGCGTTTATGAATTCGACGCCTTTGTTCTTTAACCAAATATTATAAAAGGTGGACTTGCCTGCCCCGTTGCCGCCAGCAAGAATCCACAAGTGCTTACCTGTAGCGCTCATCGAATGCACCGAATGGCTTATCGAGCCCTATCGTTGCACAAACTCCCCATCAACAAGAGCGCCAAGAGTTGCATTGCCGTTCGAATCAATTCTGCGTATCAATCCGTCACTTTTCCCAACGTCATAGACCACGGAAGCTTGAGTTACCTTCGCTTTCAGCGCACCGCTGGCACGATCCTGTTCAATCTCTGCCATGACGTTGTCAATACTGGGTGTTGAGTTTTTGGATATTGAAATTTCGGAAATAAAGCTTTCGTTGGACAACAGGGCTGCAGCCTGCGGACTACTCAACATCTGATCTGCCAAGCGCCCTAGTTGAGCCCAGTATTCAAGCTGCTTCTGGGCGCTGCGATGGGCTGCGTCGGCCATGGCATTGGCAGCCTCGTAGAGCTCTTCACTGAATCGGACGTTTTTGCCCTTTTGCGCGGTTGGCTTTTTCCTAGCCTGCATGTCTCGTGATTTTTCGGATTCACTCTGAAATTTTGGTTCCAACACAAACAGCCTCCTAAAGTGTTGCTATATGCAGACATAATATGCTAGATAGCGCTTATTGCAACAAATAGATTAGATATAAGTGCGATAAACGCGAAATAGCGCACTTTTTTACTGCTTTTTGTGCTCTGTTAAGCAATCGGCACATATTCCAATAATGCCTACTCCCTGGTGCCCAACCCTGAGGATATCCGGGCAAGGGCCATTGAACGCACACCAGCTCGTTGACGCGCTACGCTACTATTGGCTTTGCTGATGCTTGTCTTTTACGGATCAAGCCAGCTGTCAGCCGTATGGGATTTGTGTCACTCGATTGGATTAACACAATTCACCAGATTCAACCCGCAGAGCATGAGGTATTTTGAATTCTCGTATTCTAGTTCTGCAAATCCCGCCAACCTCATCTCGTTGATGGCATAGGCGTACAACCACTTTTCCGGTAAGTTATTCAATTGTTCCGCAAGTACTTTTGTGTACAGCGGCTCAGCCAGATCTTCAACAAAATTTACTCGCCCGATGAACCGTCGCAATTGCTGCTCCTGGGTTTTTTCGGACACCGTCTTTAGCTCAACACCGGCTTCCTTCAGTGATAAATGGATGACTAACAAGAGATGCAGCAGCACTTCCATTTGCTCCAGTGAATTGCCCATTTGTTGTTGTACGAGAACCGATGCCAATAAATTCGGTTGCTCGCGGTAGATGACATCGAATTCAGCTTCCTTGTCAGCCATGGACATTGCCTTGACACGATGAACCACTGCGGCGAGATGATGAGGTGCTACCAGAGGCATTGTTTTAAGTATAAAAGTACTATCAGTAGCGAGGTTTGCGTGCTGTCAAGGGCTCGATGTTAAGCGATGGTAGTCAGCAAATCGCGATGGTCATTTGATTCATCTGTTATCGCGTATCCCATGGCCCGATAACCTTTCTGCCGTTTGTCCCACATACGAACCAGAGCCGGATGACCCAGATCTACAATATCAACCACTGTAACCGACTCCTTCCCAGCATGAGAGCGATGTAGCCTACCGACATATTGTTGTAACGTACCTTTCCATGAAACCGGGTGTGCCAGGATAAGTACATCCAATGCGGCATGATCAAATCCTTCTCCGATGAGTTTTCCAGTAGCAAGTAAAATGCGTGGCTTGTCAGGTTCAAGAGCCTGCAGATCGTCCAGAGTTCGCCTACGCACTTTTTTGTGCACTTTACCGTGCAATACATAGGGGATGATAGTGTCAGGTAATGTCGCTTGCAGCGCGTCAATATGGTCAGTGCGTTCGGTTAAAACCAACACGTTTTTACCCTTGATATAGTAATAACGAGCGATATCTATGATTTGGCGCGTGCGGGCAGTGTCGCTGGTAAGGTCTTTAAAAACGTCTTGTATTTTTTCGTTTTCTGTCACTGTTATCAGATCATCCCTGAACACCGGATTCACCTGCATAGCGAGCGTCGATTCGTTGTCTCTCTGCGCTCGATGCCTGATCGGGCCGCACTGCATAAAAATAATGGGGTGCTGGCCGTCACGTCGAATGGGAGTAGCCGTCAGCCCTAATACGAAACGTGCTTTTGTGCGTTTGAGTATAGCCTCAAACGACTGCGCACCCAGATGATGACATTCATCGACGATAACTTGTCCATATTGCTCCACCAGTTTATTGACCACACCCTTGCGTGACAAGGACTGCACCAGAGCAATATCTATCTGGCCGGTGGTTTTCTTTTTTCCACCGCCGAAACGTCCAACACAATCGGGAGAAAGGTCCAGAAATGTCTGCAAACGCTCGAACCATTGCTCCATTAGCTCGGTGCGATGTACCAGAATCAATGTATTGGTCTTGCGTTCAGCTATGATAGCTGCTGCCACAACGGTTTTACCAAAAGCTGTGGGGGCTGACAGGATACCAGTATCGGTCTGCAGCATCGAATGGACTGCTTTGGATTGCTGGCATAGTAGTTTGCCCATAAATCCTGTTTGTAAAGGTTTACCCGAGCAACGTTCATCTTTGAGGGTTACAGAGATTGAAAGCGAGTCCATCAAATCCCGAACCGCGTCAAGACATCCTCTTGGTAGTGCGATATGAAAGGGATAGTTATCTGCACAGCCAATAACTCGTGGTTTACCCCAAACCGGAAAACGCATCGCCTGCGCTTTGTAAAACTCGGGATTCTGAAAAGCTGCCAATCGAATCAGTCGATTCATAAGCGGTTGAGGTAATCGTTCTTTTTCTACATAGAGTTTGTCAGATAGCGTTATTTCAACATTCTCCGGGAGATTGGGCAATGTCGAAAGATCTGCCTGTGTTTTGCATACCCACGGTTCACTGAGATCTTCTTCATCAATAAAGGACACGTCGAGCAGGTTGGGGCTCGCCGGGGCCAATAGAAGTGTTGATTCAAGTGTTCGTCGATCCAGCTTTTTAATGCCTGCCAGATACGCCCACTGGTTATGAATCGGATCAAGATCACGATCTACAAAGACGGCACAGTTTTTTTCTCTCGATTTTTTCTGCAATGGCAGTGCAATCAGATTACCGAAACCACCTTTGGGTAGGGTGTCCTGATTGGGGAAGATACGATCGTAAGAGGTAAGATCAAGCTGATGATTCACAGCACAGGTATGGCTGATCAAGAGTGTGCCTAATTGTCGTGCCTCACGAGCCGCTACCGGCTGGGTAAAGAATATCCACGCGTGCGCCCCCTCTCCTGAGCGTGATATCTCAATGGAAACGGGGATGTTGTGCGCGTCACATGAGGCCGCAAACGCCAGTACATCGACACGCCAATCGGATTTGTCAAAATCAACGACCAGAAAATGGCAAGTGTTGTCCGCAAGCAACGGATAGACTCCGGCTGTCAGATGGCCTGACAAATGGTTGAAGATAACGTCTGCGGACATCGGCATTAATTGCCGATGGGCACACTCACTGCATTTGATACGGGGCTTCTCACAGGTACCCCGTTGCCATTCGTTAGCACAGGCCGGTGAGTAACCAGATCGTTTCCCGTCAGCGCTTGACCAGTGCAAGGCATGAAGATCTTCACGTCCCCGAAAAAGGTTTTGAAAGAGTACTATTTTTTCATTAATCGATAGATGCGAACCATTAGCATATGACTCACTACTTGTCAGATGTGTATCTGTAATTTCAGCTTCGATCTTCCACTCGATCTTGTGTTTTACCAATAAAGCTACTAAACGCTGATTCTCGCTTATTAATTTTGAAACCTGATCAGACATCGCTCTACTCTAACAATCTCAATCGACAATACATTAAGGAACCTCTGATTTATCGCCTGCGTTGCCAGGGCTGTGTTGAAATTCGGCTCAAAATGCTCATGTATTCGCATATAAACTCCGCTTTTTCGCCAAATTTCGCCTTGCCCTGCCTGCCTCGCCTAATAAATCAGAGGTTCCTTAAATCTAACAAGTGCTGAGTATTCCTTATAGAATTCTTCAATGGTCTCCAGCTAAATGCAGTAAATGCAG
>CALFCF010000085.1 GCA_937951345.1 uncultured Granulosicoccaceae bacterium
TGACTGAAGAACAGGTTCTGGCCTACTGCAAAGAACGCTTAACCGGCTACAAGCGTCCAAGCGTTGTGCAATTTGTAGAGGAATTACCGAAGACCAATGTCGGTAAAATACTGCGCCGCGAACTCAGAGAGCTTAAATAGATAACTAGCTGAAATGCCATGCATGTTTCCGCGCATGCGTGGCAATTAGCTTTATATCAGTATGGTCAGTATGCTTTAACTGTGGTATTTACCCGATAATCGACTAACCGGCTATCGGCTAAGGCCAAGGTTAACTGACGAAATGTTGCACGTTAACTCGTGTTTTTCATTTTATTCACCATCTCCCACCCGACGCTAGCACACTGACAGTACCTATAGTGCTTGTTTATCCATGCTCGGTGTACGACTGAGGTTCTGGAGTCAATTTTGCTTCGGACTGCAGTAACGAGCCGACACTGGTAGTTCACGGGTTATCCGGTAACACCGTGTCAACTATTCCATCATTGCAAACTTATTCACTGGTTTCATATGTCGAACCATACAATCACTGCAGCTTGCCGCCGGACGTCACGATTTACCAATCGACTAAAACTTTCGGGACTGGCTTTCTCAACAATTGTTCTAGCTGCCTGTGGTGGCGGAAGCGAAAGCGCAAGCAACAGTACCAGTAGTACCGCTTCCGAGCCCGGTCTAGGTGCTGCGCTGTCCGAGTCTATTGAAGGTAGATGGCAAAGCGAATGTTATCTGGTTGGAGACCAGGTTAGTGTGAGCGATCAAATCGAGTTTGATGGCGTAAACTATGAACAGTTATCGCTTTTTTATGCAGACTCTGAAACATGCAACGGACAGTTGAATCTCGTCCTAACCATCGACGGCAACTACGTCACAACCGGTGGCACAACCCAAACAAGCACGGTTACTGCACAACATATCAACCTCAGCGCAACTGACATCGACATAATCAGTACACCCGCATTAGAAGCATTTCTTGCACTGAGCGGTACAACCGTGGATGAGTTCGCGAACCAGCAGTTGGGTATCGCGAACCTGCAGAATCCGCAGCCACAGGATCTGGGTATTTCTTCGCCATTTTTCTCATTGTTCGCTATCGAAGACGGCCAACTAAGAATGGGCGACACGTCAAGTAATAGTGGCAGCAGCGCAGAAACTCGCCTGACCGAACTGACTGAAGACGGTAGCGGTACGTTCAACAGATTCTAGTAACGTAAGCGCTATTTACGCCTAGGGAACCTCTGATTTATTGCCTGCGTTGCCAGGGCTGCGTTGAAATTCGGCTAAAAATGCTCATGTATTCGCATATACACTCCGCTTTTTCGCCAAATTTCGCCTTGTCCTGCCTGCCTCGCCTAATAAATCAGAGGTTCCCTAGCTGTGTCGCACGATTTCCAGTGGCGCACCCGGTCGTGACTTAATATCCGCGAGGTAGACTTTTTTCTCGCGTTGCTGGCCGCGCTCGTAATAGCGCTGAAGTGCCTCTGTAATAACCGGGAATGCCAGCTCATTCCAGGGAATTTCATCCTCATCAAAAAGTTTTACGTCCAGTGACTCATCACCGGAGCTGGCTTTACCGTCTTTCAACCGGCCTTTAAACATGATGTAAACCTGACTGATTCGCGGCAGGTTATAAACGCCAAACAGTTGCATATCTTCCGCGACTGCGTTCGCTTCTTCATAGGCTTCGCGAGCAGCACCTTCCATGATTGTCTCGTTGTTTTCCATAAACCCTGCAGGTAGCGTCCAGTAACCATAACGTGGCTCGATGGCACGCTTGCAAAGCAACACTTTGCCTTGCCATTCAAGAAGACAACCGACCACGTTTTTCGGATTCAGGTAATGGATGGTACCGCATGCCTGACAGACTGCCCGCTCACGGTTATCGCCTTCCGGAACTTGAAGAAGGACTTTGTTTCCGCACGAGGAGCAATATTCCATCACGTGGTAGAAGCTGTTAGTGAGTGGGGTAGTGGCATACCGTTATTATACGGCAGTTATGTAAATCAGGATGAACCGTCAAACAACGATCGAACACTGCCCGGCAAAGGAACTGATTTTGTACCCGTGCTATCGACCCATACTATTTTTGCCTTACCATTTGCGCATACGGTGCCTTCGTTTGTGTCTTCACGGATTGTGTAGTGACTCATAAAAGATGACTTACCGGGACTATCGCCAAACATGTCAACAACGACCGTACAGGGATAACGAACCGGTACGAGAAATTCGCAAAATGCATTGATAATGACAATCAGGCTCTGTGGATCCTCGTCCTGCGAACGGTCGCGACCATCAAACCACTCCATTCTTACTTGTTCACAATATCTGAAATATACAGTGTTGTTGACATGCCCCATGCTATCCATATCGCCCCAACGAACGACAATGGGAGTTGAATTTAATCTAATCATTTCTCGTCCGGTACAAAATATTCAGTCACTGTACAAACTTGGCAAAGTAACAAAAGATATTCTTTGGAATTCCACAATCAACGTTTATCACCTCGCAATGATAAAACTGCTTTTCGCAAATCCTCAGCGTTTACCAGATGCGCAGGTATAGGATCATCGAGCACCATATCAATACGTGCAAACAATCTTCGCGGTAACTTAAAAAATGCAGGGCCACCCTTTCGACTGAACATACTGCCCCACAAGCCTCTAAGCGCAACAGGCATAACAGGTGTTGGCACACTACCAATCAGCTTTTCCAATCCAGGTTTGAACTCATTCATATCCCCATCATGAGTAATCATACCTTCAGGGAATATGCATAACACATCGCCATCGCGAAGCGCCTGCTCCATTTCTTCGAATGCCCGATGATACATAGCCTGGTCTTCACTTCGACCGGCAATCGGGATGGCGCGAGCCGTACGAAACACAAAATGTAAAATGGGTATCCGGTATATTTTGTAATACATAACGAACCGAACCGGACGCCTGACACTGCCACCAATAATAAGTGAATCAACGTAGCTAACATGGTTAGCAGCCAATACGACAGCACCGCTTTCGGGAATTTTCTCAAGGCCAATGCTACGTACTCGATACAAGGTATGTATAAGGAGCCATATAACAAAGCGCATCATGAATTCAGGAACCAGCCTGAATATATAAATAGCCACTATGAGATTCAGCATTGCCGCCAGCAGAAAAATTACTGGCACACTGACATTCAACGCAATCAACACTATCCCCAACAACGCTGCAGCCACCATCATCAATGCGTTAAGAATGTTGTTGCAGGCTATCGTGCGTGACAGCTTGTCAGAATCACTAGTCTGTTGCACCAGAGCATACAAAGGCACAACGTAAAAACCACCGAACATGCCTACCAGAAGCACGCTTATATAAGTCCAGACACTACCACCAGCGCCAAGAAAAGCGAATGGACCCAAGTCACTACCCAATGGCTGATCAGGTGCCGTGAAAAAAAGAAGCAAACCGAATATCGTAATGCCGAACGCACCGAAGGGCACCAGGCCTATTTCTACTTTGCCATCAGATAAACGCTCACACAGTACCGAGCCTGTTGCAATGCCAATAGAAAATAACGCCAACAGCATCGTGTACAGATTGGCTCCACCACCGAGTACATCACGCGCGAACAAAGTGAACTGCGCCAGATAGAGAGCGCCCAAACCCCAAAACCACGAAATGCCGAGAATCGACTGGAAAATTACACGATGCTTGCGCGTATACCCTATAAGCCTGAACGTTTCACGGAACGGATTGAAATCCACTTTCAAATCGGGTGCAGGTGGATTCGCAGCTGGTATTTTTCTACTCAGGAAATAACCGGTAATTGCTATCGCCAACAAAACCAGCGCGATAACTTTGGCGCCGACTTGCATATCCATTGAACCCAGCTGTGTACCTGCCATGGTACCGAGCAGGATGGACAAAAATGTCCCCATCTCTACCAGGCCGTTGCCACCAATCAACTCATGATTTTTAAGGTGCTGGGGTAGAATTCCATACTTCACTGGTCCGAAAAAGGCGGACTGACATCCCATCAGAAAAAGAATCAACAACAAGGCGGGCACCGACTGCATCAAAAAAGCGATACCGGCGCAACACATAATCAAAATTTCAGCAATCTTGATGCGTCGTATTAAAAACGACTTCTCATACTTGTCCGCCAGCTGCCCGGCCAAAGCCGAGAAAAGGAAAAAAGGCAAAATGAACAATCCAGCGGCAAGGTTGATCAGTAAACCACTGCTTGATCCACCCCCGAAAGCGGCAGAAAACGCAATTAGCGAAACCAGCGCGTTTTTGTAAACATTGTCATTGAATGCACCCAATATCTGGGTAAAAAAGTAAGGCGCAAAGCGTCGCTGACGCAATAAAGCGAATTGTGATGATTTGATTTCGTGATCCGATTTCACGCTGCCAGATTACCCTTTTATCACTGTATTCGCATTGCAACCTACAGGCCGCAACACCGCAGGCCGCCACGTTAGCACGTCAAACCCACTGCACTCCTAAGTAAGCAGACCACCTTCATGAAAAATTTAGACTGCTGGATCCTGTGTGATTGTCAATACACGCCAGTAGTGCTGACGCAAATACTGCCTGGAGACGGGGTAATTACAAATGCAACGACACTTTCGATTTGAATCAGGCATTAAAATACCAGATCGACAGAAACCACAAATCGCAGAGGGCTTAGTAGAAGCCATCCCTTATTGAAATTGTGCGCTCAGGCTATGCGGTGGCGCTCGAGCAACGCAGAACGGCACACAACGCAGGATCAGCGCACAGGACCGGCGTCCCCGATCAATTTTGAGATGGCCTCCAGTCTTCGCGTGAAGCTGATAATCCTACCAAATGCACACGGGTGAATGAACGAACGGAGAGGGACGTGAGATAAGTACAACAAAACTTGCGCCAAAGGCTGGTCGCAGCAACAGCTACAACCAGCTCCGGTTAAATCACATCTGAAAGCACGGACAGGGATGCGGCAATCAGTGTGTATCGCAAAAAAATGCAGAAGTGAATCTATGAAAAACGGGGTAATAAAATCGGACGGTTACTACTGCCTCGTGATTAGCCAGCTACAACTTCTGAAGCCTGCCAACCTTTATCACCACGAACGGCGACGTACTCAACCTGTTGACCTTCTGCGAGAGATTTATATCCCTCTCCGACAATGGCGTTGTAGTGTACAAACACATCTTCGCCTTCCGGACTGACGATAAAGCCATAACCTTTGGCGTTATCGAACCATTTAACGGTACCATTCTTACGATCTGACATGACAGTTCTCTGTATTGCTATGCATGCTTGCTCGGCTATATAAATTACCGGACAAAACATTAAAACGGTTTGTATAGGAGCCAGCCATCTGTACGTTTATTTATTGTCGTTGAGTAAAGATCTACCGTTCCGGCCAACATCTACGCACATACAGGCGCACACATAACATGAACAATGGATCGAAACGGCTAAACCCAAACTACAACAACCACTACAACAGCTAAATCTATACGACATTTGTCGGCAGTCTACGGGATAAATAAGCCGACACGTCAAGGCAATCTAGCAGAAAGTCGACCCATGGAGTGTTCGCCATGCTCCATTTAACGCTAGTTTACATTTGCGGCACTTGAGCGCTTGCGGCCGCGCACCTCTATAGAAATCTATTGTTAGTAGCATGCCGGGAATATGGCGCCAAACCTTGCCAGGGAATACGAGCGACGGGTTGCGTCACCTTATACTGCTAAGCTTCCGCGGGGTTAAGATGTCTCAAGGCATCGAGTCACGATTTCATAGACATCCGGGGATAATCCTTCAGTGCCGGCAATCACTTTTAACTGCTCCAGCATCATAGTTTGGCGTTTCTGATCAAATCTGCGCCACTGGCTGAAGGCACTGGCTAATCGGGCTGCAACCTGCGGATTCGTGCCATCCAGGTGGCGTACAGTGCCGCCAAGCATTGCATAGCCAGATCCATCCGACCGATGGAATCCGTGAACGTTGCTCGCAAACACACCGAACAATGATCGTACCCGGTT
Organism: uncultured Granulosicoccaceae bacterium; assembly: GCA_937951345.1. Taxonomy (GTDB): domain Bacteria; phylum Pseudomonadota; class Gammaproteobacteria; order Granulosicoccales; family Granulosicoccaceae; genus CALFCE01. The sequence goes on from CALFCF010000085.1 coordinate 6,016, forward strand.
CGGGTTCTCGAAAGTAAACGCAGCGTGTTGTTGCAAGTCGGCCACCTGCTCGACCACACCATCCATTTCCGCTGCAGCCTGCAATGCGAACCACTTGTCTATAACCAACTTATTGCCTTCGAATCTTTCGAAGAAATCAGAGAACACGCTATCACGTACAGCGCCCGTTGTTTTACTGAGAACACTTAGCCCGGCAACGCGATCTGTCATCGTGACAGCCTTTCGATAACGCGCCTCTGCCAGGTCTATCCAGCGCTCGTACGGTAACGATGCCAAGGTTTTAAGACAAAGCGTTGCCAGACGACGCGTGTTTACTGCGGTAGTATGTAGCCCATTATCTGACTTCGCACTGGCCAATCTAACCAGTTCTTCATACCACTGATCAGCCAGCAGAGCCATTAACCACTGACGTGCTGTCTGCAGTTCATCCACATTGATAGATTCATCAATATCCGGGATCAAATCAATTGCCGGTATGGAAAGGATATCCGAGCGCTGCGCATCGTCCAGACTTTCGTCAGTCAAGGTCCTGCCAAATGCCTCGACAAAAAGAGTAACGGTAGAGTCTTCCTGCAATGAAGACGCTACCACTGTTGCGTCAGATTGTTTTAACGTTGACGTTGTTTTCTTCAGCAGTTTTCGAGCAAGCTGCTGCGAGGCTTCCCAACGATTGAATGAATCGGGATCGTTTGCCAGTAAATGTGCTAACTCGTGATCGGTATAGTCATACCTGACAGTTACAGGTGCGGAAAATCCACGGAACAGACTGGGCACCACAGAATCAGGTACATTGTCGAATACAAACGTATCCGTCTCGCCGGACAGTTGCAGTACGAGTTCTTTGCCGTCTTCAGCTAAAGTTGCACTGTTGTCAGTGTGCTGATCGTTTGAAACGTGACATAGCTGACAACTACCCCCTTCGCTATCCAGCAATCCTAGTTTGACAGGAATGTGAAAAGGCAGTTTCACAGACTGACCAGGAGTGGGTGCGCATTGTTGAGTGAACGTCAAACGGTATTTTTTAGTCGACGCATCATAATCGCTTGTAACGTCAATCACAGGTGTACCAGCCTGTGAATACCACCGTTCGAACTGGGTCAAATCAATACCACTGGCATCCTGCATGGCTGCAACAAACTGGTGACAAGTTGCCGCCTCACCATCGTGGCGCTCTACGTATAAATCGATTCCTTTAAAAAAAGTTTCCGCGCCCAGCAAAGTATGCAACATGCGGATGACTTCCGCTCCTTTTTCATACACGGTAACAGTGTAAAAATTGTTAATCTCAATGTATGAATCCGGGCGAATCGGATGCGCCATGGGACCTGCATCCTCAGGGAACTGCCGGGCCCGAAGTAAGCGAACATCCTCGACTCGCTTTACTGCTCTCGAATTCATATCAGCGCTGAACTCCTGATCACGAAATACAGTAAGCCCTTCTTTGAGGCTTAATTGAAACCAGTCCCGACAGGTAATTCTGTTGCCCGTCCAGTTATGAAAATACTCGTGAGCGATGACGCTTTCTATACCCATGAAATCTGCGTCAGTCGCAGTTTCGGCATCAGCCAGAACGAACTTGGAGTTGAATATATTTAACCCCTTGTTCTCCATTGCACCCATATTGAAATCATCGACGGCAACAATCATAAAAACATCAAGATCGTATTCAAGGCCGTAGACTTCTTCATCCCACCGCATTGCTTTTTTTAACGAACGCATTGCGTGTTCACAAAACTGCAGATTGTGTTCTTGTACATAGATTTCAAGATCAACTTGCCTGCCACTTGCTGTAACGAACTGATCTGAAACAACGGATAGCTGCCCTGCAACCAGTGCAAACAAGTAGCTGGGCTTAGGGTGCGGGTCGTGCCATCGCACCCAGTGACGATTATCTGAATCCTCACCACTATCAACCTTATTACCGTTACTGAGCAGGACGGGATATTCTCCCTTGTCAGCAACCAAAAGTACTTCATAAGTTGAAAGAACATCCGGGCGATCAGGAAAACAGGTGATTTTCCGGAAACCCTGAGCTTCGCATTGCGTGCAAAAATTTCCACTTGACTGATACAAACCTTCAAGTGCGGTGTTTTTGATCGGGTTTATCGCCGTTACCACCTGCAGCGTAAATGCAGAGGGAGGCGAATGAACGGTAAGCGAGACCGGATCAACAACATATTCGGACGGATCAAGACGTCGGCTATCAATAGATACTGACACCAACTCAAGATCGGCAGCATCAAGAACTAAAGGCTGGTTGTTTTCGGGATCAAGGTCAGAGCGATGTTCGATCTGTAACTCAGATGTCACTATCGTATTGTGACTATCCAGATCAAATCGTAGATTGACATGCGATACGCGATACGGAAATGGCTGGTAGTCTTCCCGCCGTATCAGTTTGGGTTGGTCGTTATCACGCCACATACTGGTCGCTGGGATTATCAGAAATGTTTAGTCGAATAATAAACGCTTTGAATATAAAAGCTTTAATAGCAATGCTGGAAATATAACAGCGCCGGGAAAATAAAAGTTCTGGTAAAGTGTATATGCGAAGATCTGGGCAGCTTTATTTAGAGCTTTATTTAGAGCTTTATAGAACTCTGTTTAGAACTCTGCAGCTTAGTGAAAACCGGCTCTATGTGACTCAACTTAATTCTATGTGACTCAACTTAATCTATGTGACCCAACTCAATAAAAGGCAACCGGTAGAACAGGTAATTTTTTCACCTGCTACCTATTACCTGCTACCTATTGATCACACCCGGATTCAAGCGCAAGCTGCGGCAGCCAGGTTTTTATCACAATCCGGAAAAAACGGATAATAAGTCAGTCTCGGTGTACCCGCGAGGCACTTCCCCGTCGCTCGACGATCTTGCGGTTAGCGTTAAATGTTTAAGACGCATCAGTGAATCGCCATTGTCATCCAATGCTTCCAGAATAACGCCATCCATGTGTCCAAGCACAGTCGCCAGTACCTGAGCTTCGTGCAGCTGAACGGTACTCGCCAATCGCTTAAGCATGATAGAAAGTTGTTGCAAGCTTTGTTTATCGGAATTTGACAATCCAATTTTGCTGTAATCGATAGCGCATACATCATAGGCCGAAGCCTGGTAACTGACGGCGTATTCATCACACGTCAAACCCAGCACACTTCGATTGCCGTCAGTTGCAGCCACCTCGACATCAGAAGATCCAACATCATTGTTATTTGAAAGTTGCTTTATTAGTTTGTCGATCAGCTCCCCTTGTTCGCCATCGATTCCAGACTCTTTTGCCAGTTCCTGTAGCTGTGGCAAAAAAGCCTGCATGCCAAGCGCCATCGTTTCAACAGCTTCACCACTTAACTGTGTGTAGGATTTTTGGCGGTGGTTTAGTACATGGAACAGGTCGACATTTGTGTCATAAATAAAACCCAGATTGGATTCATCAACATCACCGAACACTACCTTACCTTCGCGCACAATTATCTGAGCATCCTTGTCAAACCCGGCACCTTCATAAACAAACACAGCATCAGCGGATACGTTTGCAATCTGTAGAGATACAGTGCACGCAAGGGCGACAAAGAAACGGCATGCAAGATAATGAAAACTGGAATGAAATGGATTGTTGGTGCACGAAAATGACAAAGTGGTCTCCCCTAATATGTCGTTGTTACAAGCAGCTCTTTAATGCTCTGTTACACGCACTATCTGGCAGGCACGCTTGATCAAGACAACAGCTTGCGTACCGCTATTGTACTTGATTGACGTCCTTTCAGGTTACGCAACTAAATGCGTCTTGTTACATTTCAAAACACACGCATTGTTCTGCTACTTGGCGTTCTAGTGGTTACCGCAGCGGTAACCCTACACCAGTTGGTGTATACGCGTAGCTGGAACAAGCCACTTGAGGTTGTGATCTTACCGCTCGTCGGCGATAGGAATCTTGCTACGCATAACTACATTCAATCACTGTCTGAAAGACATTTCAAAAGTATTGAATCATGGTTCGAGCGCGAAGCAAAACGTCACGATCTTTCGCTAAGTCAACCGGTATCAATACGTCTGGGGCCTCAGATACACGTACAACCCCCCCCTTTTCCAGAGAATGCGCATGCTCTGAACGTTGTCATCTGGGGGTTACGCTTTAGATGGTGGGCATTTCGTAACACACCGGAAATCGACACTAACCTGACGATGGTTAGAATTTTTGTACGTTATTACACCGGTGACGACAACCAGTCGCTCCAACATTCACTGGGAATGCAGAAAGGTTTGATGGGCCTGGTCCATGCGTTCGCTCTGCCACAGCAAACAGCACAGAACAACATCGTGATCGCACACGAGCTTCTGCACACCGTTGGCGCTATTGATAAATATGGACCATCAGGTTTGCCGGTCTTTCCGCAAGGTTATGCAAATCCGACACGAAGGCCGCTGTTTCCACAACGCAATGCTGAAATCATGGCGGGCAGGATTCCATTGTCCAGATACAGAGCCTACATGGCTGAGACCCTCAATAGTGTTGTTATAAACGAACACACTGCCAGCGAAATAAACTGGTTTTCGAACTAGCAAACTGTCAACAAAAGCAGACTATTCACCAGGCAGGTTAATTACAAAAAATTTGTTTAGCGCTGTGTTTTGCTACACTTATTGTTTATTACCTGGTGCTTGCAGCGCTTTACACCTGCCAAAAAAATATTCCGTACATGGCAACTCATAACTACTTGAGTAAGATCGTCTCGGGTACGATCAAACCTGTGTCGATCACAATCTATTTGTTATTCACGTTGTTGATATCTGTCTTTTTGCCACACACCGCCTCCGGCGCCACGCCGAACGCCGATGAACAAGCCTATCTGCGCGACATTGAAGACAAGAAAGCAGCAATTGCGGAACTTGAACGGTCAATCGCTGAAAACGCAGAAACCCGACGCCGCCTGCAGCGTTCTGTTGAGCAACTGAATCAGAACTTACAGGAGCGACAACAGCGCGTTGATCAGTTGTCTAATCAAAAAAAACAATATGAGAAACAGCTGGAACGGTTCGAATCGCAAATCGCAACCATTAACGATGCACTGAAACTTGACCGCGCGGCTTTACATGCAATTATGCAAAGTCGCACCTCCGGGCAACAGGGCAGCTGGGTACGCACGCTTCTGTCCGGTGCAGATGTGCAGTTGTCCGCCAGACAAAACCGCTACAGGAGCTACCTCCAGCAGGCAAGGCTCTCGCACACAAGAGATTTATTGGCGCGACTGGAACTCGTTGACCAGGCAAAAAAAGAGGCACTTGAATCCCGCGACTGGCTCGACCACCTGCACACTAAAGCCAGCGGTCAACACAAACAGATTGACAGTGAACTGAAGGACTCCGGTCATAAGCTGCAGTCAGTGGATCAGCAGAGCGAAATAACGGCGCAAGAAAAAGCACAATTACTGAACGACCTCAGAGATATAGAACTACTTTTACAGACACTGCGTGAAAACCGCACAGCGAATTCCGGGAATTTCAAAGCCAACAAAGGCCAACATCTGTGGCCTGCCGGCAATCAAAGCAACATATCGCTGTACGCCAGGTTTGGGGACGCCCGGGCCAAAGGGCTGCGTTGGAACGGGCTTTTTATTGCCGCTCAGCCAGGTGCACCAGTAACGGCTATCGCGGACGGTGAAGTAGTCTATGCGGACTCACTGGCCAGCATGGGCGTTGTCGTTGTATTGCAGCATGGCGAAAATTACCTGAGTCTCTATGGTGGTAATTCGCAAAGCAGCGCGGCCGTTGGCGACTGGGTCGAATCAGGTTCGAGTATTGCAACTGTTGGGCAAAATACCGGTCTGATTAAAAGTGGGATTTATCTCGAAATCCGTGAAAAATCAGCCGCTGTTAACCCTGAAAAGTGGCTCAATGCAAAAATTCGCACCAAACTTGTGCAAAAGTAGGTGATCCCGACTAGAAACGGACGAATAATGTAACGAGTGATAGACTGATATTCTGTGAATCTGTCGCACCCCGACCCATGCAACTTAATCGTACGATGCAACGTACCGACAAAGTATAAAACGCATAACTGATTATGCATAACAGAGGAATACCACGCATGCCAATGACCAAACGAGTGATCGCTGGACGCAATATCGTTCTTGTTCTGCTGGGTGCCGTGATGGGCGGCTCGTTAATGCTCGGTCAAAGTGTGTTTGCAACCAAACAATCCGGCCACGACATTCTGCCGCTGGAGCAGATGCGTGCGTTTACCGATGTCTTCACTCGTATCAAGAGCAACTACGTTGAAGAAGTTTCAGACGACGAGCTGCTGGAACATGCCATCCGTGGCATGCTCAATGGCCTTGATCCACACTCTGCCTATCTGAACACCGAGGAGTTCAACGAGCTGCGTATCGGTACAACCGGTGAGTTTGGCGGTCTAGGTATCGAAGTCGGTATGGAAGACGGTTTTGTTCGAGTCGTTGCTCCTATTGACGATACGCCGGCACAACGCGCCGGTATGCGAAGCGGTGACCTGATAATCCGTCTTGATGACACGCCTGTCAGAGGACTTTCGCTAAACGATGCGGTTGGCCTTATGCGTGGCAAACCCGGCAGCACGATTGTCCTGACAGTGGTACGTGAGGGTGAAGAAGCGCCACTGACCATAGAAATTGAAAGAGCAATCATTCAGGTAACCAGCGTGCGCAGCCGCATCCTGGATGACAACTTCGGGTATTTGCGAATTTCACACTTCCAGACCAAAACGTCAGAAGATCTGCTGAAGTCAGTAAAGAAACTCAAAAGCGATGCCGGTGGTGAACTCGGTGGCCTCGTGCTGGACTTGCGCAATAACCCGGGCGGCGTATTGTCGGCCGCAAGACACGTGTCTGATGCGTTCCTTGAAAAAGGGCTGATTGTCTACACCGATGGTCGCGAACCCGGCAGCAAGCTTAGCTACTCGGCTACAGCCGGTGATGTTATCGATGGCGCACCGCTGATCGTTCTGGTTAATGGCGGATCTGCATCGGCATCAGAAATTGTCGCAGGTGCCATGCAGGATCACGGCAGAGGCATCGTAATGGGAACCAAGACGTTCGGCAAAGGGTCAGTCCAGACTATTCAGGACTTGCCCGCCGGTGGCGCGGTCAAACTGACGACCGCACGTTACTTCACGCCGAATGGTCGTTCTATCCAGGCACTCGGCATTGAGCCGGACATCGAGACCCGACAGGCGACTGTTACCGAGGTTGAGCGGGGCATCAATCCGCTAAGTGAATCAAACTTGTCCGGCCACCTCTCAGGTGATGAGGAAGGTGAAGAAGGCGAGCAGGACGCCGAATCTTCAACTGAGAATTTGCAGCAGGATGACTATCAGTTGTTTGAAGCACTGAACCTGTTACGCGGCCTGACAATTCTGAACAAGAAAAGCAGTTAAAAGCTCGAACCAGCCCATTGGTCCTAGGTCCAAGGTTCAACTTTTACAGAGTGCCAGACATCGAACTTCGAGTTTGATGTCTGGCGACTCCAACCCCGGACTTTCCCCCTCTCCCTCGCCCAATCCAAAGTGCCTGGCGCATAAGCAGGCCTTCTTAAACTCGCCCTGAAGGTCTGATTTTCTTCTGCTCGTTCGCGATAACTGCGCAATCGCGCTGACAAGGTTATTATCATGTCATCAGTAATCACCTGTCCGGAGTGCAGATATGGGCTGCCAGTACTACGATCCATGCGATAACGGTGCAACGTCATTCACCGTCGCAATGCCGCGACTCACTTTCGGGCGTGGCTGCCTTGCAGAACTCGGCACCCGCGCAGTTGGTCGAGGATTCAAACATACCGCAATCATTACAGACCCGGGACTTCGCGATGGCGCTATCGTTGCCAGAGCAACGGAGTCATTGCAACGCGCAGGAATCGACGTGGGCGTATTCTCCGATATACGGATAGAACCTACCGATCAATGTGCAGAGGATGCCGCCCGGTTTTTACGCGATGGGAAGTTTGATTCAGTGGTTTCAATAGGCGGAGGCTCTGCTATCGATACCTGCAAATCAGCGCTGGTGTTGCACAGACAAAAGGGCGAATTGTTGCGCTTCTTCGCACCCCCGGTCGGTAACGCAGAAGCCATTCTGGAACCGCTATTACCACATATCGCCTGTCCTACTACATCTGGCACAGGTTCGGAATGCACGTCACTGTCAGTGATACGTGTTAACTCACTTAACACAAAATTTGTTATCGCGAGCCCGTTCCTGCTACCTCAGGAAGCGTTGGTTGATCCTGCTTGCGCTGACACACTGCCGGCCAATATGGTGGCCTCTACCGGCTATGATTCGGCTTGCCATGCGCTCGAGTGTTTTACATCACGAGCTTACACACAACATGCTGCAACCGATCCTGCCGGTGTAGCAACACGGCAACTGATACAAGGTTGCAACCCATGGAGCGAATTAATCGCATCAAAGGCACTGCAGATTGCAGATGAATACCTTGAGCGTGGTGTTAACGACCGAAGCGACCGCGAAGCCAATGACCAATTGATGTGGGGTGCAACGCTTGCCGGTATGGCATTTGGTAATACGGGAACGCATCTGGCACATGCGCTTTCCTACGGCATCACACACTTGATGGCTGACGTGACAACCAAAGACTATGATATTGCAACTCCGTTTATACCTCACGGTATCAGCGTCATGGTACTCGCGCCTGCTGTATTCAAATACACAGCGGAAGCGACACCGGAGCGACACCTTGAGGCAGCACACCACTTAAACAGCCAACTGCGTGATGTGACACCGAATGAGAGTGGTGATGCGTTAGAGGAACGTCTTATTGGTCTGATGAAGTCAACAGGCGGACCAAACGGTTTAACCGCGCTGGGATTTATCACCGAGCAAACAGACGCATTAGCTGAATCAGCATTCAGACAAAAGCGCGCAATAGGTAACGCACCCCGTGATTCGAATCTTGTCGACGTTACAAATATTTTTCAGAACTCTCAAAACTATTGGTAATAGCACTTCTTATACACAACTGTACATTTAACTAACGGTAAGAGAGAAAGCCTACTGTGGAGAGCAACTGGCAGGAATTAGTCAACTACGTTCAGGCACACGCTTGCAACTGGATAAAGAATCCTTCGGACAATTCGGCAAATGACGCCAGCAAAGGCTGGGGTATACACCTCGAGGATCCTCCACCCTATAACCAGCTTCTGGGGCCGGTATTTTCCCGGGGTGAACCCAACGGGCTGATACGTCATAAAGGCAGGGACTTGTGTTCCTGGGGAGATATCTGCCGCCCCGATATGACTTTCAGTGTCACCAAAACCTACCTTGCAATACTTACAGGCTTGGCCTTCGACAAAAAATTGATCAAAAACCTCGATGCTCGTATTGAGGAGGCAATCACCGAACACAGCCTTCAAGTGGACGGGTTTTCCGATAACCACAACAAACAGATTACCTGGCGTCAGATGCTTCAATTCACCAGCGAATGGCAAGGCACTTGTTTTGGAATACCCGATCAGGTTGATCATCATCGGACGGTGGGATTGCAAAAACCAACCGAATCTGCCGACGCTGCACAGACACCAACCAAAGGTACGTCACGCAAGCTGCAAACACCCGGCAGCCATTGGGAATACAACGATATACGTATAAATCAATTCGCATTAGTATTAATGCATCTGTTTGGAGAGTCTCTGCCGGATGTATTTGATCGTGAAATAATGCACCCACTTGGCATAGATAAACGCACCCGACTATCACCAGACGACCATCAACCACTGTCTGCCAACCAATGGCAATGGTACGGCTATCACAATAGCTGGCAAGAGATCGACAAGAGGTCGATGCAAAGTGTGCCCGGCGGTGGACACTGGGGTGGCGGCATGGTGATTAGTGCAGAACACCAGGCAGCCGTTGCCGAACTTTTAATAAACAAGGGGCTAACAGATAAACATGACGGTAAACAATTACTCAGTGATGAATGGATCAAGCTGATGCAAACGCCTTGCGACATAGCACCCTTCTACGGTTTATTTACCTGGCTTAACAGCGATCATTGTGTCAGCCGAGCGGCACCTGAATCGGCTTTTTTTGCGATGGGAATTGGTGGTCAGCTGGTATTACATGATCCGGATAACGAATTGATCGCCGTTCTACGCTGGACAGACGCAAATTACACAACAGACATAATTGAGCTGATCTACCGCATTTTTAGTAGCGAAAACGATCATAGCTGATACATAGATCAACTAAGTACCTATGACGTACTTTGTTGTTCAGTCAGAATTCAGTGTTAATTGCACACAATAGAGCAAACTACAACAAGCACCTAACTCATACACAAATGAGTAACAAAACATGAATATAAAAAGCACTTTGTCTAATTTACTAATTTCAGGCACCACACGTAACATCTTGTTGGCCACATGTATTTCTGCAGCAGTGGCAGGCTGTGCAACTGACGGGCAGTCACGAACATCCACTGGCGCACTTATCGGTGGCGTCGTAGGCGCTGCAGCCGGCAGCACATCGAGCGACAGCAAAGGGACATTGTACGGTGCAATCGCCGGGGCGCTGATTGGCAGTGCAGTAGGCAACTATATGGACCGTCAACAGCAGGAAATAGAAGAACAACTGTCAGCAGAACTTGAATCCGGTGATGCTGAAATTCAACGCTTGCAGGACGAAACACTGCGCATCAGTTTAAGTAGCGAGGCATCTTTTGATATCGACAGCTCCGCACTGAAACCAGCATTCCTACCAGCGCTGGATCGTTTAAGCACACTGATGCAAAAGTACGAAAAAACAGCGCTGCATGTAATCGGACACACTGACAGCACCGGCCCAGAAGCGCACAATGACGTGCTCTCGCGTGAACGCGCTGTATCTGTAGCGGGTTACATTCACAACGCAGGTACGGATCGCAACCGTCTTAACGTTGAAGGTCGCGGTGAGTATGAACCACGTGACACCAACGATACAATTGAAGGGCGTCGCGCGAACAGACGGGTTGAAATATATATAAAACCCATTGTTGATGGTAATCGTGAAGAAGCGTTTCAGTCACCTTCTTATTCGTAAGAATTTAGGTTGCTACCAGTGATTTCCGATCACCGGTAGCAACCAAACCAAAAGCATTATCATTAAATCAATCCGATTAAACACGACTACCGAAAAATCAAGGTAACAACGATCAATTGGATTGATCAGATCCTGTTACGGCTAACCCAACCCTTTCATGTAACTAAAATCAAACTTTCGAAGAAAGATCGCTTTGTCTGCTCGATCTACGCCCTCAAACATAATACTGACCGGTAGAATCGGCAAAATTACCAGATCAGACAGACGACGCTCACGTTCTTCGCCCACTACTATGCGTATGGTTCCTTTAGACAGTTTGATAGTGGCTCCACTGTGATCGATAACGGCATCGTATGTCGCGAGTGGCTTCGGCAGTAGATTAAAAAATTCGCGACGGCTGAAACCCATTTCACGCTGTAGACCAAACGGACTTTTGTATTCAGCAGGGTCTGAAACCATCAGCGTTTATCGACGACCCTAACGGCTTTACCCTGACTACGAGGTACACCGCCAACTTCCTTTACAGAAACTTCCACTGACACACCAATTCTGCTTTTGATATTTTCCTTCAATGTCTTGGCAGCCTGTAATGATGCCTCCGGGTTTTGTGCTGCAGGTTCTACCGCCACACACATCTGATCAAGTCTGTCATCACGTGTTAGCTCTATTTGAAAGTGAGGGGCAAGATCCGGCACATGCATTAACTGCTCTTCTATCTGCGAAGGAAACACGTTCACGCCTCGTACAATCAGCATGTCGTCTGTTCTTCCTGTGATCTTCGCCATGCGACGCATACTTCGTGCTGTACCGGGTTGTAATCGGGTCAGATCGCGAGTGCGGTATCGAATGACCGGGAAGGCTTCCTTGGTTAACGAGGTAAAAACCAGTTCGCCCTCTTCGCCATCTGGCAGAACCTCGCCGGTTTGTGGATCAACAATCTCAGGGTAAAAATGATCTTCCCAGATAACAGGTCCGTCTTTTGTCTCAACGCATTCATTCGCTACACCCGGGCCCATAACTTCGGACAGTCCGTATATATCGACTGCATGCATATCAAAAGATTGTTCTATTTCGTTTCGCATAGCGTTGGTCCAGGGCTCTGCACCAAAAATACCAACGTGTAACGGGCTTTGCCTCGGGTCAAGGCCTGCTTCACGATAGGCATCAAGTATCGATAGCGCATATGAGGGAGTAACCATGATCGTTGTTGCACCAAAATCCTCTATCAGGCTCACCTGCCGGTCAGTCATGCCACCGGAAACCGGAACAACAGTACAGCCCAGTCTTTCAGCGCCGTAGTGCGCACCCAGACCCCCGGTAAATAGACCATAACCATATCCGACATGTACAACATCACCCGGGCGTGTCCCTGAAGCGCGAAGGCTACGTGCGACAAGATCCGACCATGTGTCTATGTCATTTTGCGTGTACCCCACAACAGTCGGCTTACCGGTTGTACCAGAGGATGCGTGAACGCGCACTACCTGTTCACGCGGTACAGCGAACATACCGAAAGGGTAGTTATCCCGTAAATCCTGTTTTACCGTAAACGGAAAGCGCGATAGGTCTTCGATATGTTTCAAATCATCCGGATGTACACCGGCAGCTTCAAAACTCTGACGGTAAAAAGGAACATTGTCGTATGCGTGAGACAAAGACCAACGCATACGCTCTAATTGAAGCGCGCTAATCTCGTCGCGTGAGGCTATCTCGATAGGATCCAGCGACCTTTTTGGAGGTGTAAGATCAAGCATAGTTTTTCCTTAATTCGTTTTATACACCATGCTAAACACTCAAAATTCTATCAAGAAAAGATCTACTCAGAAATTGTTGGATGTGACGCGAGTAATTCCTCACGTTGCTTTTTAATAAGATATAACGGCTTTGGCGAGGATCCGGCGGCAAAATCAGTTGCAGCCAGTAACGTATCGAGAAGTCGTAGTCCGTGATTTTTTCGAGTAATACTGCAAATCTTGTTGTATAGCCAAAGCGCATCCATCCCGGAAAGCTCAGCCGGTTTTGTCACACCGGCTTCACGTAACAAAGTGGCCGTTTTTAATCCAACATGCGGGATATCTTCAAGCTTATGAGCAATACTGATATGTTCAGCCTTCATGCCTCTTCCGACTCAGAGAGCCGGCCCAGGAACTTACGCTCAAGGACTTCGGCGACATGTAGCGTCTTTTGTCCCGATAAATCAGCTATCTGTTCCTGACAACTGAACCCGTTAGTGATCAGTACAGTGTTGTCCGGGACCGCTTGCAGGGCTGGAGACAACCTTTTCTTGAATATTTCACCACTGAGTTCACGCGTCGATTGTTGCAATCCAAATACCCCGGCCATTCCGCAACAGCCAGGCTCAGGTTCGGTCACAGTACTAAAACATTGCTCAAGATAAGTTCGCTCCGCTGCCGCACTTGTCAGCGACTTGTGATGACAATGCAGATGTAACAGAGCATCGCCGTCAGCACTATCAGGCCGAATATTGTTCCGTACCAGAAAATCAGCCAATGTCATTGTTCGTTCCGCCAGATCCAGAGTCTGGTCGACCTCACCCAACTGCCTGAGCAACTCATCTTTGAATACCGATAAGCAGGATGGTTCGAGAACAACGATGCACGATGAAGGTGGTAGCTTGGCGTGAAAATTCTCCATGATGCGTTGCAATCGATCTTTAGCTTCGGCTAACAAGCCGTACTCGTACAACGGTCTGCCACAACAAAAATGACTGCGTGCAATTCCAGTGCGAAACCCCAAATGCACCAGTAGACGCATGGCAGACTCTATAACCTGCGGTTTGTAGTGACTATTAAAGGTGTCCAGCCATAAAACCACTTGGGCTCCGTCAGGCGGACCAAACCACTGAAAGTCTTTCTCGACAACTGAAGGCATTTCATCTTGCAGTCGCACCAGACGTTGTCGCAAGGATCGCGTGGCCATTACCGGAATTTTCCGGTCAGTGGCAAAACCCAATAATCGTTGCACGCCGTGGCGCAGAATTGGAACACGGCTGAGTCCGTTGAGTACTGTCGAAAACCGTGACAGTCCAGGCAGATAATCCCCCAGCCTGCCAATAACTTTGTGCACCAGCGGCCGACGATTGGATTGGTAATAGCGGGCCATGAATTCAGATTTGTAAGCCGCTATATCAACATGTGTTGGACAAGAGATCTTACACGCCTTACAAGACAGACAATGCGTCAGTGAATCTTTGATTTCACTGTCAGCGAACCCTCGTTTTACAACATCGTCGCCACGGGTCAGTTCCAGCAACATCCGGGCTCGTCCACGTGTAGACAGGGATTCGTCCAAACTGGCCTGATAAGTCGGACACATCGCACCTGTGGCGGAACGGCATTTACCCATACCGATGCAACGCTCAAGCGCACGACCAAAACCACCACCTTGTGGCTCGAACTGCATTACTGTTTCTACGACGGGCGTTTTATAGTCGGGACCGTGTTTCAGGTTTTCATCCATTCGATACGGATTGACAACCTTGCGAGGATTCATCAAACCGGATGGATCCCATATTGTTTTAAACCGCTCAAATGCCTGCACCAACTCACTACCAAACATAATCGGCAGAAACTCAGCCTTTGCCTGCCCGTCACCATGCTCTCCAGACAACGAGCCGCCATAACGTACAACCGTTTGCGCTATCTCCTGACTGAAGTTACGCCATTGCTGAACACCTTCCTCGCTACGTGTATCAAACGTGATACGCGCATGAATACAGCCATCACCAAAATGCCCATACAAGCTTGTTGTATAACCGTAGCGATCTACCAGCGCATAAAAGTCCCGCAGGTAATCACCAAGTTGTAGTGGATCAACCGCTGTATCCTCCCAACCAACAACAGGATCCGGAACGTTTGGATCAAGACTGAACGCTGTTGCCGAAGCACCCTGCTCGCGAATGCTCCAGATATCTGCTATCTGGTCATCGCCATAAATCGGCTTGCACTCCAGAATACCGGTCATTTGCCCGGCAACCCGAACAAACTCATCAACACTCTGTGTCAGCAATTGTTCACTGGATGCCGCCAGTTCCATCAATATCCAGGCTTTGCCTTCCGGCAGAAGTCCGATTTCGCGTTGCCGCAAGCCACGGGATTTCAAACCACCAACAATGGTCGAGTCCAAACCTTCCATAGCTATCGGCTTGAACGGTAAAATTTCCCGCACGGTATCGCCTGCTTCGAAAATATTCTCGAATCCCAACACCAGAAGCTGCTTGTAGCGCGGATTCTCCACCAGTGTTACGCGAGCACCCAAAATCGAAACACAAGTACCTTCACTGCCTACCAGTGCCCGTGCAACATTGAACCCGTTTTCCGGCAGCAGTTGATCAAGGTTGTAACCACTAACCCGCCGTTTGATGGTTGGATATTTCTGTCGGATACGCTCCGCGTGTTCATCAACCAGAACTTTAAGTTCGCGGTAGATCTCACCTATTCGGTCATTACGCTGACTCAATTCTGTTAGCTGCTTTTCCGTGGTCGGGCCTACCGTCAGCTCAATGCCATCGCTTGTCAGTACATCGAGCTCCAAAACATTCTCGACAGTTTTGCCTGCAAGCATCGAATGCGGTCCGCAGGAATTGTTGCCAATCATGCCGCCCAGAGTACAACGGCTATGCGTCGCAGGATCTGGCCCAAACGTTAAGCCCAGCGGTTCTGCTGCTGCTTTCAATTGATCGCACACAACACCGGGTTCGATATCTGCAATGGCATTTTCAACATCAATGGACAACACGCGATTCATGTAACGTGAGCAGTCGAGTACCACGGCTTCGTTTACGGTTTGACCGTTCTGAGAGGTGCCGGCACCGCGCATTAACACTGGGAGCTCGGCTTCGCGACAACACCGTGCAATGTGTTTGATGTCATCCCGGCCGGCAGGAAATACAACGCCAAGTGGCACCTGTCTGTAGTTGGATGCGTCACAGGTATACAGAGCACGCCCGGCATCAGTGAAGTCGACCGCCCCTTCAATTCCCGTGGCAATTCGTTGAGCAAGTGTCGCAAGCTCCGGGCGACTGCCCTGGCCACGCGGGCGACTGCCTCTGAAACTGTTACGTGGTGGAGGTTGAAAAGCCGTTTGTTGTGATGGAGACGAAATTTCAGTCACGGCGAATGTCAATCGGGCTCTGCGACTCATTGGTCGCTGCGTTTACAACATGAAAAGCGTGTTCCAGGTTCATAATTTAGTGCTGACAGTGGTTAGATCCAACCAAAAAGGCTGCTTACCATTTTAAGAAGTTTGTTGCACTAAGCCTGTTATCCCATCTTTGGCAACGGGCTGCAAGCGTATTTTTCATCCGCAGCTTGAGATCAAAGAAAACCACCTCAGGCGCCACATAAATAAAATTATCCTGCTACTGTTCACCGTACAGGAAAACCTGTATAAGCCAGCATTATGTTTAAGTCTATTTCACTGATGTACCGCACATGATCTCAGTTCTGCGAAATACCTGGGCGTTGATGACCGGCATGCTTCTGCTAATGCTGGGTAATGGATTGCAAGGCACATTGCTCGGCGTACGTGGTGCACTAGAAAATATTGACGCCAACTGGTTGGGACTGATCATGTCCGCCTATTTCATCGGCTTTCTCGGCGGTTCTCGAATCGCACCCCTGATGTTAAAGCGCGTTGGTCACGTTCGCGTTTTTGCAGCCCTGGGATCACTCGCGTCAGCAGCATTCATTTTATACGCAGCATTTGTCGATCCCGTCGTCTGGCTGATACTGCGACTCATTGTCGGCTTTTGTTTCTCTGGTATTTATGTTGTCGCAGAGAGCTGGCTTAATGATGCCGCTGACAACGAAACTCGTGGAAAAGCACTCTCGTTGTACTTGATTGTCCAGATGGCCGGAATTGTTCTGGGACAGTTATTATTGAACGTTGCTGATCCGGCGGGTTATGGATTGTTCGTGATGATCTCCGTGCTGGTTTCGATTTCGTTTGCACCCATACTACTGTCGACCGGGCCAGCACCGGTGTTCGAAACTACACGCCCCATGACATTGCGGGAGCTCACCAGTGCCTCCCCGTTAGCTTGCTTCGGTACATTCGTTCTGGGCGGAATTTTTTCAGCACTGTTTGCGATGGCCCCAGTCTATGCCACACGCATTGAGCTTTCCATCGGTCAAATTTCGTTTTTCATCACGATGATTTACCTGGGTGGCATGCTGTTTCAATACCCAATCGGCTGGTTATCAGATCGTATTGATCGACGCGTATTAATCATTAACGTTACATTTTTAGGATTCATAGTTTCAGTGGTCAGTTTTTTTACCACCAATCTGAATCTTTTATATGTGCTCATGTTTTGTTTGGGTGGTTTATCCAATCCTCTGTATTCACTATTAATAGCGTACGCCAATGACTACCTTGAACCAGACCAGATGCCAGCTGCGTCCGGGGGACTTTTATTTATTAACGGGGTGGGTGCGATGAGTGGACCAGCAATTGTTGGTGCATTGATGAACGCTTATGGTTCTGAATATTTCTTTGTATTCACTGCTACCTTGATGCTTGTTATCAGTGTTTATGGTATCTACAGAATGTCAGTACGTCAGGCAACTTCAGTCGACGATGCTGCGCCATATTTACCATTGACCTCCCGAAGTACACAAATCGCCGCAGAAATAGCTATCGATGTTGTTGAAGACGAGAACCTTGACAATAAATAAATTCCGACAAAACTCGTAGCGTTTTCCTGTCGACGATTCTGTAAATCAACTTTCGTTTATGTGTCTTTACACCATATTGACTGTTTGGTTTCCAAGAATATCAGCTGCAGAATTATTCCTTTTTCTTAATTCTACCAACCACTTGAAGTCGCGATAAGATTATTGCTTTAAGCGCTATAGTTCATTGCTAATATCGAATAATAATTATAATCAGTAAATTCGCAGATCGAAGTAAAGTCCACACCTAAAATGCCGACAATTTCACTTAAGAAGGAAATTTTCAGATTAACTGCATTGCAGCTGTGGAGCGCACCTAGATGGCTCAATCTCCCGAGACCAACTCAAATCGATCGTCCGATTCCAATTTTCTTGTTGCGTTATTCACGGACAAGACATTTCAGGCACGGGAAATAAGACGCGTTATTTTTCTAGCAGGGCTGTATCTGGTCATCACTACAGTGTTGGTGGGTATTTTCTACCATATGATACTGGGTAAGCTCATCGCCGGAGCCGCACCATTGTTCTTCGTTTCAGAAGACATGGAATTATTCAACGAGTCTCTACCCGGACTAACATCCGTAATAGGTCGATGGGTATTGGCGATGATGGTAATCAACGTCATTGTGACCGCAGGTATAGCCACCTATATCGTACGCAAACTAGGGCATCCAATACTTGCCATAAAGCGTGCGTTAAACGATATAGGAAATGGCGATTTGAATGTACAACTCAGAGCAAGTGACAGCAAGGAGTTTGGTGAAATCAGCGATTCACTGAATGTAGCGGTGGAGAGAATTCGTAAGCACATATCAGAGGCCAAAAACGAGATGTCGCATTTGCAAGAATTAAAAAATGCACCTGCTGCAAATGCCAATGACATCAATCAGGCGCTCGAGAATTGCCACGAGGCACTCAACTATTTCAAATCAAACGATGAATCAACAGATCACACTGCCAAACACTGATTGCCAGTTATAACTCCTGACTACAGCAGATAATTGATCAACAGATTTCAAATAGAGCCATGTACTTGATTCGTTGTCACAATCAAATCAAAAAACCGGCACAGTCCTGTATCGTTGCCTTAAGCGCCTGCATCGTCGCTGCATGTTCAGGAGGTGGTAGTGCGCCACCACCGCCAGCTGAATTTCTGGTGGCATCAGTGCCAGATTTCTATTTTGGTACGCGCAATGTCGGCACTGCAAGCACACAGACGATACAACTGTCTAATCGCAGTGGTGATATCTATCCAATTCATTCGTTGCAATTGCTAGGTCCGGATGCAGAAGAGTTTAAAACAAACTTTATTGGTGAATTGACACTTAATCCGACTGAACAAATTTCGATCGATGTAACATTCTCCCCGTTAACTGACGGCCAAAAAGTCGCCGCGCTCAATGTTGACTACGACATTATTCCGCAGGTAACCACTCAGTCAAATATTAATGAGCAAAAATACTATGCTGCGCAAGAGCTGGAAGCTCGGGGTGATATCACGTCTTCGGCGAAAACCTATCAAAGTTATCTTGCCGGTAAACCGGTTACCAAAAACAAGCGTAAAGCCGCTATTAAATTTCCGGTGCTTTCAGAATCAGATAACTACGGTAATGGGCCGGATTTTCAGAATTATCTGGACGCTGTAAACAAGCGCGAGCAAAACGACTACATTGGTGCCATCGCTAGCTTGAATGGACTGATAGTAGAGCAACCCGATAGTGTATTCGCTGACGATGCGATCTACATGCGTGGCTACATTCAGCTAATGGATATGGCTGACTATCGCGGTGCGAGGGACACTATGGCTCAGCTTCGCTCACAGTACCCGGATTCAAAATATTTCGATACTGCGCTCTACAGCGAAGCTTTAGCCAATGACGAGCTTGGAGAGCAAAACACAGCCGGTGATTTATATCAGGCACTGAAAGAGCGTCATGCTTCGGAAGGTGCAAAAATCCTAAGTCTTGATTTACCAAAAGACAATTATCTATCGCGTCTATGGTTCGACAGAGCCAAACAAGGCCTGGCCAGAACGCACGACCTCGAAAAACTTATCTAATTAACGCAACTATAAATACCGTTCTTGACCACAAATTGGCGACAAGTCAGATAAGGACGGTAACCCATCCAGCCAGTACGATCTGTACTAACTGCACACCCACTGAGAGACCGTGCAGTTTCTTGAACTCGCTTTTGTTCTCTGTATCAGAAGCCTGATTTATCATTGGCATCAATTTCCGACGCGCGACAATTGTTGAAATACAGATGATACCAAGCAGCACCGCAGCCAGCGTCGAATCAAACCCTGAAACGACAGCAGCCACTCCCGACAGAACGATTACCGCCAAGTAGTAATAGGGGAACGTACCCCGCAATAATGGCCTGACTTGAGCAACGGGTAATAGCTTGAAAAGCACCGGTGCAAATCCAAAGCTGAAGAAGCACATACCGCCAAACAGACCGGCGTTGAGGAGTTTCGCTACTATTTCCATTGTGTGACCTTTGCTATTTTTGGTGTTATCGAAATTTTGACAGTACCTCGGTCAATTCGCATAAGCCCTACACTACTTACACCACGTTTTACGTAAACAATAAGTATCGCAAACCGGCTCAATACTGCTCAGCATACATGGTATCTTATAGGGATTCTCTACAGAGTAATTCCTGTTATGTACTGCGATGACCCGGCAAACCACGGACTGGCTTTCGATCCCTTTAAGGCGATTATTACGCCTCGGCCGATCGGTTGGATTTCAACTGTCAATCAAGCTGGTGTACCCAATCTGGCACCTTATAGTTTTTTCAATGCACTATCGAGTAGCCCGCATTTGCTGATGTTCTCAAGCGAAGGATTCAAGCACAGCGCCGAGAATGCAAAAAATACCGGTGAGTTTGTATTTTCACTGGCAACAGTCGGCCTCAAAGATCAAATGAATTTATCCAGCGATACAGTCCCGGCAGGCCAAAACGAGTACCTGTCAGCTAACCTTGAGATGGGCGAATGTCACAAGGTTAAGCCACCCCGGGTTGCAGCAAGCCCTGCATCAATGGAATGCAAGGTGCTGCGCTGTGACGAGCTACATGATCTGGACGATCAACCCGTCGATACGTTTCTGGTTATCGGTCAGGTGATTGCCTGGCACATTGACGACAACTATATAAAAGACGGACTCTTTGACACGGCTGCTGCCAACCCGCTGGCGCGTTGTGGCTATCGTGACTATGCAGCGGTCAACGAGGTTTTCGAACTGATGCGACCGAGTGATGGCGGCACATATACAGGTGTCGATCGGTAACGGCATTTGATTCTTAACCCATAGAAAATCCCAGCACTCCGTAGTGTCCGCTAAAACACTCATGTTTCAAGGCACTGGTTCCGACGTTGGCAAGTCAACGCTGGTAGCCGGTCTGTGCCGTGCAGCTATCCGCCGCGGCATCAATGTCGCTCCGTTCAAACCTCAGAATATGTCAAACAATGCGGCCGCCTGTTCGAGCGGTGGTGAGATCGGCCGATCCCAGGCATTGCAGGCCCTCGCTTGTGGTCTTGAGCCACGAACTGATTTCAATCCGGTATTACTTAAACCACAATCCGACCAAATGGCACAGGTTGTTGTCAAGGGAATGGCTATCGACAATGTTTCGGCCCGCAATTACATGCAGGGGAAACGGGCAGAATTGAAGGATGCTGTATTGAATAGCTTCTATGAGCTCAAAAAGGAATTTGATCTTGTTCTGGTTGAGGGTGCAGGCAGTCCTGCTGAAATCAATTTACGTCAACATGATATTGCCAACATGGGGTTTGCAAGAGCTGCAAAAGTACCTGTGTGTTTGATTGGAGATATTGATCGAGGCGGTGTAATAGCGGCTATCGCAGGGACACAATCCGTGATTGACACTGACGATGCCAGTCTCATTAAAAGCTTCGTGATCAATCGATTCCGTGGCGACATAACATTGTTTGATGACGGACTAAAGGCTATTGAGACAATTACCGGGTGGCCTAATCGCGGAGTTCTACCCTGGCTGGATGCAGCTTTACGATTACCACAGGAGGATGCTGTTGTTCTCGATAACTGGCGAGGAACGACCGATCAGCGAAACGAGGAGACAATACATATCGCCGTGCCTATGTTGTCACGGATTGCCAACTTCGATGACCTTGATCCACTGCGTGCCGAGCCGGATGTAAAAGTCACATTCGTCCCACCCGGATCAGTGATCCCAACTGATGTTGACGCGATTGTAATTCCAGGTACCAAATCAACCATTGCTGATTTTCATTTTTTGTGTGATCAGGGTTGGAATCACGACATAATCGCTGCAGCCAGACAAGGAAAACGTGTAACTGGCTTGTGTGGGGGTTACCAGATACTAGGTACAAGTATTAACGACGAGTCAGGTCTTGAAGGCCGCAGACTTATTGTCGATGGACTTGGACTACTCGATATCCAAACCCGTATGCAAGCGAGTAAACATGTCGGAACGACTGAAGCTATGTGCACGCGCAGCAAACAGGCTGTACAGGGTTATGAAATACACATAGGCGAAACCGAAGGGCCGGATACCCGAACGCCTTTTCTAACCAACTATTCGAACTCCCGGCAAAAACAAAACAGGTGTGATGGCGCGATCAATCCTGCCGGTAACGTAGAAGGCACCTATCTGCACGGCATTTTCAATAACAATGAATTCAGACATTGGTGGTTAAATTCTCTGAAATCAAGACAAGCCTCCGACCTGGATTACAACGCATTTGTTGAGGCACAACTTGATGCGCTGGCAGACAGGATAGAGGAGCATCTGGATGTAGACGCGCTGCTTCACGACGCCGCATGATCACATTGTCAACTAAGCTGTAATTCATTATTCGAGGCGAACGGGTCAACGCGTCAGGCAGCGACACAGATTAATCATTTTCACCGCCGTAGTAATTTTTGATTGATTGCCGGCGTTTATATTCAAGCCCTGATGCGATCTATCTACCGCACTGAAACCACAGTAGAGCAAATTCGGCAAGGATGGTTTTCGCCGGTTTCCCGGTAATTCATCTGTAGTACAGTGTCGTGCAAATCACTTTTGGTTTACCACCTAAAGGGATACACTGCCAGTAAGGCACAAGGGATGTCACCAGCATACAACGCTACTGTACATGACAATCTGCATGACATCGTGTTTGATCTGACACACCACTATCGCCTACAGGTTAATTCTCTCAGGAGACAATATGAGTAACGACATTATTGTAAAGCAGCATAAACGAGCAGGTGTCGACACAGCGAGTGGAGATCCGGAAGTAACCGGAATTTTCGATGTAGCAACAAATGCTGTTTGCTATATCGTCAAAGATGCCAATTCTGATTCATGTGCGGTTATCGACTCCATACTCGACTTCGATATGGCATCCGGTTCCATTACAACTCGCTTTGCAGACAATATTCTTTCCGAGATAAAAAGCCGCAACCTGAATGTTGAGTGGGTATTGGAAAGCCATGTGCACGCAGATCATTTATCCGCTGCACCGTATATTGCCAAAGCAAGCGGTGGCAAACTTGGGATAGGCGCTCGCATCGATGAAGTGCAACGTGTGTTCGGCAAAGTGTTCAATGCGGGTACGGACTTTCAGATGGATGGCAGTCAGTTCGATGGACTTTTCAAAGATGGCGATACCTTCAACATCGGCAACCTCTCTGTACGGGTTATTCATACGCCCGGGCACACACCAGCTTGTGTGACCTATGTAATCGGAGATGCAGCGTTTGTAGGAGACACATTGTTCATGCCTGACTTTGGCACAGCGCGGTGTGATTTTCCCGGCGGTGATGCCAGCGAACTCTACAAATCAATTCACAAAGTACTGGCACTGCCAGATGCAACGCGTTTGTTCTTATGCCACGATTATAAAGCACCTGGACGTGATGAGTTTTGCTGGGAAAGCACAGTAGGCGAAGAAAAAGCAAACAACCTGCATGTAGGTGGCGGCAAGTCGATGGAAGAATTCGTTGAGTTCAGGACTAAACGAGATGCACAACTTTCCATGCCAAAACTGATTATTCCATCTATTCAAGTCAACATGCGTGCGGGCAACATGCCGCCGCCGGAAGATGACGGTGAGACTTACCTGAAAATTCCAATCAATAGAATGACCTAACGTCGCTTAACGACAGCGAGGCAGGCTGATTGGCGCACTGCTTAAAAACGAAGCGAGTTGCAAGAAAAGCGCTCAGGTTATACCCAAAACGCTAGCTTGGCGCGCCAGTGTCTCAATTTCTTCCCATCGACCAGCACGCACGGTATCTGGCGGTGCAACCCATGACCCACCTACGCAAAGTACATTATCAAGATTCAAATAATCCTTCGCCGTAGCAGCACTGACTCCGCCAGTTGGACAAAAGACAATATTCTGGAAGGGTCCTGACAAAGCTTTCAAAAACGCGACACCACCTACCAACTCTGCTGGAAAAAATTTAAGCTCATGGAAACCATGCTGCATTGCGGAAAGTATTTCTCCGGGCGTGCAAACTCCCGGTAACCACGGCAACTGATACTTATCAGCCGACTCGGCAAGAAAAGGTGTAAATCCGGGACTAACCACGAAACGCGCACCGGCCTGTTTTACAGATTTCATTTGCGATGTCGTATTAACACTGCCTGCACCCACAATAGCAGCCGGCACATGCTCGTTGATCTTCTCGATTACAGCCAACGCAGCACTCGAGCGAAGGGTTATCTCTAACACTGTCAAACCACCTCGACACAAGGCTTCAGCCAAGGGCACGGCCACATCGACCGAATCAACAACCAGTACCGGTATTACCGGT
>CALFCF010000086.1 GCA_937951345.1 uncultured Granulosicoccaceae bacterium
GTCGCCGCGGTGTGCCTCGTAGCGATGAATAAAATCTGCCCGAACACCACCTTGACTAAACGTAGCGTCGAATCCCGCATAAGCCAGGAAATTTTCCGGACTGTCGGTTCCGGTTTTTATCCAATAAGGTCCGTTGCGGAACTTTAGATAGTGTTCTCCGACGTAGTCAAGACTTCCCCAACGTAGAAACCCGTTCGACGTAGGATCAATACCACCAATATCGAATGAGCCTTCTTCGCCGTGAAAACTCGTTGTACTTCCGTTTGAAAAATCGAGATTAATAGCCGCATCGATCGCCTGCCTGAAGTTGGCGCGATATCGCCAAGTGCCAGGTTCATCTGCGGCAAACCGCACGCGCCATACACTGCCACTGCCTCCACCCTGTCCGTTGCCGGCAAAAAACCCCGGTACCTGTTTGACGCTACCACCGGGCGATGTAAATTCCACCACCAGGCGGTAATCCATAAACGGGTTGGGCGAGCTGTCAGTTTCATTTGCAAATGGCCCATTGAAATCAATGGTGATCGGGTGCCACTGAGACATCTGCCCACTGACTACAGCTGCATGTCCAGGCGCGTGCCATAGAGTCGTCGCGAATACAAGGCAGGGAAGCAAATATCTCTTAATGAACGTCAAGGTGGTAACGCAATTCTTCATAAATAACAGCTACTGGGTTTTGAGGTTTTGATCTGGTAGAGCAGGCGCTTTGCCCTAAGTGGCAAATGTAAGGTTCTTGATGCTCGGTAGAATTGGGCGGCTTGCAAACACAGAACAGCCGTTCGCAGGTTTTGCCTGATTTTCGATGATCGCTGCACAATAAAGCATATTAATTGGAATAACTTATGTTAAAAGGACTTGCAGTCAGGCTGTGGAGCGGGCAGGTATCTCAAAATTCAAGGAATTGCTATCTGCGTCTCACTGTAGGCGCTGAACCGGTCTGGTGATGTAAACTTCTATCGAATATAAATTGGTTATATATTCCCAAAATCTTAACGGATCGTAATCGCCTGATACCACAGCGATTTGGTATAAAAGCCACTGTGTCACCGATGGCTTACTACTTGATGTTTAAAACCGGGTATGGGTTTGCCGACAGCATTTGGGGAAGGGCACGGGATGTGGCGCATCAGCGCTGTTGGTTTGAAGCGATTTACTGATTTTGAGTGTGAGGGAAAACTTATGGGTTCGTTAAGAACAGAAAATGGAATAAGCGGCTTTTTTAGTGGTTGTTTGACGGCAGCGATTTGTGCAGGTGTGTTTGGGTTAACCGGGCTATCCGGTGTCGCTCATGCCTGCGGTGGTTTTTTCTGCCAAGCAGTACCGATCGCTCAAGCAGGTGAGCAAATTGTGTTTCGTCAGGACGGCAATGCCGTGACCGCCATGGTGCGTATTCTGTATACCGGTGAGGCGGAAGATTTTAGCTGGGTCGTACCCGTGCCAAATGCACCGGATTTATCGGTCGGCTCGGATGCGTTTTTTGATCAGCTGGAAGGTCAGACGCGACCGCAGTTCCAACTGCAAACCCAGGGTGAGTCTTGTCCGGTACCATTTCTCGTCGCAGCGCCTGTCGATGCCGATGCTGCAGCTGAAAGTGCTAGCGATAACGGTGACAGTGTGATGGTGACGGAAGAGGTTGTTGGTCCTTTTGATGTACAGATCATTACCAGCGACGATGCGTCAGCGCTTGCCACCTGGCTTGCAGAAAATGATTATGACCTGACTGATCGTGGTGAAGAGCTTATTGAACCCTACGTTCAGGAAAACATGCAGTTTGTTGGGTTGAAACTCCGCAGCGGCCAGACGACCGGTAGCATCCAGCCACTTATCATGCGGTATCAGGCAGATGCACCGTCTATTCCGATACGCCTGACAGCCGTGGCTGCCGTTGAAGATATGGGCGTTCTGGTCTGGGTGGTATCTGACCGTAGAGCAGTGCCCGAAAATTATCTGCATGTTGTACCAAACTACGGTCGTGTTAATTGGTTCGGGGGCGGGTTTAACGCATTTGCCAGCTATCAGGGATTAATCACAACGGCGATGGATGAAGCAGGTGGGCAAGGCTTTGCAACAGATTTTGCCGGCACTATCGACCGCAACGTCAGCGGTGCTTTTTTTGATCCTGACCAGACGCAGGCGACAATTGATCAGGCTGCAGCGATTACCAGCCCGGCGGAGTCGATTGCCAACATCATGCAAAACATTTTCCAGCAGCAGGAAACTTTGACCTACCTGCAATCAGCGTTGCCTGTACCGCAGGGCTTTGATCAGTTTATTTATTTCGATGCTATGCAACTTCAGGTTGCGTTTACACCGGATGAACTCACTACCGCACGTGCCGGGTTGATTACATTTATACAGGAAAGTGTTATCGCACCATTGCGCGAGAGTATTGATCTGGTACCTGATGGCCAGTATATGACTCGCTTGTTCACAACATTGTCAGCTGACGAAATGACGCTCGATCCGGTTTTTGCGTTTAATCCGTCGATGGGCGATCAGGTGCGTACCCGGCAGGCGACTCTTGATCTGGCATGCACAGACGCAGGCACTGAATGGCAACTGACGCTTGGTGAGGGGACTGACCGCAATGGTGAGGTTGTTGCTCAGGGTATCAGTGACGAAGGTGTTCCGTTTGCACCACCGGCTGATCTGGTAGCGCAACGGGCAGTTTTTCGCGCAGAGGATACGTCGGAAAGTTTGCCGGTCGCGGTGACTACCAATAACTTCGTGCCAGTCAGTGCCGGCGGAATCGTTACCGCTTTTGAAGCGGTAGATACCACACCGATCGACATAGTTGAGCCTTCAAGTTCAGGTGGCTCGGGAAGTGCGGGTTTGCTGCTATTGTCGGCGCTGTCGCTGTTAGGAATTAGACGCCAGCGGTTCTGTTAAATTCCGGTTCGACTAAATTGCTTCGTTCAAATGATAAGCGTTTGAATCAAAGTCATTTGAATCACAAGCTTTTCGACATAGCCAGTTTTTTGGCCTTCGCTTTGTTGGTAAGGGTGATTGCAGGCGCGCTGTCTCATCGTCAGCGTGCCTGCAATAACTAAAACTTAAAATGCGGCGCAGAGTGTGAAACAACGTGCATGGCAAAATGCGGCACGCCCCGATTTTTTCGACGTTTTACCCGCGCTGTTATCCACATCTTTATCAAATCTGGTAGACAGGTTGTCTATCGTCGGCGCTCTGCCGTTTAGGTTTGTCTATAGATAGCGTGGTCTATCAAATGTACGACTCCGTTACTGTTCACCCGGCAGGGTAGTTGGATCGATCGATGGTCTGCAGTCATTTCAGTTGATTCGATCTCAGTGGGTTCTGCAGTTCGGCGAATTGCACCTTTGACTGAGTGTGACCAGGCATGATTTGGCCAGACTTCCAGCTGATGCTTGCCACGTTGTTTTCGAGTCAGTAGTGCATCAAGATCGAGTTCTTTTCCGTTGTAAAATACGTATCGCGGTTCGAACTTCGAAAGCGTTAGTGGTTGCTCCGTCAGATTTTCAATCAAAACCCAATCATCAAGATCAGCCCGGTTACTGTTGATGTTGATGGTCAGGTTTTGGTGTGTTGGCAATTGATCGCCATCGCCGGCTGGCTCGTTGATGTCTGAGAAATGCGCTGATTGCATATCCCAGGCGGCAGTGGCTGCACCAGAAAAAATGCTCAACGACGAGCCGATGCCGGCTAAGGCTGTAGATAGCTTAAGAAATCGCCGCCGGCTGTTTGATCGCTCGATGGAGTAGATCTTGTTGGAATTATCTGTGGTAGCGAAGTTCTGTAGTTGCACGTTGGTTCTGCACCGGGTAGTGCGAGTTGTACTTTCAGTGGTGCTCTTGTTCTCGGGTATGATATTTCTGGGATTAGTTTTTCCGGGATTACTAATATTGCTGAGTGTCATGCTTACACCTCTTGGTATGCTCGTTGTCGCCGTGGTTGCGATAGACACGGTTGTCATAGACATAGTTGCCATAGACATGGTTGCCACAGACACCTTAGCGCACGCATCAATGTCATTAGTAAAAATTTATAGTTTGTAACGTCAGAGATATTTATTGTTTATCATGTTTTGCAATAAGAGCGTATGAAGTGCTATTAAAACAACCTGTTAGTTGAAATTTAATTTGAAATTGATTTTGGAATGAATTTGAAATCGATGGGTAACTCGCCATGCAAGCTGCATTTATTCGCTGTAAGCGACTGAACGATAATTTTACTCCCTGGTAACTCAAATGACTCTGTATTCCGTCAGCTCCTACAGCCAGCCGATGCTTGCGAAACCGAGTGCAATAGCGCGGCAAGTCAGTGAATGTGTGTTCGGTGAACTGTTGGAGCCGATACGTGAAGTAGATGATTTCACTGAAGTTAGGGCGCAGCGTGACGGCTATACAGGGTTTGTCAGAACAGATGCACTCGTGCCTGAATCGAGAGATGGTCGCTTAGCCTTTGTCGCTGTGCGCGAGAGTATTCTGCTTGCAGAGCCTGATGAAAAAAGTGCCGTGGTGACACGTTTGCCGGTATCGGCTCAGTTGTATACGCTCGATGACGCCGGGCAGGATTCAGCCGACAAGATGAAGAGATTTTTAAAAACCAGTGATGGAAGTTATGCCATCGCATCACACCTGGGATTCGAGGAGGTTTCCAACGGCACTGCATCCGAAGACCTGGTACGGGTTGCTGAAACCTTATTTTCAGGGGCGCCGTATGTATGGGGCGGCAAATCACCGGCTGGTTGTGACTGTTCCGGCATGTTGCAGTCAGCAGCACGGGCGATCGGTATCGATTTACCAAGAGACAGTCATCAGCAGGAGCAGGCTATCGCAACGACAATCGGATTCGATAAAAGACAGCGCGGTGATATTGTTTTCTGGCCAGGACATGTGGGGCTGCTTTTTTCCCCAGAGCTATTGCTGCATGCAAACGCATACACAATGAACTGCTGTATCGAAACTCTATCGCCGGTGATCACACGGGCAGGGGCACCTGGCAGTATTCGGCGCTTGCGAAATGGTGAAAAGTGAGTGTGTGTGGACTGACTACGCCTTGACTACCATTCTACTATCGTTGTGGATGACTAATGGTCATGGTCAAGCATATTTAAGCGACGGAGTTTAACGTACAGGGCCTGGCGACTGACGCCGAGAATGTTCGCCGCCGATGCGCGGTTGTCACGTGTCATATCCAATGCGGTTTCGATGCAGAGTTTTTCGATCATATCCGTTGATTCACGAACCAGTTCTTTTAACGGTATGCGTCCAACCAGCTGTTTCAGCGATTGAGCTGAAGGTGACACGCACATATCCGTATCTGAGTCGCTCTCTATTCGTCCTGCAATGCTACGTATCAAGAGCACGAAATCTGCATCTTGCCGCTCGCTCGTGCGCGCACCGGAAAGTTCGATCGGTACTGTTGTCCCTTGTCTGCCGATCAATTCAGTTGTGAATTTGTCAATCTGATCGGCTTCTTTTAATTGCTCAATCAGCAGTGTCTGATCGAGTGATCCACGCGACATCCAGTCTTCAAGATATGTGTTTTTTAAAAGAGTGACTGATGGAGCCTGTACGAATGATGCAAAGGTCTGGTTAGCACTCTTGATCTTGCCATCGGGGCCGCAAAATACCAGCGCATCGGGTGTGAATTTCAGTAACTGTATTAACTTCAATTCACTGTAGGTATTGTCAACTTCATATTCATCTTTGTGAGGAGTAATTCGGGCAAAAATGGATGGTGTCGCTGACGAATGCATATACGCCAGAGAAACTTCCACGGTTTGTCCATTCCCTGCAAGTGTAGCTACCAGCTCGTGTGCCTCTCCAGTGGCACGGGTTTGTTCAAACATTACTCGCAGTAGCTCGGAGCTGTCATCGTCGAACATTGTAGCAAGCGGCGAGTTGATCACCATACTTTCGCCGATTTCAAACAAGCGCCGGGCAGCTTTGTTAGCTTCCAGTACACGCTGCGTGAATGGATCGATACGCATCATGGCGTCCGAACAAAGGTCAAATATCAGGTTGTACTGCTGTGTCGCATCGCCAAGACGTGACAAGTCATTTTGTAGTGTGAACTGCGTTTTGATCAGTCTTTGCTGGCTGGTGGCAAGATCTTTCTGACTTTGTGCCGCGATCAGAATCGTATTTTTTTCAGGCTGACAACCGCTGATTCTGACCGGCAGATCATTGGCATCGGTCTGGACAAAATTTATTTGTCGCCAGGTACTTTGTTGGTTTGCGGGGTGCGATAATTGTTCTTGGCAGGGGCTATTGGCCAGTACACTTTCGAGTTTCACATGGGACTCATTCGATGCGAGAGAGTACAGTGAAACACCGGGGATTAGTCTGCAATCGAATTCAGGGTAGGTCCCTGAGCTGAATATTAGTTGTTTCAGAGTGCCTGATCTATCGCTGCGCAGAATCCAGTCGCATGTATCCCCGAGTAATGAAAGCCATGATTGTCCCCAAATGTCACTCACATGCACGATTCCGTCGGAAAACTGGCATTATTAATACAGCAGCCACTGCATAGTATCAGGTTAAAACGAAAAATGTATATTAAAATTGACACGGCTTGTGTCATGTTTGCTGATCGTTCATTCGTCCACTGCTGTTAGTAAATTTAAACGTATGAACACGTCAGGCCGCGGAGCACTGCTCTTTATTTTTGTCACTGTGTCGTTGGATGCTATCGGCATCGGCATCATATTGCCTGTATTGCCAGACTTGCTGCAGACGGTCGTCGGGTCGGATTTAGCAACAGCTGCACGTTGGGGCGGGGTGTTGGCGGCCTCCTATGCGTTTATGCAATTTCTATTTGGCCCGTTGCTCGGATCGCTGTCTGACAAACTTGGTCGGCGACCGGTGCTGCTGGTGGGTTTGTTCTTACTGGCAGTTGACTACGCGATTATGAGCATCGCGCAATCGCTGGTATTGCTGATTGCTGCGCGTTTGCTTGCGGGTATGGTTGGAGCGACGCACATCACTGCCAAAGCGTATATTGCTGATATCAGTCCACCTGAGAAACGGGCTGCGAACTTTGGCATCGTCGGCGCAGCTTTTGGCATCGGATTCATATTCGGCCCGGTTATTGGCGGGTTGCTCGGGGAGTGGAATGTTCGCGCACCGTTTGCGCTGGCATCGGTTATTGCTCTAGTCAATTGCGCTTATGGTTTTTTTGTACTTCCCGAATCCCTGTTACCAGCCAAGCGTCGAGCGTTCTCGTGGGCAAATGCCAATCC
This sequence comes from uncultured Granulosicoccaceae bacterium, assembly GCA_937951345.1. Taxonomy (GTDB): domain Bacteria; phylum Pseudomonadota; class Gammaproteobacteria; order Granulosicoccales; family Granulosicoccaceae; genus CALFCE01. The sequence goes on from CALFCF010000086.1 coordinate 7,226, forward strand.
AGTTAGTGGCTTGCTGTTGATAAAACGCTTCAAGCATTTACGTTGGTTATTTGTCGCATTTTTTATTTTCGGAATTAGTCACTTTGTATTTGCGGCTGTCTGGACGTATTGGGGTGCAGAAGTATTGGACTGGTCTTCATCCGATATTGGTTGGTCATTAGCGGCGGTGGGTATCGGTTTTGCTGTGGTGCAGGGCTGGCTGATTCGCCGTTTGATACCTGTTTGGGGTGAATCCAGAACAGCCGTAGCAGGGTTATGCGCAACAGCGCTTGCGTTGTGCCTGTTGTCATTTACCACCAGTGCAGTGGTTGTTTATATGATCATTCCATTTATCGCGTTTGGTGCGGTTGTCACACCAGCATTTGAATCATTGCTTTCCAAACAAATACCGGCAGATGAGCAAGGCTTGCTGCAGGGTGTCAATGGTGGCCTGACAGCCGTTGCAATGATTATCAGCCCGTTGATGATGACCTATCTGTTCTTCACCTTCAGCAAAACTGGAGAGGCGAGTCGTTGGTACTTCCCTGGTGCACCTTATTTACTGGCAGGGTTATTGACATTAGCAGCGATCGTAGCGTTCCGGCTGAGCGTTATCGAAGCCGGCCAGTCGGCCGAGGGAACAAGCTAACAAGCGTTAGGTGAATTAACTACCGTGCAGATAACTCAAAAAAATACCCGGTGCTGATAAAGCAACCGGGTATTTTGAAGCAAGAGCGTGCGCACTGGCCTGCTCTATTCACGAAGGCGAAAACAGTGACACTGAAAACGAAGCAGTTTCCAGTTAGAAAAGCAGTTTTAGCGTCGCTGCGCGTATTCGCACACAGTTTTCTATTCACCCCCAGTGCCCGTCTGCCGTCGCAGCTCACTCGATTGAGCTCAACCCGTAAATTTCTACGAATTTTGCTAAATCGAGCGACCTGCTTAGGTAGCCAGACTCTGGTGGCGAACCCTTCATAATTAGAGCAGGCTAGAAAAACTTTCAGACGTGATATGTAACCCAAAAGTTATTCTGGATTACATACTTGTCCGGGTAACTTTCTTAAGATCTGCACACGATTACAGTTGAATCTGAGGTATTGCAGCTCTGCAGATTCGGAAATATTAAGTTAAATTTCAAGCTTAACTAAAATCGAAGAAACACAGTTTGTTACCGTCAGGGTCTCTGACATAGGCACCGTAAAATACGTCTTCGATACGCGGGCCCGGTGCGCCATCGTCTGTCGCGCCAAGCGCGATAGCTTTGTGATACAGCGCATCAGCACCTTCGCGTGATCCGCCGGGGAATGCGATCATGGAGCCGTTGCCGCAACTCGGTGGGTTACCATCGAACGGCTCACATACAGCGATCTTGGGCTCAGATATGTCTTTGCCGATCATCGCTAGACGACCAACGTCAACGAGTACTTTGGCGTCAAATAGCTCACTGTAGAATTTCTTGGCTGCAGCTAAGTCACTGACACCAATCGTAGTATATCCAATCATAATCTGTCCTCTCAGAGGGTTGTGGAAAGTCGTGTGAACCGGATTGTTCCAAGGGCAAGTGTCCGGTATTTACATAAAACTTATGCATGTATCTATCTAGTGATAGATAGAATAACATTGTTTGCGTGAACGTCAAGCAAAAAAATGGGCTCGAGGCTGCAAAACACTGAAACTTGCTGGCTGTTCAGGGATAGCGCGGCTCAAATATTAGGTATTGTCTGGTTGTGAAAGTAGTTGGCAGGATCTAACTTAGTTAACTGCCGGGCTATTACGGCTGAAACAGTCAATGAGCGCGTGAGCGTGCATTCACTTCGTCAAAAAGGAGGTCATGGTCACAATATTGCGTTAGATTGTGGATTGATCTATCTATTAGTAGATATATTTACGTTATCTGATCAAAATTCAGACGAAAAAGATGCTCAAAGCAATAAAACGCAGAAAGTTGATATCAAGTTATGGATAGTGCAACACAAATATTAGATATTGCCGAGAGGCGAATGCGGCAAACTGGATATAACGCAGTTAGCTATCGTGATATTGCGGCCGAAATGGGCATTAAAAGCGCGAGCCTGCATTATCACTTTCCAAAAAAGGAAGATCTTGGGACCGCTTTGACGCAGCGTTATGCGGATAATTTTGCAAGCGCGCTTAAAGACACTGTCTCACGCGAAGCGAAACCAGAGGACCATATCAGAGCCTTTGTCGATTTATATAGTGTCGAGCTAAAACAGCGGGGCCTGGTTTGCCTATGCGCTGTCTTGGGTGCAGAGACTGAAGGCTTGCCAGAACGTGTAAGCCACGGAATCAAAAGATTCTTTGACACCAATATAGACTGGCTCGCTCAACAATACGAGGCCTTGGGCAAAGACACGCCCGCCGAACACGCAAAAACCACGTTATCGTTATTGTCTGGCGCTATGATTCTCAGCGCTTCCAGCGATGACATTTCAATTTTCGATGCTGCAGTCGAGAACATTTTTCGAGCGCTGGACTGACGGGACTATAAAGCAATTGATTCCGACAGCATCGTTTGTCGGGTAAATATCCTCGGGTTTTAGGCTACTCCTTTTATGCTAATCCTATCGGGGCTTGGGAACAGCGGCGTCACCTTTGGGTGATGTCACCTTTTGCAGGTCTATCACTACTAGGCTTCTAACAAAAATATTACTTACAAAAATCAATAAGCTCAGCTGGAAAAACCGCTAACTCCCAACCTGATTTATTCCTGTCATTCAAGCGCTTTGCGTAGAGATGTCGTAGAGATGTGAGCCATCGCTTTTATTATGTATTCAGGGTGATGCCGCCTGTGTTACGGCAAGTCAGCGGTAATCACCCTGATACATCGCTTGCTGGTACAGCCTTTGGCTAAATCGCTGCAGATGCCACCCCGAGACCTTTGCTCTCCGGGAGTGCTGCGATTTTCGCGACTGGCTGTATTGAAACCACATTGGTTGAATGCGGAGCAACTTTGGCTTTCACTTGAAAGCGAAGTTCAGCCTGTGCCAATCCCTCAAGGCAATCCGCATCGGCGACCTTTATCGAGTGCTGGGCGAGTGCGATGAAACGTCGTTCAGCCTGTGCCATACCATCTGCACATTCGGCTTCTATTGCACTGATCATCATAGTCATATCAGCTTATCCTCGTAGTGAGTAGTTTTCGTTCGAAAATCAGCCGAACTGATTCATCGTATTGTCTTTACCGGACGCTTTCAGGGCCTGACTGCCAGAGAAATACTCTTTGTGATCATCGCCGATATTGGAACCTGCCATGTCCTGATGCTTTGCGCATGCAAGACCTTCGCGAATTTCGCGCCGCTGAACATCGCGCACATAAGCGAGCATACCTTCTTCGCCAAAGTAATCACGTGCCAGTAGATCTGTCGAAAGTGCCGCCGTGTGATAGGTTGGCAACGTAATCAGGTGGTGGAATACACCGGCGCGTTTTGCTGCATCTCGCTGAAACGTTTGCACTTTGTCATCTGCAGCTTTGGCAAGCTCCGTGTCGTCATATTTGGCATCCATCAGATCGTCGCGGACATAAGCAGTCGTATCCTTCCCGGCTTCGGTCCACTCATCGAACACCTGTTGTCGGAAATTGATTGTCCAGTTGAATGACGGGCTATTGTTGTAGACCAGTTTCGCGTTCGGTACGGCTTCACGAACACGGTCGACCAATTCGGCAATCTGGCCGACGTGCGGTTTCTCAGTTTCGATCCAGAGCAAGTCTGCTCCGTTTTGCAGGGCGGTAACACAATCAAGCACAACACGATCGGCACCGGTGTCCGGTTTAAAACGTACCAGGCCGTTTGGCAGACGTGTCGTTTTGATCAATTTTTCTCCCTGACGGATAACAACATCGCCAGTGCCAACATTCGTCAGATCAGAAATTTCTTCACCGTCGATAAATGCGTTGTACTGATCAGCAAGATCACCCGGTTCCATGGATACCGGAATTTTCTGTGTCAAGCCTGCACCCAACGAATCGGTCCGCGCAACGATAACGCCATCGTCAACGCCCATTTCAAGAAACGCGTAACGCACGGCGTTTATTTTCGCCAGAAAGTCTTCGTGCGGTACCGTCACTTTGCCGTCCTGATGCCCGCATTGCTTGACATCTGATACCTGATTCTCAAGTTGTAAACACCCGGCGCCGGCCTCGATCATTTTTTTAGCCAACAGGTAAGTTGCTTCTTCGTTGCCAAAACCGGCATCAATGTCTGCAATGATCGGTACAACATGTGTCTGGTAATTGTCGATCTGATCGAGTACGGCACGTTCCTGTACCTGGTTACCGTCGGCGCGCGCCTGATCAAGGTCTGTAAACAAATGACGAAGCTCTCGTGCGTCTGCCTGTTTCAGGAATGTGTAAATTTCCTCGATCAGTTCCGGGACTGCCGTTTTTTCGTGAATCGACTGATCGGGAAGTGGTCCAAATTCGGATCTTAGTGCTGCGATCATCCAACCTGACAGGTACAGGTAACGCTGTTTGGTTGATCCCTCGAAATGTTTTTTTATCGATATCATTTTTTGCTGAGCAACAAAACCGTGCCAGACACCGAGCGATTGTGTGTAGTGGGCAGGATCTTTGTCGTAGTCAAGCATGTCCTGTCGGATAATACTTGCGGTGTAACGCGCGATGTCGAGACCCGTTTTAAAACGGTTCTGTAGCCTCATGCGGGTGACATGCTCGGCGTCTATCGCTGCCCAGTTAGAGTCGTAGCGGGCTATGCTGTCCGCAGCATCTGCAATATTTTGCTGGTAGTTGCTCATGGGAATGTGTATATCTCTCGTCAATAAAAATTCTTTGCTGGACGTGCCGTCCCGGGTTTCTAATTGTTCGATTCCGGCCTTTCCACCTTGGCGACAAGTCTAGGGATATTTTCATTAAAATTGCACAATAAAAATTTTACAGAGTAAAATTGACAAAATGAAGCGCTCAAATTTGATAAGAAACGCACATTTTCTGGGAACACGGGTCAGAAACCTCCGAAAGCGTAACAATCTGACCATGGAGGATTTGTCTGCGCGCTGCGTCAAAATCAATGCAAATCACGCTCCTTCTGTGTCGTATATCTCAATGATCGAGCGTGGCAAGCGTTTCCCCAGTGCAGAGATGCTCGATGTCATCGCTGAGGTATTTCAAAAAGATGTGGAATGGTTCATCAGTGATATTCCCGATGACGAGACAATCCTGCCAGACAAAAGTGCCGGTGGCGGGTTGCGGGGTATACCACTTGAACCCGGATTTTTATTCAGCGAAGACATTCTTCAGATAGCGATACCCGAGTTGCTTTCGCAGGCTGGCGTTACCGGGCGTCAGTTTGGTCATCTGTTGATTCGCGCCCATCAGGAACGGCATCAAAACAATTTTCCCGAGCTTGAGCGCGCAGCAGAAGATATTGGTGGCAAACAAATGCCGCTGACGCTGGGTGCACTTGAAACGTACGCCAAGCAGGTGGGTTTGAAAGTCATCTGGTTTGACAAGCCTGACAAAGCCAGCGCTCGTCGCCTCGGTTTGCGCTCAAATACGTTCGTACGATCATATTTTGAAAAACCCAATAAGGTGTACTTGAACAAACTGTTGCAGCAACAGCCGGTAAGACATAAATATGATCTGGCTGTCTATATCGGGCATATGGTTTTGCACAATGGTGATGGTATGAAATCGCCGATGGTTTCAGATCGCAGACAGGCTGGCAGTCAACGTGTTGAAACAATGCATATAGAGGAAGAGCATGCGTTAAATGCACATGACATTGTGCATGCCTGGCGAGACTTTGAATGCAGCTTTTTTGCCGCTGCGCTGTTGTGCCCCAAAGTGCCTTTTCGTCGTTTGGTCGAGCGCAACGCGCACGATGTGACGATAGGAAATTTGATAGATGTTTCCGCATCCGTATCTATGCGACGCATGACAGCTGTATCCTCTTATCCGCACTGGCACTATTTCGATGCGTTTCCGCCTGGTCGGCTGAACGCTGTGTACCGTGGTAATGGAATTCCATTACCGTGGGGGAACATGCGTCTGGTACAAGACCCTTGTCAGCATTGGGCTGTCTTTCGGATGCTGACGTCCACAGACACCGGCACGTCAGCGCAAATATCGCTGCTCGATACGGGTAGCAGCACGCGTATCTATTGTTGTGAATCTTTACGCACGACCAGTGTGGCCGGTGCTTCGCAGGTATTGTGTGCAGGGATCGATATCAATCCCGCACTTGAAGCACAGGGTATTGATGCTGATGACATCGCCGCCACACTAAAGACGTTATGTGTCAACAATAATGGTATGGCCCCGATTCCAGATGCCGTTAAGTCCGATATGACTGCCGTTGCGAAAATATTGAATATTGACTGGATACTGCGTGGAATCGAAAAAGAGGCTCGGCTGATCTGCCCGAGAAGCGGGTCCTGTCCACGCAAGCCGAAATGTCACGCAGCGTGATAGCTGGCACGAACAAATAGTTGAATAACTATTTGACACCAGCTGTGGTCAATGCTTTTCGCAGAACAGTATTTCATGCGGCGTAACCGTGCGGAGACAAATGCAGACCATCACCCATGTGATAACCGGCTGCCCGTTCGCCAGACGCGTCTGACAGAATGTCAGTCGCATCAACCACAACATACCCACGTGCTTGGCAGTGCTGAGCAATCTGCGTGTTCAGGCGACGAATTCTCTCAGAACTACGACCGTACCACTGTTTTCGCATGGATTCCTGAATTGGCAGAATCAGTGAGCAGGGTACTTTAGGTTCGGTCGGCAGCGTATCGAGAATTTACCGGCAATTGATGAATCTGTTGTCATTGCTTCGTATCAACAGGTCGCTGACACCGATCGATCGAACAAGAGCTTTAGTGGAAGTGAGCGATTTGTACTGTTTAATTCGTTGGAGTAAACCGGTTGTATCGCCTGTCCCTATGCCGTAGTTAACAGCATTATCGATGACACTGCTTACTGGTAAACCTTGAAAAAGACTATCGCCGAGGAAGAAAAACTTACCCCGGGGGCAATGACAGCGTCGCCACGTAGTTTATAAACAAGTTTTGCTGAAGTGCGGGTTTGGGTGCTCATAACTTTTTGGCGAGACCCGAACTCTTCACTAATGAGTCGCTCAGGTGTGCCAGGAAAATCAGTTTTTCTCCATTTCCAGACGCTTGTCAGTTCGAGGGGTGACCAGAAACATTCCTATGATCATGACAAGAAGTGCTAGCCAGATCCATTGCGAGTGGCTTTCTGCGAAAATCGCGATACCCCAGAAAACACCCGAGAGTGTTACGACATAGCCGGTTAGGCTGGCAAATACCGCTCCGGCTCTTCTTATCAATATTAGATACATCAGGTACGCAGAACCGCTAGCCAGTATCATAAAAATCACCGACCATTCAGCCTTGTCCAGTGGAACCGACAACGTCACCCACGCACCAGTCGCAACGACAAACGGCAACATCAACAGGGCGGCGATTAACATACCTCCACCGAGCAACAAAGGCATGTAAACTTCGGCTGAAATGCGTTTCTCCACGAATAGGTTTTCCAAGGTGTAGAAGCAGCACGATAGCAATGCCAGAAGGATCCAGAAGGTCACGTTGCTATTCTCAGATGCCTGCAACGATTCGACACTGCCGGGCCGCATTATCAGCACGATGGCAATAAACCCGAGTAATACGCCGGTAACGCGCCGTGACTTAAACGCTTCGACTTTTAGCACTACACTGGCCAGATAGGTAAGCATGGGTGTAACAGCTATGGAGATTGCGAGAATGCCTGCCGGCACGTGCACCGCAGCATAGAACAGTAATGTACCGGGTACCACGGAGCCGCAAAAACCGATAACGGTCATCGGCCACGCAAGCTGCAGTATATTTTTTAGCTTGTCGCGGGCAAACAGACAGAAGCAGAGGTTCATCAGACCGCCGCCTGCTGCCTGCCACCAGGCCAGCCCCAATGGGTGCAGGCCGGACTCAGTGGCTATTCGTGCCAGCGAAAAGGTAACTCCCCATATACCACCGGCAGCGAGTACAAATAGGTACATCAGCCAGTTGTCCGACAGGTTTTCCCGCACTTTTAGCAACATATTGTCAATAACAGTCACACTGGCTTGAGAAATGTTTGTACTGTCGCCATAGTATTTGAGATGGTGAGGGGTACCTTGTGCGAGTACACTGTGTATCGTCGTCAGCACTGACTGACGGCAGGCGCGATCTTCACTGAATTCCCCGTTTTTGTCTACAGAAACTACAAAGGATATCTGACTATGGGATACGGCTTTAATTTTAGCTACATGCTGTGGGTGATGTTACCCGGAATGGCTTTATCCGGCTTGGCGTCATTCATGGTTAAAAGCACATTCAAGCGCTATGAAAATACCGGTACGACGAGCAACATGACGGGTGCGGAAGCGGCCAAACTGATGCTCGAGCGCAAAGGTGTCACCGATTGCCGGATCGAGCCGGTCTCGGGTCGTTTGAGTGATCACTACGACCCCAGAGATAAAACACTGCGTTTGTCAGAGCCGGTTTACAACGCGCGATCAATTTCGGCAATTGGTGTTGCCTGCCATGAGGCTGGCCACGCGTTGCAGCATGCTACTGGCTACAAGTTTCTACAGATGCGCTCAAAGCTAGTGCCCGTGACCAATATCTCAAGCAAAATGGCTATGCCGATATTGATGGTTGGGATGATTATGATGTCGCTTGCGCCGGCACTCGGAACTCCGGTTGTACTCATAGGAGTTGTGTTGTTTTCCGCAGCGGTAGTCTTCTCTGTTATTACGTTGCCGGTGGAGTGGGATGCCAGCGCGCGTGCGAAACAGGCAATGGTTGACGCCAATATTGTCAGCGGCGAAGAGGCGCGTGGTGCCGGACGGGTCCTGAACGCAGCATTTTTGACTTACCTGGCTTCAGCGATTGCATCCATTATGACATTGCTCTACTACCTGCACCGTACCGGACTTTTGCGCGCTCTTCTGAATCGTCGCTAAACCAGATAAATCACCTCTCCGGAGTCATCCCGGCTACCCATGCCGGGATGGTTTACTTCACAAATATGGCTGCGTCTGTGTAATTAGCGTATTGTCAGCCACCAGCCGTTGAAATTTTCCTGAAACTTTTTTAAATTCTGCCGTGACTGGGCCCCGGGTAGCCTGCACTTGTCATGTAAAGGATGACCGAGTGTGCACATCTACGTCCTGTCGAATGCACTATCCTATAAGCGCGTAGACTAACAACAACACAAACTAACTGCCGTAACGATCGATGATTGAGATCGAGAATCTGAGTAAGGACTTTTCCGGCTTCAAAGCCGTTGACAACATCAGTTTCAGTGTGAGTCCGGGTGAGGTACTGGGTTTTCTGGGGCCTAACGGTGCCGGCAAATCGACGACGATGAAGATGTTGTCAGGATTTATCACGCCGACCAGTGGGCGTATTCGCGTGATGGGTAAATCTGTTATTCGCCGACCTGTGGCGACCAAACAACACATCGGCTATCTGCCCGAAGGGGCACCACTCTACGTCGATATGACACCGCCGGACTTTTTGAACTTCGTCGCGCGTATGCGTGGCGTCGCTGCCGCGTCACGAAAATCATCGATCGAACGGGTGATACACCAATTACATCTGGAGAGCGTGGCTCACAAACGGATTGATGAGTTGTCCAAGGGATTCAAACGTCGAGTGGGTATTGCCCAGGCGATTCTGCATGATCCGGATGTGCTGGTTCTGGACGAACCGACCGACGGTCTGGACCCCAATCAGAAACATGAGGTACGCAAACTCATTCGAAATCTGTCAGCAGATAAAATCGTTATTCTCTCGACCCATATCCTGGAGGAAGTCACGGCTGTCTGTAACCGGGCTCTGGTGATTGCCAATGGGCGCCTTCTGGCAGATGACACACCACATGGATTACAACGGCGCTCGCGTTTCGATCAGGCCCTGACGCTTGAGTTGGGTTCCGGTGTGGATTCGGCTGCTTGCACGCGAGCACTCAAGAACCTCGACACCGTCGCGGAAGTCGAAGCAACAACAACGGAATCGAATCTTCGCGTTACAGTTTTTCCTGTTGACGCGTTGACTGACAAATCTGTTATGCAGCATCAGGTCTTGCAGTTGGCCAAAGCCTCTGAATGGCCTGTTGTCTCGTCACGCGTTGAAGCCGGCAGGCTTGAAGATGTTTTCAGAGACATTACCGGAGGCTCGCATGTTTGAATTGCCGGCACAGGTACGACGCAGCGAGGTGACTACGGCATGAGGCAGATTCACACGGTGCTCAGGCGCGAACTTTACAGTTATTTTGCGTCACCGCTGGCGTACATTTTTCTCGTTATATTTTTGGTGCTGTCGTCCGGACTTGCCTTTTATATGGGGGGACTGTTCGAACGCGGACAGGCAGATTTGTTACCGTTTTTCTCCTTTCACCCCTGGCTCTATCTGTTTCTGGTGCCAGCGCTTGCTATGCGTTTATGGGCTGAGGAGCGCAAGAGCGGCACCATCGAACTACTTTTAACGTTACCAGTTACCGTGACGCAGGCTGTGATTGGAAAGTTTCTTGCCGCCTGGTTGTTTGTCGCATTGGCGCTTGTGCTGACGTTTCCGGTCTGGGTCACTGTCAACTATCTGGGCGATCCCGACAACGGCGTTGTTCTCGCGAGCTATCTGGGCAGCTGGCTACTTGCGGGTGCATTTCTCGCTGTCGGTAGCGGGGTATCTGCAACAACGAACAATCAGGTAATTGCATTTATTGTAACAGTTGTTGTTTGTTTTCTATTGGTTATCGCCGGGTTTCCTTTGGTGTTGGCGGCTTTCCGTAGCTGGGCGCCGAATATCGTCGTAGATGCCGTATCCAGTCTGAGTTTTTTAACGCATTTCCAGGCGATCTCTCGTGGTGTGCTTGATCTGCGGGATGTCGGATTCTTCGTGCTGATCATTCTTGCCTGGCTTCTTGCCACAGTACTGATCATCAACATAAAAAAAGCCGACTGAAAGGTAGAGATTGATGGGGAAAATTTCTTCAAGCGTTGCACTGGTGTTACTGGTAGTTGTGGCGTTGCTGTTAATAGCAGCCAATAATCTGGTGTTCAAAGGTGCACGCTTTGATCTGACTCAGGATCGTATGTTTAGTATTTCCGACGGCACAGTAGCTACATTGGAAAGCCTGGAGTCAGACGTCAATATCAAATTTTTCTATTCGGAAGAAGATTCCTCAGAACTCGGTTTTCTACGTGATTATGCGCGACGCATTACTGATTTGCTGGATGAATACAAATTACGTTCAGATGGCCGTGTAACTCTCGAAGTGATTGACCCAGCGCCATTCTCTGAGCAAGAGGATCAGGCATCTGAACTGGGCATTGACCGTATCTCACTGGGGTTTGGTGAAGAGCCGATTTATTTTGGACTCGTTGCGATAGGCGAGAGTGGAAATACGGAGAGTATTGAATTTTTGCATCCTGATCGTGAAGAATTTCTCGAATACGATATTACACGCTTGGTTCATGGTGTGTCGCGCACGCGCGAGCCGCTTATCGGTATGATTAGCGCGTTACCTTTGGGTGGTGGTTTTGATCAGGTGCAGCGACGCCCGTCACCGCCCTGGCAGACTTATACGCAATTGCGACAGTTGTACCAGGTAACTGATCTCGGTCCGGGTGCTGAAGAAATTGGGTCGGAAATCGATTTGCTGCTGGTCGTCCATCCTGAAAACATGACTGCTCAGACCCTGTACGCGATTGATCAATACGTGCTTGGTGGTGGTTCTGTGTTGGTGTTCGTTGACGAACTTGCACAAACAGACCCGCTGTTGCAGGCGACTGCTGCTTTACCAGATAAAGAGTCGGCGTTTGCACCGTTGCTGGCAGCCTGGGGTGTGACGCTGGTGAATGATCGTGTGCTGGCGGACGCGGAGCATGCATTGCGTGTAGGCGGAGGCGCAACACAGCAACCGACACCACACCTGGGTGTCTTTGGATACGGGGCACCGAATTTTGCGGAGTCGGACCATCCGGTGTTGCGTAATCTCAATAATATTAATTTCTCGAGCAGCGGTATTCTGCAACCTATAGAAAATTCATCTACTTCGTTTTCGCCTTTGATACAGTCCAGTATCCGATCTGGTTTGTTGGATGTCGCTTTGTTGCAAAATCTAACTAATCCATCGCAGCTGATGCAGAACTTTACACCGACTGGCGAGCGTTACGCCGTTGCTGCCCACATCACCGGTTCCGCAAATACGGCGTACCCGGACGGGCGTCCTGAAATCCCGCCACTCGAATCAGATGCAACCGGTGGTGAACAGTTGTCTGGTGATACCGATGGCGGGTCGCAAAGCGGGGCAAGTGATCAGTCACTTGACGAGGTCATTAGTGACATAAACGCTGGTATCGACACCGGGTCACAGCCGAAAGAAGATTCTACTGTCGATTTGAATGATGTATCAGTGCATATAGATAGCGCTACAGGTGACGGAATTAACGTACTGGTCGTTGCAGACACCGATCTATTAAACGACGCGATGTGGGTGCGGGTCAGTAACTTTTTCGGTCAACCGGTTGCGCAGCCGTTTGCAGACAACGGGAATTTTTTTATCAATCTTGTCGAGAGTTTGATGGGCAGTAGCGAACTTATGAGTTTGCGCAGTCGCGGTCAGTTTGGCCGACCGTTCCATGTGGTCGAAGCACTGGAGCGAGAAGCGGCAGAGCGTTTTCAGGATAAAGAGCAGCAACTCCAGCAGCGGTTACAGCAGACAGAGGCACGACTTGCTGAACTACAGCAGTCACGTGAGGGCGAGGATCGTCAAACGCTCAATGATGAGCAGCAGCAAGAGCTGGATGACTTTCGTTCAGAGCATCTTGCGATAAGAAAAGAGCTGCGTGGTGTTAGACATCAACTTAATCAGAATATTGAGCGACTGGGTGGCTGGGTAAAGTTAATAAACATCATTGGAATGCCACTGATAGTAACCGGCGTTGCGTTGTTTTTTGCGGGACGGCGAAAACGTACAGTTAGACGAGCTAACGCTGCCACGTGATGTAAGTTAAACGACCCAAGTGGATCAAATAATTGATTGCGTGTTTTCAATAGTAGATGCAGGCTAGCGTCGCCGAGTCGATGCAAGGTTTTCGATTTCTTCCGGGCGATCATCGGGTTTTTGCGACCGCCCTGCATCGAAACGCTTTTTGAGTGATCGCAAACTGGCAGCAGCCGGGCGTTCTACCAATCGCGACAAACACTCGGCCATCATTAACACCATGACCAACGCCACCCCAATCGCTACCCAACCGTTTCCACCCATCGCGTAAACCTCGCGGATGATGACATAACCGATATTCTGGTGCAGCAGATAAAGTGTGTAGGAAATACTGCCGAGCCACAACAACGGACGAACGCACAGTTTGTTCAAACGGCCGGTGACGGCGAGTGCGAAAGCTACATAATAGCTAGCCAGAAACCACGGGTCGTACCAGACCTTGGTGTAAATCAGGAAATTCATCGCGGCGGACACAACCAGTAACGGCCATATATCCCATTTGTGGGTAGCCGTGTACAGGCGATAGAGCAGGATGCCCGCCATAAAAAGATTCGCGTGCTTTATCAGCAGAGACTTGCTGACACGCAAGGGTAATTCGATAAAGCCGAGATAATGTGCTGCACCGATTGCCATAAAAGGCAGCAGCCAGTACTCGGCATGTTTAAGCCGACCTGTCGCAAGCAGCACGGCTATCCAGAAATAGAATGTCAATTCTGTGGTCAGGGTCCAGTAAGCCTGATCAATGTGTGGAACGTTCAGGTATTCCTGGATCATGCTGAAGTTGATCACAAGAGTCACAAACTCAAATTCTCTTCCGGGTAATCCGAATAACGCGACCAGACTAAATGTCAGTATCAGGGCTACCCAGTAAGCGGGAAAAATTCTTGAAAACCGCGATACCAGGAAACTACTCACAGACGGTGCCCGTTGCAGACTCCAATAGATGACGAAACCGCTGATCAGAAAGAAAAAATGAACGCCGTACAACCCGAGTCGGGTCCAGTCAACCGGAATCCCCTCATGCCCGTAGAGTTGTTCGTAACGGTAAAAATAGTGATACACAACGACAATCATCGCTGCAAGACCACGAAACACATCTAGTGTTTGAAATCTATCAGTAGCCTTGGGCACGAGTGCTTCCTGGAAAAACAGCGATCATTATTGGCGCAACCATCAAGTTACCGCTATATTATCTGTAACTCGCCTACAACGCGATTGAGCACTCAGCTAACGGCAAAAAATTAACCCCGCACTACAAAATTATCCGCAGCCACAACCTGCCCGAACGGGCTCTATTTGCACTACGGGTTTAATTTGCCGATGGCAAGATAGTGGCACTACTCCGAGCAGTTCGAACCCCTGGGGCAGGGGTAAGGTTATTCCGCAGCGCACTGCGCATCACGCGCTATCCAATCGAACTGGCTACGCCTTTATCTATTGCTGATGTACAGTCCTACCTTGATTCCGGTGGGCTACGAAATATATACCAGCGATAGACCAGCGCATATGGCAAAAGACGATACAAACCCTGCTGTAGCACGGGTCATCATTGTCACCTAAACGGTTTTGAAATTGCGCGTACGAACATTACTGTATTGACAATAACACCAAAACACTACCGGGTATGTTTTACTTTTTGCAAAATGCTTTCAAGTTCATGACAAGCACTGTCACGGGAAAGCTTGTCGCGCTGTATCTCTTGTTCCTGCATCTGTTCGCCGCTTTTGCTGTGACACAAGCACTGTTAGTTAGTTCACGACCGCTCGGCGACCGCATTGCAGATGTCGTTGCAAATCCCGCAAAACTTCTGCGCAGGCACACGCAGGATGGGGGTTATTCACCACCAACCTATCATTACAAAGCGATGGTAGCGTTTCATTTGCGTGGCGACAGCCTGCTCTTGCCAGGGCAGATATTTTTTCTTGGCGACAGTTTGACCCAAGGGTTACCGGTGAGCAGCGTCATACAAAACGCTGTAAATTACGGCATCGGGACTGACGACACAGGTGGTTTAATCAAGCGGATTCAACAGTATGAATCGCTGCATAGTGCACGTGCTCTTGTGATCGCCATCGGTGTGAACGACCTGCTGATCAGAGACGACGACGAACTGATGGCGAACTACAACCAGCTGCTTGATTCACTGCCAGATGGACCGATTGTCATGTGTGCTCTTATGTTACCCATCCAGGAATCGATCAGAACCGAATGGCACGGTCGCAGTTCAATGCGCATACGCGCGGTCAACGCCCGTATGGCAGAGTCCTGCCGTGAGCGTAGCTACGAGGTGATTGATGCAACCGACATACTGTCGGATGATAACGGTGAATTGCAGAGCCACCTGCATGAAGGCGATGGCTTGCATTTGTCTCAGGCAGGGTATGCAGCATGGATACCAGTGCTCAAAGCAGCACTGCAAAAAGCTCTCAATCAACCCCCGCCGGGTGACTAACTTATTGAATGGCATTTTGAACTGCATGGACAGGATCTGCTTCGTGGACAAAATCAATCGGGCTTGTTTCTGGATACCGCGAAGAATCCGGGCAATGCTCGCAAGCGGTCACCGATACAGATCAACTTATCAGGTGTAGACCTGTGAGCACCCAAAGCGCGATAAACAGAGTTTCGATAGTCAGGATAACGATCGCAGTCACGCCCACAGTTGTCATACTTTTCAGTGAGGTTTTGATGCCAATCGCAACAATACCGGTTACCAGTAACCAGCGTGACAGGTCTGCCAGCAACTGCGTCATGGCTACAGGCAGAACCCCGGTAGAGTTGACTGCTACAGCAACACAGAACACCAAAACAAATCTTGGGATGATTGAGAATGAAAACCCGGTTCCCTTCGGCGCCAGCAATACCGTAAACAACAACATGACAGGCACCAGTAAGGCAACCCTGACCAGTTTGATAATCGTTGCAATATCGCCTGATTGATCCGACACACTGTAGCCGGCTCCCACTACCTGTGCGACATCGTGGATCGTAGCGCCCAGAAATATGCCTGTTGTGCGCTCATCCAGCGCGAGCAGATTCGCCAGAATAGGGTAGAGCACCATGCTGATCGTCGACAGGGTCGTTACCGCGATTACCGTAAACAAGGTGTCCCGTTCGCGGGTTTCCGACTTCGGCAGCACCGTGGCAATAGCGATCGCAGCCGATGCCCCACAGATGGCCACTGCACCTCCTGTCAGGATACCGAATCTGAATTTCCTGCCGAGCAAATAGGACAACGAGATGCCAGCTAAAATCGTCGCCGCTACAGCTGACAGAACCAACAGAATGTTTGCACCACCAAGTGACGCTACTTCATCGTAGGTAATGCGAAACCCCAGTAACGCAACTCCGGTTTTGAGAAGCACAGTCGCGGAAAACTCAACGCCCGGCAAACAACTATCAACCTCGGATAGAAAATGGAAGGCTAACCCCAATAGCAGGGCAAACAGGAGTTGCGGTGCACCGTAATGGTCCGATAGAAATCTTGCTGCCAGCGCTACCGTGAGGCAGCACATCAATCCTGGGAAGAATCGGTGAAACGTCTGCTGAGCATTAAGGTCAGGTAGATTCATGGCCTGATCGACTCCTGGGATTTACAAGGCTGTTAATCAGCAAATGTACCAGTTGTGCTCCTAACAATTTAAGAAATTAATTGATAGGGCAATCAGGTTATTTAATCTCTAAAAGCACAGGGTGATATCCGACAGGTCAACAGCAAGTCGGACTATCAGGTTGACAGCAATCGCGACTGTGTGCAGGTGCAGGCTAGGATAGTTCGACTTGCTCATACCATTTTTATTGGAGCACGTTTGCGACTTTAAAGCACAAACTTTCATCGACACTACCTGTATTGCTCAATGGCTGTGATGTATCGTTTTCGAAAAATTAGACCTTGGTAATGCAATAGATTGCAATCGACGCCTGCAGAAACGCAAGATGCAGCCGTTCAAGCCTCAAGCTGGCAAAAAAATCCCAGCAAGATAACTCCACCAGTTCTCTACTTAACAAGTCATTCCAGAATTTGGAAAAATTGCCGCTCACTCACTGGACAGAAGCCAAGATTACGGTGGTTAGATAATTTTGTGTCAGGAAGAAAACGCCACAACAAACGACTCGCTCGAAGGATGCGATTGGAGGCACTCGAGCAACGTTTGCTTTACTCTGCAGATGCCGCACCTTTTCTGGTTCTGACAGAAGATCACAAAGATATCGAGCGAGTAAACTTCAACTATTCTCTGGAAAGTTTACGCGAACAGCTGCACCGCGCACCTTCTGATATCGCCCGACATTCAGATATTTCACACGATGATATAGCGTCTGTCTTGTCAGAAATTTCTGTCACAGATGAACTATCAAAAAATACTTCTGAGACAGTTGAAAGAATTCAGGACAAATCGGATGAACGCGATTCGAATGCTTCATCGGTTGATAAATTCCGGGAACTGCCTGCCGAACAGAGTCGAATGGCCGTATCCGTATCTGTTACAACAACAGTCGATACGGTTGATGGTGATTTCTCGTCAATCTCCAGTCTTATCAATAATCCGGGTTTCGATAATCAGATATCTTTGCGCGAAGCAGTGCTTGCAGCAAATAATGAAACCAATGATGTCGTAATAACGTTGCCTGCCGGTCAGTACAGCGTCACCCGATTAGTAGTATCTTTTCCGCTAAACAATCCTGACAATGGCCTTGATGGAGATTTGGATATCAATGCCAACATAACTCTGATAGGTGCAGGTAACAGTACGGGGGGTACTGTTATAAGCGGCGATGACCTAGTGCGCGTGTTGCACATATTCGGAGGTGAGGTTACTTTGCGTGATTTAGTCATAGATCATGGTATATCCCTATTCGATACCGGTGGAGGAATCCAGGTTGAAAACGGAACACTTAATCTTGACAACGTAACCGTTTCAAATTCGACAGCAGCATCTTTAGGTGGCGGGATAAACGTGCGCGCTGGCAGTATCAATATAGTCGACAGCACTTTTTTAGCCAACACCGCAGAGTTTGGTGCTGCATTAAGATTGGGATTCGGGGCCAATGCAAATATTGAATCCACTGATTTCCGCAGTAATCTCGTGATGGAAGAGGATGGTGGGGCGATATTGGCATCGGGTGATTTAACGATCAGCGACTCTACATTCCAATTTAATACCGCCGGTGACGACGGTTCTGCTATAGCTATCGAAAACACCAGCACAACACATATATCAAGCAGTTTTTTCGAGGGTAATACCACTACCGGTGGAAGCAACTCATTGGGTGGTGGCGGCACAGTAATAAATCGCGGCAACCTGTTACTTGAAGACAGTTACTTTCTCAATAATTCAGCCAACAGCATTGGTGGTGGCGTCGCCAGTGCATCAGATGCCACAATCATCAATTCCACTTTTGTGGGTAACAGAGCTGTAAATGATGGTGGTGCGTTGGCGACTACGCTAAATATAGGCTCTATCGATGTCATCAATAGTACTTTTGTCAACAATAGCGCATCCGGTAGCGGTGGCGCGATAGGACTTCACGCTAATACCAGTGCAACTATCAATCATTCTACCTTCGTCAATAATTCTGTAACAGGCACAGGTTCCGGTGGTGCTATCGGAACTAATGCAACAGGCGTCACCGTCGCCGCGCAGAACTCGATCTTTGTTGGAAATTCATCCGTAAACGGTGATCAGCAAATCAACAGTGGATTCTCTTCTGGTTTTAACTTGTTCGATGACACACCAGACTTCCCATTGTCGCTGGGCGATATAGCCAATGCGAATGCCGGATTGGCAACTCTTGCAGACAATGGCAGTGGCATCCCTACCATATTGTTGCAACCGGGTAGCGATGCCATTGATTCAGGGGTTGGACGGAGCCGCACTGATGCGAATGGGGTAGTCGGTAATGGCTTTGTGGATATAGGAGCTACTGAGTTTATACACACCAATGAAACATACAAAGTGTATTGGACAGATTCTAACGGTAATGCTGTTTTTCGTGCTAACGCGGACAATTCCTTAGCACCAACGCTTACAGCTGTACAACAAATAGCTTCTACCTCTAGTACGCCCCTGGATATCGAGTTTAACGCAGTAACACAACAGTTATTCTGGGTTGAAAGTAATGGTAGTTTGGGCAACGTTATGATCTCCGACCCGGATGGTCGCAATTCTGTAATCGCATTAAGCTCAGCTACTGACCCGGGTTTACTAAATCCCTATGGTATTGCCCTGGATACCGATGCCGGTGCGGTCTATGTAACGAGCAGTCTCAATTCAGGTAACGACAATGGCACGGGCCAGGAAAGCTCAATCCGAAAATACACCATTAATGGCAACCTACTGAATTTCGACTCAGTTGTCGTATCTTCAGCATCCAGTGGTTCAAGCACAGTTTTCAACCCGAGAGATGTGGAGTTCAACGAAGATAGCCTTACTGGCGACCAGTGGCTGGTCTGGACAGACGCCGGCTCTACACTCAGCGGATCGAATGGCAGTGGACAAGCATCAACGGTTAACGCGTTGATGGTTAGTGGAACGGACAACACCGGTTTTACAATACCCCAGCAACCGAGCCTGCCTGCAGGTTTAGCATGGGACGGCTCCCTGGCGCATGAAGATGCACATGTATTTGTTGCAGACCAAATCAACAATCTCTCCGCCTTCGAAATAGAATCGGCTAGCGCTGATGCAACTCAAACCATATCACCATTACCTACCGGGGTAAGCCAAGCGATCACAGGAATAGAATTCGTGAGTCAAACCGGTTTGATCTGGTATACGCGTAACGTTTCAGGTGCCAACATGGGCTCCGTATGGACAACTGACAGCAGTTTGTCAACACACAACATCGCTCACTCTTCTATCAACACACCACAGGCGATTGCTGTTACGACCAGCAACCCTCCACCAGCACCATTTGGTCTTTCAAACAGAGACGCTACTGTTAACGAGGGAAGCGCTGTAATCATAGCGAATACTGAGCTCAACGCCGTTAATCCAGGTGATCCAGCCAATCCACTGAACTACACGGTCACCCAAACCACGGTTAGTGGTCGGTTGGAACTTATAAGTAATCCAGGGGTAGCGGTAACGGCTTTTACACAAGCTGATATTGACGCCGGTAACTTACGGTATGTGCATGACAGCTCTCAAGTCACAAGTGATCAGTTTATCTTTACAGTATCCGATGGCAACAGGACGTCATCACCGGTTACCTTTGATATCACTGTAGTGCCCGTTAATAATGTGCCAGTGGCGCTTGATGACTCGATCACCACGTTCGAAGGCGGTGCAGTGTCGGGTGACTTGTCCATCAATGACAGCGATGGCGATGGTGACATACTGACCGCCAGCCTGGTAACTGCTCCGGCTAACGGCACAGTAACCGTCAACGGTAACGGCACCTTTACCTACACCCACGATGGCTCTGAAACTCTTACTGACAGTTTTGTCTATCGACAGACGGACCCTGCCGGTGCGTTTAATGATGCGACCGTCACTGTTACAGTGACACCCGTTAATGAGCTGCCAGTGGTAGTTGATGATTCAGTCACCACTCTCGAAGGCGGCGTTGCCACTGGTGACTTGTCAAGCAATGACAGCGATGGCGATGGTGATATGCTGACCGCCAGCCTGGTAGCAGGTCCAGCTAACGGCACAGTAACCGTCAACGGTGATGGCACCTTTACCTACACCCACGATGGCTCTGAAACTCTTACCGACAGTTTTGTCTATCGACAGACAGACCCTAGCGGTGCGTTTAATGATGCGACCGTCACTGTCACAGTGACACCCGTGAATGACGTACCAGCGGTAGTTGACGATTCAGTCACCACTCTCGAAGGTGGCGTAGTCACTGGTGACCTGTCAAGCAATGACAGCGATGGCGATGGCGATACACTGACCGCCAGCCTTCTAACCGGTCCGGCTAATGGGTCAGTAACCGTCAATGGTGATGGCACCTTTACCTACACCCACGATGGCTCTGAAACTCTTACTGACAGTTTTGTCTATCGACAGACGGACCCTAGCGGCGCGTTTAATGATGCGACCGTCACTGTCACAGTGACACCCGTTAATGACGTACCGCTGGCGGTTGATGATTCAGTCACCACTCTCGAAGGCGGCGCAGTCACTGGTGACTTGTCAGTCAATGACAGCGATGGCGATGGTGACATGCTGACCGCCAGCCTGGTAACCGCTCCGGCTAACGGCACAGTGACCGTCAATGGTGATGGCACGTTTACCTACACCCACGATGGCTCGGAAGTCTTTACCGACAGTTTTGTCTACCGACAGACGGACCCCGCCGGTGCGTTTAATGATGCGACCGTGACTGTCACAGTGACACCCGTTAATGACGTACCGCAGGTGGTTGATGATTCAGTCACCACTCTCGAAGGCGGCGCAGTCACTGGTGACTTGTCAATCAATGACAGCGATGGCGATGGTGACACACTGACCGCAAGTCTGGTCACCGCTCCGGCTAACGGCACAGTGACCGTCAACGGTGATGGCACCTTTAC
>CALFCF010000087.1 GCA_937951345.1 uncultured Granulosicoccaceae bacterium
GTTCACCACCAGTGCCCGTCTGCCGTCGCAGCTCACTCGATTGAGCTCAACCCGTAGATTTCTACGAATTTCGCTCAATCGAGCGATCTGCTTAGGTAGCCAGACTCTGGTGGCGAACCCTTCATGAATAGAGCAGGCTAGAACAGTTGGATTTTCTAAATTCGCGATACTAATCAGTTCTTCTCGGGTTTAGCCATCCACAGCAGTTGAAACGATTTTGCTAATTGTCAAAACACTGCCGCAGTAACTCTGCATTTAGCCCATAATGTTTATTTAATTTGGTGATGTTTCATGCAGTTATAGCGTGTTTGTGAAGTAGTAAAAATGGTGTTTGTTTCGCAAACACGAAGCGGAAACCCTCCACCTTTTCTCACTTTTATTGAGCTTTGTCTGCACAGCAAACTAGGATATGATCATCTCACAGTACTGAATGTACAGCTGGCAAAAACCAGTCTCTACAAGGAGTCCATATGAAGCGTTGGCAGAATCTAGGTATTTCCGCTCTTGTTGTTGGTGGTATCGGGGCAGGCATTTCGACGGCTCAGGGAACCGGGCTGACCAGCTGGATGTCGGGTAAGAATCACGACCGCATCATTCAAATCCAGAATGAGGGTGGCACACGTGAGGCAGCTGACGGTGTCGAGGTTGCCTACTATAGTAATTCCTCTTTTAGTGTCACCTCTCCGCGCGGTATCTCTATTATCGTCGACCCATGGCGCAACGATCCTTCCGGTGCCTGGGGTTTGTGGTATCACGTCGAATTTCCTGCGGCTGAGGTTGATATTGGTATGTCTACCCACGCCCACTTTGATCACGATGCGTTAGATAAAATTGATGCCAATATGCTGCTTGATCGTATGGGCGGTACGTTTGAATTGGGCGATGTAAAAATTACCGGTATTGCTGACAAGCACCAGTGTGTAGCGCCTGGTTTGATTCCCTGGACTGAAGCGGTAAAACAGTTCGAAGGCCGCGATGATCCGTGCACTGATAATTACCGCCACATGGATAACACCATGTATGTCATCGAAACCGGTGGCATGCGCTTGCTGATGTGGGGTGATAACCGACCGGAACCACCGGCAGAGGTGCTTGAAAAAATAGGTGATGTTGATGTGGTGTTTGTACCGGTTGACGGGTCTCGCCATATTCTGGACTACAAGCAGGCCGACGCCGTAGTTGAAATGACAAAAGCCAATATCGCTATTCCTCACCACTACCTGGTGCCGGAAACCACCTATTACACATCAACCTTATTGCCTGCTACCGAATGGGCTGAAACGCATGACAACACCATGCTGGATGCGCCGTCGGTCACTATTACCAAGGCGGATCTTGAAGGCAAAGAAGGGCATGTGTATTACTTCGGTTCCCACAATATGGTGACTGCGGAAAAGTAACCCGCAATTAATATAACCGCCGGCATACACGGTTGATAATTTTCAACCTCGGTTACTTGCTTAAATAGTGCACCTGCGTAATGGCGTTTAGCCCGAGCTTGCGCAAACACAATGTTGACCGGATCTGTTCGGGTCCGGTCAGCAGGTTCGTCAGAATCCTCCCGCCTGTATTTCTATTTTGTTTTGTTCTTCTACCCGCTGTTGCTAACGCGCACTTTAAGTTAAACCTGAATATCCGCATTCTGCATGTTGAACATCACAGTGAGGGGCTGGATGTTTACCTGCGTTTGCCAACACCGTATTTGCTGGCCAATCTACTCGGGCCGGAACAGGCAGATGGAACCAGAGAAGCAGCACCCTACAGCCGAAACGCGACGGTTGACGGTGAACTGGTGCATTATCTGGATTTGCAGGCGCTGCAAGCTGACCCGATAGGTTTGGGGCAACTGGCAGCAGCTGGCCATGTGGTGAATGTTCGAGGTTCCCGTCTTGAAGCGACAGTAAAACAAGTGCGGGTATACACCGGCAACGATCAACCGCCTTTCAGCACGCTTAACGAAGCAAAACGCGCCTTCGAGAACCAGCAGCGTAACTACAACCCTGCGCCGTTTGTAGGTGATACGGTTGTAGATGTTTTGTTGAACTATCAGGCCGGCAAATCAATCGCCAGTTACTCGCTGGCAAGCACTCTTGATCCGGGGCTGCCCGGTCAGGAAGAAACCGCGAATTTAGTTCTGGATTATAAAGATGACGTGCCCAGTGTTTATCGTGTCACTGGCCTGCTATCCGAACCGGTAGCGATTGATCGTTCGCAATGGAGTGCCGCCAAGTCATTTGTTGTTAGTGGTGTTGAGCATATACTCGGTGGCTACGATCATGTTCTGTTTGTTATCTGCCTGATACTAGGTGCGATGACATTCGTCAGTCTGGCGTGGCGGGTAACCGGTTTTACGCTCGGGCACAGTGTAACTTTATCTTTGGGTTTTTTCGGTCTGACACCCTCAGCTGCCTGGTTTGTACCACTGGTTGAAACCGGTATTGCGTTATCCATTATTTTCGCAGCCATTTTTGCTCTGAACAACAGCAACAGAACGCAGGGCAGGGAGACGGTAGCCTTTGCCGTCACCGTTTTGCTTGGCCTGTTACACGGCCTCGGTTTTTCGTTTGTATTGAAGGAAATATTGGGTGTTACGTCATCCAATATCTGGATTAGTTTGCTGTCGTTCAATGTCGGCGTAGAGATAGGCCAGTTACTGATCGTATTGCTCTTGTGGCCGCTACTTGTGCTTATTCAAAAGATAAAACCTGGCTGGATGCCAGCGGTGCGTTGGTCTCTGGCTTTACCCTGTATTGCCATAGCGGCGTTGTGGAGCGGGCAGCGAGCGGTGGCTTTTTTTGTGGCTTTAAACTAATTTTCTGCAATCAGAATGGGTTGTCTGCAAATTTGAATATTTGGCGAAGAGGTAGTTGAGCTGATAAAGACGGCAGTTAGGGTAGAGACTAATTATTTTTTTTAACAAAAAATTCCTGTCCTGAATTGAAACGACCGTTATCGCTATGAATTTGCTGAATAAGTGAAGGGAGGTTTTGGAACACCTTTTCGTTCTCTCCAATTCCATGCCCTTGAAGAGTGTAAACATACTCGTTGGATAAGAATTCCAGTCTAGCTGAAAATTCCCAGACGGGGTTTTCTAGGTCAGAGCTTAACAGCCCGTAAAAGATTTCGATCGATCCGGATGCGCAGATATATTCCTGCAAGAGATCCTCGGTAATATTATTGAGCTTTGTGATATTCACTGCGTGAAAATATGCGTGCAGTTTTGGGTTATAGGATTGTGGATGTTTATGATAAGAGAAATCGATGATATAGAAAAATTTGGACGCTATGCTTATTGCTCCTCAGAAGAACCGTCTTTAAAAATTAGGGCGACGTCTTTGTCGTGAGCTTCAACGAATTCAGGGCCTAATTTTTCATAGAGTTCTCTGTGTTTTTGTAGTTTCTCTAGCATTCCATCCTGACTTTTTATTTCATAACGTTTATCGATCACCTGGGAAATGATCTCGTACCGTAATCTAACCATAAGTTCTCTAATATCGTTGGTTTCAAGTATCAAGTGGTCAGTGCCGCGTTCGCTATAAATTAATTTAATGCAATCAGGTTCGCATACAATTGTAGTTGTGTCGTCTAATGCACTTGTTCTTACTAGTGGTAAGTTTTCGCCGGAAGATCCTACTATGGCAGAGAGTCTGTTTATTTCTGCTTTGATAGCTTCGATTCGTTTATCTATATCTTTAATCAATTGGTTTAAGATATCCTTCTTGTTTATTGTCTGGCAATCGAGTTCTGTCAACTTGAATTTGCATCCCACCCCCAAGATTAACGAACCAAGGTGCTGCTGATCCGCTGATTATTGGTAGTCTTTTCAATATTTCTATGTCCTTGAAGAGTGTACAGGTATTCATTAGATAAGAATTTCAGGCTAGCTGAAAATCCCCTTACAGGGTTTTCCAAGTCAGGTCTTAACAGTCCCAAAATAGATTTCGATCGATTCGGGTGCAGTGAGGTATTCCTGCAAGAGATTTAGTAATATTGTTGAGCTTTGTGATATTCACTGCGCGTAAATATGCGTTCTGTTTTGGGTTATCCGTATGTGCATGGTTTTAGAAGTCGATGATATAGAAAAATATAAACTCTATTTTTAGTGGTTCTCAGAAGTGTTGTTTTTAAATACTAGCGCAACGTGTTTGTCGTGAGCTTTAAATGCAGTACCTAATTTATTATCGAGTACCCTGTGATGCTCTATTTTTATTTTAAAGAAATGTATCTAGCTATCATTGAAGGGGTCGCTTTCAAAATCTTCTCCACTTGGTCGTTATGATCTTTTACCCATTTTTCACCAAGTAATTGATAGGTTCACGCTCTCTACGAAAAAGTTCTCTCCTGTAATCCTGGCCATGTATATTATCAATTTTTCCAATAGAGCATGCTACCAAACTGGGTGTAAGGTGTTCGATTAACTCATCCATATCTTTAGATTCAAAGCAAACGGTTTCTGAGACCCGTTCGCAGTGAATTACTCTTGTGGAAATTTCTTCGCATACTACTGTAGTTTGTGTATCGCGCGAGTCTGTTGACACTTCGATAATCAATTCCTTAGGCGTACCTAAGATCTTCGCGATACGGTCTATTCCTTCACGTATGAGTGTCACACGATTGTCGATATTCCTTGTTAATTAGCTTAAATATTTCCTTTTTTTAGTAGCGCATATCTGTTATGTAATTCGTTATGTTCATTTTAGATCATTGTCTTCCTGTTGCAGTGTTTTTAGCACTTTTTCTACCTGTTTGTCATGGGCTTCGACAAACTCGGGTCCTAGCTGTTGGTAAAGTTCTCTATGTTTTTTATATTTTTCTCGCATCCCCTCTTCATTAGTGATTTTGTAACGATCACCAAGAACAGGGGAAATGATTTTATAGCGTATCCTTACCATAAGTTCTTTGATACTAGTTGTTTTAAGATATAGAATCTCTGAGCCACGTTCGCTATGAATGTATTTGATGCAATCGTGCTCGCATACGATAGTCGCGGTGTTATCCAATGCGCTTGTGCTTACTGGTGGCAGATTGTCACTGGAAGAGCCTACTAATTCAGCCAATCTGTGCATTTCTGCTTTGATTGCCTGTATTCGTTCGTCTATATCCTTAATCACTTACTTTTAAATACCTGTATTCTATTAATGCACTAATTATATTTTTTTGCTCTGCAAGCTCTTTTACATCATCTGGTAATCGTGAAATATCAATCTGGAACTGAATGCCACCTCCAGGTTGATCGAACCATGGGGTTGCTGGTCCACTGATCGTGGGTATGGTTTTTATAATTTCGTATTTTGTTAGATATTCGTAGTCAGAAGCTTCTCCCGGAAGGGCTCTTTCCCCATAACTCGTCCCGGTCGTTGCAAAGAAATTACCAGTATCATTGTCAACTGAATCACGTGAATAGCGATCTAATGTTAATTCACCAGGTTCTATATCTCTACTAACGGGAGTTCCTTCATATCCGTCATTCGGTGGATAAAGTAGCCGATCTGGATCGGCTGGGCTTTTCCAGTTATGTGCTTTAGCATGATCACGTAGCTGATCGAGAGTATAACCTTCATTCAGTGCCTCTTTACTGAACCAGCGATGATAGGATAATACCTCTTCTCCTGCTTCCTGCCGTAATTGTTTATAGGCCTGGTATTCGTTTAGGCAGGTGTTGTGTACCCAGACAGCGGGTGTTAAATCGTTGCCGGATACGAAATAGGTCTCATAGTCATCAACAGTCAGGTTGTATGCATAAAAGTTCTTCTGCTCTATCGATACTGAAACTACTTCCTGCCAGGATTCGGTACTTGATAGAAGCTTGTCTCCCGTGTTAAGGAACTGCGCATCTACCCATGCTCCGTTTTCAATGTTGCCTTGATATACGTGACCTTCTGACGCAACAGGAGCTAATGATGCTGCCAGCAAACTGGAGGCGACGACAGTTTTTGCGAAAAAGGGATGGATACGATTCGATCGTATTGTTTGTAGCCTCCCATCGTCGTTCCTGATTTTTATATGTACAATTTCTTTGTACTTGTTACGATATTTACCTAGTACATTTTTCCAATCGGATTTTCCTGTCGTTTCGCTTTTAGCCCATACTTTGCTTTTGTCTGGCTGTATTTCACTTATAGGTATGTATCCATTCTTTGTTAGTACTAATGTATCGCCATGAAATGAACATAAGCCAACGATTGTTGCTGTACGCGTGAATCGGTCTCTAAGTCTGCGCCAAAGTGCCCATCCTTTCTGCCCTGCATAGTTTGCTGCATCGGAAAGCGCACCACCAATCTTGCTCAATCCACCCAGAACCAGACTCGATGCCAATCCCTCTGCTAACTTAAGCGCATCGTCGGCGAGTTTATTTCCAATAGCACTTAAACTTTCCTCATCACAGATATCTGTTTTAGATAAATCGACTGCGAGCAAAACAAGATTACTTAGGAACTTTGCAGACTCATAGCCTGCAAGCAACCAACCAGCAATCAGTAGAAATGGACCAACGGGTGTTGCTGTAAGCGTGCTGGCAGCGAAAACGATTGCTCCGGCAATAGCTACATTTGCCAACATCCCCTGAAAGAATTCGACCGCCTCGGTTGCACCTGAGTCCGATAGGCTGTCCAGTGCATATTGAAAGACTTTTTCCAGCTTTTGCACATAGTCGTTCTCTGACCCCGGCGTGGGTTTGGCCGGACCGTTTCGTGCGCCTGCAGTTGGGTTTGGTGTAGCGAAGGGACTCAGACCCAGGGGATCTGTCAGTGATAATGGGCTGTTGAGTGCGTAAGCGTAGGTATTCAGTCCACCCTGAATGCCGATCGGGTCGCTTGTGATGTATCGTCCACTCGACGGGTTGTAATCCCGCAGATAGTTATAGTGTGTTTCAGTTTCTTTGTCGTAGTATTGCCCAGGAAAACGATGATTAAACGATATGGTTTCTGTGGCAATTTTTGCCTGACCAAACGGGGTGTAGTCTGCTTGCCAAACGGTATTCCTTGATTCATCTGTAACAATGTAAGGGGTGCCCAGATGATCCGTGTGTATCGCGTTAGTCTGATTTCCGCTTAGGTATATAACGGGTATTTGACCGATGTAAACCGTCTGACGATACTGCTCGATTTGCTTAGAAGTTTTGTCGAGTTCTACCTCTGTTGTTAGTTGATGTCCATCGTACAAAAAATAGGTGACTTTCTGCCCCTGCGAACTATAAGCGATCTTCTTAATCCGCTCTCCGAAACTGTTGTAGCTGTATTCAGCTAACAGCTGACCGTCTCTGGCTACTTTAATCGGGCGCTGATTCGAGTCGTACTGATAAGTTAGTTTCGGTGTGGACAGAGGGTTGCCTGTGCTGCTGTAGGTGTAGTCGCCATCATTATCTGATAGCAATCGATTACCGTTTCCAGGTTCGGGAAAGTGATAGTTGATCTGTTGGTGGCCGGCTTCGGATGTGCTGCTAGTGCTCTGTACTCGGTTACCAATAACATCATAGTGATATTCAAAGTTTCCAACGGCCGTTTGAGCCTGCGAAAGTCGACCACTTTGATATTGAAACTGTTCAAGAATACCGTTTTTATCTATACCTGCAATATTCCCGTCATCATCGTAGTTGTACTTGAATTGAAGACCTTCAGTGACTGAAATATTGCTGGGTGTGCCATCCGGATTGAATGTTTTTTGGGTGATACTCCCGTCAACATTGATATGACTGGTTGCGCCGTCGCGGTTTTCTGAATCAATTTCTCCTACCAGTGTTTGTCGGAGGAAGCCGAACAGCGTGTCACGCGTTATAGCCTTTAGTTTGCCCGCGTTTTGATGTCCCACAGGATGGTAGTGATGCCTGAGAAGCGTATTGTCAGGCAATCTTTTATAGAGTATTCGGTCGCGCTCATCATATGAATAGGTTGTTGTGAATTCGAACGAATCTATTTGACGAGTATGGCGGGTGAGTTGCTCATTGTGGTCGTATTCGAAAATCTCTCTGGTTGACTCACTGATTGTCTCAACCAACTTTCCATTGGCAGGGTGCCATACAAATTGGCTGACAGCGTCATTTTCAACGATTCGAATTTGACGGTTAGCTGCGTCATAGGTTAATTTTGTTACGTTTCCATCTGCATCTTTAACAATGGTTGGATTGTCCGCATTGTCATATTGATAGAGAGTGGTACCTGTGTCTGGGTGGTTTATCGATATTGTTCTACCGAAATCGTCAAGCAAGTACTGTGTGGTATTTTCTCTGGAATCCGTTACCGCAGTCAGGCGGTGCTTTCTATCGTAGTCGAAAGTTCGTGAGTCACTTTGATTGTTTATCCCTGAGACGGTGTTTAGGTCCGATGGTGTATTGATTGAGGTGATTTGACCCTGTGAATTTCTCTGGTAATCGATTTGCTTACCAGATAATGGGTTTGTCACAGATAAGATATTGCCGATCAGGTCATGGGCAAAATTGATTTTCAGATCAGAAGTGGTGTCGCTTGTATGGTTAATGCGCGACTCTGTGCTACTAACCAATTGGCCAATACTGTCATACGCTGTGATTAAACTGCGATAAACAGAACCTTGTTGATCTATTTGTACATGCTCCGTTCTGCGACTTTCACTATCGTAAGACCATTGCGTTTTACGGCCAAAATTATCCACAACCTGGGCTAATCTACCTACCGTGTCATAGGTGATGTTTGAATATTTGTCGTTTGTATCGGTGAACCCTGTGATGTTGTTCTCGCCATCGTAGTGATAGCGGATTGTATTTTCTCGCTGAGTTGCGGTTAATAGATTTTGGTCGCTGTCGTAAGTCAGGGTCAGTGGTGCAGTGGCGTTTCTTTGGATTTTTGTGGGCTTACCAAAGGCGTTGTACTGGCTAAGTTTCAGAATTTCTCCGCTGGGGAGCGTCACTGATGCGATATTTGTTGATGTTTGCCCGTCGACACCTCTATCGTTGTGATACTCAATAGAAATCACGTCATTGGCATCAATTCGCGGACCGTCTATGCGAATCAGTTTACCGTCTGAATATTCCAGTTTTATAGTTCTTTCGATAGGCTGAAATTGGTGGTCTCCTGACGGTTCTTTGTTGTTGATATCGACAGCGGGTGTATAACCTTTTTCTGTAATTTCTATCGGTAATCTATCTGCATCGTACGTAACAGATACAACATGCTCTCCATCTGGATTGATACTGGGGTAGCGAATAGCACCGGGAGTTGTGCTGATTGATCCAGTATCGTTGTCAGTGTACTCCCAGCTTTTTATCCAGCTTTCTATCCCATCTGCGCCGCTGCGGAATTGCTCGGTTACACGGCCATGCTCGTCGTAAGTCCAGCGGTTAGATTGCCCTTGTATGTTACTCGCCAGGATTAATTGAAATTTGTCGTTATACTGATATTGCTTGTCGACTGGAGGGCAACTGGAACAACCACTTCCTGAGCTGCTTAACAATAGTGACTGTCCGTGTTCCGGGAAACGCTGCCATTCATAGGTGGATTGCTCACCCAAACTATTTGTAACTAGCGTGTAGCCTACGTCGCCGATATGTGCTGGATGTTGGTAAGTTAACGTAGTTCGCTCAACACCTTCAGCTCGTTTGGATAGTACCGCCAGTCCCTCTTCGTCGTATGCCCACGTGGCGATGCGTACTCCGCGGCGGTCGGTAAGCCCGGTTAGATGTGAAGTGAACCGCTCATCTTCGAAATGATAGATTCGTGACGTACCATCAGCGAAGCGGACACGTGTAAGGTTGCCACGCTGATCGTAATCGTAAGCTATGCTGTTGCCATCTGGCAGGGTAACCGTTTTCAGATGGGAGGGTGCTTCTAAGAAACTCAGCGAGTTGGTCGCGTTGCTAATGTTTTCATCTTCATTCTATCGACTTAAAGGTTGCGAGTCGGGGTAGTAGTCAAATTGGAGCGTACGGTTGTCCTGATCACTGACTTTAACAAGACGCTTATCGTTATAAAGAAGAGTTAGAAACTGACTGCCGGGAAAGTCAATGCGTACCAGGAATTGTCCTTTAAATCGTAAGCTGCGACCGTCCGGTAGTGACCACACAATGTATGTTCCGTCTACATGTAATCTACCATCGCTTGGTGTACTGGCGTGCCAGCTATTAATAGTTTCTCCATCTGCTGAGGTACTGTCGGCTATTGCCCTGAACTCTATTCTTCTGCCATTGCTTTGCAAAATGGCTGCGCCTTTGGCATTGATCGACGCGAGGCTTGTCTGGTAGGTGCCCGTCCATCCGCGACCAAGCCCAAAGTTATATGCCGCATTGGCACTGTTGTAATGACGTTGCCATGTGAGCTGACTACCGGGTATTGCTAGATCTTTTTCATTTTGATATTTGTTACCGGTGATCAGGTTTACCGGATTGCCGATCATGGGAGAGGGTTGTCGGGGGCTGCCAGAACTCCCGGGATCTCCTGCAGAGCGGGTTGATTCACCGCTATTGTCGCAGTCAACGGCACCAGTGTTACTGCCACATCCGGTGTCTGCGGCTGCGTTAAGGGGCTTTAGAAATACCAAGGCCGCTATCGCCAGGACAGACAGAGGTATGCGGGGCTTTTTACACCAGTGAAATGATGTACAGCCTAAAGTTGGCCAAATTTGGCCACTTAAGGCGTTCTCCTGCGAAATCTTCATTCCGCAAGTCTAGGTATGTGTTTGGTAAAACCCGCAGCGATTAGCTGAAAAAAGACAGGTGAATGCAAACTGCTTCACATAATTTGCAGGTCATAATTTTTAATGCGGCTGTTACCGCGTTTTTTTAACCTGCAACCTTGGTGTTAAACAATCACTTTATTTTCACGTATGGCGTACTGTTAAGGGGGTAGATTACGAATTTCAAACAAGAGATTTAAGTTGACGCAATAGGTTTATTCTTCGTCGGAGTCACTACGCTCTTGATGCTCTAAACTCTACTGCTTACTGGCTTTCAGATATTCATCCCTCGATACCTGTCCGTCATTATTGAGGTCATACTTTTTGAATTCGTTACGCTTTGGCACATTGGGTTGCTCTCTTGGCGCAATGGCCCATTCGTTTCCACTAATATCGCCGTCATCGTTTCTGTCAGCCTCGACGACAAAACTCTCCCAGGGGTGTACATCTGGTGATGTGAGTAAGGCCTGTATGGAAGCGCGTTCATTAAACTCGGCTTCACTAATTGATCCGTTGCCGTTCACGTCTATTTCACTGAACGACTCAGGGACATCATCTGACTGACCACCTTGACGTGTCAGGTAATCATTGAACTCACTCGTCTCAACAATCGTGTTGCCGTTACTGTCAGTATCTTTGAGGAAATCATTCCAGCTGTAATTCGGTTTACTGGACTTAGATTTACCAAAAATTGGTCCATCAAGATTTGGTGTGGAGCACCCCGCAACGAAAGCCGCAATAATCGCTGCTGCGCAAAAAGTGGTGGACTGCAAACGTGATTGAATTGTTCTGGACATAGGTAGTGGTTTATTCAGTGAACCGAGGTTTCGGATTGCGCGATGACTTCTAGCTGATTTGTATCTTCTGAGATGCCTACTTGTCCGGTATTCTCGGGTTTTATGCGAGTCGCAATAATGTGGTTGTCTGGAATGGATTATATCACTGGCAGGGTGATATCGCCGGTTGGCGCAGGAACCGGGCGGTTACGCCAGAAATACCCGATTTAAGGGGTTTTTCCCGGAATCTATATGAGCTCGATCCCTCAATTACCGCCGATCGTCCACTCATGATATTCTGAAGTTATGTTTAAATCACTGGAGGAGTATTAAACATGAATAGAACGATAAAAACCGATAATTCATCATCAGCTGCGGTATTTGCCTTGTCCCGATTGCCTTCATTAGCGATCGCTCTGAGCTCTTTGTTATTGCTGCTGGTCAGCGCTGTAACCACTGCGAATGCTGAAACCCGAATAACCTATAAATCAGCAAAATCGACGTCTTCCTATTATCAAATTGCAGTGCAGATTGCCGAGGCGATGAAGGCGGGTTCGGATGGTGCTATTTCTGTCACTGTCGAAGAAAGTCAGGGTTCGGTTCAGAATGTAATGGAGTCGGCTGCGCGTACAGGTAACTATGTGTTCACCACACCGCCGGCACTTGTTGGTCTTGCGCGTGGTGGCAAGGCGATGTTTGAGGGTAAGAGTAATCCGAAGTTCTCTGAAATTCGGGCACTCTTTCCTATTCCGTCGTTAACCATGCATTTCGTGACGTCAGAGAAAAGTGGCGTTACTGACTTCGCTGGGCTTGAAGGTAAAACCGTGCTGCTGGGTAAAGGTAGTTTCGGCGCACGTGAAGGTGAGAAGTACCTGAAATTGTTCGGTCTTGAAGGTAAGGTAAAGCTCGCTGAAGTTGAATTATCAAATGCCGTTCCCGCGTTGAAGAACGGGCAGATCGATGCCTTTGTCACGGCAGGATCTTACCCGGCACCGAATGTCATTGAAGCGGCCGCCGGTACCGGTGTAAATGTACTGTCGCTTAGTGAAGATCAGATCACGCAAACCAAGCGTACGCGCATTGTGATTCCAGCAGGTACTTATGCCGGTCAGGATGAGGAGATCGTGACAACATCGTTGCCGGTTGTTGCCTACACCACCACGGCCATGTCGGACGATGATGCCTATGCGATGACCAAAACCTATTGGGAGCAGCGTGACGCAATGGCGGGCAATGCTGCCTGGTGGGGTGCTGTCAGTACGGACATGCTGGAGAACATCAGCTCTGAAATTCACCCGGGCGCCATCCGTTATTATGAGGAAGCGGGCGTCAAGTTAGCTGATCAGCATCGGTAAATACCCACTTCGCCTGCTCGAACGCCTCGTACGTTCTTTTCGCAGTAACGCTGTATCTTTGATTAGCGTTGTTATGCTGTTTTTGAACTGACGAGGCAGAGCCGGAGATTTACAGGTTAAACACCTGCATCTATATGGCATCGCGCGGCAATACATTGTGAACGTCTCTGCTGTCACAGTCGTCCGATGCCAACTCTTTCTCGGGTTTGTCACCATTGCCTTTCATTTATGGCTGGTGTTCAGTGGCCTGATTCCGAACCTTGTTAGTCGTCCGCTACATCTGGCTCTGGCCATGCCGTGGATTTTTCTGTGGCCCGCCGGGCAGGGTGATAATTCCGAACACTCGTTATGGTTTAAGTTAACGGGCTTTTGTCTGTGTGCGCTCGGCATGTTTGTTTGCCTTGGCATTGCGCTCCGTCATGATGCACTGGGTGATCAATACGGGTTCTTGAATGGTGATTTTCAGGTTGCCCTTGCCGGATTGATTCTGCTGGTGGTCCTGGAACTTGCCCGTCGTGCGATTGGCTGGCCGCTGCCACTGGTTGCATTAGCGGCGCTGGCTTATGCATTTTTCGGTAGCCATATTCCGGGTGAATTCGGGTTTACGGCTATTCCGGTTAACAGTCTTCTCGGTACGTTAACCATTGCCGAAGGCGGGTTGTGGGGCAAGCTCACCGGTATATCGGTCAACATCATTGCTGTCTTCGTTATTCTCGGTGCGGTGTTGAATGCCGGTGCTGCCGGTAGCGGATTTATGAATCTGGCGACGGCGACCGGTGGTCGTTTGCGCGGTGGAGCTGCCAAGGTGTCAGTCATCTCCAGTGCGTTATTTGGTTCTATCTCCGGTTCTGCGTCAGCCAATGTGGCGTCAACCGGTGCGATCACAATACCGGCGATGAATAAGCTCGGTTACCCGCGAGCCTTATCGGCATCTGTCGAAGCTGTTGCATCCAGTGGCGGGCAGATTATGCCACCGCTGATGGGTGCGGGGGCGTTTGTGATGGTTGAGCTGACGGGTATCGCGTAC
Source organism: uncultured Granulosicoccaceae bacterium (assembly GCA_937951345.1). Taxonomy (GTDB): domain Bacteria; phylum Pseudomonadota; class Gammaproteobacteria; order Granulosicoccales; family Granulosicoccaceae; genus CALFCE01. Next base: position 13,800 of record CALFCF010000087.1, read on the forward strand.
ACCGATATTCTGATGGCAGCGCTGTTGCCGGCGCTCTTGTATTTCATCGTTGTGTGGCAGGGTATCAATGCATTCAGTCAACGGTTTGATCTGAAACCTGTCAGCGCGGATCTGATACCACCGCTTAAGGTGGTGCTCTTTACCGCGGGTTTTTTCGCCATTCCATTTACTGTGTTGTTGCTGGGGATGTTCGCGGCATCGCTAACACCTCAGTATGCTGCGTCGCTTGCGATACTGGCGGCGGCAATTTTACTGGTAACGGATGAAGCCTTTGGTTTTTCGCTTAAAGCGATTCGCGAACGGTTGGCAAGCGCCTGCATTCAGGCCGGGCGACAGGTTGCTGTAATCGCGGCAATTATTGCCTGCGCGTCGATTATAATCGGTGTGCTGGGGCTTACCGGGCTTGGGGTGAAAATAACGTCATTGATTCTATCCGGCTCCGGAGGGCATCTTTGGCTTGCATTGTTACTGACGGCAGCCGCCTGTTTGTTGTTAGGTATGGAGGTGCCAACCACTGCAGCTTATGTTATTTGTATATCCATCGCCGGGCCTGCACTCATTGAGCTGGGGCTTGAACCGTTGCAGGCGCATCTGTTTGTATTCTGGTATGCGCTTTTGTCGACCATCACCCCACCGGTGTGCGGGGCTGTTTTTATCGCTGCTGGTATCTCGTCAGTTAACTGGTTGAAGGTTGCACTCTTTGCAATGGCATTGGGGGTAGGACTTTATCTTATTCCTGTTGCGATGATAGTGACGCCTGCAATACTGGCCAGCAAAACCGCACCGTTACCTGCCATACTGGTGTTTTTAAAGTCACTGGCGGCATTGTGGTTGCTGGTTAACGCGATTATTGCCCCTCACCCGTGGGTACGTCGTCTGCTGCAGGGGATTGCCGGCTTGGCTATTTTGTTTCTGCCATTTAGTATCTGATCATTCGCTTCTATTGTCGTTACTGCTACATCTTGACACTCTACAAATAAAAAAGCCCTATCCCGTGGGATAGGGCTTTGCAAAGTCGGTATTGCTGAAGGTCAGCAATACACGATTTTTATTTACAACGCTTTAGAGCCCATCTGTTCGGCTATATAGTCAGCTTGCCGTATAGCAAGCGTTACGATGGTGAGCGTCGGGTTCTCTGCCGCACCGGTTGTAAACTGACTGCCATCAGATACAAACAGATTGTTGATGTCGTGACTTTGTCCGAACTTGTTAACCACGCCGTCTTCGGGTTTTTCGCTCATGCGGTTCGTGCCGAGGTTATGTGTTGACGGGTACGGCGGCGTCGGAAGGGTTTGCGTGGCACCGACGGCGTCGTACACTGCCATGCCTTGCTGGTAAGCGTGGTTGCGCATGGCAACGTCGTTCGGATGGTCATCGAAATGCACATTTGCCACCGGCATATCGAATTGGTCTTTTTCTTCAGACAACGTGATGCCGTTTTTCTCCTGCGGCATATCTTCACCCACCAGCCACATGCCTGCCATGTTGGCATAGGCATCCATAGCGGCGGAGAATTCACGTCCCCATGCACCCGGATTCAGGAACGCGGCCATAAATGCAGGGCCGATGGAGAGTGTTTCCATTTCGTAGCCACCGACAAAACCGCGGGATGGATCGTTGATTGATTCATCAGTGATGATGCCGGCCATTGTGGTGCCGCGATACATATTGACAGGTTGCTCGAAGGTGGCATAAACGGAGCCCGTCATGTGACGCATGTAGTTTTTACCTACCATGCCGGATGAATTGGCCAGCCCGTCGGGGAACATCTGCGATGCTGAATTCAACAGCAAGCGGGGGCTCTCGATAGAGTTACCGGCTACACAGGCAACACGACACTTCTGCACATGCTGATTGCCGTCTTTATCGGCATAGAGCACACCGCTAATATTGCCTTCGTCGTCGTGCTCAATCTTCAGGACATGGGCATGTTCTCGCACCTCGAGATTACCGGTTGCTTCACCCTGCGGAATGTCAACATAGGCGGATGACCACTTCGCACCCATCTTGCAGCCCTGAAAACAGAAACCAAGTTGCTGACAGGATGCACGCCCAGCGCGAATTTTTGAATTTATCGCCATGCGCCCGGTATGGCAGTCTTTGTAGCCGAGTTTGTCAGCACCGGCTTTCATAACCTTAAAGTTATTGTTACCCGGTAAGCCCGGGATGCCATGGGTGCGGGTCACACCAAGTTTGTCTTCGGCTTTGTCATAATAGGGTTCGAGGTCTGCCAGTGTGATCGGCCAGTCGAGCAGGTTTGCGCCTTCAACGTCACCGTATTCAGTTTTAACGCGGAACTCGTGCTCTCGAAACCGTAACGATGCACCGGCCCAGTGTGTTGTAGAACCACCAACGGCTTTAACAATCCAAGCGGGCAGGTTCGGGAAGTCGTTTGCAACACGCCAGCTGCCTGATGTGGTTCGCATATCAGTCCAGGCGAGTTGACCGAAACTTGGCCATTCGTCATTTATATAGTCTGCGGGTAGGTGTCTGCCGCCTGCTTCCAGGGCAACAACACTAATGCCTTTCTGTGCCAATTCGTTTGCCAGTACACCGCCACCTGCGCCAGTGCCGATAACTACGACAACTGAATCGTCGTTCGTGTCAAAAGGTGCGCTCATGATATTCCTCCAAATAGGTTGTTGTTATAGCCAGCTGATATCGTCGAATCCGCGATACAGATAGCCACCTTTATCGAAGGAAGGTCCCTCGTACCCCAGTTTTTCCCAGACATCCGGCTGGTTGTATAAACCAACGACCAAACCACCACGTACCGTCTTGAAGAAATCTGTGTCTTCAACACTGCGAAGAATGGCATTGCGATCAGATTCCCAGCCGGTACCGATATAGCTGGTGTTGCCTGCTTCTTTCGCCTTCTCGTCCAGCATGGCAACGCCTTCTTCAATGAGTGTCTTGAAATCAGCATCGTTTGCGGCTGATTCGTCATGCCCTTTGACAGCAGCAGCATAGAGCGCATCACCGAAACTGTCGTGCGGATAAATATCACGCGCCATTTGTGTGAGTGTGGCCATGGATTCCGGTGACAGAGCCTTTAACTCCATCGCCCAGGTGGCGTCACTTGCGGCCAGAAAAGATCCGCCAATGGCAAAGCCACCGCTTACGGCTAATGAACGCTTTAGTAATTCCCGTCGTGTTAACGCCATTAACTGGCTTGATGCGGGTCGGGGCCGCGTTTCCAGTTTTATCTTTTGAATATCGTGTATATCCATTGCCGTTCCTCTTGTTGTGGTTTTGTTGCTAACCGTATTGTTGTAGTTCTCTCTTGTTGCAATGCTCTGTAAATAAATTTGTTAACTACTTAAAGCGCCCGTGTCGTTGCAAGACTTCTATGTCGTAGCCATCCGGGTCTTTGATAAAGAAAAACTTGGCGAGCAAGGCACCCTCTCGTTCAAATTCAACGATGTCGCGTGGCTCCATACCCAGCCCTTTAATGCGCGCGTGCTCTTCATCGAGGTTGTCAACAGACACTGCGAGGTGGCCGTAACCGTCACCCAGGTCATAGGGTTCTTCGCGTCCCTTGTTGATAGTCAGTTCCAGTTCGAACTCTTCCTCGTCATTGCTCATATAAACAAGAGTAAAAGAGTCGAAGTCGAGACGATCAGCTACATTCAGATTAAAGGCTGTTTTGTAGAATTCGACTGACCGGGTTTCATCTAGCACCCGAATCATAGAGTGAATGGTTTTTGCCATTTATGCATTTCCCTGTGATGTTAAGTGTTATGTTCTGGTGTTAGCCACAGTGGCTAACCGTCAGTGTATGGCGTCACTGTCACCCGTCAGCGCAATGTCCTGTAGGGGCGTGTCGTCATTGCGTGCGAGATGCCCGTCGGCAATCAGTGCCAGATAGCGTGCGCAACACACGCGAAGAAATGAGGTGAAGTTACCGAGGTCGTGCTCGGCATCAATAGACTCAAGGTAAAGCTTGCGTATCAGTTGTGGAATGGAGAGTTGGTCGCGCTTACCGATTTCTTCCAGCGTGTCCCAGAAAAACTTTTCCAGACGAATAGAAGTGACAAACCCGTCGATACGCATTGAGCGTGTAGATGGCTGCCACAGCTTACTGTCGGCACTGGTAAACAATCCGCACATCGGTCCATTCCTCCGTAGGATGTAAAATCGTATTTGATCACTGGCTTTTCAGTAGCGGGTATTACAAAAATACTTCTTTTTATTTCTACTGAAAAAGTGATATACAACAATAGGTTATTGAGTCTTTATCGATAATTAATGAAGCAAGGGTATAAGCGTTAAATTCAGAATACCAAATAGAGGTTGATGACGCGAATTACCGCAGCATCAGCAGGGGTCGTAGTTTTGACGGGCAAACGGCTCGTGCGGTTTTGCACGACCCTGACCTGGCACCTGATCCGATCGCGAACACCATGTGTTCGTCGTTGCTAGATCCCGGTTTATCTTCATGTTTGAAATGCACAGTCAAGGTAAGAGCCTCAGGCAGGCAAGCTGGGATCAGCGTCAGAATTTCACCGGGTATGATCTAGCGTAAGCATCAACTTTAACTAGCACATGACTCTAGTGTATAAAAAACCACAAATTTCCCGAGCTCGATGAACTTCGGTTGGGAGTAAATACAGTGTGCTTTCGAAGCGGAAATTAGTTAGCGTCGAGACGGTATACTAATGACGCAGATAGCCTATCTACCATTAATCTATCGAGCGTTACGATGCACAGTATTGAACGGGACCCGTTGTTTGCGCCGCTGACTATCGGGCACCTTCGTCTAAAAAATCGCATTATGAGTACCAGTCATGCCTCCGGTATGGACGATGAGGGTATGCCGGCTTTTCGTTACCAGCGATATCACGAGGAAAAAGCCAAAGGCGGACTGGCGCTGACAATGTTTGGTGGTTCGTCGAATGTGGCACCGGATTCTCCAAGTGTGTTTGATCAACTGCGAGTGGATTCGGACGCGGTGATTCCCCACTTGCAAAGCTTTTCAGATCGCATTCATCAACATGGCACAGCGCTGATGTGTCAGATTACTCATCTGGGCCGACGCGGTGATCCAACCGCTGACAACTGGTTGCCCACCATTGCACCGAGCGTACAGCGCGAAACACTCCATCGCAGTATCCCGCGAGAAATGGATGAGCACGATATCAAACGGGTTGTTAAGTCGTTTGCTGAAGCCGCGCGTCGTTGCTATGAAGGGGGGCTTGATGGCATCGAGACGTTAGCGGGTTCTCATCTGATTGGGCAGTTTTTCGCCCCGGATACCAATCAACGTACTGATAAGTACGGTGGTTCTCTGGAGAACCGTGTGCGTTTTGCATTGCAGGTCTATGAGGCCATGCGTAAAGCGGTTGGTGACAAGTTTCTTTTCGGCATTCGTATGTCAATGCATGAGGACCGTGGGGGTTTAAGTCAAGAGGATGCGCTACGAATAGTAGAAATTCTGGAGCGGGAGGGTGCAATCGATTTTCTCAATTGTGTGTTCGGCCGTATGGATACAGAACTCAGTCTGGCCGAATACAACATGCCGGGGATGTCGCGGCCGCTGGCACCGTTTCTTGATCGGATGCGGGATATTAAAAGTGCGGTTAAGGTTCCGGTTTTTCATGCAGCCCGTATTGTTGATACGGCAACGGCACGTCACGCGATTCGCGATAGGTTACTGGATATGGTTTCAATGACACGTGGTCATATCGCCGACCCGGAGATTGTCAACAAAATCGCGCGTGGTGAAGAGCATCGCATCCGTCCCTGTTTTGGCGCTACGCATTGTATGCACAAGAAACCGTCTTGCATTCACAATGTTGCCAGCGGTCGCGAAACGGAATTGCCACAACAAATAGAACGCTCAGATAATCCGGGCAAACACGTTGTCGTTGTGGGAGCAGGTCCTGCAGGTCTTGAAGCGGCGAGGGTGGCTGCAGAGCGTGGACATCAAGTCAGTATTTTTGACGCAGCCACAAAACCCGGTGGACAGTTATTACTTGCCACTAAAGCGGGTTGGCGGCGCGATATTATTTCAGTGGTTGACTGGCGTGTTTCCGAGCTTGAACATCTGGGTGTAGAGCTTCACGTTAACAGGTACATGGAGGCCGAAGACGTCGCTTCTTTGAAGCCGGACGTTGTTATTGTTGCAACCGGCGGGTTGCCCAACCCCGGTAAGATCGTCGGTTATGATCAATGTGCCAGTACATGGGATGTGCTCGGTGGTGATACGACAATCGCTGGTGATGTCATCGTCTACGATGGAACCGGGCGACACGAAGCTATTTCCTGTGCTCAGTTTATTGCAGAGAAAGGTTCAGAGGTTCGTTATTTCACGATAGACGACATGCCGGCTGCAGAGCTCGGCTATGGCGAACGGCCCGTTCATCGCAAAAAGATGTATGAGCTGGGTGTTGCGATGATGACAGATCGTGTTTTGGTTGCAGTCGAACAGCACGGTAACAGACTGCAGGCAACGTTTCGAAACGATCTGACAGATTCGCTTGAAACTATCGAAACCGAGCAGGTCATCGTGGAGCAGGGAACCCTGCCGGTCGTTGACGTGTTTAATCAATTGCAAACGTTATCAAACAATGACGGACATACGGATATTGAAGCACTGCTAGCGTGTGATAAACAACCGCAATTACGTGCAGACGGGTTCGGTCTTTTCCGTATTGGCGATGCAGTCTCGAGTCGCTCGTTGCATGCGGCTTTACTGGACGCCTATCGAATCGCCGTCGCGTTGTGATACCTGAGTCTATGTATGTTGACGAGGTCTGTGGAGAACACCGGTTGCCGGATAGTGTTCTATGGGTAGAGATCGAGTACAGGCGTCGGTGATGTGTTGTCTACAATGTTGCTCAACGCTTGAACTGATTAATCAAAAAATCACCGAACAGCTTGATATCATCGGTGCACATAAGGAAGGACTCTTCCACTGGTCTGTGCCGAGCGTCGTGAAGGTTATGGCAGCGGAGCAATCGTTAACGATTGATCCGCTGCCTGTGCGTCCAATGGGATGCAGGCATCTGCGCTATTGCTGCTCTCTGATACTTCCGAACAAAGAATCACGCAGTTCATACCAATAGTGGCGTTAACACCATCGACTTCTCATTGGTGTTACCCGTAGAAATTCACTCTCCGCTGAGTTGTCGCAACGCACCGGCCCAATCTTCAACATGGTAGGAGCTAACAATCTTGCCGTTTTCAATAGTGTGAATATCGATGGTGAGAATATCGAAACTCTTTCCTTTGCCATCTACACCAAACAGCGGACCATTGGGTGTACCCGTGGCGCGACCGCGCACTACCACTTTATCTTCACCCTGGATCATTTCCTTCACCTCCCAATTCAGATCCGGTATCAGCTTTGCGAAAAAGCCCGAAACCTGACCGATAAACTGCTCACGAGTTTTGATCTTGCCTGAATAGTCCCCGATGCTGCCCCAGTTTTCAGAGGTAGATTCTTTGAAAGTATCGGCTGCATCGGTTGATGCCGGATTACTGAGAAAATCGTAAAACGTCTGGACTATGGCTTTGTTGTCCGCGAGAACGTGTCCTGAAAATAAAAGCAGAAAAAGTGTTACTGATAAATTGAGACGTGCCATGTTTTGATCCTCGAATTGTTCCTGTTTATCGCAATTGTGAGCCTCTATATTGGACAAAATATTAGTGTTTGATAAGATGATATAAATAGATATAACTGTTCGATATATATTAATAATGCTTGATCAACTCCGCCAGGTTGCCATTTTCGCTAAAACTATTGACCACGGTTCCTTCAGAGGAGCAGCGCGAGAGCTTGGTTTGTCGCCTTCGGTGGTCAGCCATCACGTGTCGCAATTGGAGGAACACCTGGGTGTCGCGTTGATTTATCGAACCACACGAAAACTTGCGCTAACCAAAGAAGGGGAGAGACTACTTGCTTCGACGCACCCGTTGTTTGAGGCCGTAGAAGATGCGTTGTCAGAACTGTCGGATTCGTCCAGCAATCCTTCTGGCGAACTGCGTGTTGCAACTCCATCTATCCTTATTCACTCACAACTCACCGACACCTTGGCGACTTTCTCTTTGCAGCATCCGGGGATTAAATTATTACTGGACTATTCAGATGAGCGTCAGGACATCATTTCAGGAGGCTATGACATAGCAATCCGTATGGGTGTTAACCGTAAAAGATCCTCCGCAACCCGAACATTGTTTCAGATTGAACGTCGTTTGGTGGCGTCAAGTGGTTATCTTGAAAAGTGTGCAAAAGTCACTAAGCCCCAGGATGTTGAAAATTGGGATTGGATAAAACTAGCCCCCGTCAGCCATATCAAACCTATCTTTCGAAAATCAAAATCAAAGCCGGTAAAAATTAAACCCACCGCACACATAACCGCCAATGATGCCCTTGCGGTGTATCACCTTGCACGCGCTGGTGCCGGACTCGCGGTTGTGCCAGAGTTTTTTGCAGATGAAGACGTCAAGTCAGGTGCTGTGCAATACGTGCTGCCGGGATGGAAACTTGAGCCTATCGAGGTCTTTGCAGAATGGCCCTCAAACGCTCCGAAGTATGGTTTGATAAATCTGTTTGTTGATGCAATTAGTCCAAGTCGGTCATTGAGGTGATATCCCTTAGGGTTAAAGATCAAACCAAGCGAGTACCTTCAAAACGCGAGCACTCTTTGATGAGTCGTTGGTGTTTTCGCTGCAAATTCGATCTTATCAAATGGAGAACGCACAAAATACCGTGACAAGGAGGTTATTTCGCGCAACGGGATATATATTCTTGTAGAGCTTTTTCAACACCGCTCACGCCTAACAGGCACAACGTCTGGCTACAACGACAACGAGTTCAGTCGCGTAGGGTTAGGTTGTCGCCCGTCTGTCGTGAGTTGCAGTATTCGACGGAAATGCTATCTCTTTTATTAGGATCCGCTGCGCCAAGAGTCGCAGTCTTACAATAATCGACAGCATATACTGTAGAGAAAAATATAGCGTTATCTCCTGGATTGCCAACGCTAGTTCAAAACAGTACAAACAACACGGGCAACAAATCTGCTGTTCCTTGAAAGACTAGCCTGCTCTATTCATGAAGGGTTCGCCACCAGAGTCTGGCTACCTAAGCAGGTCGCTCGATTGAGCGAAATTCGTAGAAATCTACGGGTTGAGCTCAATCGAGTGAGCTGCGACGGCAGACGGGCACTGGTGGTGAA